>DATBHG010000005.1:0-236577 GCA_036557665.1 Xanthobacteraceae bacterium | reverse complement strand
CGCCCTCGAGACAGGCACGGTGTGGATCAACACCTACAAGCAGTTTTCGATCTCGACGCCATTCAGCGGAATCAAGGAGAGCGGCGTCGGAACCGAGAAGGGGCGGCTCGGCATCCTGCAGTACAAGCGTCAGAAGAGCCTCTACTGGGGGATGAACGAGACGCCGCTGCCCTGGGCAGACTGATCCGAGGCTCGAGCCAAGTCGAAACGGGATCAATTGGATTTTCTGGCAGGCAAGCCGTTGCCGAGAGATGGAGATTCGCATGAGCGTCTTGGGTATTGACCGCGTCACTTACGGCGTCGAGGACGTGGGTAAGTGCCGGAAGTTCTTCCTCGACTGGGGCCTGCGGCTGGTGCGCGAGGCGGACGGTGCGCTGGACTTCGAGACGTTGAACGGCTGCGAGGTGCTCGTTCGACCGGCGGACGATCCAAAGCTTCCTCCCGCCATAGAGCCAGGGCCGACTCTGCGCCATGTCATCTGGGGGGTGGAGGACGGCAAGGATCTCGACCGTCTGCGGGCGCAGCTCGGCAGCGCCGGGCACTGGGACGAGGGCGCGGCGACGCTTGGTACCGTCGACCCGAACGGGCTGGCCCTCGGTTTCCGGGTGACGCGCAAGCGTAACATCGAAACCCGCGGCATCCCGATGAACGCCTGGGGTCTGCCGGGCCGTGAGGTCAATGAGCGCAGCAAAATATATGACCACGCTGAACCGGTAGAGGTCGGGCACGTCGTGTTCTTCACGGACTGCCTGGTCGAGCTGGAGCGCTTCTATGTCGAGAAGCTCGGCTTCTGTGTATCCGACCGATACCCGAAAAGCGCGGTATTTCTACGTTGCTCTCCCAAAGGCGGCCATCACGACATGTTCCTGCTGCAGCCGCCCGTTCCCAAGCGCGGACTCAATCACGTAGCGTTTACGGTTCGCGATATCCATGAGGTGTTCGGCGGCGGGCTCCACATCAGCCAATGCGGTTGGGAGACCGAGCTTGGTCCTGGACGACACCCGATCTCCTCCGCGTATTTCTGGTACGTGAAGAATCCGGCTGGAGCGCTGGTCGAATACTACACGGACGAGGATCAGCTCGACGCGGGGTGGCAGCCGCGCGACTTCACGCAGTCGCCTGACCTGTTTGCCGAATGGGCGGTGATCGGCGGAATCGACGGACAGACACGCCGTGCCAAGGCCATTCCGAAATGAGCCTTGACACAATTGTCGTTGCCGGTGCCGGGCAAGCCGGAGGCTGGGCGGCAAAGACGCTGCGCAGCGAAGGATTCACCGGCCGCATCGTGCTCGCCGGAGACGAGGCGCACCCGCCGCACGAGCGGCCGCCGCTGTCAAAGGCCGTTCTCGCGGGCATGGCCGAGCCCGACTCGACCCACCTGTTCAAGCGCGATGCATACGCCGAGCTCGGACTCGACGTTCGTGCCGGCGTGGGCGTCAGTGCGATCGAGCGCGCGTCGCGCTCCGTTGCGCTGACCAACGGCGAGACGATCGCCTACGACCGCTTGATACTCTGCACGGGATCGGCTCCCCGCAGGCTCGGCGTTCCGGGCGCGGACTCGCCGCGACTGCACTATCTGCGCACCATCGACGATGCGCTCCTGCTGCGCCCGCGTCTCGCCCAAAGTGCGCATCTGATCGTGATCGGGGCCGGCTGGATCGGGCTCGAAGTGGCCGCGACTGCGCGCAAGCGCGGCGCAAGCGTCACCGTGATCGAGCCGCTGCCGAGGATCTGCGCGCGGGCGGCGCCGCCGGAGATTTCACAGCACCTGCTGCAACTCCACGAGCGCCATGGCGTCGCGTTTAGGCTCGGCGTGGGAGTGGCAGCCATTGAGGATGCCGCCGACGCCGTCGTGGTGACGTTCAGTGACGGAACGAGCGTGCGCGGCGACGCGGCAGTTGCTGGGATCGGGATCACGCCCAATGTCGCCGTGGCGCAGGCTGCGGGACTGGAAATCGACAACGGAATCATCGTGGACGAGCGCACGCAAACGTCGGACCCGAGCGTCTTCGCGGCGGGCGACGTGGCGAACATGCCGCTCGGCTGCCTCGGAGCGCGGATACGGCTGGAGTCGTGGGCGAACGCGCAGAACCAGGCCATCGTCGCAGCCAAGGCAGCGCTCGGGAAGGAGGCGCGCTACGACGAGCTGCCCTGGTTCTGGTCGGATCAATACGACCTCAATCTGCAAATGCTCGGTGTGCCGGCGCGCTGGTCCGAGCCGGTGGTGCGCGGCGCGCTCGGCAGCGAAAGCTTCAGCTTGTTTTATCTCGACGGAGAGAGCATCGCCGGTGTCGTCGCGGCAAATGCACCGCGCGAGCTGCGCGCGGCGAAGCGGCTGATGCAGCAGCGAAAGGCGGTGCGGGCCGAGGATCTCGCAAATCCAGCGACGAATCTGGCCAGGCTTTAGAAGCATGCCCCGGCCAGTGCAGCATATCCCGATGAAATCGGATCGCATTCGCAGGGTGGGCAAAGGCGCGCTCTTGCGCGCCGTGCCCACGCGCGCGGGCACGTCGCCGGCGTAAGCGCCGGCTCCTTTGCCCACCCTGCGATTCTGCAAGCGCAGCAGATAGCTCGATCAAGTTGCGGTTAAACGGAGAGACAATGATGGACACGGCAGCACGAGGGACGGAGATTGCATACCAAAAGGAAGAGGCGCTCACGCCGCAGGCGCGAAGGGCCATATTGGGAGCGTTCATTGGATTCTTCGTCGACAACTACGACATCTTCCTGCCGGTGATCGCGCTGGCCCCGGCCATCGCCTATTTCATCCCTGGCACGCTGTCTCCGACGACGGCGGCTGTCGCCTCGGCAATGATCTTCGCGACGACGTTGATCGGCAGGCCGTTGGGCGCTCTGATATTCGGGCATTTCGCAGACACGCTGGGCAGGAAACGCACGACTGTGGTCGCGGTCACGGGCTTTGGCATCGTGACCCTCCTGATCGCCCTTCTGCCCGGCTACGAGCGCTGGGGCGCCGCGGTGATCTTCATCTTCATCGCGCTGCGCCTGATCGACGGAATCTTCCTCGGCGGAGAGTACACCTCGGCCAATCCGCTCGCCATGGAGCACTGCCCCAAGCCCAAGCGGGGATTCTACGGTGCAGTAATCCAAAGCGCCGCATCGGTGGGAACCGCCGCGATTTCGCTGGTGACTCTGGCGGTGCTGCTCGTGCTGCCGGCCGGGGGTCTGGGCTCACCTTACGTGCAATGGGGATGGCGGATACCGTTCCTTGTCGGAGCCGCCATGGCTTTCGCGCTCGCCTTCTATTATCAGCGCTCGGTAGAAGAGTCGGAGGTCTGGAAAAAAGCCGACAAGGCCACTCACACCGAGTCACCGATCAAGACCCTGTTCACAGGCGACAATCTGCGCAGCTTCCTGCAGGTTTTCGTCGTGATGACGGGTTTCTGGCTATTGCTGAACGCATCACTGGCCGTCATGCCCGGTTTGCTGGCAACCCAGATGGGGGTGAGGGGCGTCAATCTGACATTCGCGCTGGTCATTGCCTATATCGTGCTCGCCGTCGTGTATGTGATCGGCGGCGCGATCAGCCAACGCATAGGCCGGCGAGCTTATCTCAAGGCGGCCAGCGCCGTGAGCGCCGTGCTCGGCACGTTCTTCTACTACCTGCTGTTGAACACCGCTCCCGGCAACACGCCGATGATCACCCTGCTGACGACCGTCACCACCGTGTTGGTCGTAGCACCCGGGGCGCTCAGCACGGTCTATATCAACGAAAGGTTTCAGACCGGGGTGCGGGCCTCCGGCTTCGGTCTGGGCTATAGCCTCGCGATCGTCCTGCCGGCATTCTACGTGTTCTATCAGGCTGGGCTCGCCCACTTCATGCCCTTCAACTACACGGTGCTCGTCCTGGTCGTGATCGGGGCCGCTTTGATCTTCATCGGAGCCGCATGGGGACCCGAGACGAAGGATGTCGACTTCGCGCCCGGCCCTCGGCCAAGTTGAACCAGGCGTGAGCAAAGGGCGAGGCGATGCCTCGCCCTTACGAGGCAAACGCGGTCGCGCACTGAAAAGCCACCCGGGATCGCAATACTCCCAATGCCGGCTGTCCTGATCACGGGCGCCAATCGCGGGATCGGTCTCGAGCTCGCGCGCCAGTACGCTGGCGAGGGCTGGACGGTATTCGCGGCCTGCCGCGATCCCGACGGCGCGACAAAGCTCGCGAAATTGGCGGCCGGCTCGGGCGGCAAGCTGACGATGCTGCCAATGGATGTCACTGATGCCAGGAGCGTGCGCAGCGCTGTGGGCCAAGTGGGAAACGAGGCCATCGACCTGCTCGTCAATAATGCCGGGGTATCGGGGACATCGGGGCAACGGACCGGCCATGTCGATTACGACAACTGGGCTCATGTCCTCAAAGTGAATACGATGGGGCCGTTGCGCGTGGTCGAGGCTTTCGTCGATCATATCGCGCGCAGCCAGCGGCGATTGATCGTCACCCTCACCAGCGGAATGGGCTCGCTCACGGACAACACGTCCGGCGGCTCGATTGCCTATCGCACCTCGAAGGCAGCCGTGAACATGGCCATGCGCAGCGTCGCTGCCGACCTCGCCGCTCGCGGCATCACATGCGTGGTGGTCAATCCCGGATGGGTCAGGACGGACATGGGCGGAGCGGGTGCGCCGTTGCGCGTCGAGGACAGCGTGGCGGCCATGCGGGCGCTGCTCGAGCGGCTTGGGCCGCGCGATTCCGGCAAGTTCTTCAACCACGACGGCCGCGAGCATGCGTGGTGACCTCCACGGCGGCGCGCGCGGCGGCAGATGCCGTTGCGGTGGGTGATGCCGCACAACTGCGTTGCGGGCAGCGGATACGTGCGGCCGGTCCAATTCACCCTACTTCCGCCGCTTGGCACGTTGCCTGGCCCCTCGCCGGCGCAACCGGGCGCGGCGCTCGGCTCGCTCCCTCGCGCGCTTGCGCGCGCATGCCAGGCACCTGCAGCCGGCCGGCTTGATGAACGCCTCGACGTAGTTGCGGCCGTAGTGATAGGTGATCTCGTGGCCCGGCTTGATGTTCTTGATCGCGCGGATCTTGATCGCATGCTTGACGAAATAAACCTCGGCATTAGGGCGGCATGAGTGGTTGATGTAGCGGGCGCGGTTCCTGCGGGTGGCGCCATCGATGGTCCAGCGCGAGTTGACCTCGAACAGATACCGCGTGTCGAGCACGTCGGCGGTCTCGGTCGGGATCTTCCTGCCGCTGTAGCGGACGATAAACTGGCCTTTGCGGATGGGCACGCGAGCGAACAGGCCCAGCCCGGCTTTTGATCTGCCGACGCGCAGGTGGCGTGAGGGGGAGATTTTCGCAGGCATGCTATCGGCGGCGCGAATGGATCATGCCGTGCGGGGGAGATGCCGGAGCTGATGCGGCAGCCGCTTGGCGGTACGCCAGGTGATCGAGCGGAAGACATGCAAACCTACGATGTCGTCGTCGTCGGCGGGGGTCACAACGGGCTCACCTGCGCGGCCTATCTCGCCAGGGCAGGGCTCAAAGTCAAAGTCGTGGAACGAAGGCACATCGTCGGCGGCGCCGCAGTCACGGAAGAATTCCTGCCCGGATTCCGCAATTCCACCGCGGCCTACACGGTGAGCCTTCTCAATCCCAGGGTGATTGCCGACCTCGGGCTCGCTGCGAATGGTCTGAAGATTGTCGAGCGGCGCGCGCAAAACTTTGTCCCTGCGCTCGACGGCCGCTATCTCCTCGCGACCGAGGGTGCCACGCGAGCCGAGGTGGCAAAGCAGAGCTGCGCTGACGGGGAGCGATACGATGCGTTCGAGCGCGAGCTCGACGCCGCTGCCGATCTCCTGCGCGAACTCGTTCTGCAAGCGCCGCCCAACCTCATGCGCGGACTGAGTCCAAAATCCCTGCGCGAATTACTGAAAGCAGGCCGGCTCGGCAACAGGATTCGCCGGCTGTCCACGCAATCCCTGAACGCGCTATTCGATCTGTTCACCAGATCGGCGGGCGATTATCTCGATGGCTGGTTCGAGGGCGATCTGGTCAAAGCCCTGTTCGGCTTCGATTCCATCGTGGGGAATTATGCCAGCCCCTATACGCCCGGCACTGCCTATGTGCTTTTGCATCACGCCTTCGGCGAGGTGAACGGAAAGAAACGCGTCTGGGGCCATGCGATCGGCGGGATGGGAGCGATCAGCGAGGCCATGGCCCGCGCCGCGACGAGCTTCGGCGCGGAGATCAGGACCGACGCCCCGGTGCGGGAGGTCCTGGTCGAGAAAGATCGGGCAGCGGGCGTCGTCCTCGCGAGCGGAGACGTCATTCGCGCCAAAATGGTTGCTGCCAACGTCAACCCGAAGCTGCTCTACACCTCGCTCGTACCCGAGAGCGTGCTCCCGGCCGCCTTCCTGCGCCGCATGCGGCGCTGGCGCTGCGGCTCCGGGACGTTCCGCATGAATGTCGCGCTCTCGCAGCCGCCGAGCTTTCGCGCGCGGCCCGGCCGCGCGATCGCGGACCATCACACCGCCGGTATCATTCTCGCGCCCAGCCTCGCCTACATGGACCGGGCGTTCTGCGATGCGCGCCTCTACGGATGGAGCCGCGAGCCCATCGTCGAGATGCTCATCCCCTCCACGCTGGACGACACGCTGGCCCCGAGGGGAGCCCATGTCGCAAGCCTGTTCTGCCAGCACGTGGCTCCGCAATTGCCGGGCGGAGTTTCCTGGAACGATCATCGGGAGGAGGTCGCCGACCTGATGACCGAGACGGTCGAGCGTTATGCGCCCGGTTTCAAGGCCAGCATTCTTGGCCGCCAAGCCCTGACCCCGCTCGATCTGGAGGAGCGCTTCGGGCTCCTCGATGGCGACATATTTCACGGTGCGCTCACGCTCGACCAGTTGTTCTGGGCCCGTCCGGCTCTTGGCTACGCCGATTATCGCTCTCCCCTGCGCGGGCTATATCACTGCGGATCAGGCGCGCACCCCGGCGGCGGGGTGACCGGAGCGCCTGGTCACAACGCAGCTGCGGCCATCCTGGCCGACTGCCGCCGGCGTTCCCGGCGCAACTGAAAAGCCGATCGATGCAACGGCCCCTTGGCGCAGTGAATGCTGCCGGCAACGAAAGTGTCACCGCGGCCTGGGGCAATTTCCTCGCGCGGTCGAGCTGGGCCGATATTCCCGCCTCCGTTCGGCATGAAGCGAAGCGCTCGCTGCTCAATGCGATCGGGACCTCGCTGGGCGCGGCGAGCCATCCCGATGTCGATCGGCTCATACGTCTCGTTGCCGGCCTTGCCGGTGCGCCCCGCGCAACAGTCTTCGGGCGCTCCGAGCGCCTCGACATCCTCAATTCCGCGTTTGTAAATGCGATCAGCGCCAACCTGCTCGATTTCGACGACACCCATCTGGAAACGGTGATTCATCCGACCGCGCCGGTGGCGCCGCCGCTGTTTGCCCTTGCCGAGGAGCGCGGCCTCGCCGGCCCGCAACTGCTGCACGCGTTCGTGCTCGGCGTGGAGATCGCGTGCCGTCTCGGCAATGCGGTTTCCCCCGGCCATTACGCCCGCGGCCTCCACATCACCGCCACCTGCGGGGTGTTCGGCGCCGCGGCCGGCTGCGCCAAGCTGCTCGGTCTCGATGCGCACGCCATCGCGCACGCGATCGGGATTGCTGCCAGCCAGTCTGCCGGGATCGTCGAGAGCCTCGCCACGGATGCCAAGAGCTTCGGCGTGGGAAATGCCGCGCGCAATGGGCTGCTTGCCGCCATCGCAGCAGAAGCCGGATGCACCGCGGCACCGGCCGCGATCGAAGGGCCGCAGGGCTGGGCGCACGCTTTCGGTGACGAGCTCAAACGCGAGCGCCTTCTCGATGCACTCGGAGAGACCTGGGAGATCGCCAGGAATACCTACAAGCCCTATCCCTGCGGGATCGTGCTGCATCCGGTGATCGATGCCTGCTTCGACCTGCGCCGCACCCATGCGCTTGCTGCCGACGACATCGAGGCGGTGAGCGTGGCGGGGCATCCCCTCCTGCTCGCCCGCGCCGATCGTCCGGTCGGCAACGAGCGGGATGCCAAGATAAGCATCCATCACAGCGTCGCCGCCGTGTTTCTGCTCGGCGCGGCGGGCGTGCGGGAGTTCTCGGAGCCTCTGATCATGGAGGAGACGGTTGCCGCCTTTCGCGCGCGGGTGCACGCGGAGGTCGATCCGGCCATGCCGGTCGGCGCCGCACGCGTGAGCGCAACGGCGGCCGGCGGCAAAGTATTCACCGCCGAGGTGATGCACGCGCGCGGCAGCCTTGCCCTGCCGATGACCGATGCGGAAATTGCACAGAAGCTGCGCGATCTCGCTGCGGCGGGATGCCCCTCGTGCGAAGCCGATCGGGTGATCGAGGCAGTCTGGGCGCTCGATCAGGCTGATGACCTGCGAACGCTCATGCGCCTTGTTGCGGCAGGGTGACCGGTTCGGCGCGGCTTTCTGTCTCCCCGCAGCGCGGGCACTTTGCCGGCTCGCAGGCGCGGCACCACGTCTTGCCGCAGGAAGCGCAGGGCGCCTGTCCGGCGGCGTCCGTGAGGTGAAGCCGCTCATCGCAAACGAGGCGCACATGGTCGAGCCCCAGCCCATGCTCGCAAACCGGCAGCTCAGGTGAGCGAACCGTGGCGTGCCAGTCGAGCGGTACGAGCCTCTCGCCCTTGCGACGCCTGATGAGCACCTCGTAACGATGGACCGGCAGGAAGACTTCCAGTGTCTGAACCCAGTCGACCGTCACGCGCAGTGCGTAGTTGTGGCGCAGGTCCTCGATCTTCGCGGCGTATTCCCGCTCGATCGCCGCCATCCGCAGGGTCTCGCGCCTGCGCTCTGCTTCCGCCTTGTCGTTCGCGGCGCCGGCGAGCGCCGTGTGTCGCTTCAGCGCGTCGAGCCGCAGGTCTTGATGATATTCGTGAATGCGACCGCGATCCCGGTCCAGCCGCCGTCGCATGCCGCGCAGGAAAGGCTCGAGCTCCCGCCGCACTTTACTTTCGAGCAACGGCGAAATGCGCGATTGCAAAGCCGCCGCATCCCAGCGGTTGCCTGCGGCATGGCGAATGCCGGGGTCCGGCTCTCTCCACTCGCTCTGCTCTGCGAGCAACAGATGAAGCAGTCGAGGCAGCAGGTCCTCGAGGACTGCGCCGGTGCTTTGATTGAAGCCGAGCCATAGCAAACCTTCGCGCTTGTCATCCGCGACGGCGGTATAACGAAACAGCAGCAGCAGACATCGCGCCCACGCGGATGCCGCGCCACGGTAGCGCCATGTCGCATTGGGCAGGTCGAAGGCGCGATCGAGCAGCCGCTCGGGCTCGCCCGGCGGCGGCACCGGCGCGAGCAGCGGGAGATATCGCTCGGCCCACCGACCGCGGTCGCGAAGAAGCGCGCCGAACCGGTCGAGCCATTCGCCTTCGAAGCCGACCGGGGTGGCGCCGGTCGGGAGTACGGCTCCGAAGCCGAGCCGGGTGAGCTCGGGCCATCCCATGGCCGAGCGCAACGGCTCCGGTGCGAGTATGTCCAGCCCATCGGGATCCACCGGCTCTACGGCGGCGCCTTCGATTTCCAAAACGTCGGCAACAAAGTCGCGCAGCGCTCCCATCGGCTCCTCACGCGGTCTCGAATTCCTGACCGAACAGCGCCTCGTCCAGCGCCTTGGCGCTCTCGTGTCGCGACTGCGCCTCACCGAGCTTGCGGCCCAGCAGATCCAAAGCCTCTGCACGACCGTTCTCGGTCGTGTTGAGCCACGCATCCAAGACGAGGTTCGCAAAATCCCCTTCCTCCTCCAGGCCGCCCAGGATGGCGCCGACCTCGCCCACGACCAGCTCGAACATGGAGATCTTCTCATCCAGCAGTGTGAGCACCTGCTCCTCCAGAGTGCCCCGTGTCACGAGATTGAAGATGAACACTTCACGATGCTGTCCGATGCGGTCGATACGCCCGATGCGCTGCTCTATCGCCATCGGATTCCAGGGTACGTCGAAATTGATCAGCGTGTTGCAGAACTGAATATTGCGCCCTTCGCCGCCGGATTCGGTGCAGAGAAGCACCGGGACGCGTGTGCGAAACTCCTCGATTGCGCCGTCCTTCTCCGGCCCGGTCATGCTGCCATGGAAACGTGTGAAATTAATTCCATTGCGAGCGAGAAGGTCTCCGAGGCAGGCGAGCGTCTCGCGCGAGTGGACGAAGACGAGCTTCTTTTCCGCCGGGTTTCGCCGCAGAAGATCGAGGAGCGCCGTTTCCTTCCCTCCCGCGGAGATACCCGCCCAACGTTCAGCCAATGCCTGCCAGCCCGGATCGTCCAGATGGCGAGCGGCGAATCGTGCCACCGCGCTCGCGGCCGCGGCAGGCGAGGATCCCGCAGCGCTCAGCAGGTGTTGCAGCGTGAACCCGTGATGGCCGCCGGTCGCCGCCAGCCGGCGTGCGGCGTCCGCAAGCTCGCAATATGCCTGCGCCTCGCCCGGCACCGCGTCCACCCTGATCGTGACCGCGTGCCGGCGCGGCAGCTTGAGCGCGACAAGCGCGCGCGTGTTGCGGATCATCGCGCCGCGCATCAGCTCGCGCAGCCGCTGCGGGTTAGCCGGCCGGCGAGGGCGCCCGGGCGTCATATACGCCGAGCGAAATTCCTTTTGCGTCTTGAAGATTCCGGGTTTGAGCAACGTGAGCAGGTTGTAAAGCTCGATCAGGTCGTTCTGGACCGGCGTGGCGGAAAGCAGCAACAGAAAACGCTTGTTGAGGCCATCGACGAGCTTCCAGCTCCGGCTGGAGCGATCGCGCAGGTGATGGGCTTCATCGATGATGACCAGGTCGAGCTTGCTTGCAAGCAGGCGTTCCGCGTGCTCCGCCCGGCGAGCGAGCGCAATGGATGCGATGATGCGGTTTTGCTTCCAGAAACCATCAGGATCGGCGCGCAGCGATTCTTCCTGGGTCGTCGCACAGGGCAGGCCGAATTTGGTCTCCAGCTCTTCCCGCCACTGCCCGACCAGTGCGGCCGGCACGAGCACCAGAACCCGCTCGACCATTCCTCGCAGCAGGTATTCCTTGAGCACCATGCCGGCCTCGATGGTCTTGCCGAGGCCGACCTCATCGGCCAGCAGCACGCGACCGTGGAACTGCTTGAGAACTTTGCGCACGCTCTCGATCTGGTGCGTCAACGGCTCCACTCCGGAGAGATGCGGCAGGCAGAGAAGCTCGTCGAAGCCTTGCGCCAGGCCGAGATGGGCGAAGCGCTCACGCAAGCGCCACCAGCGGCCGTCGTGCTCGGGGCGGTGCCGTGAGGCGGAGATCAGCGGCGCGAGGTCGAGCTCGGCTCTGAATGGAATATCGATCGCGACCTGCGGCAGGGCGGGGGGCAGCGCAGCTCGTGCGGTCGGCGTTGACGCGGTTGCTCCCTGCTTGACGCGAGCCGCCCTTCGCCGCTGCTGGCTCGGGCTTTTGCTCGTCGTCCCCGGCTTTGGCCATTGCTGGCGGGGGTAACGGTCTGCGCGGCCCATGATGGCATTGATCTGGTCCGCCAACCAACGAAAGCGCGCCTGGCCGACCGGGAGAGCCTGAAACGCCTCCGGCCATTGCGTGAGCTCATGAGCAATCAACAGGTCGCGAGCGGCGCCGCGCTTGTTCTTCTGGAACAGCGCGAAGGCCATCAGCAAATGCTCGGCCGCTCGCGGCTTGTAGCGCTTGCAGAATCGCTTCAGGAACAGAAGCGCCCTGTCGGGGCGCCGGTCCAGCAATGCCGCGGTGGCCGCGAGCGACAAGACCCGTCCGTCACCGGGGCAGGTCGCGACGGCATCTTCGGCCAGCGGCAGAAATCCTGAATGGCGAGTGGGATCGTTGAGCGCTTCCGCCAAGCGCAGCGCCCAAGCCTCAGCGGAGCTGGGCAATTCCAGAGGCAAAAGCGGCTGCAATCTGGCGCGCATGGATCCGATCGCTGGCTCGCAGACGAATCGCGGGCGGGCGAATCAGCCAAGGCTAGCCGCCACGGCAACCGGATCAAGTTGCAGCGCTCCTCGATCCCCAGCGGGTTTGCCCCCTTTTCGGCGATCGCATGGGCGCTCATTCCGAGCTCGACGGATGCCGAGATCGCGCAGAAGCTGAGCGAGGTCGCGGTGAAATCCCCACGTGCGCGGTCGAGCCGCTGTATCCACCTTCCTTCCTTCTTGCGCGTGGCGTGCGCCATTCCGGAGGTATTAGGTTTTCAGTCAGACATTCTGCCTAATTTCTATGCGAGCATTTATGCGGCGTTTATACCGGAGGGGCCATGCATCGAGTTAAGCAATTCTTAAAAGACGAGCGCGCTGTCACCGCCATAGAATATGGGCTCATAGCCACAGGCATTGCCGTTGCAATCATCCCAGTGATCACCGGGCTCGGGACAAAGCTCAAGACCACCTTCACGAGCATTCAAACCGCACTCAAATAGCGATCTCGCGCACGTGAAACTACGGGCGAAGTCGGGCCCGTTGCCATGGTTGGAGACGGTCACGCAAAGCAGGCTGCGCGCGACCTCCTCAGGAAGGCTGGTGGGCAGGCTCGATCGGTTTCATCGAATGAATCCAGGCGTTTGACCCGGTTCTGCCGTCCACGTTAGCGTCGAGCGGCAGGCAACAGCTCCTTCGGGTGCTCGAGCTCGGGGCAAGCTGCGGAGGTCAACGCATGCAGGTGTTCGATCTGAAAAAAGAGCAGGAGTGGAATCCCAAACGTCACGTGGAGAAGATCCTCGGCGAGATGGGCGAGGGCGACGTGACGGTCGCGTGCTGGGAGCCCGGCCAGATCAGCCCCAATCACTGCCACCCGCATGCGACGGAGATCTATTTTTGCTTCGAGGGCGGCGGCAGGATGCGCACCCCGCGCGATACCGTCGATGTGGTGCCGGGGTCGTTCGTAGTGCACCCGCCGGGCGAGCTGCATGAATACAGCAACGGTCCTGCCCGCACGCTGCTCTTCCGCGTGCGCTACGGCAGCGACATGTCGAGCCGTCATTTCGAATGGCGCGGCAATGCACAGTGGAAGCAGGACCCTGGCGACGTGGAATATTTCCGCGCGCACCCGCCGGGTTGAGCGCGAGAGCGGGCGGCCCGGGACACACCGGGTCGGCGTCAGCTACGGGATCGGCAGCAGCGGCGTCTTGCCCGGATGCAGCTGCATGTCGACCGCAGTGAGAAGCGCCGCGGTGCCGGCGTAATTGCCCATCAGCAGCACCAGATCGATGAGCCTGCTCGGTCCGAGCAGGGCTTTGCCCCTCGCGAAGAGCTCCGGGCTCACCTTGTGATCGCGCCAGAGCTGGCGGCCGAGCTCGATCACGGCTGCGTCCATGTCGGTGAGCCCGGCCGTGCTCCTGCGATACTTGATGACGTCGATGACGCTCTGCTCCACGCCTTCCTTGAGCGCTTCCGGCTCGTGCGCGACCCATTCGAACTGGCTGTCCATCTCGCGCGCCGTCGCAAGGATTGCGAGCTCGCGCACGCGCGGCGACAAGCCCGCCTCGAACCGCAGATAGCGGTTGATGGCAGCAAGGTGCGGAGCCGTCCTGGTGCTGTAGAGCTGCACCCCGGCCGGACCCTGCAGCCCGGCAATGGTCGCCCCGGGCGCAGTCCCGCGGTCGTAGGCTTTCTTCCCGGTTTCATCCAGGTCTTCGCGCCTGGGCAGCGGCAGGCGGAATCCGGATTGCGGATCGATGTCGGAGGGCATGCTCTGCTCGCTGATGGATGGTGGAGGAAGGCTCTGCGGATGAGCCGGGTAGGAGCCCAAAACCAAGGCCGCCAACCAGATCATCCATGGGCGGGGATATCGGACAAGATCGCACATCGCAAAGCCTCCCGGACGTGATGACACAAGTGCTGCCCTTGTGGCATCAATCGCGTCAAGCCGGCGGGCGGGGCTTAGGTCGGCAGCTGCAAGGATCAGGACAGATGAATGTTCACGCGCCGGCCAAGAGGCATCAGAGCTGGGAGGATGTGCGCAGCCGGCTCGATCAGAACGCGTCGTTCTCGAGCATGCACGATACGCCGTACTACCGGGATGCGGTCTACGACCATTTTTCCAAGCACGAATATGCGCGCCGCTATGGGGCTCTGCGCGACAAGATGCGGGCCCAGAGGCTCGACTGCGTGATCGTGCCGGGCGGCCCCAGCCACTGGAGCTTCGGCGGCGGCATGCAGTGGCTCACCGGGCATTGGGAGTGGCACGCGATCGCCTCCTATGTCGTCGTGCCGCTTGTAGGCGAGCCCACGCTCGTCTTCTCCATGGGCGGCACCCACGCCGAGGCGTGCCGGCGCGAATGCGCCAACGCCCTCGCCGACGTGCGCCACAGCCGCAACGGCCGATATGCGGAAGTGATGGTGGAGCGCATCAAGGAGCTCAAGCTCGAGCGCGGCCGCATCGGGCTCATCGAGATCGACGCGCGCCACAAGGATTATCTGCCGGTCAATCAGTACAACGCGCTCAGGCAGGGCTTACCCGATGCCGAGCTCATCTTCACCCAGGGTTTCCTGCACGAGCTCCTGGTCATCCACAGCGAGGAGGAGCTTGCCTGCGTGCGCAAAGCCGGCATGCTCTGCCAGCGTGCGATGGAAGCCATGGTTGCGCGGGCAAAGCCCGGCGTGCCGGAATACGAGCTGCGCGCCGCGGCCGGGGCGGCCATCCTCGACGGCGGCGGCGACATCGATTTTCTGATCATCGGCGCGACCCCGATGGACAATCCGGCAATGGTGTTCGGCAATCCGCGCCCCTCCCACCGCAAGCTCAGAAAGGGCGATATCATCAATATGGAGCTTGCGGCCGGCTATAACGGGCTCTCCGCGCAGATCGGCTCCCCGATCACGCTCGGCGAGCCGACCGAGAGGGTGCGGGCCTTCTGGGAGGAGATCACGCTTCCTGGCTACAACAAGATCATCGCCGAGATCAGGCCGGGAAATGCGACCGACAATATGCGGCTGGCGAGCCGGTTTTTCCGCGACAAGGGCGTGCAGTCGCGCCCCACCCAGGTGCACGGGATCGACATCGTCACCGACAAGCCGCACGTGTTTGCCGAGCGCACCGAAGCGGACGAGGCCGACAAGACCCTCGTGCCCGGCATGGTCATCATGGCCGAGCCCAATCCGATCACCGCGGACGGAATGTTCGGCATCTTTCTTGGCCACACCTTCATCGTCACCGCTGGCGGTCACAAATGCGTCGACAGGTTTCCGCTGGAAATTGCCGTCGCGCCTTGTTGAGCAACTACAGCGCGTTTTGGGAAAACGTACATGGTCGAGCAAAGCAATTGGGCCGGCAAGATTACCTACAACGATCTGCGCGAGTGGCTGGCTTTGGCCGAGCGGCTGGGAGAAGTCCGCACGGTGAAAGGGGCTGATTGCGAGGAGGATATCGGGCTTGCCGCGGAGGCGGTGCTGCGCGCCGAGAACGGGCCGTGCGTGGTGTTCGAGGACATTGCCGGTTGTCCGAAGGGCTTTCGGCTGCTCATGAACATGTTTGCGGGCACGCGCCGCAACATGACGCTCGGGTTTCCCGACCATCTCAGCAAATGGGAGCTCAGCGACGCCTATCGCGAAGCCTATCTCAAAGACCAGAAAGTCGTGCCGCACGTGATCGTGGAGGACGGGCCTGTCCTCGAGAATGTCATGATGGGAGACGAGGTGGACGTCACCATTTTCCCCGCGCCCAAATGGCATGAGAGGGATGGCGGCCGGTATATCGGAACCGGGACCTACAGCATCACGCGCGATCCGGAGGAGAGCTGGCTCAATGCCGGCGCCTATCGCGCCCAGGTGCACGACAAGAGGACGGTTGGGATGGTGATGGCGGCGGGTCACCATGGACGCATTCACCGCGACAAGGCGTTCAAGCGCGGCGAGCCGCTGCCGGTCGTAACCGTGCTCGGGGGCGATCCGCTGGCGTTCTTCTTCGGCGGTCTGGAGGCACCCTACGGCACGTTCGAGCTCGATCTCGTCGGCGGACTGCGCGGCCGACCTGTGGAGATGGTGCGCGGCAAGGTGACGGGGCTGCCCTTTCCGGCCCACGCCGAAGTCGTGCTCGAGGGCTTCATCCCGCCCGACCGTACCCACCCCGAGGGGCCGTTCGGCGAATGGACCGGGCACTATGCCGGCGGCGTTCGCCCTATTCCCGTGCTCGAGATCAAGGCGGTCTACTATCGCAATGATCCGATCCTCCTCGGCGTGCCGCCAATGGGAGGCGGTCCCGACGAGATGGCGCGATACCGCGCGGTGATGCGGTCGGCCACGATCAAACAGAACGTCACCAATGCCGGCGTGCCGGGAGTGCAGGCGGTGTGGTGCCATGAGGTCGGCGGCGCGCGCATGCTGCACGCGGTGGCGATTACCCAGCGCTATCCCGGACACCCCGTCCAGGTCGCCCACGTGGCGGCGCAATGCGGAGCATCCGCATACGCGTCCAAGTACATCATCGTGGTGGACGACGATGTGGACGTGACCAACCTGGACCAGCTTCTGTGGGCCATGCTCACGCGCACCGATCCCAAGGAGTCGATTCAGTTCATCACCGGATCCTGGGATTCGAGCGCGGACCCCGCGCTGCCGCCGGAGCGTCGCGCCATCGGCAACATGACGCATTCGGTCGCGCTGATCGACGCCTGCCGGCCGTTTCACTGGCGCGACAAGTTTCCTCCCACCAATGCTCCGAGCGCGGAAGTTGTCCGCAAGGCGCGCGAGCGCTTCGGCTGGCTGCTCGACGGCGCGGCTCGGGCGTGAGTAGGACCTCTCTGATAACGTTGACCCGTCATGGCCGGCACAAAGCCGGGCATGATGCCGAATTGGTCGGCGCGCACGACATCGGACACTGACATGGAGCTGGGACTCGAGGGAAAAGTCGCGCTGGTCACCGGCTCGAGCCGCGGCATCGGGCGCGGTATTGCGCTCGCTTTCGCCGATGAAGGTTGCGATCTCCTGCTCACCGGGCGCGACAAGGCGGCGCTGGAGGAGGTGGCGCAATCGATCAAGGCGAACGGGCGCACAGCGGTCGCGCACCCGCTTGATCTGCGCACGCCGAGCGCTGCCGCCGCTCTGGTCGAAACTGCGAAGCGCGAATTCGGCGGGCTCGATATTCTCGTCAACAATGCCGGCACCACCAAGCGCGGCGATTTTCTTGCGCTCACCGATGCCGATTGGGAGGAGGGCTACGCCCTCAAGCTCTTTGCCCATATGCGGCTTGCCCGCGCTGCCTGGCCGCTGCTGAAGGAGCGCCGCGGCTCCCTGATCGCTATCGCCGGCACCAGTGGACGCAAGCCGGAGAAAAGCTTCACGATCGGCAGCTCGGTCAATGCCGCGGTCGCGGCCTTCACCAAATGTCTTGCCGATCTCGGCAAGGAGGACGGCGTGCAGGTCAATTGCATCCATCCGAGCCTGGTCGAGACCGAGCGGCAGTGGCGGCGCATCCGCGCCGAGATCGAGCGCACCGGGGAGCCGGAAGGAAAGATCCGCGAACGGCTTTGTCGCGACACCGGAATCATCCGCTTCGGAACCGTGCAGGACGTGGCCGACCTCGCAACCTTCATCGTGTCCTCGCGCGCGACCTGGCTGACCGGAGCTACGATCGATCTGGATGGCGGCGAGATCCCGGTGCTGTGACTGCAGCACCCAGCATTCTTCTCACCCCGGCACGCATCGGCTCGGTCGAGATCCCAAATCGGATCGTCATGCCGCCGATGACCACGCGCACGGCGAGCGAGGAGGGCTACGTCACCGACGATACGCTTGCCTATTATCTTGCACGGGCGCGCGGCGGCGTCGGTCTCATCACAATCGAGATGGCATCGCCGGAGCGTGCGGGACGGCATCGCCGCCGCGAAGTCGGAATCTATGACGACCGTTTCATTCCCGGGTTGAGCCGGCTGGTCGCGGCGCTGCAGGCAGTGGGCTCGCGGGTTTCCATTCAGCTCGGCCATGCCGGAGGGCACACGCGCCGCGACATCTGCGGCGAGACGCCGATTGCACCCTCGGCGATCCCGCATCCGGTTTACGAGACGACATTCGAGACCATCGTCCCGGAAGAGATGAGCAAGGACCGCATCGCGCAGACGATCGGCGCCCACGTGTCCGCCGCGCTGCGCGCCCGAGCGGCCGGATTCGACGCTGTGGAAATCCACGCCGCCCACGGCTATCTGATCTCGCAGTTCCATGCGCCGTTCGAGAACCGCCGGAGCGATGAGTATGGCGGCAGCCTCGAGAACCGGGCCCGCTTCGGCCTCGAAGTCCTGCGCGCGGTCAAGCGCGCCGTGGGCGACATGCCGGTCATCTATCGCCTCTCGGTCGAGGATTTCTTTCCCGGAGGACTGCCGTTCAACGAGGGGCGGCAAATCGCAGCCTGGGCGGCGCTTGCGGGCGCCGACGCGCTGCATGTGACCGCGGGGCATTATCGCTCGCTCCCCTCGGCGCAGGTCGTGCTCCCGCCCATGCGCTCACCCGACGCGACGTTTCTGGAGCTTGCCGCAGCGGTGAAGGAGGACGTGCGCATTCCCGTAATTGCGGTCGGCCGCCTGGGCGACCCCGTCGTTGCCGCGGCCGCGGTCGAGAGCGGCAAGGCGGATTTCATCGCGCTTGGCCGAACCCTGGTCGCGGACCCACAGTGGGTGGAGAAGCTGCGGCAGGGCCGGCCGTTCCGGCGCTGCCTCGCATGCAACACTTGCATCAACGAGATGCGCGGCGGAGCGCGCATCGGCTGCGTCGTGAATGGCGCCGCCGGCCGCGAAACCGACTTCGCCAATCCGCGGCCGCCTGCGGGTCAACGCATTGCGGTGATCGGAGCCGGACCGGCGGGGTTGACCTATGCCTCGCTCGTTGCCGACGCGAGCACGGTCACCGTCTTCGAAAAAGAAAGCCGGCCTGGCGGCGCATTTCGCTATGCCGGCAAGGCGCCATTGTTCCAGGAGGTGGAGGCGAGCGAGGAGAGCTTGGCTCGCTACATCTGCGAGCTCTACAAGGCGTGTATTGCGAGCGGGGTGTCATTCCGTTTCGAAACCGATGTTCTGCGCAATCCGAGCCTGCTCATGAATTTCGATCGCATCGTGATCGCCGCGGGCGCTCGCTATCGCCATGGTCTCGGTCCGGTGGCGGTGAAACTGCTGGATTGGGGATGCGCCCGCTGGCCTGGCGTTGCCAAGCTTCTCTCCTCCGAGCGCTGGCGCAACTGGTTCTACTACCGCGCACGCACCGGAACCGCCGATCTGTTCGGGCCATTGGCAAGCGGCAATCAGGCCGTCATCGCCATAGGCGATGCCGTACGCGCGGGTAAGAGCAAGGAAGCAGTGCGCAGCGCATTCGACGCGGCATTGCTGGGCAAGTGATAAACGTCGGCCGTGAGCCGTGCTCGGGAGCATACCTCCCCCTGCAAAGGAAAGGTATTGCGGAGCAAGACGCGCGTCTGCCATCCTGATGCGGCCAAGCCTGTACGAGGTCGTCGCATCGTGCAATCCGTGCTCATCGAATGGCTCAGCCTGCTGGTGCGATGGCTGCACGTGGTTGCCGGGATCGCATGGATCGGCAGCTCATTCTACTTCATTCATCTCGATCTCAGCCTGAAGGCCCGGGCCGGGCTGCCGTCCGGCGTGCAAGGCGATGCGTGGCAGGTGCACGGCGGCGGCTTCTATCACATGATCAAATATCTGGTCGCACCCGCTCGCCTCCCGGATGAGCTCACCTGGTTCAAATGGGAGGCGTATACCACCTGGCTCTCCGGCTTCGCGCTGCTCGTCATCGTCTATTATCTCGGAGCCGAGCTGTTTCTGATCGACCGGTCCGTGCTCGAGCTGACCGCGCCCATGGCTGCGGCGATTGCATTCGGCAGCCTGATCCTCGCCTGGCTCGCATACGAGGCGTTGTGCCGCTCGCCCCTCGGACGCCACGAGGTTGCGCTGGCGCTCGCGGGCTACGTGTTTCTGGTCGCGCTCACCTATGGCTTCACCCATGTCTTCAGCGGACGTGGGGCGCTGACCCAGATCGGTGCGTTGATCGGCACCATCATGGTCGCCAACGTCTTCCTCATCATCATTCCGAACCAGAAAAAGACCGTAGCGGCGCTCATTGCAGGCAAGGAGCCGGACCCGGCGTTAGGCGAGGAGGGCAAGCAGCGCTCGGTGCACAACAACTATCTCACGCTGCCCGTCGTGCTGCTGATGATTTCCAATCACTACCCCCTGATCTACGCGACCCGCTTCAACTGGCTCATCGTCGCCATCGTGCTCGCGATCGGACCCGTGATCCGGCACTTCTTCAATTCCCGCCACGAGGGAAGGGGAAGCCCATGGTGGACCTGGGGCGTTGCGGCTGCGGGGATGATTGCGGTCGCATGGCTCTCCGGCGCCGGGCCCCGGCAAAGCGGCCAGAGCGCAACGGCCGAGCAGCCGCCAAGGGTCAATGTTGCGAAGGTGCATGACATCATCTTGTCTCGCTGCAGCATGTGCCATACGGGCGCACCGGTGTGGCCGGGCATTTACGCACCGCCCAAGGACGTGCTGCTCGACAGCCCCGAAAACATCCAGCTCCGTGCCCGCCGGATCGAGATCAATGCCGTGCGCTCGAGTGCCATGCCGCCGGGCAACGTGACGGAGATCACCGATCAGGAGCGCCGGACGATCGCGGCATGGATCGCGGCCGGCGCGCCGGCAAGATAATCATGTCGTCGCGCTCTGCCTTCTACCCGCGCGATCTCGCAGGCTATGGCCGCGATCCTCCCGACCCGCGCTGGCCGGGAGACGCGCGCATCTGCGTGCAGTTCGTCGTCAATTACGAGGAGGGCGGAGAGCGCAACGTTCTGCATGGCGATCCAACGTCCGAGGCGTTTCTCTCCGACGTTCTTGGCGCGCAGCCCTGGCCCGGCGCGCGCCACATGAGTGTGGAATCGATGTACGAATACGGCTCGCGAGCCGGGTTCTGGCGGCTTTGGCGCATCTTCACCGAGCGAAAAATACCCGTGACGGTTTTCGCGGTGGCGAGCGCGCTGGCGCGAAATCCGCAAGCGGTTGCAGCAATGCAGGAGGCGCAGTGGGAGATCGCGAGCCACGGTCTCAAATGGATCGACTACAAGGACGTGTCCGAGACAGACGAGCGCGCCCACCTCGCCGAAGCGATTCGCGTGCACACGCAAGCAACCGGCGAGCGACCACTCGGCTGGTACACGGGGCGAAGCTCGGCCAACACCCTCCGCGCTGTCATGGACGAGGGCGGCTTTCTCTATTCCTCGGATTCCTACGCCGATGATCTGCCCTATTGGGTGCAGGGAGCCAGCGAGCCGCATCTGATCATTCCCTATACGCTCGATGCCAACGACATGCGCTTCATCAATGCGCAGGGGTTCGGTCATGGCGATGAGTTCTTCGCGTATCTGCGGGATGCCTTTGACGTGCTGTGGGCGGAAGGCGGACGCGCGCCCAAGATGATGTCGGTCGGCTTGCATTGCCGGCTCGTGGGCCGGCCGGGCAGGGCGGCTGCGCTCATTCGCTTTCTTGATTACATCGCTCAGCGCGACGGCGTGTGGGTCGCGCGCAGGCTCGACATCGCGCGCCATTGGCACAGCGAGCATCGCGCCCTCGCCGCGCGGGCGCATGGGGTTGGATAGAGCAACCGCTCGGCTTTATGCGCGGGCTTGACCTGGCTTGACCCGCGCATCCATCTCTTCGAAAGAAGAGTTTTTGATGATGGATTGCCGGGTCAAACCTGGCAACGACGATCTTGAGCTCACGCATGCGGGGACAAAACCGGCCATGACAGCATCCGTCCCGCTTGCAATCCTGAATACGGCGGACGAGAAGGCATTCCTTGCTGCGCTGAGCGACATCTACGAGCACGCACCGTGGGTCGCGCAATTCGTGCTCGACAAGCGGCCGTTCGCTTCGCTTTCCGACTTGCATGCCGCGATGATGGCGGCTGTACGCGCGGCCTCGTCCGAGCAGCGCTCGCGGCTGATCCGCGGTCATCCGGACCTCGCGGGCAAGGCGGCGCGCGCCGGCACGATGACCGATGCTTCCAAGGCGGAGCAGGCGGGTGCCGGGCTCGACCGGCTCTCGGAGGAGGAATTCGCCCGTTTCCATCAGCTCAATGATGCCTATCGGCTGAAGTTTGGAATGCCGTTCATCATATGCGTGCGCCGGCACGGCAAGGGCTCCATCCTGCGTAGCTTCGAGCGACGCCTGCAGCACAGCCCGGCGGCGGAGCAGGAAGCTGCCCTCATGGAGATCTTCCGTATTGCGGCGCTGCGTCTCGATCAGCGGGTCGAGTCTTCCGACCGGCTCCCGGTGCACGGGAATTTGTCCACCCATGTCCTTGATACCCATCGCGGTCAGCCCGCAAGCGGCATCAAGATCGAGCTCGTCGAGCTCGTGAGCGAGGCCGAGCAGCTCGTCCTGAAAGCCGGCGTGACCAATCGCGATGGGCGCACGGAGGAACCGTTGATCAGCGGACGTCCGCTGCCGATCGGCCGCTATGAGTTGCGTTTTCACGTTGCCGACTACTTTGCCGCATCGGATGTGCGCCTGAGCGATCCGCCGTTTTTCGACATCGTACCGGTGCGTTTCGCCCTCGCCGAGCCCGAAGGCCATTATCACGTGCCGCTCCTGCTCACGCCGTGGAGCTACACCAGCTATCGGGGGAGCTAGAGCCGGCCATTGCCTTGCCGATTTGCGTGACAAGCCGCGCATGACGGTCCATCCTGAGCATGCCCGTCGAATGGGCAAATCCCCATGAGATTGCCCAGTCCCGCGGCAAGCCGAGCGCCTCACGCCGGTCTTGCGATCGGAGCGCAATGCTGGCACGTCGGTTGCTCGACACCGGGTCAGGCACCGAGTGAGGCGGTGCGCAGGGAGCTTAAGCCATGCAGATGAGCCGATTTTTGCACGTGCTCGCTGGCGCCGCATCACTCATATTGGCGGCGAGCGAGCTCAAGGCGGACACCGATGTGAAATTTGCCTTGGACTGGAAGTTCGAGGGACCGTCGGCGCCCTATTTTGTTGCCATCGACAAGGGCTATTACAAAGCAGAAGGGCTCAACGTGACGGTCGATACCGGCCCCGGCTCGGTCGCCGGTATTGCGCGGGTTGCGGCCGGCACCTATCCGCTCGGATTTTTCGACATCAACTCGCTGGTCAAATTTCAGGACCAGAACCCGGAGAAGCGGGTTCAGGCTGTCCTGATGATGTACAACCGGCCGCCGTTCGCGATTGCCACCACTACCAAGACCGGCATCAGCAAGCCGAAGGATCTGGAAGGCAAGGTGCTCGGCGCTCCGGCGGCCGATGGCGCCTTCGCCCAGTGGAAGGCGTTCGTGAAAGAGAACGGGATCGATGAATCGAAGGTGAAAATCGAAAACATCGGCTTCCCCGTGCGCGAGCCCATGCTCGCCGACGGCAAGGTCGATGCGATCGCAGGGTTTTCGTTCTCAATGTACTACAACCTGCTGCAGAAGGGGCTCAAACCGGAAGAGATAAAGATCCTGCTGATGGCGGACCACGGCCTGGTGCTCTACGGAAATGCGGTCATGGTGAATCCGGATTATGCCAAGGCGAACCCGAATGTCGTCGGCGCTTTCGTGCGCGCGACCATCAAGGGAGCGCTCGACACGATCAAGGATCCGGATACCGCGATCAAGTCGGTGTTGACGCGCAACGAGACCGCCGATCCCAAGATCGAGCTTGACCGCCTGAAGATGTCGCTGCGCGATAATTTCGTAACTCCTTGGGTCAAGGACAACGGTTTCGGCGGTGTCGACATGGCGCGGCTCGCGAAGTCGATTGATCAGATCGCGCTGACCTACGCTTTCAAGAATCGACCCAAAGCTGAAGACATATTTACCGACAAATATCTGCCTCCTGCCGCGCAGCGGAAGCTGTGAGAACCAACATGACTCGATGCCAGCGCGGACACTCCATACCTGCTACGGCGTTTGCTTCGCGTCGAAGCAAACGCCGTCGGGTGAGGGTGGGCCCGTGCCTGGGCTCATCTCGTGATCATCGCGGGCGCGGTCGGACCTCCGCCCGGCTCCCCCCGATCAAACCAGGGGTCACCGATCTCCCCCTTAATGGGGGACGTAGGGCGGCGGGATGAACGGCTCTGTCGACATTGCCGATGTCACGCTGACCTACCGCGGCGCCTCGGGGGGCGTGCTGGCGCTGCAAGGCACGACGCTGACCGTAGGGCGCGGCGAGTTTGCCGCTGTGGTCGGCCCTTCGGGCTGCGGCAAGTCCTCGCTGATGAAGCTCGTGACCGGGCTCCTGCGGCCGGACGCGGGCGACATCGTCATTTTCGGCAACAGGGTGCGCGGCCCGGTGAAGATTGCGGGGATGGCCTTTCAGAATCCGAATCTGCTCCCCTGGCGCAAGGTCATCGACAATGTGCTGCTGCCGCTCGAGATCGTACAGCCGCATCGGCGACGATTCCGTCAACAGAAGGAGCAGTACAAGGCGCAGGCAATGGCGCTGCTCAAGACGGTGGGGCTCGACGGCTTCGGCGAACGCCACCCCTGGGAATTGTCGGGCGGCATGCAGCAGCGGGCTTCGCTCTGCCGCGCGCTCATTCACGAGCCCTCGCTGTTGATGCTGGACGAGCCGTTCGCAGCGCTGGATGCGTTTACGCGCGAGGAGCTGTGGCTCGTGCTCCGCGACCTCTGGCAGAAGATCGGCTTCACCGTCATCCTGGTGACCCATGAGCTGCGCGAGGCGACGTTCCTCGCCGACCGGGTGCACGTCATGAGCGCGCGGCCCGGCCGCATTGTCTTGAGCAAAACGGTCGATCTGCCGCGCCCGCGCGAGCTCGATATCTGCTTCGAGCCGCGCTTCACCGATATCGTGCACGAGCTGCGCGCCAAGATCGCCGAGGTACGCCAGACATGAGCTCGGCGCTGGAGCGGGCCTCGCCGTGCCTGTTCACCGTTGGCCTCTTCGCGCTTTGGGAGCTCGCCTGCCGCCTCTTCCACATCGACAAGTTCATCCTGCCGGCGCCCTCCGAGGCTTTTGCTGCCATGGCGCAGTACTGGTGGCCGCTGTCGCGCTACTCGCTCGTAACCCTATGGACGACGATGGCGGGCTTTGCCATCGCGATCGCGTTCGGGATCGTGCTCGGGCTGATCGTCGGCTGGTCGCGCGCGATCTACCGCGGACTTTACCCGGTCATGATCGGGTTCAACTCGATCCCGAAAGTGGCTGTGGTGCCGATCTTGATCATGTGGTTCGGCATCGGCGAGGTGCCGGCGATCCTCACCGCATTCCTGATCTCGTTTTTCCCCATTGTGGTGAACGTGGCAACCGGGCTGGCGACGATGGAGCCGGAGCTCGAGGACGTCCTCCGCGCGCTCGGCGCAAGGAAGCTCGATATCATGCTCAAGGTCGGCATTCCGCGCACCCAGCCCTATCTGTTCGGCTCCCTGAAGGTCGCGATCACGCTGGCTTTCGTGGGCACGATCGTCTCGGAGACGATCGGCGCGAATGCCGGGCTGGGTTATCAGATCGCGCTGGCGGGCTCGAATTTTCAGATGCCGCTCGTGTTTGCCGCCCTGCTGCTGCTCGCGATCGAAGGCATCGTGATGTACGCGGTGTTCGCCTATGTCGAGGTCTATTTCACCCGCTGGGCGTTTCGCTCCTCCATGAGCGCGGCGGGGTAGGTGGGAGCGCGGGCCGGTGGCAAGGGTGGGCAAAGGCGCGCTCTCGCAGGCCGCGCCCAACGTATTCACGCCCGCGCGCGCAACTCGTCGATGGCGGTCAGCACCCGCTCGGGCGTCGCCGGCGCGTCGAGGCAGGGGGCGAGCCGATGGTCGGCGAGGCTCGCGATCGCGTTGCGGATCGCGAGCCAGACCGAAATGGCAAGCATCAATGGGGGCTCGCCGATCGCCTTGGAGCGGAAGATGGTCGCCTCGCGGTTGGGTGCATCCTCCAGGATGCGTGCATTGAAGATTGCGGGAACGTCACGGCTTCCTGGAATCTTGTAGGTCGAGGGCCCGTGGGTGCGCAGCCGTCCCGCGCCGTCCCACCACAGCTCCTCGGTCGTGAGCCAGCCCATGCCCTGCACGAACGCTCCTTCGATCTGTCCGAGATCGATCGCCGGATTGAGCGAGCGGCCGCAATCCTGAAGCAGCTCAACCCGCAGCACGCGTGACTCTCCCGTGAGGGTATCGACGGCGACCTCAGCGGCCGCTGCGCCGTACACGAAATAGAAAAACGGGCGTCCGGTGCTCGTCGCCGCGTCCCAGTGAATCTTGGGCGTGCGATAGTAGCCGGCAGCCGAGAGCGATACCCGCTTCTCCCATGCCAATGCCGCAAGCTCGGCGAAGGAAAGGCTGCGGTTGCCGGCATAGACTCTGTTCGAGGCAAACACGATCTCGCGGGCCGGCACTGCGAAGTGCTCCGCTGCGACGGTCGTCATCCGCGCCTTGATCTCCTGCGATGCATTCAGAGCGGCCATGCCATTGAGATCGGAGCCCGAGGATGCGGCGGTTGCCGATGTGTTGGGCACCTTGGCGGTGCTGGTTGGCGAGACGCGAACGTGATCGAGATCGATCTGAAAGGCTTCGGCCACCACCTGTGCCACCTTGATAAACAGACCCTGTCCCATCTCGGTGCCGCCGTGATTGAGCGCGACGCTGCCGTCGGTATAGACGTGCACGAGAGCCCCGGCCTGATTGAGCGCGGGCCGGTTGAACGAGATACCGAACTTGATCGGCATGGTGGCCAAGCCCTTTTTCAACACCGGGCTGTCTCGATTGAACGCAGTGATGTCGCGCCGCCACGCCGCAAGATCGACGGCGCGATCGAGCTGATCGGCCACCCGCTCGATGATGTTGTCCTCGACCCTCATGCCGTAGGGGGTCACATCGTTGCGGCCTATGCCGTAGAAGTTGCGCCGTCTCACGTCGTCGACGGGCAGAGCGAGGCGATGCGCCACCATTTCGATGACCGTTTCGATGGCGAGCATGCCTTGCGGCCCGCCGTAGCCGCGAAACGCGGTGTTGGAGACCGTGTTGGTCTTGCAGGGCAGGCCGCGGAAGCGGACGTTCGGCAGGAAATAGCAATTGTCCGCATGACATAGCGCGCGCGTGAGCACGGCGGGCGTGTGGTCGGCGACATTGC
The DNA here is from genome assembly GCA_036557665.1 of Xanthobacteraceae bacterium. Taxonomy (GTDB): domain Bacteria; phylum Pseudomonadota; class Alphaproteobacteria; order Rhizobiales; family Xanthobacteraceae; genus VAZQ01. The sequence goes on along the minus strand of DATBHG010000005.1, from coordinate 209,511 downwards.
CGCCGTTGGCGGCGAGCGTGAGATCGAGCGCCAGAATGCGCCCTGCATCATCGAACCCGACCTCATATCGGATGAGGAACGGATGACGCTTGCCGGTTGCGCGCATGTCATCATCGCGCGGCAGCCGCAGCTTCACCGGGCGCTGCGCCTTCCAGGCGAGCACGGCGGCGATGCCCGCGATGATAGTCGCCTGGCTCTCCTTGCCGCCGAAGGCGCCACCCATGCGGCGCACCTCCACAGTCACCGCGTTGAAAGGCAGTCCAAGGAGGCGTGCAACCCCATGCTGCACCTCGGTCGGATGCTGGGTTGAGCTCCACAGGTGCATCTCTCCGGCCTCCCCGGGAGTTGCGAGCGCGATCTGACCCTCGAGATAGAAATGATCCTGGCCGCCGCAGCGCAACTCGCCGGAGAGCCGATGCGGCGCCGCAGCGAGCGCCGGCTCGGCCTCGCCACGGATCATGAGCTGAGGAGGAGAGACGAAGCTTTCCCGCGCGATCGCTTCCTCTATGGAAAGGATGCAGGGGAGCGGCTCGTACTCGATGCGCACCAGCTTTGCCGCTGCGCGCGCCTGGTCCAGCGTTGCCGCAGCGATGGCGGCGATCGGCTGACCTTCGTACTCGACGAGATCAGCGGCAAGCGCAGGTTCATCGCTGCGAATGGGCGCGATGTCGTTCTTCCCCGGGATATCGCCGGCTGTAATCGCGACGACGACGCCAGGGGCGGCGAGGGCATGTGAGAGATCGACAAGGCGAAGGCGTGCATGCGGGAGCGTGCTCAACACGAGAGCCGCTTCGAGCGTGCCGGGCAAGGTGGGCACGTCGTCGAGATAGAGTGCGGCACCGGTCACATGCCCGGCGGCGCTGTCGTGCCGGACCGCGGCATGCACGCCACCGCGAATGCGTGCGAGCGGCGTCTTCATAGCGCCTCCAGGCGGACCACAACGCGCGATGCTGTTTCCCATTGGAAACGGCGCAGGAGGTTGGCGGCAGCCCGCAGGCGAAAGGCTGCGCCGCCGCGGTGATCCGTGATCGGCGAGAAGTCGCGCGCGACGGCGTCATCGATCAGCGCCAGCGTCTCCTGCGTCCAGGGCCTGCCCAGCACTTCGGCTTCGATGCTCCGAGCGCGCATCGCGCGGGGGGCCATCCCGCCGTAGGCCGCACGGAAGTGGGACACCGCGGCATTGCGCTCCTCCAAGCAGAAGGCGGCGACCACCGTGGCAATATCCTGGTCGAACCGTTTGGACAACTTGTAAGCGGCAAACTGACGACCCTGTTGCAGGAACGGAATGCGGATGCTCCTGATGACCTCACCGGCCGACAGAGCGGTCTTGCGGTAGCCTGTGATGAAGGATTCGACCGGCATGGTCCGCTCGCCGTTTTCCGAGGCGACCATGACCGTCGCGCCGAGCGCCATAAGGCAGGGAAGGGTATCGCCGATGGGAGAGGCCGTTCCAAGGTTACCGGCGATCGTTCCGAGGTTGCGTATCTGGCGCGAGCCGATGCGCCGGACGAGGGCGGCGAAGGAGGGAAAATGCGAATCGAGAAACGGGAGCGCCTCGGTATAGGTCACGGCGCCGCCGAGCTCGAGCGCGCCGGCAGAGGCTCGGATCTCGCGCAGCTCTTTCACCGCATCGACCGCGATCAACGCAGGAATGTTTTCGCGATCCTTGCTGACGCGCAGCCCCAGATCGGTACCGCCTGCAAGCAGGACCGCATCCGCGAGCTCTGCTTGGGCAGCGAACAGCTCCTCCAATGATTGCGGCCGCACTAGAATCTGCTCTCCCACCCGGTACGCGTTGCAGCCCGGCAATCCCGCCAGTGCGTCCGTGGTGAGCGCTTGTTGCGCAACGAAACGGTCCGCCGGACCTGCGGCAACGCGCCTGCACGCCTCGACGATGGAACGATAGCCGGTGCAGCGGCAGAGGTTGCCTGCAAGCGCCTCATGAACAAGGGCGTCGTGCGCGGGCTCTCCGCCGTGATGAAAGGCAAACATCGCCATGACGAAACCCGGCGTGCAGAAGCCGCACTGAGTGGCGTCGGTCTCGATCATCGCCTGCTGCGCGGGATGAAGCTCTCCCGAGGGCCCTGCGACACCTTCAACGGTCAGGACCGCGCAATGATCGATCTGCGGCAGCATCATCAAGCATGAATTGACGGCCTGGTAGCGCAAATGCCCGTCGCTCAGGCGGCCGAGAACGACGGTGCAGGCGCCGCAGTCTCCCTCTGCGCAGCCTTCCTTGGTGCCGGTAAGGCGTGCACGCCCGCGCAGAAAATCGAGCACGGTCATGGTGGGCGGCGCATCGCTCTCGGTCCACGGCCGCCCATTCAGCAGGAAATGCAGAGCCGGCATTTTCGCGTGCTCAACCTCTCTCGCTTTCCCCACCGCCATGGCCGGCCCTTGACGGACAAGTCCAGGCCATGACGACCGAGCAGCTATAAGCTAATAGGAAAATGCTCAAGGGCGAGTCCTCAGCGGTGAAGCAACCTCGGCAGCGTCAAGGTGAAAAAATGAGAATTTCTACGCGCACTTGGTCGCTTATTGGGACAATTGGGGGGCTTGCAGCCCTCATTGCAGCGCTGCCTGTCCAGCAGACCTTGGGGCAGGCGCCGGAAAAGCTGACCATTCGCTTCACCTGGAAGCTCAAGGGAGAATACGCGCCGCTGTTTGTCGCCTTGGATAAGGGCTATTACCGGGCCGAAGGGCTCGACGTGGATCTGGCCGAAGGATCGGGCGCCCAGACGGTTCTCAAATTGCTTGCCAGCGGGAACGAAAAATTAGGCTATGGGCCGGCGGTCTCCGTGGCTCAGGCGGTGAGCCAGGGACTGCCGGTCAAGGTCGTTGCACTGTACCAGACCAAGGCGCCCATGGGAGTGATCTCCTTTCCCGACGTGAGGCTCAACTCTCCCAAGGATCTCGAAGGCAAGCGGCTCGCGATTTCGGTGGGAGAGACGTTCGGCGACATGCTTGTGCCGTTCACCCGGATCAATCACGTGGACATCAACAAGATCCAGCAGATCCAGATGGATGCCTCGGCGCGCAGCAGCCAGTTCCTGACCCGCAAGATCGATGTGATGTCGGTCTATCTGAGCAACGAGCTGCCGCAGATCGAGAAGCGCGCCAACATCAAGTTCAACGTCCTGCGAGTCTCGGAGTTCGGGCTCAATCTTCTCGGCGCCTCCATGATCGTCAGCAATGCCTTCGCCGCTCAGAGCTCGGATACGGTCAAGAGGGTTCTGCGCGCGACAAGTAAAGGATATCGAGATGCCATGGCGAACCCGAGCGAAGCCGCCAGCCTCATGGCCAAATACATGAAGGTTCCCGAAGATCCCGGTGTGCTGCGCCAGCAGGTCGAGGCGACAGTCGTTTCAACAAATGCGCCGCAGGGCAAGCCGCTGGGCTGGCAGGAGGCTGCGGATTGGGAGGCGAACCTGGCGCTCCTTAAAGAAACCGGCGGCATCTCCGAGCTAAAGCCGCTGAACACGTACTACACGAACGAATATTTGCAGTAGTATTTGCGCAGACGCCGTTAGCGCGCGTTCCGGTGAATTTAATGCGCGAGCGTGCCGCAGACCCGATCAAGCTCCCTCTCCCCGCTTTGCGGGGAGAGGGTTGGGGTGAGGGGCATGCCATGCGCGGACCTCTGAGAAGAGTAGTTGCCCTTGAACGGCGTCTGCGTCGAGAACCGACTATCGCGGAGAGGAAGCTTTGGTTCGCGTTGCGCGACCGCCGTCTGGGCGGTTTCAAATTTGTCCGTCAGGAAGCCATAGGTCCGTATGTCGTGGATTTTGTGTGCAGAGAGAAGAAACTGATTATCGAAGTGGACGGAGGTCAGCATGCAGAGAGAATGCGGGACCGCATGCGGGACAACGCGCTTTTGGCAGAGGGCTATCACGTCATGCGTTTCTGGAACTCCGATGTTCTGAAGAACCGGGACGGCGTGTTATCCGCAATTCTTGCAAAGCTGGACGAGATGAATGCTTAGCAAAAAAACCTGCCGCACCTAAGTGGTACCCTTTTGCTCGGAGAGGCTCGGGCGAGCGGCGCACATGCGAGGGGTCGCGCTTGTCCCGCCCCTCACCCCAGCCCTCTCCCCGTAGGCCACCCCGCGACGCAAAGCGTCGGGGGGCCCCGGTCTACGGGGAGAGGGAGCAAGCCCGAGCTGACGTGCTCGGAACGGAGTATCCATGACCGTCGTTGAGGAAATTTCATCTCCGCTTGCGGCGCCGAGCGCGGTGGGCGGGTGGATCAGCCGTAACGGCCCGGTCATCGGCGTGTTCGCGGCGATATTTCTGGCGTGGGAAATCGCCGTGCGCGCGCTCGGCATCCCGGACTTCATTCTGCCAAGTCCCTTGGCCATCGTGATCAAGATCGTTCTTTCCTGGCAGCTCCTGCTGTGGAACGCCTTCGTGACGCTCCAGGAAATTTTGCTCGGTTTCGGGCTGAGCGTGATCGTCGCGGTCCCGCTCGCCATCGCGGTGGTCTATTCCGGGATCTTCGAGCGCGTTGCATTTCCGTTCATGGTGTCGCTGCAGACCATTCCCAAGGTGGCGCTCGCACCCATCCTGGTGATGTGGCTCGGCTACGGCATCATGCCCAAGGTGATGGTGGCATTCCTCATCTCGTTCTTTCCGATCGTCATCAATTCGGTGATCGGGATGCGATCCGCCGAGAAGGAGATGATCTACCTAGTTCAGTCCATGGGCGCGGGCGAGCTCACGACTTTCATCAAGATCAGGCTTCCCAAGGCGCTGCCCTCCATCTTCGGCGGGTTGAAGGTGGGAATGGGCCAGGCGGTTGTGGGCGCAACGGTGGGGGAATTCATAGCTGCCGAGAGTGGCCTCGGTTATCTTCAGCTGATCTCCCAGGTGCGGCTCGATACCCCTCTTCTGTTCGCCGCCGTTGTCGTGCTGTCGCTCCTGGGCGTGCTTCTTTTCAATATTGTCGGGCTGATCGAGCGCCTCGCATTGCCGTGGAGCCGGGTCGCCACGCAAAACGAGTAATCCCGGCGCAAGATGGTGCGCGATCATCGCCTTGAGCTGACCGCGAGCGGCTCCGGAGCAGGCGTTCCGATCGTCTTGCGCAATGTCAGCAAGCGTTATCGGACCGCCCGCGGCGGCGAGGTCCAGGCCCTGGGCGAAGTCGACCTCTCCGTGGGCGCCGGCGAGTTCGTTTCCATCGTCGGCCCGAGCGGGTGCGGCAAGAGCACCCTGCTGATGCTGATTGCGGGTTTGATCCCGGCGACCACCGGCGCCATCGAGGTCGGCAATCGCGCGGTCAAAGGCGCAGTCGACAACATCGCCATCGTCTTTCAGCGCGACGTGCTGCTCGACTGGCGCACGGTGCTCGCCAATGTCCTCCTCCCGGTCGAGATCAAGAGGCTCGAGCCGGTAACCCACCGGCAGAAGGCGCGCGAACTCTTGCGCTCGGTCGGTCTTGCCGAGTTCGAGGAGAAATATCCGGCCGAGCTCTCCGGTGGGATGCGCCAGCGGGCGGCGATCTGCCGTGCGTTGGTGCAGGATCCGGGCCTGCTGCTGATGGATGAGCCTTTCGGCGCGCTGGACGCGCTCACGCGCGAGCAGATGAATCTCGATCTGCAACGCATGTGGCTGCGCGACCGCAACACGGTCCTGTTCATCACTCACAGCATCGAGGAAGCGGTGCTCCTGTCGGATCGGGTAGTGGTGATGTCCTCGCGCCCCGGGCGCATTGCCGATATCGTGACCGACGATCTTGCGCGTCCGCGCGGCGCGCACACGCGCAGCGAGCCGGGCTTCGTCGAGCACGTGGAGCGCATCCGGCGCCACTTCCTGGCACTGGGGGTGCTGTCGGAGAGTTGATGAACGGCCTGATCGATCGCTCCATCCGCACCGTACCGCACCGTAGCCCGGATTGCGCGCCTTCGCGCAATCCGGGGATCGCATCCCTGATGTCGCCGAAGCGATATCCGGGCTACAGAAGCGGCCCGGCGACTTGGCGGCCGGATTTGAACACGATGCGACCGGCGGGGCGCCGCGCCAGCGCATCGTCGAGCGAGCAGGCCGGGATGAGCACGAGATCGGCGGGCGCGCGTTCCTCGATCGCATGCCGACCATCGCAGATCGCGCCCACGAGCTCTGCCGTGTCGTCGAGATGCGCGGCGATCACCGCCAGCCGGGCCGTATCCAGCATGTCACCGTCGCCGAAGGGATAGAACCAGTCCCGCACGTTGTCGGAGCCCAGGCGAAGCTTGACCCCGGCGGCGAGCAGCTCGCGCACGAGCGTGAGCCCGCGCCGGCGCGGGCTGCCGTCGACTCGATCCTGCAACAGCAGGTTGGTCTCGGGCAGCGCGATGACGGTGATGTCGGCAGCCGCGATCTTGTCGATCAGCCCGCGCGCAGGATCAGCTTCGAGCGCAGAGAGCACGCAGAGATGGCTGAAGGTGACGCGGCCTTGCAGACCACGCGCAATGACCGCTTCCGCGACCATCGGAGCAAGCGTCCGGCCGGGCTCCATATGCTCGTCGAGATGCAAATCCACGGGCAGGTTGCTGCGCTCGGCGAGGGTGAACAGCGTATCGAGCGCACGGGGTGCATCGCTGCTGGCATTGAGACTCGCTCCGAGAAAATCGGCCCCCAGCTCTACGGCGCGCTCGAGCAGCTCCACCGCATGCGGCTCGGCAAGGTCGTTGCGCGAGGTGGAGAAGGCGACCACATCTACGTCGAGCCGCGGAGCGACCGCGCATTTCGCGGCCAGCACGCCCTGCATGCATCGCAAGTCGACGATCGGGTCGATATCGGTGTGCGTGCGCAGGCGTGTGACACCGTGGGAAATCGAAGACTCGAAAAATCGTGTTGCCCGCTTCTCCACATCGCCGCTGGTGAAGCCCGCCCGTCCCGCGGTCGCAGCAGCAACCGCATCGGCGAAGGATCGCGGGCGGAAGAGCTCCACTGCATAGCTGCGGTCTGCGTGCGCGTGCAGATTGGCCAGCCCGGGGAGGGCGAGCCAGCGCGCTTCGCCGTCCTCCCCTTGTTTGATCCCGGCGACTGTGCCGTCGCGCAAGCTCAAAGAATACACGCCCGCCCGGTCCGCGAGGACGACACGCTCGATCGTGATGCCATGGGATCGCTGCATGTTATCTGGCGTCGCCTTGTAGAATGGGCAAAATCATCTCGCGTGTTGTCGCCGCGTAAGCAGCGCGGAGAAATCTACACAGTCTGCCCAAGCTTGACTGCGTTGCGCGTATGATTTTGCCCACGCAAAAAAGGCGGAGCAACGTGCAGGCCTTTACTCATTCTACAAATTTGCATCCATTCGGGATACGCAGGCCGTAGCCACGAGCGCTTCTAATACCCCTGTGGACCAAAAATCTCGATCCCGAAGCGGCGCTCGAGCGCGCGCCCGAAGCGATATTTCATCTCGGGCCCTTCGTAGGTCATAGGCGGCGTGCGCAGGAATCCGCTCTCCGGCTCGACCCGCAGCACCGTGAATGACGGGCCGTCCTCGGACGCGATGGCGGGCAACAACCGTTCGAGCTCGTCGAGAGCCTCGATACTGCGCGCTCGAGAAATTCCAGCGGCCCGTGCAATACCGACGTAATCGGTGCGCCCCTCGTTGACCATCGGCAAAGCGCCGACGGTCTGGTACACGCCATTGGCGACGACAAAATGCTTGAGGTTCTTCGCTCCCTGCGAGGCTTCCGTCAGCAGGCAGCCCAGATTCATGCAGAGCGACCCGTCGGCATTGATCAGCCACACCGGCACATGCGGCAGCGACAGCGCAAGTCCAAGGGCGAAGCTCGCGGCAAAACCCATTGCGCCATGCATATAAAAGCTGTCCTCGCTCTTGGTTGCCGCCCACCATTCGTTGGCCGCCATGCCGAGCGCGCAGACCGCGACTGCTTCGCCGCGATGGCGCGCAAGCATATCGATGGCCTCGCGCACTCTCATTCCGCAGCTCCGCCGCCCTTCACCAGCCTGCGGGCAAGAAAGAGCACGAACGGGCGCTTCTGCAGGCGGCACGTTTCGAACGCGTCCGGGATGCAGGGAATGTCCTCCGCGCGCTCGATGATGTGATAGGGAAAATCGTAGGTCTCGAGCAACGGAATGCTGCGCCGGCCCTGGACCTCCTGATAGATACGATGGTCATCGATCGAGCCGCGCTGGCTGACGATCAAGAACACCGGAATCTGATGACGCAGGTTGAGGGTTGCGAGCTCCCCCGTGCAGGTGAGCAACCCGGTCGCCCCCATCAGGGCGACCGCGCGCACCCCGCCGAAGAAAGCGCCGCTGCACATGGCAACGGCTTCGGCTTCGCGCGCTACCCGGACGTGGCGGATCCGGTTGTCGCCGGCGATGCGCTCGATCAGCGGCGCGATCCAGTCGTCGGGAAGCGAGGCGGCGAGCCGGATCCCGGCTCTCGTGAGCTGCGCGTGAATCTGCGCAGTCACCTCGGAGCCCTCGCTGCGCAGCGCCTGGTCGTTTGCGCTCATGGACCTGCCGCGATGACTTCGACTTCCACCAGGAATTCCGGCCGGGAGAATCCGGAGACGATCATCAGGGTTGAGGCGGGCGGCGGGTCGCTCACATAGAGATCGCGCACCGTCATGTAGCCCTTCAAATGCTCGCGCGAGGCCACGAATGCATTGATCCGCACGATATTCTTCAAGGAAAATCCCGCAGCTTCGAGCACCGCCCCGATGTTGCGGAAACACAGGTGCGTCTGCTCTTCCACAGTCGTGGGCACCTCGTCCTCGGGCGAGATGCCGAGTTGGCCGGAGCAGACCAGAATACGAGAGCCCGCGGGAATTTCGACCCCATAGCTGTAGCGGGCGAAAGGCGGCCGAATCCCTGCTGGAGTGACGTATCTCATGCAGCCTTGCTCCGGGTCGGGCATGAAAGCCCGCGGTTTTTAAAGGGGGGCTGAAACCAGCCCCTGCATGCGCGCCGCGATCGAGAGCTCTGCTATATCAGTGCTCGCACGAGAATGAGAGTCCGTCACAATGCCTATCAAGCGGTTCTGGGCAGAGCTGCGGTCGAGCGAGTTTGCGATCCTCGACCCGAGCTCCGCCATCGCGGTCCTGCCGGCCGCCGCGATCGAGCAGCATGGCCCGCATCTTCCGGTCATGACCGACACCGCGATCGCGGAGGGCATGATCGAGACGGTGCTGTCACGGCTCGACTCGGAGCTCGACGTGCTGTTCCTGCCGATCCAGATGATCGGGAAGTCCAACGAGCATCTGCGCCACCCTGGGACCCTCACCTGCAGCGCGGAGAATCTGATCCGCATTTGGGTCGAGATCGGCGATAGCGTTCACCGCGCGGGGGTGCGCAAGCTGGTGATCGTCAACTCCCACGGCGGCAATACCGACGTGATCGGGATCGTGGCGCGGGAGCTGCGTGTGCGCCACAACATGCTGGTCGCCACCACGCAATGGCGGCGCTTTGGCCTGCCCGACGGAATCTACTCGGCCTTCGATGCGACCCATGGCATTCATGCGGGCGACATCGAGACATCGCTGATGCTGCATTTTCGGCCCGATCTGGTGGAGATGGAGAAGGCCAGGCTGTTTCCGTCGAAGGCCGCGGAGATGGAAAGAGACTACAAGTACCTTCGTCCCGCCGGTCAGCACGGATTCGGCTGGATCGCCCAGGATCTCAACGCCGATGGCGCGGTTGGCGACGCCTCGGCGGCATCCGCCGAAAAGGGACGCCTCACAGCCGAGCATCAGGCCGATGGGTTCATCGCCTTGCTGCGCGATGTCGCCCGGTTCCCGTTGGAGCAGTTGGCCTAATCGCTGCTATGACCCAGCCCGCCCTGCCTTCGGCTGTCTTGGGCTACCTTGGGCCGGCCGGGATAACAGGCAAGGGTGGCTGCCATGCTTGATCTTGGTACGAGTTTTGTTGCGTCGGTTGCTCGGGACCCGGACGCGACCGCCCTTGTCGACCGGGATGTGCGCCTCTCCTACCGCGCGTGGTACGGCAGGATTTCCGCCCTCGTCGGTGCCTTCGATGAGTTGGGGCTTCGGCGCGGCGATCATGTCGTCACCGTGCTGCAGAACCGCTGGGAGGCCGCAACTGTGCACTGGGCCTGTCAGCTCGCCGGTCTCATTATCACCCCGCTCAACTGGCGCTTCACCTCTGACGAGCTGGATTTTTGCCTGGCCGACGCCGACGCGAAGGTCGTTATCTATGAGAGCGTTTCGTCGCGCTGCGTCGGCGGGTCCAGCGAAGCGGGTAAATGCCCGCGCATTTCAGTGGGGTTGGGCCAGTCGCAAGACCTTCGTTTCGAAACGCTCATCGGCAGGAAAACGCCGTCCATCGAGCCGCGGGTGGGCGCCGAGGCCTGCTCCGTCATGCTCTACACCTCGGGCACGACGGCCCGACCCAAAGGCGTGCCCCGCAGTCACCGCGCCGAGCGGGCGGCCGCAGTCGCACATGTTGCGCAGAACCTCTATGGCGCCGGCGAGCGCACGCTGGGGGTCATGCCGCTCTATCACACCATGGGCGTGCGCTCGCTCATCGCCATGTCGCTCATCGGCGGCACATTTGTCTGCCTGCCGCGGTTCGAGCCGGCGCGCGCGCTTGATGTGATCGCAGCCGAGAAAATCACCAACCTTTATCTGGTTCCCACGCTGTACCATGATCTTCTGCATCATCCGGCGTTCAAGGCGACCGACGTGAGCTCGGTGCGCAAGCTCGGTTTTGCCGGTGCACCGATGACCGATGCGTTGCTGCGGGATCTGCGGGATGCGTTCAGACCCGATCTGTTCGTCAATCATTATGGCTCGTCCGAAATCTACACTTTCACCATCGACCAGAATGCCCCAGCCAAACCGGGCTCGGCTGGGCGCGCCGGCATTAATCAGATGGTGCGGGTGGTGCGGCTCGGCGCAATCTCGGTCGACGATATCGCCAGGCCGGGAGAGGAGGGCGAGGTCATCGCGCTTCTTGCCGGAGACGAGTCGTTCGAGGGCTACTGGCGCCGTCCCGAGGCGGATGCGAAGGTGTTGCGCGATGGCTGGTATTTCACCGGAGATACCGGGTATTTCGATGCCGAGGGTGACCTGTTCGTCACCGGGCGCGTGGATGACATGATCATCACGGGCGGCGAGAACATCTCGCCGGTCGAGATTGAAAGCTGCTTGTCGCTGCATCCGGACGTGGCGGAGGTGGCCGTGGTCGGGCTCAGCGACGAGCGCTGGGGTAAGGTTGTTTCAGCCTTCATCAAGCGGCGCGCGTGCGTCGATTCGCAGGAGCTCGACCGGTTCTGCCGCTCATCGGGGCTCGCCAGTTTCAAGCGGCCGCGCCGGTACGTCTTCGTTGAGGAGATCCCGAAATCGCCGGTCGGTAAGCTCCTGCGGCGCAAACTGATCGCGGGGGAATACCTGCCGGAAGCGAGCGGTAACGCCGAGTAGGGCGGTGCCGCCATCAGGACGAAGCTTCATGAGGCTGGTCACTTATCTCTGACTTCGGGGCAGGCCCAGGTGCAGGGAGGCGACGCCCAGGGCGAGATTGATCCCGATCTGACCGCTGAGCGAGAGCGGCTGCAACGCGACGGTGCGGTTCGATCCGCCGACCAGAACGTTGGCGCCGAGGCCCGCCGCGAGCGACACTTCCCCGCTTGCGCCCACGTAATCCCCGGCGAGGAAGCCCGGTCCGGCAACGGTATCCGTAAACACTGCCCATACCATCAGGCCAGGCCCGGTTATGCCGAGATCGAGCCCGAATTTGCTGATCGATCCATCGTAGTCCTCTCGCCGTCCCTGCCCCTCCGGCGTGAATGCACAGGATACGTCCTTGTGAGATCCAATGATGTATCCGATTCCGGCCGAGACATCGCAGGTCAAAAGCCCGGCTTTCACCCGCTGCGCAGCCACGGGGTCGCTCGCTGCCAATGCCAGCGTGACCGCAAAAGCACCGACAAAACGGCGCAACATCTCAAACCTCCTGGCTTTTTCGTCCTGGGAACTTTACCCGCATGTTCTAATCGAATCGGCAGCGCGGTGCTTGATCTCAATCAAAGCTACCCGATATTCCTGGTATCTTCCTAGCTCGATAATGCGAGATGCGTGGAACATTGGATGGGGATGTCATGACCGATATGAGCGGAATGCGGAAAATGCGCGAAAGAACTAGTGCGACGGTGGAGGATGCTGCCGTGCAAATGGCTGCTGCGAGCCAAGGAGCCACTGATCTCGTTCGAAATGCCTTGCAGGCCACGCAAGAATACAATGCCAAGATCATGGAGTTCGCTGTCGCGAACTGCAATGCCACATTCGACTACCTTTCGAAGCTCTCCGGCACAAAGGCCCCATCGGACTTCATTGAGCTCACGACGCGCCATGTGCGCGAGCAATCCGAGGTGCTGACCCGGCAAGCGAAGGAGCTCTCGGACACGGCTCAGAAGTTCCTGCCCAAAGCGGGCGATGTGAAGGGCAGTTGATTTCAGCGGCCACCGAAGCTGCGGCTATTCGAGACTTGTGGGCAAAATCGCCGCCCCGCGAGGTCATGCGCTCGGCACTCGAGCGATCTGCGGTTGAGCCACAGCCGCGCCGAGGGTGCCTAACCCGGAGGCCCCGGGAGCGCCGAGCGGCGTGCGACGGGTCTGCGCAGATTCCAGCGAGTTGAAAGTGCGTTACTGCATCTTTGCAACGTACCATTCTGGTACCGCAGGGTCGCCCCGCAATACCGCAATGGTCGGCGGCCGATACTCGGGCTATAGAGCGTCTCGCAAACAAAATAGCCGATCAGGCAGACCGGCTCCTCATAGGCTTGCAACCCTGAGCAATGCTGCAGCAACTCGCATCCCGAGATCACGAACGGACCAGCCTTTCCATCGGTTTCATCAACTGGGCGCATGCGCTCGACCACTACGTCATGCTGATCTTCCCGACCGCGGTGATCAGCCTTCAAGTGGTCTACGCGAGAACCTACGCCGAGTTGATCGCGCTGAGCACGGCATCCTTCATTGCCTTCGGAATCTTCTCGCTGCCGGCAGGCTGGCTCGCCGACCGCTGGAGCCGGCGCAACATGATCGCATTGTTCTACGCGGGCTGCGGGATATCGCTGCTGGCGGCGGGACTGGCCCCCGGTCTCATGGTGCTGGCCGTCGCGCTGTTTGCACTCGGCGCTTTTGCCGCCATCTATCACCCGGTCGGCACTTCGATCCTCGTCGCCCAGGCGAAAACGAGAGGACGCTCGCTGGCATTCAACGGCGTGTGCGGCAACGTCGGCGCGGCGCTCGCCGCCGGGATGACGGCAGCGTTGATTGCGCTCTGGGGGTGGCATGCCGCGTTCCTCCTGCCGGGAATTGTCTGCCTCGTCACTGCCCCGTTGTATCTGTGGCTCGTGCCGGACGAAGGAGGCCAAACCGCAAAGCGGGCCACGGTGGCAGAAGTCCCGCTCGGCATCTCGCTTGCTGCCGTCATATTTGCGCTGTTCGTGCTCATCGCGCTCTGCGCCGGGTTGGTGTTCAACATCATCTCCATTGCATTGCCGAAGATCGTGGATGAACGCCTGGGCGCGACGGTTTCTCTGACATGGGTCGGCGGCATTGCTACCGCAGTCTTCATGTGCGGGGCCATCGCTCAGATCGCGGTCGGCCGCCTGGTCGAGCGGTTTCAACCGCACATTCTGTTCGCGATCATCGCGGTGCTGCAGTTTCTTGGAGTTCTGTGTGCGGCCTATACGTCGGGCAAGTTGCTCATCCTTGTGCTCGCCGCAGCAATGGCGGCCATCTACGCGCAGGTGACCGTCAATGACCTGGTGATTGCCCGCTATACGCCGGATGCGTGGCGCGGACGCATCTACTCGGTGCGTTATTTTCTCACCTTTCTCGTCTCTGGAGCTGCGGTTTCGGCGATTGCCATTCTCTATGATCGAGGCGGCTTCGATCTCGTGCTTGCTACGACCGCTGTGTTTGCGCTCGGCTTCGTGTTTGCCACCGCGGTGATCGCCTTGCTGGTCAACGGCGTCGAAAGAAAGCGGGTGGATGCAGCCGTGCCTGCGGAATAGGTGGCCCTTGCGGCCGGTTGCCCGGCCCCCCATATTGGTCGGAAGCAATGTAGCAGCCGAAGCGGCTCCATTGCGGGGGACGGCCACGATCAAGCGGTGACGCCGGATGTACGCGCACCTCTGTTCGTGGTCGTAGGTATTTTTGGACCCATTAAAAAACTTGCTATGGTCGGCTTCGCGGCTGAGACGACGCCTCAGCTACTGCACGGGGTGGAATGGCCGAGCCTGTCTTTTTCAAGCGCCCGCCGGGTATGACGGTGGAGGCAATCGCCCAGCTTACCGGCGCCATGCCCGGTGCTGAGGCGTGCCTCGATCATGTGATCACGGACATTGCGCCGCTCGATCGAGCGGGGCCGCACGATCTCGCCTTTCTCGACAGCAACAAGCAGGTCGATGCGCTCGCCGCCACGCGCGCCGGAGCATGCTTGATGAGCGAACGTTTTGCCGCCCGTGCCGCGGCGGACACAAACGTGTTGCTCGCCGAGCGACCGTACGAAGCGTTCGTTGCTGTCGCTCGCGAGCTGTACCCCGACGCGTTGATGCCATCCTCGCTGTTCGAATCAAAGGGAGTAGCCCCAGGCGCCATGGTTCATCCCGCCGCCGAGATCGAGGACGAGGTCACCATCGATCCCGGTGCGGCGATCGGGCCGCGCGCCGGCATCGGGGCCGGCAGCATCATTGGCGCCAATGCAGTGATCGGCCCCGGCGTGCAGATCGGCCGCAATTGCTCGATTGGTGCCGGTGCATCGCTCATGCATGCTCTGCTCGGCGACAATGTCATCATTCATCCCGGCTGCCGCATCGGTCAGGACGGATTCCGCTTCCAACCCAGCGGCCGCGCCCACGCAAAGGTGCCGCAGATCGGGCGGGTGATCATTCAGGACAACGTCGAGATCGGTGCCGGAACGACGGTGGATCGCGGCGCCGCTGCCGATACCGTGATCGGGGAGGGCACCAAGATCGACAACCTCGTCCAGATCGGCCACAACGTGACGGTGGGCCGCAACTGCATCATCGTCGCGCAGTGCGGTTTGTCGGGCAGCGTTGTTCTGGGCGACAATGTCATCCTGGGCGGGCAGGTGGGCATCGCGGACCATCTGACAATCGGAGAAGGGGCGATGATCGGAGCGAAGAGCGGCGTAGCGTCGGACGTGCCACCCGGCGAGATCTGGCTGGGCTCTCCGGCGTGGCCTCGTCAAGAGTTTGTCCGCGCCATCGCGACCCTGCGGCGGCAATTCGGGCAAAGAGCAAAGACGGGCGATCGCAATGGATGAGGTGGCAGCGGACACCATCGCAATTATCGCCAAGCGGCTCCCCTCAGAAAAAGGCACCCTGACCATGACCGATCGCCTCGAGGATCTCGGGATCGATTCCTTCAGTGCGATCGAGATGATCTTCGACCTTGAAGAAAAATTCGATGTCCAGATCCCCTTCAACCCGAACGACAGCAGCGCGCAGCTGCAGACCGTGGGCGATATGGTCGCGGCGATCAAAAAGCTGGTCGGCAAAACGTAGAGAATGGTTCACTCGGATGGAATCAGTCTGTCATGCGCAGGCTTGGTTTCGCGCATCCACCTCTTTCGTGCAGTAGCCGAGGGGTGGACGGCCGGGACAAGCCAGGACAAGCCCGGCCAACGAGTCGAGATAAAACGAGCGGAATCCGGACTGAATGACTGAGCGCGTCGTTGTGACCGGGTGCGGGGTCATCTCCGCGATAGGCCATACGCTGGCGTCGTTCTGGTCGAGCCTGGTGCAGGGTGTGTCGGGGATTGCCGAGGGTACCGTCCTTCCGACCGACCAGCTCGCCCAGAAAGTCGTTGCCGAGGTCAAGGACTTCAAACCGCAGAATCATTTCGACGAGCGCCAGCTCGTGTCACTCGATCGCGTATCGCAGTTCGCGGTGATAGCTGCGCGCGAGGCGCTGGCGCACGCGGGGCTTTCATTGGACCACGGCTTGTCCGAGCGAACCGCCACCATTATCGGCACCGGGGTGGGAGGACAGAACACCCAGGACGATAATTACAAGCGGCTTTATGACGAGGGCGCAAAGCGGCTCCATCCTCTGACCATTCCCAAGCTGATGGTGAACGCGCCGGCGAGCCAGGTCAGCATGCATTGCGGCCTGCGCGGCCCGGCTTTCGCGGTGGCCAGCGCATGCGCATCGGCGACCCATGCGATCGGGCTTGCGTTTCAACTGCTGCGTTCCGGCGCCGTGACATGCGCGGTGACCGGAGGAGCGGATGCCTGTCTCACGTTCGGCACCATGAAGGGTTGGGAGGCGATGCGCGTCATGGCGCCCGATACCTGCCGGCCGTTCTCGCGGGAACGCAAGGGACTGGTGATCGGGGAGGGAGCGGCCGTGGTCGTGCTCGAGAGCCTCGATCACGCGCGTGAGCGCTCCGCCGAGGTGCTCGGCGAGATCGTCGGATTCGGCATGAGCTCTGATGCATACGACCTGACCACCCCAGATGTGGGCGGCATGGTGCGCGCCATCGACGCCGCCCTTGCTGACGCCGCGCTCTCGCCCGAGGACATTGCGTACATCAACGCCCACGGTACCGGCACTGCGACGAACGACCAGGTCGAGACCAATGCCATAAAGCGCGCGTTCGGGCCGCATGCTGAAAGTCTCGCCATCTCCTCCAACAAATCCATGCTCGGCCACGCTCTTGGCGCGGCCGGCGCGCTCGAGCTGGTCGCGACACTGATGTCGATGAAACAGGCGATCGTGCCGCCGACGATCAATTATCTCGGCCCCGATCCTGCCTGCGATCTCGATTGCGTGCCGAACGAGGCAAGGCCGTTGGCAATCGATGCGGCGCTGTCCAACTCATTTGCCTTCGGTGGGCTCAACGCAGTGCTTGCGGTCAAGCGCGTTTGATGAGCCGCTCGGAAGCGCAGCCGGTCGCGATTGCCGTCGATGACATGCACCGCGTCTCAGGTCTGTTGTTGGCGCTCCCGCGGGCGCGGGCCTGCTATGTCCTCGCCCATGGTGCAGGCGCGGGAATGACCCACCCGTTCATGGCCGCCGTGGCGCAGGGACTGGCCGAGCGCGGCATCGCCACACTGCGCTATCAGTTTCCGTACATGGAGCAGCGTGCCAAGCGCCCTGATCGCCCGGAGCTGGCACACGCAACGGTTCGGGCAGCCGTAGCGGAGGCTCTCCGGCTCGTTCCGGAGCTGCCACTCATCGCGGGCGGGAAATCGTTCGGCGGCCGCATGACATCGCAGGCGCAGGCCTCCGCCGCCCTCCCCGCAGTGCGCGGTCTGGCTTTTCTGGGATTTCCCCTCCATC
Source organism: Xanthobacteraceae bacterium (assembly GCA_036557665.1). Lineage (GTDB taxonomy): Bacteria > Pseudomonadota > Alphaproteobacteria > Rhizobiales > Xanthobacteraceae > VAZQ01. Next base: position 192,225 of record DATBHG010000005.1, on the reverse strand, counting down.
CCGCGAAGCGCCCCTCGACCGAGCGCGCCCGGCATCTTTGCGATGTGCAGCTGCCGATGCTGTTTCTGCAGGGGGAGCGCGATGCGCTCGCTGATCTGCAGCTTATCCGGTCGGTGACCGGGCAACTTGGTGAGCGCGCGATCCTGCACGTGATGCCGGATGCGGACCATTCCTTCCATGTCCCGGCCCGCAGCCGGCGCAAGGACGGCGATGTCCGGAGTGCGATGCTGGATGCGCTCGTTGCCTGGACGTTGTCGGTGATCTGAATGTGGTCTCGCGGGATTGGCACACCGCCGATAACGCCGGCGGTCCCCGGCTACGAGCATCGGGCCTCACTCGCTCCTGCGCGGAACATCGCTTTTCAGGTGCGGGTAGATTTCTGATAATGGCAGAGAGATACCAAGCGCCGCGATGTGAATGACGGCATTTGGGTGCGCCAACGCCTCAGGCGGCGTGGAAAATCCGGCTTCTCCGCGCAGCCAGACCCAGACCTTGGCCTCATCCTGGGCAAATACCAGGTAAGCGCACAAGCTTTCTAGTCCAAGGTACTCCTTTGCCTTCTCACCCAAGTCGTCCGTTGCAGAGGTTGGAGAGAGCACCTCGCCGATCAGAATCGGAGCGGTTGCCGTCAAGTCCTTGAGCTGGCCACCGGCCACGTCCACCACGACATCGGGGTAGCGAATGGTGCTGGGACCAAGATCGACGCCAAAATCCGATGTCAACACTGCCCAGCGGCTCTGATCCAGGCGCTGCTCCAGGGCATTCGCTAACCGGCGTGTGACAATGGCGTGGCCACGCGACCCGCCGGTCATCATCACGACATGGCTTCCCGCAAGCTCATATCGCTGCTCGCGTCCCTGCACCCAGGTCAGGAAGGCGGGTTTGTCCATGTGCAGGTTCAGCGGGACGTTCATGGCTCCTCATCGAGAAGCTGACCTAATGCGGCCAAGCAGAGAAGGAAAGACCCGGCTCGCCGGCACTGGCGGAAAGACGCCTGAGCAGGGATCGAGATTAACCGTTATCAGGCGCAGTCTTCCCGGCTTTCGTGCAACAGTTGTTGACCCCGTAATGACGGTACGGCTATAGCGCGGCGCATTAGGATCGTTTCTGCGAGCTTGCCCGCGCGGCTGAGCCCGACCGGCACAGGCGCGTCATTGCGCTTGATTCTCACCCGTGCTGCCGGATCTGCTTCCGCGGCCTTGATCAGCATCGAGTCGCGATATTGGCAGCGTCCGGTCGTTCTCCTGGACTGCTGGAAGACGTAATGATGAGCGCCGTGAATCGAACAAGGACGAGAATCGGGGTACTGGGCGCGTCGGGATATACGGGCGCCGAGTTGGTCCGGCTGTTGCTGAGCCATCCCCTGAGCGAGATCGTCCTCCTGACCGCGGACCGGCGATCTGGGCAGGAAATGCGGTCGGTGTTTCCGCAATTCTCTCCCTATGCCCTGCCGAAACTGACGGCCATTGACGGTATCGACTGGCAGGCACTTGCCCTCGATCTCGTGTTCTGCGCCCTGCCTCACGGAACCACGCAGAAGGCGATCAAACATCTGATCGCCGCGGTAGCGCGTATCAAGGTCATAGATCTCTCCGCCGACTTTCGCCTCGGCGAGCCTGCCGCCTACGCGCACTGGTACGGCCATGAGCATTACGCTCCAGAGCTGCAAAAGGAAGCAGTCTACGGGCTCACCGAGCTCAACCGCGACGCGATCAAGGGAGCGCGCCTTGTCGCAAATCCCGGCTGCTACACGACATGCGCGCAACTCCCCCTCATCCCATTGCTGCGTGCACGTACGATTGATCCTGACGCGATCATCATCGATGCCAAGTCCGGTATGACCGGAGCGGGGAGGGCGGCCAAAGAAGAGATGCTGTTCTCTGAAGTCTCTGAGGGCATTCACGCCTACGGCGTCGGACACCACCGGCACATGGCCGAGCTCGACCAGGAATTGTCCAGGGCGGCAGGGCGCGGGGTGATCGCGACCTTCACGCCGCACCTCATGCCCATCAACCGCGGGATTCTTTCCACCATCTATGTGCGCAGCGCCGGAGCCTCGGCGGAGCGGTTGCATGCCATCCTGAGCGAGACCTATTCCCAGGAGCCCTTCGTCCACGTGCTCCCGCTCGGCGAGATGCCGCAGACCCGGCATGTCCGGGGGTCGAATCTCACTTTCATCGGGATCGCCAAGGACCGCATTGCCGGCCGCGCAATCATCGGCGCGGCGCTCGATAATCTCACCAAAGGCGCTTCCGGGCAGGCGATGCAAAACATGAACCTGATGCTGGGTTTTCCCGAGACGCTGGGATTGGAGCAGGTCGCGTTGTTTCCGTGAAGAAGTGATCGCTTCCTACGCGCGCGGTTATCGCTCCGCGTCGATCCGTGTAAGCTTGGATCGCCAGGCCAACAACGTCTCATCGGCCGTCATCAAAGCCGCCGCGTGCGCGAGAGCTGTCGCGGCGATGAACCGGTCGGCCGGGTCGCCGTGGAGCGTTTCGAGCTGCACTGCTAGGATAGCGATCTGACCCGTCAAGGGAAGCTCCCGGACCCCTGCGCGCAACATTGACCTGCGGGTTTCGTCTGGATCGTCGAGTGAACGCAGACGGCCTTTTGCGATCAGCAATGCGATCTCCCAAAAGCTGATCGCGCTGATCACCAGCTGCGCCTCAGCTAATGCGGCCATCGCTGCGTCCCGAGCTTTCTTGCCGAGGGCGGCATCGTTCCGCAGTATCCAAATCGCCACGTGGGTATCGAGCAGGATCACTCGAGCGCTTCCCAGTCCACATCCATGGGCGAGATGATATCTCCGGTGATGAACAACCGATCTTTCAGGAGGCCCAGCAACTTTGGCCGGGAAGGGAGATGCGGGACGAGCTCCGCCACCGGCCGGCCGTTTTTCGTTATCACCACCACTTCGCCCGTTCGCTCCACCTCATCCATGATGGCCAGGCATTTCGCCTTGAATTCCGAGGCTTTTATCCTTCGGGTCATTTATGCCTCTCCGTGACCATAGTCATGACTATGGTCATAGTAGCAGGGCACATTGGGGTGTTCCAGGGGCTGGGTTATCGACCCCCCGCATGCCGGGGCTCAATGCTGCAGGATTTTGGAAAGGAAGGTCTGGGCGCGCTCGCTGCGGGGCTTGCCGAAGAATTCCGACGTGGGGGCGTCCTCTACGATCTCGCCGCGGTCCATGAACACCACCCGATGGGCGACGCGATGCGCAAAGCCCATCTCATGGGTGACGACCATCATGGTCATGCCCTCCTTGGCGAGCGCGACCATGACGTCGAGCACCTCGTTGATCATTTCCGGATCGAGCGCCGAAGTGGGCTCGTCGAACAACATGGCGATCGGATCCATGGCGAGCGCGCGGGCAATAGCCACGCGCTGCTGCTGGCCGCCCGAAAGCTGACCGGGAAATTTGTACGCATGCTCGCGCATCCCCACCCGGTCGAGCAGCTTCATGCCGCGCTCCTCGCTCTCCGCTTTGCCGCGGTCGAGCACCTTGATCTGCGCCAGCACCAGATTGCGCATGACGGTGAGATGCGGGAACAACTCGAAGTGCTGGAACACCATGCCGATGCGGGCGCGCAGCTTTGGCAGATCCGTCTTGCGGTCGCCGACGGAAATCCCGGCAACCGTGATGGTGCCCTGCTGGAACGGCTCGAGCCCGTTGACGCATTTGATCAAGGTGGACTTGCCCGATCCGGAAGGGCCGCACACCACCACGACCTCGCCCTTCGCCACTTCCGTCGAGCAGTCGTTCAGAACCTGGAAGCTCTGGTACCACTTGCTGACATGGCTGAGAGTGATCATCGCAGAGCTTTATGCCGCCGTCGTGCCGTGGCTGGCCATGAAGGTGCCAGGAAAGGTGCCAAGACAGATGCCAAGACAGATGCCAAGACAGATGCCAAGACGGATGCCAAGACGGAAGCAGCGTAGCTGCAACACCGCCTGACCTCAACGGACGATGGCGATGCGGCTCTGCAGCTGCCGCACCAGCAGGGAGGCGGCAAACGAGATCACGAAATAAACCAGCGCCGCGAACAGGTACATCTCGACGAGGCGGCCGTCGCGCTCGGCGATTTTCGAGGCGGCACCGAGGAAATCGGTGATCGAGAGCACGTAGACGAGCGAGGTGTCCTGGAACAGGATGATGGTCTGGGTGAGCAGGACCGGCAGCATGTTGCGGAACGCCTGCGGCAGGACGATGTAACCCATGGTCTGGGCATAGGTCATGCCGAGCGCCTGGGCCGCCGCGACCTGTCCGCGCGGAATCGATTGAATCCCCGCCCGCATGATCTCGCAGAAATATGCGGCCTCGAACAGGGTGAAGGTCACGAGCGAGGAAGCGAACGCGCCGACCTGGATGGGTCGAGGAGCGCCGGTGACCCATTGGCCGATGTAGGGTACCAAAAAATAGAACCAGAAAATCATCAGCACCAGCGGCACCGAGCGCATCAGGTTGACATAGCCGGCGGCGGGCACTGCGAGCGGGGCGAAGCTCGACAGGCGCATCAGCGCAAGCGCCGTGCCGAAAACGACACCGCCGGCCGTTGCCAGAGCTGTCAGCATGAGCGTGAACGTCATGCCGTCATAGAACAGGTAAGGCAGCGAGCGGATGATGACGTCGAAGTCGAAGTCGGCGAACATCGAGCGTTCAGTGGGTCGCGAGCGCCGGCGCGGCCCCGATGAGGCCGGGCACGGCGGTTCGCCGCTCGACCCAGCGCATGCCGAAGGTCACGGCGATGTTGATGATGATGTAGATCACGGTCGCGGCGGTGAACGCTTCGAACACCTGGAAGGACATTTCCTGCATGGCACGAGCACGCGCGGTCAGCTCCAAAAGGCCGATGGTCAGCGCGACAGCGCTGTTCTTGATCACGTTGAGGAATTCGGACGTAAGCGGCGGCAGAATGATGCGATACGCCATGGGCAACAGCACATGGAGATACGTCTGCGGCAGCGTGAGCCCGAGCGCGAGCCCGGCGAAACGCTGGCCGCGTGCGAGGCTCGAAATGCCTGCGCGCACCTGCTCGGATACGCGCGCCGAAGTGTAGAAGCCGAGTGCGACGACGGCGGTGTAGAAAGAGGCGTCGGGGAGTTGCTTCAGCCAGTCGCCGATGTCGCCGGGCAAGAGCTCCGGCAGCACGAAGTACCAGAGAAACATCTGCACCAGCAGCGGGATGTCGCGGAACAGCTCGACATAGGCATCGCCGATCCGCGCCAGCCAGAAATACGGGGTAGTGCGGGCGACGCCGACGAGCGATCCGAGGACAAGCGCGAGCGCCCACGCGCCAAGCGCGGTGGCGAGCGTCCAGCCGGTGCCGATGAGGAGCGTCGTGAGATAGGTGTGCACCCCGTCGGGCGAGGTCTGGAAGAAGATGCCCCAGTTCCAGTGGTAGTTCACGATTCTCGGTCTCGGATTCTCGATCGTTCGGCTGCGGGCTGCCGCCAACTCGGCATTACAACGCATGCGAGCGCGGGCTTCAAACCCGCGCTTGATCACCGTGCGACACTCTCACGATTCCGCATGCGTACCCTGGCCCACGCTTCAGACTCTGCTCGCGGCCGCGGAAGGTCAGAGCAGGTCTCAATATACGGCAGGATCACCGCTGTCGGTCGGGTTGGCAACGACCTTCTTGAAGGACGCGCTCATCGGCACGTTAAGATTGATGCCCTTGGGCGGGATAGGCTTCAAGAACCACTTGTCGTAAATCGCGTTGATCGCACCGCTGCGGTAGGTCGCAATCATCGCTTCATCAACGACCTTCTTGAAAGCGGGATCCTCGCGCTCGAGCATGATCCCGTACGGCTCGACCGAGAGCGGGTCGGCGGAGATCACGTAGGTGCCCGGCGATTTCGAGCCTGCGACCAGGCTGTAGAGCAGGATGTCGTCCATGACGAAAGCGGCCGCGCGCCCCGTCTCCACCATCAGGAACGCCTCCGCATGATCCTTCGCAGGGATGATGTTGAGATTGAGGCCCTTTTGCGCGCCGATCTCGGTGATCTGCTTGATGTTGGTGGTGCCTGAAGTCGAGGTGATGGTCTTGCCTCGCAGGTCCTCGACACTTTTCAGATTGGCCGATTTCTTCGAGACGAACCGGTTGGCGGTGACGAAATGGGTGATCGTGAAGGCCACCTGCTTCTCCCGCTCGAAATTGTTGGTGGTTGAGCCGCATTCGAGATCGACGGTGCCGTTGGCGATGAGCGGAATGCGCGTGGCCGAGGTCACGGGATTGAGCTTTACTTCCAGGTTGGGCAGGTTGAGCTGCTTCTTCACAGCCTCGACGATGCGGTAACAGAGATCCATGGCATAGCCGACCACCTGTTGCTTGTCGTCATAGTAGGAGAACGGCACCGAGGATTCGCGGTGACCCAGCGTGATTGCTCCGGTGTCCTTGATCTTCTTGAGCGTGCCGGTGAGGTCCTCGGCGAAGGCCGACCCGGCGCAGAGAGCCGAGATGGCCAGCGCTGTCGATAGTGATCTGGTTAGACGCATTTCAGGTCTCCGCTGTGATGTTCTTCGATGTCATTTCCGGTTGCCTCGCGACTACAGGCGAGTTTGAAACCGCTTTCCACGGGTCAAAGCGTCATCAATCGCGCATCCTCACGTAGCTGCCGGGCGCGTCCTCGATGGGGGAGAGGACGCCGCCGCCCGGCAGGCGGGCAGAGACTTCGGTCGGATCCTGCGCCTTGAGCCACTTGAACCAGTCCGGCCACCACGACCCCGGATGCTCCTTGGCCTTCCCCAACCAGCGCTCGAGATTGGCGCTGGTCGGCTTGGGGCCCGTCCAATATTGATATTTCATCTTGTCGGGAGGATTGATCACGCCGGCGATGTGGCCCGAGCCCGCGAGCACGAAGCGCACGCGGCCGCCGAAGAATTTGGAGCCGAGCAGCACAGATTTCGCGGGCGCAATGTGATCCTCGCGCGTGGCGAGATTGTAGATCGGGATGTTCACGCTCCTCAAGTCCAGTTTCCTGTCCCCGATCACCATCTCACCCTTGCTCAGCCGGTTTTCCAGATAGCAGTTGCGCAGATAGTAGGAGTGATTGGCGGCCGGCATGCGCGTCGCATCCGAATTCCAATACAGCAGATCGAAAGGAGCCGGCTCCTTGCCTCTGAGATAGTTGTTGATGACATAAGGCCAGATCAGGTCGTTGGAGCGGAGGAGATTGAAGGCCTTGGCCATCTTCTTGCCTTCGAGATAGCCGCGCTGACCCATCTCCCGTTCACGTGCCGTGATCTGCTCCTCGTCGACGAAGACCTTCAGATCGCCGGCATGGGTGAAATCCACCTGGGCCGTCAACAGGGTAGCCGATATGATGCGGTCGTCGCCGGAGCCGGCCACGTAGGCGAGCGCCGCCGCCAAAAGCGTTCCGCCCACGCAATAGCCCATGCTGTGGACCTGGCGCTCCCCACTGACCTTCTCGATCACCTCGAGGGCGCAAAGGGGACCCTCGCGCATATAATCTTCAAAATTTTTCTCGGCGAGCTTCGAGTCCGGGTTTACCCAGGAGATGACGAATACGGTGACGCCTTGAGCCACACACCATCGGATGAAGGACTTTTCCTGAGTGAGATCGAGAATGTAGAACTTGTTGATCCAGGGCGGAACGATGAGCAGTGGCCGCTTGAGCGCTGTCGCGGTCGAGGGTGCGTACTGGATGAGCTGCATCAACTGGTTCTGGAAAATCACCTTGCCCGGCGTCAGTGCCAGATTGCGGCCGACCTCGAACTTCTCGTAGTCGGACTGGCGGATGCGTAGATCGCCGTGGCCGGCCTGGATGTCCTCCGCGAGCATGTGCATGCCGCGCACCAGGTTCTCGGCCTTCGCGGCAACCGTCTCGCGCAGGAGCGCGGGATTGGTCAGAACAAAATTGGAAGGGGCGATCGCATTGGCGATCTGCCGGACGTAGAACTCCGCTTTGTGCAAGGTGTGGGGATCGAGTCCCTTGGCATCCTGGACCAGGCGGTGTGCCCACTCGACGGTGAGCAGGTAGGCCTGCTTGAGAAAATCGAAGAACTGATTGCTCGACCATTCCGGGTCGGCAAAGCGCTTGTCGCGCGGATCGGGAGCCGCAACCGGGGTGACCTGCTCGCCCGCCAGGCGTTTGACTGCATTCCCCCAGAGATCGAGATAGGCTTTGCCCAGGCTCGACTGCAGCTCGAGGGCGCGCTGGGGATCGCGCAACCAGTAATCCCCAACCTGGCCCAGCGTTTTGACGATGTCCGTCATCTCGGAATACTGGTCGTCTGCGGTGCCTTCCTCGCGCGGCCGCAGATAGGCGGCGAGCGCTCGGCCGCCTTCCTCCATCATGCGAGCGACGTTGTGGGCAAACTCCTCGACCTCGGTCGAGCCGGCTGTGCTGGTCGAGCCGCCATTGATCGGTTCCGAGGGGGCTCTCACGGTCAGGCCTCTCTGCAGTGCGGCGCTGGTCCGGCAGTCGGCTTCAGCTCAAATGGACGCTGGCCCGGAACGCCGCAAGCCGGGATAATGCGCTTGTTGCCTACGATTGCACCAGTCGGAATGCGTCGCAATCGCCGGAAAGACTGCAACCTTGGTTTCGTCATATTGCGGCACTACGCCCCCAGGCAGTAATCAGCCCGGAATGGCATCATTTCAGCCTGCGGGAGAAGGCGGTCAGCGCCGCCGAACGCGGGGCGAGAGCTGCCATCGCAAGTAACGCCGATCGGCGCTCGGCGCACGCGTATCACGGCAGAGCCGGCATGGGGATAAACCGGCAGCGGCAGCGAGGTTCAAGGGGCGGATCGCAAACCCGCTCCTGCACGGTGTTCATTTTTGCCCTGGGGCTCACGGCGGGTGCGGTGACGATCACGGGCTGCGCGAGCACGGTTGCCGACCATACGCCGACCGCGATGGGGGGCTTGCCCGAGGGCGCGCCCGCCCGGCCAAGCTCGCCGCCGGTCTATCCTGCGGTGAACGATGTCCCTCCGCCGCGCAGCTCCGCCGTCCTCAGCAGTGCGGAGCAGAAGAAGCTCGAGGACGAGCTCGCCGAGGCCCGCAAACGCGCCGCCGCTGCCGCGGGGACGGCTAAACCCTCTGCCGGCACCGCAAGCCAGTGATAAGAGGTTTTTCGGCTCGTGAGGACCGGGATGGCAGGCCGGGCCGATCCGTAGAGGCAAGGCATTGGCTCGCCCTGTCGTTGCGACCCGATGAGCGCCCCTACGCCACGTCCTGCGAATGAAGGCGCTGCCGGGTTGGGGAGTTGGGAGATGGAAGAGTTTCACCGGATCAGGCGGCTGCCGCCCTATGTGTTCGAGCAGGTCAACCGGGCCAAGGCGCTCGCGCGCAACGCCGGGGCCGACATCATCGATCTCGGCATGGGCAATCCCGATCTGCCCGCCCCGGCACACGTGATCGAGAAACTCAAGGAGACCGTCGGGAAAGCCCGCACCGACCGGTATTCTTCCTCTCGCGGCATTGCCGGACTGCGCCGTGCCCAGGCGGTCTATTACGGCCGGCGCTTTGGCGTGAAGCTCAATCCGGAAACACAGGTCATCGCCACCCTCGGCTCGAAGGAAGGCTTTGCCAATGTCGCGCAGGCAATTACCGCGCCCGGCGACGTGATCCTGGTGCCCAATCCGAGCTATCCTATCCATGCGTTCGGTTTTCTCATGGCTGGCGGCGTGATCCGCTCGGTGCCATCTGAACCGACGCCGGCGTTCTTCGGAAGCCTGGAGCGGGCGATCGTCCACTCCATCCCTCCCCCCATCGCGGTGATCGTCTGCTACCCGTCCAATCCCACCGCCTATGTGGCCGACCTCGACTTCTACAAGGACCTGATCCCGTTCGCGAAGAAGCACGGCGTGCTCGTGCTGTCGGATCTCGCCTATGCCGAAGTGTATTTCGACAGCAACCCGCCGCCCTCGGTCTTGCAGGTGCCGGGCGCGATGGACGTGGCGGTCGAGTTCACCTCCATGTCGAAGACCTACTCGATGCCGGGCTGGCGCATGGGCTTTGCAGTGGGTAACGAGCGCATCATCGCCGCGCTCGGCCGGGTGAAATCCTACCTTGACTATGGGGCCTTCACTCCGATCCAGGTAGCGGCCACCGCGGCGCTCAATGGGCCGGACGACTGCATCCGTGAGATGCGCGATACATACAAGCGCCGCCGTGACGTGCTGGTCGAGTCGTTCGGGCGAGCCGGCTGGGAGATTCCGCCGCCGCGCGCGTCGATGTTCGCCTGGGCACCGATTCCCGAGGCGTTCCAGGGCCTCGGCAGCGTGGAGTTTTCCACGCTCCTGGTCGAGAAGGCAGAGGTTGCGGTCTCCCCCGGGGTGGCCTTTGGCGAGCACGGGGAAGGCTACGTGCGTATCGCGCTGGTCGAGAACGAGCAGCGCATCCGGCAAGCCGCCCGTAACATCCGGCGCTTTCTTGAAACCGGCCCGCAAAAGTTGCACAACGTCCTTCCCCTCGCTCAGCGCCGGTAGGGCCGTCCATGGCTTGATACGCTGCACAAGACGTGGATGCGCGGGACAAGCCCGCGCATGACGATGTACAGAGCGCCTCGATCGACAATCCAGAGACCGCGATGGCTGGCCCGCTGAAGATCGGTATCGCCGGCTTGGGCACGGTGGGCTCGCAGGTCGCACAGATGCTCGATCGTCAGCGCGAGGCGCTTGCCGCGCGTTGCGGGCGCACCATCGAGCTGGTCGCCGTGAGCGCGCGCTCCCGCGGCAAGCGCAGAGACGCGAATATCAAGCGCTTGCGCTGGGTTGGCGACCCGATAGCGCTCGCAACCGATCCGGACATAGACGTCTTTGTCGAGCTCATCGGCGGGGAAGGCGATCCGGCGAAAGCCGCGGTCGCCTCCGCGCTCACAGCCGGGAAGTCCGTCGTCACCGCCAACAAGGCGCTGCTTGCGCGCCATGGCGTCCGCTTGGCGGGCCTAGCGGAAAAAAAGCACGTCGCGCTCAATTTCGAGGCGGCAGTGGGCGGCGCAATTCCCATCGTCAAGACCATCCGCGAAGGGCTCGCCGGCAACTCGCTCGAACGGATCTACGGCATCCTCAACGGCACCTGCAATTATGTCCTCACCCGCATGGAGCAGGAGAAAATCGGGTTTGCCGAGTGCCTGCGCGAGGCGCAGCGGCTTGGTTATGCCGAAGCCGACCCGACCTTCGATGTCGAGGGGCACGACACCGCGCAAAAGCTCGCGATCCTCGCAAGCCTCGCGTTCGGCACCAAGGCCGACCAGGGCGCGGTGTATGTGGAAGGCATCTCCTCGATCGCACCCGAGGATCTGGCCTGGGCCGATGAGCTGGGGTACCGGGTCAAGCTGCTAGGTGTTGCCGTCAAAACCGAGAACGGAATCGAGCAGCGGGTGCACCCCACGATGGTGCGCAAGGATACTGCGATTGCGCAGGTCATGGGCGTGACCAACGCGGTCAGCGTAGACGCCGACGGAATCGCACCCATTACGCTCGTCGGTCCGGGGGCCGGGGGGGTTGCAACCGCGTCTGCCGTGGTAGCCGACATCGGCGACATCGCGCGCGGAGTGCGCACCGCGCCCTTCGGCCGGCCTTCGGCACGGCTCTCTACCAGCCGGAAATTGCCGATGCAGCGCCACGAGGGCGGTTACTACATCCGCCTGCTTGCAGTCGACAGGCCGGGCACCGCAGCCACGATCGCACGGCGCTTGGCACAACGCAGCATCTCGCTGGAGTCCATCGTGCAGCGGCATCCCGGAGCGCTGCCCCATGGCGGCGAAGCTCCCGGACGCTCGGGAACGCCGGTACCGGTCATTCTCATCACCTATGCGACCACCGAGGACGCAGTGCGCAAGGCGCTCGAGGCAGTCGGACGCGACCGTGTGATCTCGGGCAAGCCGCAGGTGATCCGCATCGAAAAAAACTGATGGAGTTTTTCCGCGAGGGCGCAGATTCGGTCCTCACCGTCATGCGTGGGTTCAACCCATGCATTCGGGGGAATGTCATTGGGGCGCCTCTATGATCGAGAACAAAAACAACGCGCAGGAGAGGACATGAGCACTCAAGCACGCGGGGCGGTCTCGCACATAACGATCCAGCCGGAGCTCGCGCTCGAGCGCGTTCTCTCGCTCGAGATCGTGCGCGTCACCGAGCGGGCGGCAGTCTCGGCGGCGCGTTGGAGCGGCCGCGGCAACGAGAAGGCCGCCGATCAGGCGGCAGTCGATGCGATGCGGCGCGAGCTCAACAAGCTTCCCATCGACGGCACGGTCGTGATCGGGGAGGGCGAGCGCGACGAAGCGCCCATGCTGTTCATCGGCGAGACGGTGGGCAACAAGCATGGGCCAAAGGTGGATATCGCCGTCGATCCGCTCGAAGGCACGACGCTTTGCGCCAAATGTATGCCGGGGGCGATCGCCACGATGGCAATGGCGGAGGAAGGCACGCTGCTCAACGCCCCCGACGTCTACATGGAAAAGATCGCGATCGGCCCAGGTTACCCCGTGGGAGTCGTCGATCTCGACGCCCCCGCCGATGAGAACATCCGCAATCTTGCAAAAGCGAAAGGAGTGCCGACGGAGATTATCACCGCCCTCATTCTCGACCGGCCTCGTCATGCCGACCTTATCGCCAGCGTGCGCAAAGCCAGGGCATCGGTGCGACTGATCACCGATGGCGACGTCGCCGGAGTGATCCACACGGCCGATGCTGCCAACACCGGCATCGACATCTACATGGGAGTGGGAGGAGCGCCCGAAGGCGTGCTCGCGGCCGCGGCGTTGCGCTGCATTGGTGGCCAGATGCAGTGCCGCCTGGTGCTCGATACGCAAGAGAAGCGCACGCGCGCCGCCAACATGGGCATCGAGGATCCGCGCAAGAAGTATGAGATCGGGGACATGGTCAAGGGCGACTGCCTGTTTTCCGCAACCGGTGTCACCGACGGGGCGCTGCTCAGGGGCGTACGTTTTCGCAACGAGGTGATCACGACGGAGACGGTGGTGATGCGCTCCGTCACCGGCACGGTGCGCTGGATCACCGCCGACCACCGCCAGCACGAAAAATTTCATCTGGATTAAGCTTCAGTCATGATTCCTGCCGCTACGCTTCCGGCGCGCGCGAGCGGGCGGTTGTTCTTGGGCATCGAGCGGTCCGTGTGCGGACGAGCCTGGCACGACCGATTGGGTGAGCGTGACGCAATGCGCGCGCTCGCCATCGCGCAGCGCCAAGGCGTCCCTGAGCTGCTGGCCCGGATTATTGCCGGCCGTAACGTTCAGGAGGACGAGGTCGCAAGCTTTCTCGATCCGACTGTCCGATCATTGATGCCTGACCCGCACGTGCTGCGTGACATGCAGCCGGCGGCTGCGCGACTTGCCGATGCCGTGACCCGCCGCGAAAGGATTGCGATCCTCGGCGACTACGACGTTGATGGGGCAACCTCGGCGGCGCTGCTCGGGCGTTTTCTCCTTCATTGCGGCATTTCCCCCATCATCCACATTCCCGATCGGTTGTTCGAGGGCTATGGCCCGAACGCGGAGGCCATACGTGCGCTCGCGAAACAAGGCGCAACGCTGATCGTCACGGTCGATTGCGGAACGGTCAGCCATGCGCCGATCAGGGAAGCGCGTGCGATGGGGCTGGACGTGATCATCATCGATCATCATCAGGCGGACGAGGCGCTGCCGGAAGCCGTAGCCGTCGTCAACCCGAACCGATTGGACGATCTCTCGAGCCTCGGTCACTTGGCCGCGGTCGGCCTGGTCTTCATGACGCTGGTGGCGCTCAACCGCGAGCTTCGGGTCCGCGGCTTCTGGTCCTTGCAGCGGACCGAGCCTGACCTCCTTGGTTTCCTCGACCTGGTTGCACTCGGAACCGTGGCCGACGTGGTGCCTCTTGCCGGCCTCAACCGTGCTTTCGTCACCAAAGGGCTCATTGCGTTGCGGCGGCGGCAGACTCCGGGTCTCACCGCGTTGATGGACGTCGCGCGGTTGGGGGCTCCCCCACAACCGTGGCACCTCGGCTTCGTGCTGGGGCCGCGTATCAATGCCGGCGGCCGGATCGGCCGTGCCACTCTCGGCGTCGATCTGCTCATGCAGGATGATCCAGGTGAATGCGCGCGTCTTGCCGGCGAGCTCGACCGGCTCAACCGCGAGCGTCAGAGCATCGAGGCGGCCACCGTGGCGCAGGCGGAATCGGAAGCGATGGCTGCGCTGGGCGTGGAGGAGAAGGGGGCGGTCGTCGTCACAGCTTCGGAGGGTTGGCATCCCGGTGTGGTCGGTCTCGTCGCCGCGCGGCTGAAGGAACGGTTTGGACGCCCCGCGTTTGCTATTGCGCTGGACCCCACCGGGCTCGGTACCGGGTCGGGCCGCTCGATTGCGGGGGTGGATATCGGCCAAGCGGTGCGGCGAGCACTGCGCGAAGGACTGCTTCTCAAGGGTGGAGGTCATGCCATGGCCGCGGGAGTGACCCTGCGCAAGCCTGACCTGGGCCGCTTCCGCGCGTATCTCGAAACGGTGCTCGCGCCGGCCGTCGAGACGGCGCGCAGCGATGATGCGCTGCTGATCGACGGCGCGCTGAGCGCGGCTGGGGCAACGAATGAGACCGTCGCCATGATCGCGCGTGCGGGCCCTTTCGGGTCCGGCAATCCCGAGCCGATCATCGCGTTCCCCGCCCACGCTCTGGTTTATGTCGAGGATGTGGGGCAAGCTCACACGCGCCTGCGCCTGCGGGCACCCGATGGCGCCGTTATGAACGCCATCGCATTTCGCGCTGCCGGGCAGACGCTCGGGGCTCATCTGCACAAGAGCCGCGGGCAGAACGTGCACGCGGCCGGCACATTGTGTCTTGACCAATGGAACGGCACTGAACGCGTGCAGATGCGGCTCCTCGACGTTGCGCCGGCAGACGGGGTTGCTGTGAGGTGAGATGAGGCTCGCTTAGCTGGGTTTTTTGAAGCTGCATGATGCACTGGCGAGCTGCAAAAGCTCGCCGCGTCCTCGCAGCGCTTAAGCGCATCGGATGGTCAATCAAGCGTCAAACCGGGTCGCATCGCACGCTCGAGCGGCAAGGATTTCCCGATGTGGTCTTCGCCTTCCATGACGGCGAAGAGATTGGCCCACGCATGCTCGCCCGCATCGCCAAGAAGACTGGCCTCAGGTCAGAAAATCTGTGCGATCTCGCGCGGCACGTCCGCGCCGTTCTCAAGGCGGTCGGCGATGACGCGCAGCGCCAACGCCTTCACCTTGGCGCGAGCTTGTGCCTCGGTATCTCCATAGGTGAGTACGCCAGGCAGTGCGGGCACTTCCGCAATCCAGCGACCGTCTTCCTCGCGTTCAATGTCGACCTTGAGCATTTGTTTGTCTGCGAAATGCTTTACGCTCGTTAATGCTATGAGGCAACTATACTGGCGTTCTCATCGCATCGCAATGTTGGTCGTCTGTAATGGAGAGCAGCAGGGTGTCTAAGCTTCAACTATCCGTCGCGGTGGGCAATTACGATCGCGTTCGTCCGCTCATGGATGGAACGGTCCAGATCGATGGCGTCGATCCGATTTTCATGAGTTTGCCGCCGGAGGAAATCTTCTTTCGCGCGTTTCGCAGCATGGATTTCGACATCTGCGAATTGTCGATGTCGAGTTTCACCGTCAGGACGGCAGAAGGAAGCTGTCCATATGTCGGCGTCCCCGCATTCGTCTCGCGCGCGTTCCGTCATAACTCGATCTATGTGCGCAGAGACAGGATCAAGGCGCCGGAGGACCTGAAAGGCAAACGCGTCGGCCTGCCGGAATTTCAGCTCACCGCATGCGTATGGGCGCGGATCATCTTGCAGGAGGAGCACGGGGTTGCGCCTTCGGACATCATCTGGGTGAGGGGAGGGATCGAGAATCCCGGCCGGCCGGAGAAGATCGGGATCAAGCTCGCAGCTGGGGTGCGCATGCAGGATGCCCCATACGGTGCGACGATTTCCGCGCTGCTGGAGGAGGGCGAGATCGATGGCTTCATCGCGCCGCGTCCGCCAAGGCTGGCGAGCAAGAATAATCGCGATATCGGGTGGCTCTATACGGATCCCATCGCCGCCGGCCGGGAGTATTTTCAGCGAACCGGAATCTTTCCGATCATGCATCTGACCGGCATACGCCGCATGCTGGTCGAGAAGCATCCGTGGCTGCCGGCTGCCGTGTTCAAGGCGTTCCAGCAGGCAAAAGCGAAGTGTCTCGCGGCACTGGAGGATACCTCCGCAACCAAGGTGACTCTGCCTTTCATCGAGGAGCAGCTACGCGCGGCGCGCGAGCTGATGGGCGATGATTTCTGGTCTTATGGACTTGATCCAAACCGCAAGGTGTTGGAAACATTCCTTCGTCACCACCATGCCGAAGGCCTTTCGTCGCGCCCGGTATCGCCGGAGGAGCTGTTTCATCCTTCGACGCATGAGAGCTTCGCGATTTGATTGCTAATAGGGCGGGGTAGCGGCCAAGCTCGTCTTGACGAGCTTGGTCGCGTAACCCGCCATCCGTCCATGCGGCCCAGATTAGGCCTCGCTTCGCTCGGCTATTCCGCCCTGTACGATTTCAGTATTACCCCTGCGGATGCGGGTTTATTTCTCAGTGCCGCGCAGCATTGCGGCAGTGGCCACCGCCGAGTAGCCGGGCTCGACCCGCACGTCGACGACAGCGACCTGCCCCTCCTCGACCGCCGCTATGGCTTTCTCGAAGGTGGGCACGAGATCTCCTGGTTTGATCACGGCAGCAAAGCCGGCCGCCCCTTGCGCGCGACCGAGTGCCGAGCAATCGATATCGGGGTCGGAGATACGCTGGCCTATCCAGCGATTTTCCGGCGGTCGATTGCGGATCCGGGCGACCCGCTCCTGGTGCAACTCATCATTGAAGAAGGAGCGGTTGTTGCAGACCACGACCAGAAGCGGAATGCGATAATGCACCGCTGTCCAGATTGCCGTCACCCCCATGCAGAAATCGCCGTCGCCGCAGACGGCAATCGGCAGCCGGCCCGAGCCCTTGAGCGCGAGCGCCGCGCCGACCGAGATGCCGGGCCCGCCGCCTACACCGCCGCCGCCGTTGGAGCCGATGTAATCGAGGGGGTGATGAAACGCCCAGGTGGCGCCGTTCCATGAGAGCGGCAGTTGGGTAAGCGTCACCTCGCGGGTGCCGACGGCGGCCTTGAGCGACCTGGCGAGGTCGTCGACCCGCAGCGGTCCGCCGGA
The DNA here is from genome assembly GCA_036557665.1 of Xanthobacteraceae bacterium. Taxonomy (GTDB): domain Bacteria; phylum Pseudomonadota; class Alphaproteobacteria; order Rhizobiales; family Xanthobacteraceae; genus VAZQ01. The sequence continues at coordinate 175,052 of DATBHG010000005.1, read as the reverse complement.
AGGCTCATAGCGTCCGGCAACGGCCGTCGGCGCAGGCCTTTGTTTTGTCCTCGCACCACCGACGGCGGCAAGGAGCAGAGGCACCGCCGCGTCCGGCGTCGTCGCAAGCAGCAAATCGACCGGCGGAAGCATCTCGTAATCCATGCTCCAGCCGTTGTGGATCTGGAAGTCTGCGCTGATGTTGATGATCTTCGCCTTCGGCACTTCGTGCCCGAACGCCGGCCGCAAGCCCCCGCCGAGATCGACCCAGTCGAGCGCAAGGATCACATCGGCGCTTTTCAGCGCTTCGATTGCTTCCGGCACCATGGCGTTGGACGCCGGTGCTCCGGCATGCAAGGGATGATCGGTCGGGAATCCGCAGCCGATCTTGAGGTCGCTGACGACGCGCGCGTTGAGCGCCTCGGCGAGAGCTACCCGTGCATTCCAGCCCTCGAGGCTGCGCGACACGCGTCCCATGAGGATGACGGGACGCTTCGCAGCTTTGAGGATCGCGGCCGCCTCGGCGATCAGCTCGGCGGAAACGGCGGGGGACGCCTGCGGCATGAAGCGGCTGATATCGAGCGCGGGGAGGGGCTCGGCGAGCTTTGCCTCTTGCATCTCGGCGTCGAGGTTGATGTAGACGGGTCCCGCGGGCGCCGTATTGGCCATCCAGGCCGCTCGGATCAGCGCTTCACGCGCTGCCGCAGGTGAAGCCGGCTGGTCGTCCCATTTGGTGTAGTTGCGCACGATCGCGCCCTGGTCGCGCGCGGTGTGGATCCAGTCGATCCAAGGCCTGCGCTTGGCGGCGTCGACGGGACCGGTTGCCCCGAGCACGACCACCGGCGAGCGGTCGCACCAGGCGTTGAATATCGCCATCGTCGCGTGAAAGAGACCGACATTCGAATGCACGGCCGCTGCCATCGCCTTCCCCGTTACCTTGGCATAGCCGTGGGCGATTGCGACGGCGCTCTCCTCGTGCAGACAAAGCAGCATTTGCGGCGTCTCGTTCCCGAGGAAATTCACGATGGAATCATGCAGCCCGCGGTAGCTCGCGCCGGGATTGAGCGCGACATAGGGGATCTCCAGCGCACGCAGCGTGTCGGCGACCACGTCGCTGCCGAAGCCCGGCGCATTGGTGCCGGTGAGATTGGCGGGACGTTCGATCAGTCGCAGCGAAGGGTGGGCTGCGTGTGCGGCGCGCTTCTCGGCGGCAGGTGCCACTTTGGCTTTTGCAGTCGTCACGAGATGATCCTTTGGGCTGGGGGCGGCGAAGGGTCCATAGAACCGAATCACAGGCCCTGACGCAACCGCGCCAGGAGCTTCAAGCCGGCATAGCCATCGGCCGGCTGCATGCCGGCTTGACGCTGAAAGTTCCGGATGGCGATCATGGTGTCATTGCCGACGCGCCCATCGGTCCCGCCGGTGTTGAAGCCGAGAGCGGTCAATCGTTTCTGGATTTCCTGCACTTCCGCCAGGGTCGGGGTGCGCTCGGAGCCGGGGAAGGGGTGCGTGAACGGCCCCGTGCCCGCAATCCTGTCTGCAAGATGCACAATGGCAAGCGTGTAATTATTCGAAGGATTGTACGAGCGTACCGCGTGGAAGTTCTGGCCGAGAAGAAAGGCCGGTCCGTCAGAGACCGGCACCCACAGCTTCGCCTTTGTCTCGGGGTGCGGGAAGGGCTTTCCGTCGGCGCGGGTCACGCCCGCCGATTGCCAGGCCTCGTATGTTCTTGACGCGCCTTCGCGGCTCGCGCCTGAAGCGCCACGGACCTCGTAGCCCCAATGCTCGCCGCGGCGATATCCGCCCCGCTTGAGGAGGAATTGCGCGGTGCCGGCAAGCGCGTCGTCGGGCTTGCCGAACGGCGAAATGCGTCCATCCCCGTCGTAATCGACGCCCATATGGAGCCACACCTCCGGCATCCACTGGGTGTGACCCATCGCCCCGGCCCAGGAGCCGCGCATCTCGCCGGGCGTGCTCCAGCCCCGATCAATGACGGTGAGCGCATTGAGCAGCTCCTGCTCCCAGTAGGACCGCCGCCGGGGCTCTCCCCAAGCCAGCGCCGCCAGCGCCGGAATGACCGGGCGCATGTGGTTCTTCTGGACGTCGGGATCGCCGTAGGCCGATTCGATTCCCCAAATCCCCGCCATGATGAAGCGGTCCACGCCATAGTCCTTCTCGACGCGGGCAAGCAGCCCTGCGTATTCCTTGACCTTCACTTTGCCCGCAGTGATGCGATAGTCGGAGACCCGGCGGCTGAGATATTGCCAAAGCTCCTCTTTGAACTCGGGCTGATCGCGGTCGAGCGCGAATACCGAGGTGTCCGGCTTGATGCCGGTCATCACCCGCGTGTACGTCGCGTCCGAGATGCCGCGGGCTTGGGCGCGGGCCCGAAACGCTTCCACCCAATGCCCAAACTCCGCGCTGGCCCGGGCAGGCATGCTGGTGCCCCAGGCGGCCAGGATGCCTGCCAACAGGGGCAGGCAGGCGCGCCGGGACAATGGCGCGTTCGTCGGTCCGCTCATGTCGCTTCACCCCGGATCGAATATTGCGATTCCGGGGGATTCTAGGGCTGTTTCTGTCCGCTTTGCGGCCGGTGCCCGTGACCCGGATTGCGCGCTCGGACAACTCGTGTGCTACCTGACCCGGACAACTCATGAGCTTACGACAATGCAACTAGCGGCTTGTAGACATTGAAACATAACTCGTGTATAAAAACGTATCCTTCAGAGCTGCGACCAAGCCCGGGCGGGAGACCGCGCCGGGCTTATGTATGCGGCGGCGCCGATGCGCATGCCCCTCGATGCATTTCTTCGGCCCAGGCAGGACAAGGCATGCAGCTCCGACAAAGGCCAAAGCGGCAATTCGAAAGTCCGGGAGCGCTTCGCCCGACGGTCAAGAGGCACCCGCCAATGAAAACGCTGAGCCCATCATCTTTCGCTGGCAGATGATTGTGCGATGGTGCAGCCATCCCCCCGTTATGGCCCTGTTCTGCCGGCCGCCATTCCCTGTTATTTTCCCTGTTATTTGCCCTGTTATTGCCTGTTCTGCCCGTGTCCATTTCGGCAGGTTGTCCAGGTTTTTCGGGCTTTTTGCCAGATTCTTGCATTGCCCCCGCCCCCATTTACAGGGATTTACAGGGGCGGCTGCATGGAGTGCACCCTCGGCTGAGACACGAAAACTAGGAGCTCGCTGCGTTTGCCGGTGCCGCTCTGGACTGCGGGCGCGGCGATGTGAGCAGGCGGGTGCTTCCTTTGGCGGGACCTTGCCTTAGTCCTTGGCGCGTTCGACGTAGGAGCCGTCCGCGGTCATCACCACGATCTTCGTGCCTGTGCCGACAAAAGGCGGGACCATGGTACGCACGCCGTTGGAGAGGAGCGCCGGTTTGTAGGAGGAGGCAGCGGTCTGTCCCTTCACCGTGGGCTCGGTTTCCACGACTTCGAGAACCGCCTTCTGCGGCAGCTGTATCGACACCGGCACGCCTTCGTGGACGGAGAGGGTCACCTTCATCTCGGGCTGCAGATAGGCCGCCTGCTCGCCGATGATATCGGCCGGCAAGGTGACCTGATCGTAGCTTTCCGTATTCATGAAATGAAAGCCGTCTCCGTCCTGGTAGAGGTACTGGTGCTCGCGGTCCTCGACATACGCGCGCTCGACCTGCTCGGTCGTCTTGAAGCGCTGCGCCACCTTTACCCCATCGCTGATTCGGCGCATGTCGACCTGGGTGGTCGGGGTGCCTTTACCCGGATGAAAGCTCTCGGCGTTGAGCACGACATAGAGCTTGCCCTCATATTCAACGATGTTGCCCTTGCGCAGGGAGCTGGCGATGACTTTCACGGCAGGTATTCCTCGATCCAACTATAGCCGCCATTGCGGCAGCGGGCGAAATGTGCGGCCGCACCATACCGATCCTGGCCCGGTTCGCCAGCGATTTCCGCGCAGCCGGCGGGGCTAGCCGGCCCACGGAAGTACGCATCGTGGGCTTTTTGCGCAACCTTCCGGAGCGCAGGCCGTTCCTGCTCGCGCGCATTCGGATTGCCGCCGCTCTGCGCGCGCATTTCGCGGCGCATGGGTTTACCGAGGTCGAAACCGGGATGCTCACCATTTCGCCCGGCAATGAAACCCATCTGCATGCCTTCGAGACCCACCTCGCGGGTCCCGGCGGAGCGCGTACGCGCCGCTATTTGCGCACGTCCCCCGAATTCGCCTGCAAGAAGCTCCTCGCCGGGGGCGAGCGCCGGATCTTCGAGCTCGCCCGCGCGTTCCGCAACCAGGAGCGCGGCCCGCTGCACCATCCGGAATTCACGCTGCTCGAGTGGTACCGGGTCGATGAGCCGTACGAAGCCCTGATGGATGATTGTGCCGCGATCCTCGCCTTGGCGGCGGAGATCGCCGGCAGCGCGCAGCTCTGCTGGCGTGGCCGCACCGCTGACCCGCTCGCGACTCCCGACCGGCTCACCGTGGCCGAGGCGTTCGGCCGATACGCGGGCATTGCTCTCGAGGCAGTGTTGCCGCCCCGTCCCACGAGCGTCTTCGCCGCAGCTGCACGCGATGCCGGCGTGCGCTTGGCTTGCGACGACAGCTGGGGAGATATTTTCAGCCGTATTCTGGTCGAGCGCATAGAGCCGCATCTGGGGAACAGACGGGCTACCATTCTCTATGAGTATCCCGCCATCCAATCGCCCTTGGCGCGGCCGCTGGCGCGCGACGGGAGGCTTGCCGAGCGGTTCGAGCTTTATGCTTGTGGGGTGGAGCTGGCCAATGCCTTCGGCGAGCTCACCGAGCCGACCGAGCAGCGCGCCCGGCTGACGGAGCAGATGGCTGAGAAGGAGCGCATCTATGGGGAGCGTTATCCGCTGGATGAGGAATTTCTGGCCGCACTCGCGCACATTCCCGGCGCAAGCGGAGCTGCGCTGGGGTTCGATCGGCTGGTCATGCTTGCAACCGGAGCGAGCAAGATAGATGACGTTCTGTGGACGCCGATTCCGGAGGGCCACTCATGAGCAGAGCGCGCGGACGAGACAAGCCTCGCGGCAAGCTCGCACATCGCGCTGATCGCGAGCGCAGGAGCAGGTCAGCGGGTCAGCTCCACGTTGAGGATCGATGTTTTGCCGTCCTTAGTGGCGGCAAGCCCGTTCTTCAACGCGCCTTGGAGCGCCGAGCTCTTCTCGACGCGTTCGCCGTGGAAGCCGAAATGGCTGCCGAGCTCGGCGTAGTTCGGCGCATCGATGGTCACGCCATAGTGCAGGTTCTTGCTGGCCGAGACGCCATCGGGATAATGGTGCACGTGCCCCTTGCGCATCGCCTCGTATTTCTTGTTGTTGAGCACAACGATGATGATCGGCAACTCGTGTCGCTGCGAGGCACCGAGCGCCTGGATTATCGGATTGTAGAGAAAGGAGCCGTCGCCGACGAGGAGCACCACGGGACGCTGGCGCGCAGCAAGCTTGATCCCAAGCGCCGTGCCAATACCCTGGCCGAGACCGCCTGACCCGCGGAAGAAGCTTTGCGGCTGCGTCTGGGAGAGATGCTGGCGCAGCATCGGGGAATGGGTGATGGTCTCATCTACGTAGATCGTATCGGCCGGCATGACCTCGTTGAGTGCCCGCATCAACGAAAGCGGGTCGATGCCGCTTCCGTTCTGAGCCTTCTCTATTTCCGCGTGCAGAGCGGCGAGGTGAGATTCATGCTCGCGGGTCCAACGCTGGCGGCGGCTCTTCACCGTGCCGTCTTGCGCAGGCGCCTCCTGCAAGGCAGCCGCGAGCATGGAAAGGGATGCCGCAATGTCGCCCTCGAGATAAAAGTCGATGTGCAGATTCTGGTACACCATGTGACCCTTGAGCGGGTTGTCATTGATGGCGATGATCCTGCCGCTCGTGGGGCGCCGCTGCGCGGGGTACCAGGGTGCACGACCGCCGACGAGCAGGACGAGATCCGCAGTATCCACCGCTTTATAGGCGCCCATGCCGAGATAGAGCGGATGATCGGTCGGGAAATTTGCGTAGGCATTGGCGCGCCCGTTGATCACCGGGATGGCAAGGAGGTCGGCGAGCTCGACCAGCCCCGAGAACGCCTTGGGATCGCGTCCGGAAGTTTCGGTCACGATGACGAGGTTCTTAGCATTGCGCAGGAGGTCGGCGACGTATTCCACGTCCCGGGCGCTCGGCTGCAAGATCGGCGCCGGCGGGACTTCGCGGGGAGCGGCCGGCGGTGTCCAGTCATGCAACATATGCTCGAGTGCGACATTGAGATAAATGGGCCCCTTCGGTACGCGCTGTGCCATCTCCCCCGCGCGGATGACGCTTTCGTACAGGGTGTAAGGACTGGTCACCGCGCGGGCCCATTTCGACACCGGCTCGACGAAACGTTCGATGCCGCCGACGGTGAGGCCGCCATACCACTGTTGCTCGATATCGAGGTCGGGATCCTCCCCCAGCGTCTGCGACTCGCCCGACATCACCACCATCGGGATCTCGTTTTGCAGCGCGCCGTGAACCCCCATGCTTCCCTGCAGCATGCCTACCCCCGCATGCAGCAGCACCGCCTGCGGCCGCCCCGTGATCAAGGTGTAGCCGGCCGCCATGTTGACCGCGAGCGTTTCATGCCACGATTCAACAAAGGTCGGCCCGCTCTTGCGGTCGAGCTTCTGCCGCGCAAGCGCCTCCCACAGGGGCGACCATTCGGAGCCTGGAGAGGACATGATGTAATCGATCTTGAGCCTGCGAAATGCCTCCAGAATGGCCTCGCCGCCATCGAGATAGTTCTTCATCCGGTCCTCGCTCCTGCCTGCCCCGGCCCATACCAACACCGAATTGCACATGTCCGCAAGAACGAGTGCAGCAGAACGGGGGCGCGCCATGCCTTGCCCTGAAAGAAGGTCCGCCGAGCGGAGCTTGCAGGGAAGGGCCAACTCAGGATTGGCGGGATCGTGCGTGAAGCCCCATCTGGATCGACAGCCAAGCTTCATGCTGCCGAGCTCGGGTTGTAGAGTAGTAGGAAAGGCTGCCGACATGCGTTTCGATGACGGCGGCAGAGGACTGCGAGTGGATTGCATGCGCAAGACGTTGTCTACAGCGGAGGCTCTCGTTGCCGCGAGGCTTCTCCCTTCCTCCCGTCTGGACGAAATCAACGGAGTTGCCGAGCGCTATGCGGTTGCGCTGACGGCGGACATGGCGGAGCTCATCGATGTGCGCGACCGAGACGACCCGATCGGGCGTCAGTTCATTCCCGAGGCGGCCGAGTTGCAAGTCCTGCCTGAGGAGAATGTCGATCCTCTGGGAGAGCGGGCGCACTCGCCGGTGCCCGGCATCGTTCATCGCTATCCCGACCGCGTATTGCTCAAGCCGCTCCACGTGTGCGCCGTCTATTGCCGTTTTTGTTTCCGCCGCGAAGCGGTCGGGCGGGAGCGACCACTCTCGCGCCCGGAGCTGACGGCCGCGATCGACTACATCCGCGGCCAGGCGGGCGTATGGGAGGTGGTCCTCACGGGTGGCGATCCGCTCGTGCTCTCGGCGCGCCGGTTGGCGGCGATTACGAATGCGCTCGCTGCCATCAAGCACGTCAAGATTCTGCGCGTGCATACCCGGGTGCCGGTAGTTGTCCCGGCGTGCATCACCCCCGCCCTGGTGCGGGCGCTCAAGGCGTCGGGCAAGGCGACCTACGTCGTGCTTCACGCCAACCATCCGCGTGAGCTCACGCGCAAGGCGCGCGCGGCGTGCGCGCGGCTGGTCGATGCCGGGATTCCGCTGCTGAGCCAGACCGTGCTGTTGCGCGGCATCAATGACGATCCGCGGACGCTCGCAGCGTTGATGCGCGCGTTGGTCGAATGCCGCATCAAGCCCTACTATCTGCATCATGGCGATCTTGCTCCGGGCACTGCCCATTGGCGCACGACCATCGAGCATGGCCAGGAGCTGATGCGGGCGCTGCGCGGGCGTCTCTCCGGGCTATGTCAGCCGACCTATGTGCTCGATATTCCGGGCGGCCACGGCAAGTCACCGATCGGGCCGAGCTATTTGGCGCGAATGCCGCCGAGCTCCGGAGAAGCTCGATATGCGGTCGAGGATTTCAACGGCCGCCGACACGCGTACCCGCCGGTTACGAGCTTTTAGGGTCCCTCGGTTCTAAGAGGGGAAGGGTGGGCTCGCTCCTACGAGCCACGAGCCATCAGTGGGCGGCGCGGCACCACATCTGACAAGTGTTCCGGCGCCAGAAGTTATAGAACACCGCGGTGACGCAGTGCCCGTGCCAGTCGCCGGCCACAAGGCCGATGGGCTCGCCCGCAGCCCAGCCGAAACAGGCGGGCGTCATGCCGGTAAAGCGAATTCCGTTAATGATGAAGATCCCGCTGTAAGGCGGTTGCACCACCTCGATCACATGGCGTTGTCGCGGCAGATACCAACCATGCCGGTAATGCCACCGCCGCTGATAGGGCGCCTCGTCTGCGAACACCGCTTGGGTAATGAAGAGGGCGAGCCCGAACGCCGACGCCAGACGCAACATCATGCTCTCCCGCCCTAGCAGCCGCAAGGATAGAGACGATCCAGGAGACTGCCAAGAGCAGCTCGGAAACGGCATCACGATCTCGCGGCCTGCGTCGGGAGCGGCTATCATCGGGCAAAAGATGTCGGCGATGGAGGCTGTTATGCGGTTTGTTCGCCAAGTCTGGATTGTGCTCACCGTGCTGACGAGCTCGGGCGCGCTCGCGCAGCAGGTTGCGCCCATACCTGTCACTCCAACCCCCCTGATCTCATCGCAGTCCTCCACCGCATGCCTGGTGGGCTGCGATACACAAGTGATGAATTGCCAGAACGCCTGCGTCGTCGTTGGGCCGACGACCGGCGTCGTGAACCCGCCCGGCAACTCGCCCTGCACCCTGAATTGCACGACCCAGCAGCTCGTCTGCAAGCAGGCATGCACCAGGCTACAGCAGTAGGGTGCATGCGAGCCGTAGCCGGTATTGCGGTCGCCGTGGCGCTTCTGTTTTCGACGGTGCAAGCGGCCGAGCCGCTTGCCACAGAGGGTCGCGCCTGGCGGCCTCAGTGTCCCGCGGGCATGTGTCCCGGACGCGCCGGACCCGACGGGCGGTGGCATTGCGGCCGATGCGGTGCGCCTGCGCTGCGCTGCCCGCCCGGCCAGTGCGCGAAGCCGGCTGGCTCTGCCGGTCCGAGATGCGGAGCATGTCGACCCGGATCTATCCGGTAGCTATCTCTTGCGAGAGGGCCGCGGCCGGTCACCACCCCCGAACGTCGGAGGAAGGTGAGATCAGCAGTCCCGAAGAGCAGCCGGCCGTGGACTAAATGGCTCTGCGTTACCGCATCGTTTCCATCACGCGGATGGCGGCAGGACCGAGAATGACGATGAACAGAACGGGGAGGAAAAACAGGATCATCGGCACGGTCAGCTTGGGCGGCAAAGCAGCCGCTTTCTTCTCGGCCTCGGACATGCGCATGTCCCGGTTCTCCTGCGCCATCACACGCAAGGTCTGCGCCATGGGGGTCCCGTAGCGTTCCGCCTGCTGCAATGCCATGCAAACCGACTTCACTCCTTCGAGATTGGTGCGTTTGGCCAGATTCTCGTAGGCTTGGCGACGGTCCTGCAGATAGGACAGCTCGGCCGTGGTGAGGCTCAGCTCCTCGGTCAGGGGGATGGATTGCGACCCGATCTCCTCCGCCACCCGCTTGAAGCCCGTTTCGATCGACATGCCGGATTCCACGCAGATCAGCAGCAGATCGAGCGCGTCGGGAAAGGCGCGCCTGATCGAAAGCTGCCGGCGCGAAATCTTGTTCTTGATGAACAAAACCGGCAGATGCATGCCGAGGTACGTAGCCCCGATGCAAAGAGCGAGCTTGATCATGGGAGGCTGATCGAGCTCGATGACGAGAAAGACATAGAAAAGCGAAGCCACCAGCATCACTGCGGGCATCACCAAACGGAAAAACAGAAAGGTGATATAAGGAGCCTGGCCGCGATATCCCGCCTGTACCAGCAGCGCACGCGCCTCCTCCTGACCGACCCACTTGTTCAAGTTGAATCGCTCGACGACCGTCTGCATGTACTGCTTGGGGGAGCGCCGCAAGGCAATCTTCTCGCCGCGCGCCAGCCGCTCACGCTCCCGCTGGCGAAGCTTCTCACGCTCTATGGCGACCGCCTTCATCCGCTTGCCCAGCGAGTCGGTCGCAATCAGCGGCATGGCCAAGGTAAGCACGGTCGCCACGGCGGCGACCGCGGCGAACACCATGGCCAGAAGACGGGTGTCGAGCGCGTTTGCTATCAAAAAATCGAGCATGCAGTCTGCTCAGAAGTCGAAATTGATCATCTTGCGCATGACGAGCACGCCCATCGACATCCAGGCGGCAGAGCCGGCCAACATGAGACGGCCCATCGGATGCGTCCACAGTAGCTCGATGTACTGGGGGCTGGTGATATAGACGAGCGTCATCACCGCAAGCGGCAGCGAGCCGATGATCATGGCCGAGGCCTTGGCCTCCATGGACATTGCCCTGATCTTGGCCTTCATCTTCTTGCGGTCACGCAGCACGCGCGAGAGGTTGCCGAGCGCTTCCGACAGGTTTCCGCCGGCCTTCTGTTGAATGCCAATTACGATGGCGAAAAAGTTGGCTTCCGCAACCGGGATATGCTCATAAAGCTTGCCGGAAGCCTCGCCGAGCGGGATCCCGATGGCCTGGGTCTCGACGATGCCGCGGAACTCGCTTTTCACCGGCTCAGGCGCATCATGGGTGATGATGCGCAAACTTTCCAGCAGCGGGAGCCCGGCTTTGACGCCGCGTACGATGACGTCAACGGCGTCCGGGAACGCTTCCAGGAATTTCGTCTCGCGGCGCTTCTTCAGAAATTTTAGCAGCCATAGAGGCAGCCCGCCGCCTGCGGCAAAACCGAACCCGAGTGCCGTGAAAATTCCGGCATTCAGCAGCAGAGCCGTTATGCAAGTTACAGCTCCCAGAAAACCCGCGGTGACCAGAAACCGCTGCTTCGACCAATTCAGCCCCGCCTGAGCAATGCGGCCTGACAGGGATGCGGATCTCGCGCGGCGATTTTCGACCTGTTTGAGCGTTGCTTCGATCTGCTCGCGGCGCGGCTTTGCGGCGGCACGGCTGGTGCGCGTCGCGACGCCGGGACCGCTCCTTACGACGCCTTCTTTACGCTTCTCGGCTTTCTGCTCTCCGGAAAGGATCGGGTACAGGAAGACCCATGCGACACCCCCGATGGCGAGGGCAACAAGCAGAAACAGAGGCATGTTTTGCACGGCAGCGTCCTCTGCTCTCAGGTCCGCGCCTGTTGGGTCGCGACCTCCGCGGCATCCAGCGCCGCGGCAAGCCGTTGCTCCTCGCCGAAGTAGCGTGCCCGGTCCCAGAAGCGCGGCCGGCCGATCCCGGTCGATCGATGCCGCCCCAGGATGTTGCCCTGCGCGTCCTCCCCGAGCATCTCGAAGACGAAGAGATCCTGGGTTATGATTACGTCACCTTCCATCCCGACCACTTCGGTGACGTGGGTGATGCGGCGAGAGCCGTCGCGCAGGCGCGCGGCCTGCACGATCACGTCGATGGATCCGCACACCATCTCTCGGATGGTACGCGAGGGCAGGGAGTAGCCGCCCATCGTGATCATGGACTCGATGCGCGAGAGCGCCTCGCGTGGGCTGTTGGAATGCAGCGTGCCCATCGAGCCGTCGTGGCCCGTATTCATGGCCTGGAGCAGGTCGAATGCCTCGGGACCGCGTACCTCGCCGACGATGATGCGTTCCGGCCGCATGCGCAGGCAGTTTCGCACCAAATCGCGCATGGTGATCTGGCCCTCGCCTTCGAGGTTGGGAGGACGCGTCTCCAGCCGAACGGTATGCGGTTGTTGCAGTTGCAGCTCCGCCGCGTCCTCGCAGGTGATGATACGCTCGTCATCATCGATGTAGCGGGTGAGGCAGTTGAGCAGGGTCGTCTTGCCTGAGCCGGTGCCGCCGGACACGATGGTGTTCACGCGGCAGCGGCCGATGATCTGGAGGAGCTGGGCGCCCTCCGGGGTGATCGTTCCGTAGCGCACCAGCTGCTCGAGGGTGAGCTTGTCCTTCCTGAACTTGCGAATGGTCAGTGCCGGACCGTCGATGGCCAGCGGTGGCACGATGACGTTGACGCGAGAGCCGTCGGGGAGGCGTGCATCGCAGATGGGCGAGGATTCGTCCACGCGCCGGCCGATCTGACTTACGATGCGCTGGCAGATATTGAGCAGTTGCTGGTTGTCGCGGAAGCGAATTCCGGTCTTCTGGATTTTGCCTTTGACTTCGATGTATGTCGTCCCGGAGCCGTTGACCATGATGTCGGCGATGTCGTCGCGCGCGAGCAAGGGCTCGAGCGGGCCGTAACCGAGCACGTCATTGCAGATGTCGTCCAGCAGCTCTTCCTGCTCGGAGATCGACATCACTATCGCTTTGATTGCGATGATCTCGTTGACGATGTCGCGGATTTCCTCGCGCGCGGAGTCGGCATCCAGCTTTGCCAGCTGGGCCAGATCGATCGCCTCGATCAGGGCGCCAAACACCATGCCTTTGGTCTCGTAATAGGACTCGGTGTGCCGCGAATCCGTGGCCGTAGGCGCGATGGGCGGTGACGGCAGGTTGTCGCCGTTTGACGGGCGCTTCCCCGGGGGAGGGGCAGGTACCAGCGGCGCCCCCAGCCCTGCCGATGGGATGGGCGCCCGGCCGCCTTCGGCGATCATCGGCGAGTTGGCGGCAGTTTCGGTTCGCGGTTGCATTGCCCCGGGCGCGGGACCACCAGCCACCGGGCGAGCGGCGGGACTTGGCTGCACCTGCGGGCTGTTCCCGGCTGCCGGGCTAGAACGCTTACCGAACACGGCGATGAACTCCGAACGTCAGTCAGGCGGAACGCTTCATCAGCTTGTCGATCAATGGACTGAGAAGTCCCGATTTGCTCTTCTTTGCCTCCGTCCGCCCAATGAGGAGTTGGGCGAGCTGACGGAAAGAGTCGGCGGCGCGATGGGAAGAGGATAGCTCGGCAATCATCTGTCCGTTGTTCGCTGCGGTGCCGAAGATCTGCGGCTCGAAGGGGATGCTGGCGACCGGCGCGTCGTCGAGCGCTTTGGCGAAGTCCTGAGGCTTGATCTCCGGCCGCTTCGGCATTCCGACCTGGTTGAGGCAGTAGGATGGGCGGCGGTCATTGGGACGGGCTGCACGCAGCAGGTCGAGCAGGTTTTTGGCGTTGCGCAGATTTGCGAGGTCCGGCGCAGCGACGATGAGAATGTCATCAGCGCCAACCAGGGCACGCTTGGTCCAGCCGGTCCACTGATGCGGCACGTCGAGCACGGTACAGGGCACGGTCGCGCGCAATGCGTCATAGACTGCATCGAATGATTCGCCGGCGAAGTCGCATGTACGGTCGAGTGTCGCAGGAGCAGCAAGCAGGTTCAGGCGGTCCGTGCACTTCGAGAGCAGCCGGTCCACGAAGGCAGTATCGACACGGTCGGGCGAAAATACCGCATCAGCGATCCCTTGCGGCGGATCCTGGTTGAAATCGAGCCCCGCGGTTCCAAAAGCGAGGTCGAGGTCTGCGATGACCGTGTCCAGATTCAAATCGCGCGCGATCGACCAGGCCACGTTGTGGCCGATTGTTGACGCGCCGACACCGCCCTTTGCCCCGATAACGGCAACGATCTTCCCGACCGGCTTGGCGTCAGGAGCGCAAAACAATCCGCAAATCGCACGCACGACGTCAAACGCACTGACGGGCGTCATCAGATAGTCGCTGATGCCTCGTCGCAACAGCTCGCGATAGAGCAGAACGTCGTTGTAGCAACCGATGATGATGACGCGCGTACCTGCGTCGCAGACTTCCGCAAGGGAATCGAGGCCGCCGAGAAGATCCGTATCGCGACTTTCGGTTTCAATGATTATGACGTTAGGTGTGGGCGCATTGCCGTATGCCGCGAGAGCCGCTCCGATCCCCCCCATCTGCAGCTTGAGATGCGCCTTCACCAGGCGCCGATCCTCTCCTGCGGTTTGAACGGCGGCGGCGGTCTCGACGGTTTCGCAAAAAGCCTGCACCGATACTCGCGGCGCAGGAGCAATGTGCTCGCCGTCAGAGGCGGGCAGGGGCAAAGTCAGGTTGGTCATTGCTGTTTGCCGAGCTCGCTGATCTTGCCCTGGTCCTTGTCCGGGACGGCGGTCGCGGTGCTTTCGCCACGGTGATATTTGTCGAGCACCGTGGTGCGCCGTCCGGTGTAAGGCGGCACTTCTCCGCGCGGCTGCACCAGGTCGGCCTTGTTCTCGACCATGGCGGCAAGATTGCGTTGGGAAGCGCAGCCGAGGTTCCAGTATTCCGCGTTTTCGTTGTGCTCGCGATCGACCGTGGGTCCGAGGTCATGCGGCCACAACCCGCAAGGGCCGGCTTGCGCGACCAATGTCGGATAGTTGAGCTTCAAGGTCGCGAGCCGGCTGGGATCCATGGGATGGTAAGGATGCACAGCAATGGCCGATGGCGGCACGCCGGCAGCAATGAGAATTGACTGCACCTCGCGCAGTGCCGAGGCCGCAGCGGGCGCATTTCGCGTCCCGGAAGGTAGATCGATCAGGATTCCTCCGGTCGCTTCGCGTCGCCAGGCGTTTGCGAAGGCGAGCACGTCTGCACGCTGCTCTCCGTTGAGCCCACCGCGGCTGCTGCCGATGAACAACTCGACCGTCCGTGGCCCCTCCTTGATCGCGATGTTGTGGCGCAGGCGATAGTCGAAATCAGCCGGGGTGACCCTCTCTTGTGCGCTGTAGCAACCGCTGAGCGCCAGCGTGCAGGCCGTGAGCGCCAGGGCGCGAGCGGCTGCTCGAGCTCTCCGGTTGAGCTTCTCGACCGCAGGATGAACGAGGTGCATCGATCTCTCCCCGAGCGGCGATCAGTCGAGAATGAAACCCGGCTTGCCGAAGTAGCCCACCTGGGCCTCCGGCTTGCCGGACGAGCCGTAGATCCGATTGAACTTGCCGAGCAGGACCGTTGCCGGATCGCTTGCATCGGCATAGCCGTCGTCGGGGCGCGACAAATCCCTCTGCGCCACCGCACGCACCACATACGGCGTGATCAGAATCATCAGCTCGGTCTGTTTGTTGATGTAGTCGCGACTCTTGAACAGTGATCCGAGGATGGGGACCTGCATCAGGCCTGGAATTCCGTTCAGCTGTTGCTTGGTCTGTTCCTGGATCATCCCCGCCATCGCGAGAGAGCCGCCGGAGGGAATCTCGACGGTAGTTTCCGCCTGACGGGTCTTGATCGAAGGAATGCTCAGCGAGGTGCCCTGCGTCTGCACCAGCGTGAGCTGATTTTCGGTGGAGAGCTCCGATGCCTCGGTCAGGACCCTCAAGCTTATCCGCCCTTCCGCCAGCACCACGGGTGTGAAATGCAGGCTGACACCGAACTTCTTCCATTGGATCTGGTACTGACACACGGCCACCCCCCCTGGCGTCGTGGCTTGGCACGTGTAGCCCGCCGGGATCGGGAACTCGCCGCCGGCGAGGAAGTTCGCCGTCTCACCCGATATGGCTGTCAGGTTCGGCTCGGCGAGCGTGCGAATCACGCCGGCACGCTCCATCGCCTGCAGGGTGAGGTTGACGTTCCTCCAGGTTGCACCGATGCCGTTTGGAAACAGCGGCTGGCCGTAAACGGGGAAGGGGGGCGTATTGGCGAGATTGACCACCGCCGAGCCGAACCCCCCGGCAGCGTTGTTTGCCCCGGTGCCGGTGAGATTGATGCCGAGTTGCTTGATGATGTCGCGCTGCACCTCGGCAACGGTGACCTTTAGCATGACCTGGTCGCGGCCATGGATGGTGATCCCGTTGACGACCTTGTGGCCGTCGTCGACCAGCCGGGAAGCGATGTCAAAGGCTTGTTGGGCTTCGATCGGGGTCGACACGTTTCCGGTGAGAACGATGCCCTCGCCCAGTCCCTCGACATGAATATCAAGCCCGGGAAGCGCCTGCTTGATAGCCGCACGCAGGCCATTGAGATCGCGCGTAACCGCAATATCGAATCCGCCTATCTGATGGCCCTCGCCATCGAAGAAGAAAACGCTGGTCTGCCCGACCGCGGCGCCGATGATGTAGGCACGCCGCGTGGAGCGAATGACGGCGTTGGCGATCTTCGGATCTCCGACCAGAACGTCTTTGATATCGCGCGGAAAGTCGATCACCACGGACTTTCCCACGCCGAGCGGCACGAATTGCGAAGCCGCTTCGCTCGCTACCACATTGATTGCAGCAGCGGCCGGGCCGGGAAGCATGGGAGGCTCGGCGGCGGGAGCGCGACTGCCGATCGCCAAACCAAAGGCGGCTATCAGCGGCGCCATCACCGCGGTCTGAATCAGTGACCTATTCCCCATTGTGGCCCCCTGTGTGGCTTACTTCATCGCTGCGGAGCTGGTGATCCCGAACCGCACCACATTCACATTACCTCTGCGCCCGGTGTCCTCATTCGATTCCGGCTTGTCCTTGTCGGAATCCGCCAGGCTGCGCAGCGCGAGCGAAAGCGTGCCGAGCTGACGCGAGAGCGCCAATGTCTCGGCTTGCTGCGGCATGAGCTCGAGCGTCGCTGTCTTGCCGACCACGACGCGTTGGCCGTTCTTCTCCTCGACGGTCTGGTCGATGGCCAGAACACGCACGTTGGAGAGGATGACTTCGCTGGTGTGGACTTCCACACCCGTGGCCTTCTCCGCCAGGCGATCGCGCCGGGAAAGGATGACGTCGACATGATCGTTGGGCAGGATGAAGCCGCCGGCACCGGTCTCGGGCGAGATTTCGACGGAGATTGCCCGCATGCCCGATGGCAGAATAGCGGCCATGTAGCCGGAGCCCTTGGCTTTTATCAGCTTGGACTCGCGGATCGGCTCGCCGGCGGAAAACGGAGACCGTGCAATCGCACCCGCGAGCTCATGAATGGCTTCCGGCCGCTCGGATCTGCGTATGAAATTCTGTCCGGCAGCTGCTGCGGGCCACGTCTGCCAGCGCAGATCTTTCTCTGCAACCCCGCTGCCCAGCCCGATGTCTGCATTGGCAATCAGAACATCGGTGGTCTCGAGCTGAGCCACAGGCGCCGGGACAGGGGGCGGCGCTTCGGAACGGCCGGCCAACAGGGCGGCAATGCCGCCCGCAGCCACAGCAATAACCAGCACTATGATACGCGCGGGTTTCATACGGACGAACTTCCTACATCACGGTGCAGCCGGTACCCGGCCGCAACTGCCACACCATCCCCGACCGTTACGTGGCCGTGTAAGCTTATTTCAGCAGCTAAACGTCAAGGCATGGTTAATGATGAGTGTGCAAATTGAGTTAATGAATGCTTGCGCCGAGCTTCTCGGGCTTATGCCGCGTCGCCGTGGGGGGCATCCAGGGATGCCCTCCAGGACGGGTGAGGCAACTTGAGATTCGCGGACAACCGTTACGACCGCATACACCTGGACAAGGATGGTCGAAGGTGTTGCCTGCTGGTACACGCCGCGGCCGACAGTGTCACCCGCCGAACGGGGCCATCCATTGCGTCTCTGGGTAGACGGTGAGTGCCGCTGCCGCCAAGGCAATACCGTAAGGCACGCCGCCCTCCCTGCTGTGCAGGCGCTGCAGCCATTCATGTCGGGCCAGCCGACCGGGCAGGGGCGCCACGCGAAACTGGATCAAAGCGAGCGTAAGCGCCCCGCCGAACAGGGATGCATAGACCAGATAGGGCAGAAGGTGACTGAAGCCCAGCCAAAGGGCAGTGCTGGCCGCAAGCTTTGCGTCGCCCCCGCCGATCCAGCCTCTGGTGAAGAAACCGAAGGCAACGAGCAGGACGGTGCCGCTCGCTGCGACGTGAGACAGCATGTCTGACGCAGTCATGCCGCTCGCGCCCGCGAGCGCAAAGAAGCCTGCCGCCAGGAATATCGAGACCCTGTTGGAGATGGTCATCGTGAGCAAATCGCTGGAGGCGGCAAATGCCATCATCGCCGGAAACAGCGTCAGCCTGGCAATCTCAGCGACCATGGCGGCTCTCGACAATGCAGGCAGGCAGCTCGAACGGCTCCTATCCACCCGATACTAGGTCGGGCGGGGTTGCCGTTCCGTTAGCGCGCATACCGGCAAAAACGAAAAGGCCCCGGCAATGGCCGGAGCCTCTCGTGCAAAGACGAACGACGGAGCGCTTACTTAAGCGCGGTCGAAACGCTGGTGAACGTCGTGTTCAACTTCGAGCCGAGGCCCTGCACGACTGCGATGATCGCGACGGAAATGCCGGCGGCGATGAGACCATACTCGATGGCAGTGGCACCGGACTCGTCCTTCAGAAAACTCAAGAGGTAGTTCATCATTGGCTCCATAGGTCCGCAACGTGGCTGTCTGAACGAGGCTCCGGGGCCGTTGTTGTCGGCTGGTCCGAAACCGTGGGCCGACCGTATCGCCGGCGTCTTGCAACGAGGTTAATTCCGTGAATGAAACCGCGAGCCCAGCGACTAAAATCGCACGTAGTTAATGGGGTGTTTTCCCGTGTGCAACTAGGTTAACAACATGTTCTAGCTGTAAATTAACGTGTGATAGCCACGCGTCTGTGGGTAAAACTGCGTTGCAAGCAAATCGCACATCGGTCGTTATCAGTTGTTTGATGAGCGGTGGCTTGCGTCACGCTCGTGAAGTATATCAGGACCATCGAAAGAGCTGAGCGCCGTTCATGGCATCTTAACCTTGGCTGGCGATACCCGTCGACACGTCTTCGTATGCGAGCCTGCGGGGCAGTCAATGTTCGAGGAATATCTGGCGGTCGTTCAAAGCATCGGGCTCACCCTCATCAAGATCGTCCCGGTCTCGATCGCGCTCGCGGGCGCTTTTACCCTGCTATCCTTCTTCTGGGCATGCAATCCCGGCAAGCCCTGGTGGCGCAAGCGGGAGCTGCTGACCGACCTGTGCTACTGGTTCTTCATCCCCCTCTTTGCGCGGTACTTGCGCATCGGCCTGCTTGTGGTCGGGGCGGCTCTCGTGTTTCGTATCACCACCGCAGAGGGATTGATCGAATTTTACGATGATGGCCACGGGCCGCTGGCCCAATTGCCGCTTTGGCTGCAGGCGGGGATCTTCCTCGTTGGATCTGATCTGATGATGTATTGGATCCATCGTGCCTTCCATCGTCGACCGCTGTGGAAATACCATGCCATCCATCACTCCTCAGAGGACCTGGACTGGATTTCCGCGGCGCGTTTTCACCCGATCAATATCTTTCTTGGCAGTGTCGCGACTGACGTGGTGCTGTTGCTCGCCGGTATTTCCCCTAACGTGCTGGTGTTCCTCGGCCCGTTCACGACAGCGCACTCGGCCTTCGTGCACGCTAATCTGAATTGGAGCCTGGGCCCGTTCAAATACCTGATTGCGAGCCCGGTATTTCATCGCTGGCATCACACTGCGGCCGAGCGAGGGGGCGAGAGGAATTTCGCAGCGACTTTTCCCTTCATCGATCTCGCGTTCGGCACCTATTACATGCCCGGCAATGAGCTGCCCGGAGCTTATGGGATTGCCGATCGAAGCTTCCCGTCGACTTTCGGCGCCCAGATCCTGTATCCGTTCCGGCAATAACGGGGGCTCGTGTGCGCAGGCCCGCGGGGGGCATTGCGCCGCGCTCATTCGGTGGCGCTGTAGCCGAAATGGAGCGAGACATATGCCTCGCCCATTTCGAAGAGCCGATGTGTCCGGGCGTGATGTTTGCCGTTCATTCACCATTTTAGAGCAAATTAAGTCTCACCTGCCCAGTCGGCTGTGCGCTGCGAGCGCCTGCCGATGCGTAAGGGCGC
The DNA here is from genome assembly GCA_036557665.1 of Xanthobacteraceae bacterium. GTDB lineage: Bacteria > Pseudomonadota > Alphaproteobacteria > Rhizobiales > Xanthobacteraceae > VAZQ01. The sequence goes on along the minus strand of DATBHG010000005.1, from coordinate 155,267 downwards.
GGGAGAGTTGAATGCGTCGGCGTGTACTTGAGTGCTACAAACTGAGATCGGGTGCGGCGGCTGCGGCCTTCGGCCTCGTGTTTTGCGTCTGCGCGAGCATGGCGCCAGATCGGCTCGCCGCCGCCGAGGTGGCAGTGGTGATGGACGAAGCCAGGCTGATCAGGCTACCGGAAAAGGTGGCCACCATAGTGATCGGCAATCCGATGATCGCCGACGCCTCTGTGCAGCCCGGAGGAGTTATGGTCATCACCGGCAAGGGTTACGGCACGACCAACGTCGTGGCGCTGGATCGCAGCGGCACCGTACTGATGGAGAAGACCATAGAAGTGCGGGGTCCTCGCGCCCACGTAGTCGTGATGTATCGGGGCGTCGAGCGCGAGACCTACAGCTGCACTCCGAGTTGTGAACGCCGGATCATGGTGGGGGACAGTGGCGTCTATTTCGACGCCGTGCTGGCCCAGGCGGCCGGCCGAAATGGGCTCGCGTCCGGAGCTCCTGCGCCTACGGGCAAGTAGCTGCCCCTCGCAACGCGGCCGCGGGTGAGCTCTTCTGGTTAGCAAAACGCTAGCGGCAGGGCGCCGGCTGTCGGCGGTTACCGCAACATTTCGAAAACGTGCTTTTGTTATGACGCAAGCCTTCGGTCAAGCCGAGCGGCGCCAGCGCCATTGGATTGGCGATGATGATCAGACGGCATCTGAAAACCTGTCAAACTTTTCAAAGCGGAGCTGCCAAGCTTCTGCGCGCGCAGGATGGCGCGGCCGCGGTTGAATTCGGTCTGGTCGCAGCCCCGTTCCTCGCTCTGGTATTTGCCATCGTCGAGACGGCGATCGTCTTCTTTGCCGGGCAGGCACTTGAGACCGCGGTAGCGGATTCGTCGCGGCTTATCATGACCGGGCAGGCGCAGACGCAGAGCTACGATGCATCCGCCTTCAAGAATGCGGTGTGCTCCAAGCTCTATGGGCTGTTCGATTGCCAGAACGGCGTATTCGTAGACGTCAGGACGTTCTCCTCATTTTCCAGCGTCACGATGCCAAGCCCGATCGATGCCAACGGCAATTTCCAGACGAATTTCAACTACCAGCCAGGCGGCCCAGGCGACATTGTCGTGGTGCGCCTTTTCTACCAATATCCAGTCTACGTTTCGCTGCTGGGCTTCAATCTATCCAACGTCAACGGCGGCAAGCGGCTGCTCGCGGCGACCGCTGCCTTTCGCAATGAGCCGTATGCGAACTAAGGTCATTGCAATGGGCCCAGCTCAGCTCAAGCTCTTGGCACAGCTCGCGCGATTGCGCAGGGACGCTTCCGGCATTTCGGCTGTCGAGTTCGCAATGCTGCTGCCGTTGATGCTCTTGCTCTATCTTGGCGCGGTCGAAGTCTCCCAGGCGGTGGGTGTCGACCGTAAGGTGACGTTGACCTCGCGTGCGCTTGCCGACCTTGCCTCGCAGGTCTCCTCGATCCCAAGCTCGGACATGAGCAATATCCTCAACGCCTCCTCGGCGGTGATCGCGCCTTATGATCCGAGCAAGCTCAAAGTGACCGTCTCGGAGGTGAGCATCGACGCCAATAACAACGCTACCATCGCCTGGAGCTGTACGCTCGGCGGAAGCGCGCACGCAGTAGGTTCCTCAGTGAGCCTGCCGGCCGCGCTCAATGTAGCCAATACGTCGTTGATCTGGGGGGAGGCTGCGTACACGTATACGCCAGCTATCGGCTATGTAGTGACCGGCACGCTCAATCTCTCGGATCAAATCTACATGCGGCCGCGCTTGTCGGACAGCATCTCCGGATCGTGCTGACCCAAGGCTTCACCCGCCGCCCACGCGCGGATAATGTGATAAGCAATTGCGATATCCGGTGGGGTGGTCAACCCCTGCGGGTGACGTCGCGACAGCATGAGATCGACTTCCTCGCGATCGAACCAACGCGCGTCCTCCAGCTCGGCGCGATCGATCTTGATCTCGCGCGAAAGCGCCTCGGCATGGCATCCGATCATGAGCGAGGAGGGAAACGGCCAGGGCTGCGAGGCAAAATAGCTGACCCGCCCGCAGACGATGCCGGCTTCCTCGCGCGTCTCTCGGCGTACGGCTTCTTCGATCGTCTCTCCGGGCTCCATGAAGCCGGCGAGGCACGACCACATCCCCGACGCAAAACGATATGAACGTCCCAGGAGACACGAGCGTGCTGAAACGGGTAGCATGATCACCACCGGATCGGTGCGCGGAAAGTGCTGCGTTTTGCAGGCTGCACAGTCACGACGCCATCCACCCTCGACCGCCACAGTCCGGGAGCCGCAGTTGGGGCAGAACCGATGCCGCGCGTGCCAACCGAGAAGTGCTTTTGCCTCTGCAAGCGGCGGCAAATGCTCCTGGGCGACAAGCCCGCTTACCGCAATCGTGCGCAGATCAGTCACGAGATATTCGGGACGCGCCTTAAGTGCTTCGATCACTCCCCGCTCGAGCGCGAATGCAAATATCGGAGCACACTGGCACAATCCGAGAAACACGATCTCTTCCGCAGGACCGAGGGCCTGTGCATCGGCAACGGTAAACAGCGGCTGATGAAGCGTGTCGGCTCTCCTCGACGCCACCATCTCCCCGCCGATCGCATAGGCGCGAGCATCGGCGCTTTCGCGCAGTGCCGTGAGGGCGGCCACATCTTGGCGCCTCTCAGCCGCACGTTCGATGCGGCTTCCGACATAGCCGAGCCGTGGCTTGGAACCGAGATAAGGGAGAGGACCGGACATGATGCGATGCGCTCCGACGTAATGGCGAACCTCGCATGTCGACTGAGGGGAAGCAATTCATGCCGGTCTTCGTTACCCTCCTGCATACCTTGCTTTCCGCGAGCTGGCGGCAGATATAAGGCCGGGAGGTTGGCGGTGGACGAGCCACTCGCCAACCGGGTCAGGTCCGGAAGGAAGCAGCCCTAACGAGCGCGGTTCGGGTCGCTCGTCAGCCTCCCACACACACACACGAGCATGGTGACGGCCGGGGATGCCGCATCGCAGCGGCCAGTAACATAGCATGAATGAATCCACCCCCGGTCTCGCATTCGGCGAGAGCCCGCCGAGCCACAGTTCCTACCGCGTCCTGGCCCGCAAATATCGGCCCGCGACGTTCGATGAATTGATCGGACAGGACGCGATGGTTCGAACCGTATCGAATGCCATCGCCACGGGGCGGATACCGCAAGCCTGGATCCTGACCGGAGTGCGCGGCGTGGGCAAGACGACAACCGCCCGCATCCTCGCGCGCGCCTTGAATTACGAGCTGCCGGACGGTTCCAGCACAGGGCCTACAGTCGTCATGCCGCGGCTTGGCGTCCATTGCCAGGCTATCATGGACAGCCGGCATCTTGACGTGATCGAGATGGACGCCGCCTCCCACAACGGCGTCGAGGACGTGCGCCAGATCAACGAGGCAATCCGCTACGCCCCGGTGAGCGCCCGCTACAAGGTCTACATCCTCGACGAGGTGCACATGCTCTCGCCGCAGGCCTTCAATGCTTTGCTGAAAACGCTGGAAGAGCCTCCACCGCACGCCAAGTTCGTCTTCGCCACAACCGAGATTCGTAAGGTCCCGATCACGATCCTGTCACGCTGCCAGCGCTTCGATCTTCGCCGCGTGGATGCAGGAGCGCTGGTGAGGCATCTCGCCGCGGTCGCGGCGAAGGAAAGCATCGAAGCGGAGCCTGAGGCATTGGCCCTGATTGCGCGGGCCGCCGAGGGCTCGGTTCGCGATTCGCTCTCACTCTTCGATCAGGCGATTGCTCATGCCGCGGGCCCGGTGGGTGTCGAGCATGTGCGCCAGATGCTCGGGCTTGCAGATCGGGCGCGGGTGATCGAGCTTTTCGAGCAGATGATGCGCGGGGATATTCCCTCGGCATTGGCGGAGCTGCGGGCTCAATACGAGACCGGCGCAGATCCCGCAGTGATACTGACCGATCTTGCGGAGTTCACCCACTTTGTGACCCGCATGAAGGTTGTTCCCGCAATCGCCGATGACCCCGTGCTGATCGAGGTGGAGCGCACGCGCGGGCGGGTGCTGGCGGAGCGGCTCTCGATGCGTGTTCTTTCGCGCACCTGGCAGATGCTGCTGAAAGGCATCGAAGAGGTGGAGAACGCCGGCCGCCCGCTCGCGGCGGCCGAGATGGTTCTGGTGCGCATCGCCTATGCTGCCGATCTGCCGACCCCGGATGAGGTCATTCGCGCACTGAACACGGACCAAGCGAGTGCGCGCCGGCAGGCCGATCCGGCTGCGCCCGGAATTGCCTCGGCCTCCGCGCTGCCGCCCGCCCCCATTGAGGCTGCTGCCCACAGCGACCAACAGGAGCGGGCAGGCGCGGCTGCGGCGGTCAAGGCTGCGCCGGCGGCCAGTCCCGCTGGGCCGTGCGTCGATGCAGAGCGAAAGACCGCGCCAGTGCTCATCGAGCGCTTTGAGGATCTCATTGCCTTGGCAGCTTCGCACCGGGATATTGGCGTCAAGCTCGCCCTCGAACGGGACGTGCGGCTGGTGCGTTGCAGTGACGGCTGCCTGGAGATCCGGCTGGAAAAAGGTGCCGCTGCCACCCTTGTCAACGATCTCACACGCAAGCTTTCGCAGTGGACCAACCGCGCCTGGAGCGTGATCGTGTCGGCCGAGCAAGGCCAACCGACCGTCAAGTCGCAACTGGAGACGCGCAAGGCAGAGCTTAAGACCAGCATGCACGCCGACCCTCTGGTACAGGCCGTGCTGGCGCGATTTCCCGGTGCGGAAATCGTGGAGGTGCGCAAGGCCGACGCTATCGTGTCGCAGCAAAGCGATCCTGCGGCGGCTGAGGCGAACGGGCCAAGCTCGCCGCAAGAATTCGACGTTGGTGCAATGTCTGCAGAGATGGTCATTGAGGAGCATGACGAAGCTTGAGGATCGGTTTACCGCGAAAGGTGCTGGAGAAATGAGATGGCGGATTTCCTTGGGCTGATGAAACAAGCGGCTGAGCTGAAATCGAAGATGGAGGCCATGCAGGCCGAGCTCGACCAGATCGAGGTCGAAGGTTTGTCCGGGGGAGGGCTCGTGCGGGTGCGATTGTCCGCCAAGGGCGAGATGAAGGGGCTCAGCATCGAGGAATCGCTGATCAAGCCTGCGGAGAAGGAGATCATGGAAGACTTGATAGTCGCGGCCCACGCCGATGCGCGGCGCAAGGCCGAAGCATTGTTGCAGGATAAAATGAAGAATATTGCCGGCGGCCTGCCGCTGCCGCCTGGACTAAAACTGTTCTGAAAATAGCTGCTTGATGGCAACGACTACGGCCGGCCCGGAAATCGAGCGTCTTATTCAACTGCTGGCGCGACTGCCGGGACTAGGCCCCCGCTCGGCGCGCCGGGTTGCGTTGTTTCTGATCAAGAAGCGCGAGCAGGTCATGGCGCCTTTAGGCGCGGCTCTCCAATCTGCGCTGGAAAAAATCGAGATCTGCAAGGTCTGCGGCAACATTGACAGTCGCAACCCTTGCGCGATTTGCAATGACCCCAGGCGCGATCCGGCGATTATTGTCGTGGTGGCCGATGTGGCGGATCTCTGGGCACTCGAGCGCGCGCATGCCATCAACGCGCGCTATCATGTGCTCGGCGGCACCTTGTCGCCTCTCGATGGTGTCGGTCCCCAGGACCTTGCGATCGACTCGCTCATCGCTCGCGCTCAGGATCCGGCGATCGCCGAGCTCGTGCTCGCGCTCAATGCCACTGTCGATGGACAGACCACCGCGCATTACATCACGGACCTCCTCAACGGCGCGCAGGCAAAAATCACGCGCCTGGCGCACGGCGTGCCGGTTGGGGGAGAGCTCGATTATCTCGACGAGGGGACGCTGGCGGCGGCGATCAGGCAGCGAACGCCGTTCTAAATCTTGCCCCGGAGGCGTTTTGTCTGCACGGCGGCCGATACGAGGCCGTCGAAATGCCCACGTCGCTGCAGCCAGGCAAGCAGGAAGAAGCTCGGGATCCCCGACATGGCGCAGATCACGAAGAACCAAGCCCAGCCGGTCGCGTGCGCCAGGTAGCCGCTGCCCAACGAGAAAACGGTGCGTCCGAGGGAATCGAGGGCGGTCAACAAGGCGAATTGCGTGGCAGTGTGCAGCGGATTTGTACACAGTGCTGATTGATAGGCGACGAAGATCACCGTGCCGATGGCGCCGGTGAAGCTGGCGACCGTGATCGCAAAGGTGAGCATGGCCAAGTCTCTGCCGAGTACCGCTTGCAGGGAGAAGGCAAGAATCGTGATGGTCTGAAGGATGGCGCCGATCCACAGGCTCACCGCGAGGGGATAGGCGCGGGCCACAAAACCACCGGCAAATCCGCCCAGCAGGGTTGCGGCAAAACCCACTCCCTTCATGATGCTCGCCAACTCGGTTCGGGTGAATCCCATATCGAGCACAAACGGAGTGGCCAGCGAGAATGCTAGGGCATCCGCGAGTTTGAACAAGACGACGAATGCCAGCATCACTAACGCCATGTCGCGGCTGAAGAAGTCGTAGAGGCTGGCGATTGCCGCGTCCAAAGTGCGCCGCATCGGGTTGTTGCTCGCATGCGAGGCATGTTCCGCTTCCGCAGCGGACGATTTCTCGGGCTCAACTGCCAGCAGCGTCGCCACCACTCCGACCAGGATGAGCAACCCCATGCTGAAATAGCATGCGGTCCAAGCAGCCTGCTTGGGCAGGCCGAGAGCAAGAAACCCGGTTACCAGAAAGAGCGCCCCCGCCCCGGACACGAGCGCACCCACGCGGTATGCCGCCACGTAGGAAGCCATGCCCGCTGCTTGCTCCTCCTCGGGCAGGCTTTCGACGCGGAAAGCGTCGATGACGATGTCCTGCGTGGCGGATGCGGTCGAAACCAGGAGCGCGGCCGCAGCAATGACCCAAGGCGATAGAGCGGGGTCGCAGAGGGCGAGCAATGCAATGGCCGCCATCAGAATGATCTGCGACAGCAGAAGCCAACCCCGCCGCCGACCCAACAACCGGGATAACAGCGGCACGTCGAGAGCGTCGATGAAAGGTGCCCACAGAAATTTAAACGTGTAGGGGAGGCCGACGGCTGCGAACAGCCCGATCGTGCGGATATCCAGTCCGCTCTCGCTCATCCAGGCCTGGAGCGTTGAGCCGGTTAATACGAGCGGCAACCCTCCTGAAAAGCCGAGCAGCAGGACGACAAGCACGCGCGGCTTGAAATAGACCGACAGCGTATCGGCAAGGTCCGAGCGAACGGGCTGGGTGGCGACCTCGGGCGTCGCGGTCATTGGCGGAACCGTGCTTGCATGGGGACTGGATAGAACTCGGTAATTGCGGCCAAAAGTGATCGCCATCGCGGCACGACGTTTGCGGCCGCCGTAACGTAGCAGCAGAAGGAGGCCGCCCTACCGGCGCGCGTGCAACCGCCGCGGCAAGTGAAGCGAAGGAGACACAATGACGAGGGTCCATCGCCTCTTGGCGCTTTACGGTGATTCCCCCCTGCCTGGGACAAAAATAGAACGCCATCCTGAGGGACTGAGCGGAAGGTAGAGGGCGATACGGGAATCGCTGTTACATTGACCCTCTAGGTGCGACCGCTTAAATCGCCGCCATGGCTGTGCGCGAAATCCTTACCCTGCCGGACAAACGGCTCCGCAAAGTCGCCGAGCCGGTCAAAAAAATCGACACCGAAGTCCGCAAGCTGGTCGATGACATGTTCGAGACCATGTACGACGCGCCCGGTATCGGGCTTGCGGCCATTCAGATCGGCATCAGCAAGCGCGTGGTCACAATGGACCTCGCCAAGAAGGAAGAGCCGAAGCAGCCTCAGGTATTTATCAATCCCGAGATCGTGTGGTTCTCGGATGAAAAGGCGGTCTATGAAGAGGGCTGCCTTTCCATTCCGGAGACCTACGAGGAGGTCGAACGTCCGGCGCAGGTCAAGGTGAGATATCTCGATCTGGGAGGAGAGCGGCACGAGATCGATGCCAATGGTCTGCTGTCCACGTGCCTCCAGCACGAGGTCGATCACCTCAACGGCGTCCTGTTTATCGATCACCTTTCCCGACTCAAACGCGATCGCATCATCAAAAAGTTTACGAAGGCGGTTAAACGCGCGGGGTAAGGCAGCGTCCGAAGCATCTTGTTAGTGCTTTCCTAGAAATGTCGTTGCGCATCGTTTTCATGGGGACGGCCGAGTTTGCCGTGCCGACGCTGGTCGAGATCGTCGGCGGCGGGCGCGACGTCGCTGCCGTGTACACCCGCCCCGCCAAACCAGCCGGCCGGCGCGGTTTGGAGCTGGTCCCAAGCCCGGTCGAACGGGAAGCACGGCGCTTCGGACTAAATGTGCACACGCCGACGACCTTGCGGTCCTTGCAGGAGACAGAGTTTGCGCGCGCACTGGGTGCGGACGCCGCAGTTGTGGTGGCGTATGGGCTCATTCTACCACACTCGATCCTGAGCGGCTTTCCGCTCGGCGCGTTTAACCTGCATGCTTCTTTGCTGCCGCGCTGGCGCGGCGCCGCACCGATCCAGCGCGCGATCATGGCCGGCGATACCGAGACCGGCGTGATGGTCATGAAGATGGAGGAGGGCCTCGACACCGGCCCCGTTGCTATGGCCGAGCGCGTCCCGATCGAGCCTGATGCAACCGCGGGCGATCTGCACGACCGGCTTGCGCGGCTGGGTGCGGATTTGATGCTACGGGCGCTGGCAGCGCTTCAGCGCACCTCGCTCACGCTTACTCCACAGCCGGAAGCAGGGGTTACCTATGCGGCGAAGATCGACAAGCACGAAACCCGGATCGTCTGGACCCAACCATGGCAGGTCGTGCACAACCATATCCGCGGCTTGTCACCCCATCCCGGCGCCTGGTTCGAATGCAAGGACGACGGAGAGCCTCGTCGTATCAAGGCGCTCCGCTCCACGCGCGGCGAAGGCTCCGGACCACCGGGTACGGTGCTCGACGATGATCTCACGGTCGCCTGCGGCAAGGGCGCTGTACGCCTGGTCGAGCTGCAGCGCGCCGGCCGGCGTGCAATGAAAGCAGGTGAGCTCGCGCGCGGCAGCGCCCTCGGTCCCGGTACGAGGCTCGAATAGGACTCCCCATGCCGCGCTATAAGCTGACGGTTGAATACGACGGCACGCCGTTTGTGGGTTGGCAGATTCAAGAGAATGGCCCCTCCGTGCAAGGCGAGCTCGCCGTTGCCGCGGCGCGTTTTTGCGGCGAGAAGGTTACCGTCCACGGGGCGGGGCGCACCGACGCCGGCGTGCATGCGCTGGGACAGGTGTGTCACCTGGACCTGCGAAAGGACTGGGATGCCGACACGGTGCGCGATGCCGTCAACGCGCACCTTCGCCCGCATCCCATCGCCGTCACTGCGGTGGAAAGGGTCGAAGCGTCATTCGATGCGCGGTTTTCCGCGGTCAAGCGTCATTACCTCTACCGCATCATCAATCGGCGTGCCGATCTCACGTTTGAACGGGGGCGGGCGTGGCGAATCCCAAAGCCGCTCAACAGCGCAGCGATGCACGCGGCGGCGCAACGCCTTGTCGGCCGGCACAACTTCACGACTTTTCGCAGCGCCGAATGTCAAGCGAAATCGCCGGTCAAGACGCTCGATCGCCTCGACGTGCAGCGGATCCGGGACGACATCCACATAACAGTTTCGGCGCGGTCCTTTCTGCACAGCCAGGTGCGGTCAATGGTGGGTGCGTTGGCGCTGGTCGGGGAGGGCAAGTGGAGCGCCCAGGATGTCTCTGCTGCTCTTGAACGCCGCGATCGTGCCGCCTGCGCTCCCCTTGCACCGCCGGACGGGCTTTATCTCGTAAGGGTCGATTATCCCGAAACCGTAGCCCTGGCGCGGCAAGGAGTACAATCGGAGAAGTGACCCTCGCTCAAGCTTCAATTGCGTGTCGCCTGCGCAAAATAATCATCGAGAAGCGCGCGATAAACTGCCGTCAGCATGGTGAGGTCCGTCAGCGATGTGCGTTCGTCCACCTGATGCATGCTCTGTCCCACCAGACCAAACTCGATTACGGGACAATAGTGCTTGATGAAACGGGCATCCGATGTCCCGCCGCTGGTAGAGAGGGCAGGGGATCGACCGGTTACCGTTTTCACCGCTTTCGTCAGGAGATCGAGGAGCTCGCCCCCTTGTAGCAGGAACGAATCGGCATTCGAGGGCTCCCAATCGATCTGCCAGCGCACGCGATCGCCCGCCGCCTTGGCTGCGATCCGCTCGACCAGCGTCTTGAGCGAGGTCTGGCTGTGGCAATCGTTAAAGCGGATGTTGAAACGTGCGCGCGCCTCTGCGGGAATGAGATTGACGACCTGGTTTCCGATGTCGATGGAGGTGAATTCGAGATTCGAGGGGTCGAAATGTGCGCTGCCGTGGTCGAGCGGAGTGGCCATCAATGCGCTCATCACCGTGACGAGACCGCGCACCGGGTTCTCGGCACGTGCCGGATAGGCGACGTGGCCCTGCATGCCCTTGACTACCAGGACACCATTGAGCGAGCCGCGCCGGCCGATTTTGACCGTATCACCGATTACATTCGCATTGCTGGGCTCTCCCAGTATGCAGTGGTCAAACCGTTCCCCGCGCTCGCTCGCCCACGCCAGCAGCTTCACCGTCCCATTCACTGCAATCCCTTCTTCATCTCCTGTAATCAGGAATGAGATCGAACCCTGCGGCTTGCCGCCGCTTGCGGCGAGGTGTTGAAGGGTGGCCGATACGGCACAGGCAACCGCGCCCTTCATGTCAACGGCGCCGCGACCGTAAAGCGTGTCGCCGCTGATCTCACCCGCGAACGGCGGATGGGTCCAGCTAGCTGCATTTCCGGGAGGCACGACGTCGGTGTGCCCGGCGAAGACGAGATGCGGGGTCGTGTTTCCGATCCGGGCGTAGAGGTTTTCGACCGGGGCCGTTCCCGGCTCGGCGAAGATCGTGCGGTGAACCTCGAACCCGACCTCCTTGAGGACTGTCTCGATGAGGGCAAGTGCACCCCCCTCCGCTGGAGTAACCGAGGGACAGCGGATGAGATCGCGGGCGAGGGTGACGGGATCCGCGGCCATTTGCAGTCTTAATCCCGCAGGAGCTCGTTGATGGATGTTTTGGCCCGGGTGCCTTCGTCAACCCGTTTGACGATGACGGCACAGTAAAGGCTGGGGCTCACACTGCCGTTTCTGCTCGGTCTGCCCGGCAGCGAGCCGGGAACGACAACCGAATAAGGAGGCACCTCGCCCTGGAATACCTCGCCGGTTTCCCGTTCGACGATGCGGGTGGAAGCGCCGATGAATACGCCCATGGAAAGCACCGAGCCTTCGCGCACAATGACGCCCTCGGCAACCTCGGAGCGCGCACCAATGAAGCAATTGTCCTCCACGATGACCGGCCCCGCCTGCAACGGCTCCAGCACCCCGCCGATACCGGCACCTCCCGAGATGTGGCAATTCTTTCCGATCTGCGCACACGAGCCGACCGTCGCCCAGGTGTCGATCATGCTGCCGGAATCCACATAGGCGCCGAGATTGACGAAGCTCGGCATCAGCACCACACCCGGCGCGATGTAGGCCGAGTGGCGCACCACGCAATTTGGCACGGCGCGAAAACCGGCTGCTCGAAACCGCTCCTCACCCCAGCCTGCGAATTTTGAATCGACCTTGTCCCACCACACTGCGTCGCCGGGGCCCCCCGCGATCACGCCCATGTCGCGCAACCGGAATGAAAGCAACACTGACTTTTTGAGCCACTGGTTTACGCGCCAGTGACCGTTCGCAGCGCGTTCGGCGACCCGCGCCTTTCCCTGGTCCAGCAGATCGAGCGCCGCGTCCACCGCGGTGCGTATCGCGCCGGTAGTTGCAGGCCCCAGCGAGTCGCGATGCTCGAAGGCATCATCGATGACCGTTGCAAGCTCGCTATGCGACATGAGCTATTTACCCTGGCTGATGGCTTCTAGAAAAGCGGTGAGATCGTCCGTGACGTGATCGACATGAGGCGCATCGCGTCCCTCGAGCTCCCAATCCTCGCGGAAGACCTCGCGGGAATGTTCCGGCACAACCAGAACGGTGGTCATCCCGAGCGCATGCGGAACGGCAAGATTGCGCGCGAGATCCTCGAACATCGCAGCCCTCGCGGGGTCGACGTCGAGTGAGCGGATGAAGCGATCGTAGGTTTGTGGCGACGGCTTCGGCTCGAGCTCGGCTGCGACAATGTCGAACACCTCCTGGAAGTGGCGCTCGATCTGAAGCCGAGCGAGCACCGCTTCCGCGTGGCGGCGCGTGCCGTTGGTCAAGATGACCTTGCGGCCGGCAAGCTTCTCGATCGCCTCACCTAGGGCCGGATTCGGCTCCAGCGGCGAATGATCGATCCGGTGAACGAAATCGAGGAAGTCGTCCGGCTCCATCCCATGCTCGGTCATCAGTCCTCGCATGGAAGTGCCGTAGCGCCTGTAATAGTCCTTCTGCAGCCGGAATGCCTGCTCGTGGCTGACTTTCAGGAAATCGGCGATGTAATCGCGGATACGTTCGTCCACCTGCTGCCAGAGCTTGACGCTGTGCGGGTAAAGCGTGTTGTCGAGGTCAAAGATCCAGATGTCGACGTGCCCGAAGGCGCGATGGCATCGATTGCTCCGAGGATTCATGCGACGACGGTTTGATCCGCCACGATAGCGCGCAGAGGCCGATCGAAGAGCAGAATGACTGTCCCGGCGAGCGCGGCAATGCCGGCAATCATCAGGAAGAACATGAGCTTGTCCATCCCGCTCCAGAAGCTTCCCAGCCAACCCGCGATGAAATTGCCGGCAAAGCTCGTCGCAAGCCACAGTCCCATCAGCATCGAGACCATGTGCGCCGGAGCTAGCTTGGACACGAGCGATAGTCCGATCGGCGAGATGTAGAGCTCGCCGAGCGTGATCACGACGAAATAGGCCAGCAGCCACAACCAGCTCGCCTCATCCCCACCGGCACTCCACGCCGCACCGGCCATGATCAGATTGGCAACCGCTACTCCGAGGCAGCCAAGCGACATCTTGGCGACGGTTCCGGGCTCGGTGCCCCGCTTCGCCTGCCGCGCCCAAAGCCTTACTATCAACGGGGTGAATGCGAAGATCAGAAAAGGGTTGAAGGCCTGGAACCAGGTTACCGGGATCTCGCCGTGCCAGATGAGGAGATCGACATAACGGTCGGTGTGATCGTCGGCCCACAGCACGAGTGTGTTGCCTTGCTGCTCATAGGCGGCCCAGAACAGGGTGGTTGGTGCGAACAGCACCAGGAGCGCAACAATGCGGAGGTGCTCTCGGCGGCTCAAACGCTTGTCGCCATTGCCCGTGCGGTGCCTGCGATGAAGCTCGTCCGGCGGCAGTACCCGCAGCGCGCGAACGTAGATGAGAAGGGCGATCGTCATTCCGACCCCGGCAGCAGCAAACCCGTAGTGCCAGCCCAACTCTTCGCCCAGCGTGCCGCAGATCAAAGGAGCGAGGAACGCACCGATATTGATGCCGACGTAGAAGATCGAGTACGCGCGATCGCGCCTCGGGTCGCCGGGCGTGTAGAGCCCGCCTACCTGCGCAGACATGTTCGGCTTGAACGCGCCGTTGCCGAGAATCAGCAGAGTGAGCGCGATCAGAAAGAGCGGCTCGAATGCCATGAGAAAATGGCCGGCCGCCATGAGCGCCGCTCCCAGCAGGATGGTGCGATGCTGACCCAGGACGCGATCGGCAAGCAGGCCGCCTAACAACGGGGTCAGGTAAACGAGCCCGGTGTAGAGACCATAAATATGGGAAGAGAGCGGCTGCGGGCCGAGCGGGCCGATGAGCATCTCGAGCGCGTGCTTGAGCGCATCCAGTCCGATGACGTTCCCGGCATGCCCGGGCAGCAGCAACGTTCTCACCATATAGAGAACCAGAAGCGCACGCATCCCATAATAGGAAAAGCGCTCCCACATCTCGGTCGCGAACAGAAAGCTCAATCCGCGAGGATGCCCGAAGAGATCCGGTGCGCCAACCTCGGTGCCGTCGCGGAGCCGAGTGGAGCTCACCATGGGAGAGGCTCGATTGCAGTGATAGGATAGGTCATGGTGCAAGCGGCGTACGGGAATCGGTCGATCGCGGGGCAAAAAGCCATTGCCATCTCGGGGCTGCCTGCAGTAGCGTCAGGGTGCTCGGGCGAGCACGTGGCCAAAGAAGCAGGACACGGAGCGCAAGTCCTGCCGCGCCGGCCTACGATGCGCCTCTGATTTGTGCCGCCCGAGCGCTCAGCTGCCGTTCAGACGTCCACCATCTCCTCATCGGCGAATTCCGACCGCTCCTGAATAAAGGCAAAACGTGCCTCGGGTTTATTGCCCATGAGCCGCTCGACGGAGCTGTCGGTTTTCTTGCGGTCATCTTCCACCACCACGACGCGCAGCAGCGTACGCTTCCTCGGATCCATGGTGGTTTCCTTGAGCTGGCTGGAGAGCATCTCGCCCAACCCCTTGAAGCGGCTTATCTCGACCTTCGCGTTCGAGTGGAACTCGTTCTTGATCAGCTCCTGCCTGTGCTTCTCGTCGCGCGCATAGACAACCTTGCCGCCATGGCTGAGCCGGTAGAGAGGCGGTACGGCGAGATGAAGGTGACCGTTGTCGATGAGCTTGGGCATCTGGCGGTAGAAGAAGGTGATCAACAGCGACGCGATATGGGCGCCGTCCACGTCGGCGTCCGTCATGATGATCACTTTCTCGTACCGCAAGTCCTCGTCGCGATAATGCAGGCCGGTGCCGCACCCCAGCGCCTGCACCAGGTCCGAGAGTTGCTGGTTCTGGGCGAGCTTGTCCTTTCCGGCTGAAGCGACGTTGAGGATCTTGCCACGCAGTGGCAGCACCGCCTGCAACGCGCGGTCGCGCGCTTGTTTGGCGGAGCCGCCCGCCGAGTCACCCTCGACAATGAAGATCTCCGAGCCCTGGGCTGCCGTGTTGGTACAGTCGGCGAGCTTGCCGGGGAGACGCAACTTGCGTATGGCGGTCTTGCGGACAATCTCCTTCTCCTGCCTGCGGCAAATGCGCTCCTCGGCCCGCTCGATCACAAAGTCGAGCAGCTTGTTGGCCTGAACGGGATTGCCCGCAAGCCAATGGTCGAAAGGATCCCTGATGGCGTTTTCGACGATGCGGCTTGCCTCAGCGGTCGCGAGGCGGTCCTTGGTTTGGCCCTGGAATTCAGGCTCGCGAATGAACACGGACACCATGCACGCAGTGCCGTTCATGACATCATCTCCGGTCACGGCGGCGGCACGTTTTCCCTGTCCCATCCGCTCTGCGTGATCCTTGATCCCCTTGAGCAGAGCGCTGCGGACCCCGGACTCGTGCGTGCCTCCGTCCGGAGTGGGTATCGTGTTGCAGTACGAGGACAGAAAACCGTCGCGATCCGCGGTCCAGGCCACCGCCCATTGTGCCCCGCCATGGGCGCCGATCTTGCCGGCTGTACCGGTAAAAACGTTGGGATGAACCAGGGCCGCTCCCGCTATGGTCGCCGACAAGTAATCCTTCAGCCCGTCGGCGAAATGGAACGTGGCCTCCTCCGGGACGTCTGCGATGCCGTGCAGAAGCTCGCTCGCGCAGGACCATCGGATCTCGACGCCGCCGAAGAGGTAGGCCTTTGATCGCGTCATCTTGAACACGCGATCGGGCCGGAAATGCGCGTTGGCCCCGAAGATCTCGGGATCAGGCCGGAAGCGAACCTTGGTGCCCCGCCGGTTCGGAGCGCGCCCCAGCTTTTCCAGCTTGCCTTTGGGCTTGCCGCGCTCGAACACCATGCGATGAAGCGTCTGCTCGCGAGCGACTTCGACTTCCATGCGCGCCGAGAGTGCGTTGGCGACCGAAACGCCGACGCCGTGCAGGCCGCCCGAGGTCTCATAGACCTTGGAGTCGAATTTTCCGCCGGCGTGCAAGGTGCACATGATCACCTCGAGCGCCGATTTCTTTGGAAACTTCGGGTGAGGATCAACGGGAATGCCGCGCCCGTTATCCGTCACTGTCACGAACCCGTCCGCCTCCATCACAACCTCGATGAAGGAGGCGTGACCCGCGAGTGCCTCATCCATGGCATTGTCGATCACCTCTGCGAAGAGATGATGCAGCGCTTTCTCGTCGGTGCCGCCGATGTACATTCCGGGGCGCCGGCGAACCGGTTCAAGACCTTCGAGCACCTCGATGTCATGCGCTGTGTAATTGGAATGTGTGCCTGCGGAAGATCTTCCCGCCCGCGTCGTCTTCCCGGGCAATCGCCGAGAGGTCGTTCCCGGAAGGTCAGAAAACAGATCTCTGCCTGCCTGTCCGGCGGCAGCTGGTCTGGCGAGTGCTCGAGCGCTTTTGGCCATCAGATCACGGTTGCAATGGTGAGCTGCGAATCACCGGCGCGACTATGCCATGAAGCGAGGGGCATCATAATGGACACTTTGCTGAAAGCTGGGCCGATGCTCGAGCCAGATGACAAGAGGCCCGGGCGGCGAGCCCGGGCCTCGGCATTGTGGTTCAAGCGAAGGGATCAGAAGTCCATCCCGCCCATCCCGCCGCCGCCACCGGGCGGCATGGCAGGCGGCTGCTTCTTCGGCACTTCGGCGACCATCGCTTCCGTGGTGATCAGGAGGCCGGCAATGGAGCTGGCATCCTGCAAAGCGGTGCGCACCACCTTGGTGGGATCGATAATGCCTTTCGACACCAGATTGCCGTAATCGCCGCTCTGGGCATCGAAGCCGAAGGCGTACTGATCCTTTTCCAGGATCTTGCCGACGACAACCGAGCCATCCTCGCCCGCGTTGATGGCGATCTGACGTGCCGGCCAGGAGAGCGCCTTGCGTACGATCTCAACGCCGGTCTTCTGGTCGTCATTGGAGGTCTTGACCTTCTTGAGGGCTTCGGTCGCGCGCAGCAAGGCAACACCGCCACCGGGCAGAATGCCTTCCTCGACCGCCGCGCGTGTCGCGTGCATGGCATCATCCACGCGGTCCTTGCGCTCCTTCACCTCGACCTCGGTTGCGCCGCCGACGCGGATCACCGCGACGCCGCCCGCAAGCTTGGCCAACCGCTCCTGCAGCTTCTCGCGATCGTAGTCGGAGGTGGTTTCCTCGATCTGGGCCTTGATCTGCGCAATGCGGCCCTCGATTTCGGACTTCTTGCCGGTGCCGCCCACGATCGTGGTGTTCTCCTTGTCGATAGTGACCTTCTTGGCCCGGCCAAGCATGTTGAGCGCCACATTCTCGAGCTTGATGCCGAGGTCCTCGGAGATGGCCTGACCGCCGGTGAGGACGGCAATGTCCTGCAGCATCGCCTTGCGGCGATCGCCGAAGCCCGGGGCCTTGACCGCCGCGACCTTGAGACCGCCGCGAAGCTTGTTCACCACCAGGGTGGCGAGGGCTTCGCCTTCGACATCCTCGGCAATGATGAGAAGCGGCTTGCCGGTCTGAACGACAGATTCCAACAGCGGCAGGAGCTCCTGCAGACCCGACAGCTTCTTCTCGTTTATAAGGACGTATGGGTCGTCCATCTCCACGCGCATCTTGTCGGCGTTGGTGACAAAGTACGGAGAGATGTAGCCGCGGTCGAACTGCATGCCTTCGACCACGTCAAGCTCGGTCTCCAGGGACTTTGCTTCCTCGACCGTAATCACGCCCTCGTTGCCGACTTTCTTCATCGCCTCGGCAAGGAAGCGGCCAATCTCCGCATCGCCATTGGCGGAAATCGTGCCGACCTGGGCGATTTCTTCGTTCGAGGTGACCTTCTTGGAGTTCTTCTTCAGATCGTCAACGATAACATCGACCGCGAGATCGATGCCGCGCTTGAGATCCATGGGGTTCATGCCGGCGGCGACCGCCTTTGACCCTTCCCTGACGATGTGAGCGGCGAGCACGGTCGCAGTGGTGGTGCCGTCGCCGGCGATATCGGAGGTCTTGGAGGCGACCTCGCGCACCATCTGCGCGCCCATGTTCTCGAACTTGTCCTCGAGCTCGATCTCCTTGGCGACCGTGACGCCGTCCTTGGTGATGCGCGGAGCGCCGAACGACTTGTCGAGCACTACGTTGCGGCCCTTTGGCCCCAACGTCACCTTTACCGCGTTGTTGAGGATGTCGACGCCGCGCAGCATCTTGTCACGGGCCTCGACAGAGAATCTGACTTCTTTGGCAGCCATTACTGGTTTCTCCGAATGTTATGAACCGGGCGCGATCCGCAGATCAGGCCGCTTTCCTCTTGGCGACGCCTTCCTCGATGACGCCCATGATGTCGCTTTCCTTCATGATGAGGAGCTCCTCACCGTCGATCTTGACCTCGGTGCCCGACCATTTGCCGAACAGGACGCGATCGCCTACCCGAACGTCGATGGGGATGAGTTTGCCCGCCTCGTCGCGGCCTCCAGGGCCCACGGCCAGGACTTCACCCTGTGAGGGCTTCTCCTTGGCGGTATCCGGAATAATAATGCCGCCGGCGGTCTTTTCCTCGGCGTCAATGCGCTTGACGACAATGCGGTCGTGAAGCGGACGAAACTTCATAGCATGTCCTCCTAAATCGTTGACTGGATTGCGGATTGTGCGTTGATGGCGACCGGCAAGAGCTTACCGGTCGTTCCAGGCGCGACATAGGGGGTCATTTTTCAGCCCACAAGAGGCGCCCGCAAAATAATTAGCACTCCTCATAGGTGAGTGCCAAGAGGAATTTTGTCCTAAGCCGCACGGTTTCATAGAAACGACGGGTACCGGTGCGGAATTCTCCCAAAAGCTCAATGCATAGCAATCAGCACTGTGGCAAAAATGCTGCTAACGCCTTGATTTTTGGAACAATTTACAATCTTTGTGCTTGAGTGTGTGGGAGGTAAAGAAGCAAACTAGGTGTCCGAATCGGAGGGCATCACATGGCATCAAAAGCGTTTCGACGCCAGCTCGAAGGTTATGGCCTTACGACGGCGCAAATTCTCTACCGGCTTCCGGATCATCCTTCTTTGCTGCAGACCTTTGTCTGGCAGGACTACGATCTCTGCCCAAGATTTCCGGTCCTCAACAAGTTTCTGGCATTCTGGCTGGAGTCGCTCGAAGGCCCGTTGCACTCGGTCACGGTCGCCCATTCGCGGCTGATCAGGCCGGCCGAAATTCGCTCCATCGACGGCGAGTTTCGCCTGCACTGATCGAGCGTTTGCTCGAGTCTGATCCCAGGCTTCCGGCTATGGTCGGCCGGTGAGCAGCCCGACTATCGCGCCGATCAGGCAAGTGGTCAGGGTACCCGAAACAATGGATTTGACGCCCAGGGACACGACGTCGCCGCGCCGGTCGGGGGCCAAGGTTGCCAGCCCCGCAATCATGATGCCCAGCGAGCCGAAATTTGCAAAGCCGCAGGGGGCATAGAGCATCAGCAAGCGCGAGCGTGCATCGAGAGCCCCGTCCGGCAATCTCACAAGCTCGATATAGGCCAGAAACTCGTTGAGGATCGTTTTCATCGCGGTCAACGCGGACAGCCGCATGCCGGATGTCAGAAGGCACCGATGCCGGATAGAGCACGAGCGCTCGGGAGAGAGCAAATGTCGCGCATTCGTTTCGAGTTCACGACGCTGACGATTGACGCCGAGTTGCTGGATACGCCCACCGCACTGGCCATCGCCGCAGCGTTGCCGATCTCCTCATCGGTGCTCACCTGGGGTGAGGAGGTTTATTTCGAGATTCCGATCAAGCTGCCGGCCGAAAAGGATGCACGAGCGGTGGTGACGCCTGGGGAGATCGCCTATTGGCCGCAGGGCCATTGCATAGCGCTGGGTTACGGGCGCACCCCCATCAGCCGCGGGAACGAGACTCGGCTGGCGAGCCCCTGCAACATATTTGCCGAGGCATCAGGCAATGTGAAGGCCTTGGCCAAGGTGCCGGCAGGATCCAAGGTCGCGGTTTTTCGGTTGTGAGGATGCGCAAGGTCGTAGTTCAAACTGCTTGCATTCATCCACGGCCGACGAACGGCATCAGATTGGCCATCACCGTCATGAACAGCACATTGGTGTCGAGCGGCAGGCTCGCCATGTAGACGACAGCGGCTCCGACATCCTCGGCCCGCATGCGCGGCTCAACGGCCATGCGGCCGTCCGCCTGCATCACGCCCTGGCCCTCCACCATCCGCTCGGTCAGGGGCGTTGCAGCATTGCCGATATCGATCTGACCGCAGGTGATGTCGTATGCGCGGCAGTCGAGCGATGTCGACTTGGTGAGTCCCGTCACTGCGTGTTTGGTCGCAGTATAGGCAACCGAGCGCGGCCGAGGCGCGTGGGCCGAAATCGAACCATTGTTGATGATGCGGCCCCCGCGCGGATCCTGTGATTTCATGATCTTGATGGCTTCCTGCGTGCACAGGAACATGCCGGTGAGATTGGTATCGACTACCTTTTGCCAGGTCTCATACGGCAGGTCCTCCAGGGGTACGGCAGGGGCCCCGATGCCGGCATTGTTGAACAAGAGGTCCAATCGGCCGAAGGTCTCCTTGGTTTTCGCGAACAGGTTTTTGATCGATTGCGGGTCGCTCACGTCGGTAGGGACTACCAGGGTTTTGCCCGCAAGCGAGATCGCCTCAGCGGCGGTCTCCTCCAGCTTGTCTTTTCGCCGACCCGCGAGCGCGGCGGCATATCCCTCCCGCATCAATGCGAGCGCCACCGCTTTGCCAATGCCCGTTCCGGCGCCGGTGACGACGGCAACTTTCTGCAATCCGGCCATTGTGGCGTCCTTCTCTGTCTCGTGCAGCGCGTCCATTATGATGACGCAAGCAAGGAGAACGCAATCCGGCTCAGGTGCGGAACACCTGCGGCTCGCCGGCCGAGGTCTGGCTCAATGAATGTTCTTGTACGGCGGGCGGGGGATGCCGGCATGGGCAGCCCGCAATGCAGCTGACCAGCGTTCGCGCAGATCATGGAAGTACGGTTCGCCTGGCTCGATCCGATAGTTGAGCTCTGCATCGTAGGCGTCGCGGCGGGCGATAACGACATCGAGCGGCAAGCCCACGCTGAGATTCGAGCGCATCGTGGAATCGACAGATACCAGTCCCACCTTCAGCGCGTCATAAAGGTCGATGTCGTAGGTGATGGCCCGGTCCAGCACAGGTTTCCCGTATTTGTGCTCACCGATCTGCAGATAAGGGGTATCGGGAGTGCACTCGATGAAGTTGCCCGCGGAGTACAGCATGAAAAGCCGCGGACGCTCGCCTTTGATCTGGCCTCCCAACAGGAAGGAGACGTCGAATTTCACGTCCGAGGCTTCCAGTGCCTGCCCATCCACTTGGTGAATTTGGCGGATGGTGCGACCTACCCGCTGCGCGGCCTGAAACAGGGTCGGTGCATTCATCAGGGTCTCGGTTTCTCCGGTGCTCGGATTTTCCCATCCTTCCCGTAGCATGCTGATGACGGATTGGCTGATCGACAGGTTCCCGGCGGACGCAACCGCCATGATACGCTGACCGGGCTGGACGACGACATGCAATTTGCGGAACGTCGAAATGTTGTCCACGCCCGCATTGGTTCGGGTATCGGCAAACATGACGAGGCCATCGCGCACCAGAATGCCGCAGCAGTAGGTCATCGCGGCGCACCCGCACGATTCAGCGGTACTTTCATGTGGCGCATTCTATAGCGATGAAGCAGCCCAGGCGGCAATTGCAGCCTCGCTGACGCTCACCTTCACCGCCAGCTCCTCGCCCTCGCCTCCATGACGTGTGCCACGCAGCGGCGCCGCCCCGAGGTAGTCCAGCCCAATGGCCACCCGGACGTGCGCATCGGTCGCACAGATTCCATTTGCCGCATCGAATGCAACCCAACCAAGCTCCGGAACGAATGCCTCTGCCCAGGCGTGGCCCGCCTCCTGATCGGTCACTCCGTCGGCGCGACGGAAATAGCCGCCGACGTAGCGCGCCGGGATTCCCAGATGGCGCGCGGCAGCGATAAAGATATGGGTTAGGTCCTGGCAGACACCGCGCTTGAGGGCAAACGCCTCTATGGCCGTCGTCCCGGCGTGAGTTGGATCCGTGTCATAGATCACCCGCTCGTGCAGGCGTTCGAGCAGCAAGTGCAGCAGCTCGAGGCGATCCTCTCCGCTTTCGTCTCGGCAGGCGGCCGTAAAGTTGGCGATCGCCTCGTCGACGCTGGTCAAGGCGGTCTGGCGCAGATAGAGGCTGGGCGGAAATCGCTCGACGCCGCCGCGGATGATGCCTTCGGTGTCGCGGGTCTCGACTTCGCCTTGCGCCGTTACTGCGAGTTCCTGTATGGGGCCATCCGCTGTGAAGACGTGAGTGATGTTCCCGAATGCATCCTCATGCTGATGCAGCCAGCAATCCCGGGACACGTCGATGCGCCAATGGGCGATGTACTGGCCGTCGTGATTCCGTGGCGTGAGGCGCAAGATCTGGATAGCGCCCGTCGCCGGCCGCCGGTAGCGATATCTCGTGCAGTGCGCGATACTAAGGCGCATTGATGTCCGGTATCGGTTTTCAGTTGTCAGGTATCAGGGTATCCGCAGCTTTCAGATATCAGAGATCGGGGCCCGCCAGGCTGTTACCTGATTCCTGTTACCTGATCCCCGATCAAGTCAGATACTGCTCGGTGATGGCCGCGCCCAGGCGGTTATTATCGGAAATAAATTCGCTGATGAACTCGTGCAGCCCGCTCTGGAAGATTTCCTCCATCTTACTGTTCTCGAGGCGGGCGCGAATGGCGCGAGCCTGCCGCTGCGCCGGGCCTTGCCGACCATAGGCGCGCGCGATGTGATCCAGATAAAGCACCAGGTTCTGATAGCAGCTCGCAAGCGAACGGGGCAGCTCATCGCGCAGCATGATGAGATCGGCGATCAGCCACGGCTTGACGCTCTCGCGATACACCCAGTGATAGGCGGTCAATGCCGAGACAGACCGCAGAATTGCGGCCCATTGGAAATAATCGAGAGGCCCTCCGACCCGCTCATGTGCGGGCAGCAGCAGGTGATATTTCACGTCGAGGATGCGCGCGGTATTGTCCGCCCGT
The DNA here is from genome assembly GCA_036557665.1 of Xanthobacteraceae bacterium. GTDB lineage: Bacteria > Pseudomonadota > Alphaproteobacteria > Rhizobiales > Xanthobacteraceae > VAZQ01. The sequence goes on along the minus strand of DATBHG010000005.1, from coordinate 132,293 downwards.
TCCATGTAGACGCCGAGCCGCGAGAACCAATAGGCATCGTTGCGCAGCATGGTTCGGTAGGCGGAACCGTCGAAGCGCAGTGAATTCTCCTGTACCCAACGCAGGAACCGCAGAAACTCGTCACGCGAGCCCGCACCGTTGCCGAAGCGCTTCAACTCGATCCACGTGCCGTTGATGGCGTCCCACATCTCGACTGTAAGGGCGGTTCGGACCGCTCGCGCGTTGCTGCGCGCCATCTCGAAGCAGTTGCGGATGGAGGAAGGGTTGGTAGCGGAGAAGCAGAGAAAGTCCGTTACGGTTTTCTCGCTTGCCTCGGAGTAAAGCTGGGAAAAGGCGTGGGCGCATCCCGCGGTGGCGAGGGCGGAATCCCACTCGTTCGACGACCCTGCATAGGCAAGCGGCAGCGTCGTGAGGCGCTGACTGACCTCGAGGATGCGGGCGAGGTACTCCGCGCGCTCCACGTACCGCGCCAGCCAATAGAGGTTGTCGGCCGTGCGGGAGAGCATATCAGCACGCGGTTACCGACTGGATGGTGCATTCACCCATCGAGCACCCATGTGTCCTTGGTGCCGCCGCCTTGGCTGGAATTGACTACGAGCGAGCCTTTTGCCAGCGCGACACGGGTCAAGCCGCCAGGCACGACGCGGATACGGTCTGCACCCGTGAGCACAAAGGGGCGCAGGTCAACGTGGCGGGGAGCGACGCCTTCCTCCACGCAGGTCGGGCAGGTGGAAAGCGCGAGCGTCGGCTGGGCGATGAATTTCGTCGGATTGGACTTGAGCTTGGCCTGGAAGCTGGCGAGTGCGTCCTTGCTTGCCTGCGGCCCGATCAGCATGCCGTAGCCGCCCGACCCGTGCACTTCCTTGACGACCAGCTCTTGCAGGTGGCCCAGCACGTAGCGAAGGTGCTCGGGGTCGCGGCAGCGCCAGGTGGGAACGTTTCTGAGGATCGGCTCGGCCCCGAGATAGAATTTGATGATCCCCGGCATGTAGCTGTAGACCGCCTTGTCATCTGCAACGCCGGTCCCGACCGCATTGGCCAAGGTGACGTTTCCGGCCTGGTAGGCCGACATCAATCCGGGCACGCCGAGCGCGGAGTCCGGACGGAAGGCGAGAGGGTCGAGAAAGTCGTCGTCGATGCGCCGGTAGATCACATCGACGCGCTTCGGACCTTCGGTCGTGCGCATGTATACCAGCTCATCGCGCACGAACAAGTCGCGCCCTTCGACCAGCTCGACACCGAGCTTGTCGGCGAGAAATGAGTGCTCGTAATAGGCCGAGTTGTAGACCCCGGGAGTGAGCAGGACTACCGTCGGGTCCGCGGGAGCGTTGGCAGGCGCAATGGAATTCAAGGTCGCCAGGAGCTCGTCGGGATAGTTCTCCACTGGAGCGATGCGATGACGCGCAAACAGCTCTGGGAACAGCCGCAGCATGATCTCCCGGTTCTCCAGCATGTAGGAGACGCCCGAGGGAGTGCGGGCATTATCCTCGAGCACGTAGAACGTCTGCGGATCGACGCGCACGATATCGATGCCGGCGACGTGGACGTAGATATCGTGCGGCACCTTCATGCCGCTCATCTCCGGCCGGAACACCGGGTTCTGGAAGATGAGGTCGTCCGGGACTATGCCGGCTTTGAGGATCTCGCGCCGGCCGTAGACGTCCCGCACGTAGTGATTTAACGCTTGCACGCGCTGCTCGAGGCCGGCACGCACCATCTGCCATTCATCGGCTGCCAGGATGCGCGGCAGCACGTCGAACGGGATGAGCCGCTCCTGCGCATCCGGATCCCCATACACGGCGAAGGTGATGCCGATGCGGCGGAACAGCACTTCTGCTTCGCGCCGGCGGTAATCCAGGACGTGGGGCGGGACCTCTGCGAGCCAGCGCGCCAATTGGGCATAGGCAGCTCGGGGCTCTCCGTCCGCCCCCGTCATTTCGTCGAATGCGTCTGCCATCCCCTATGCCTCTGGCCGTGCACCCGTCGAGCCGGACAAGCCGCGCACGAGGTGATCCTAGCTGCAAGCCTTGCGCCAACCCAAGGGGGTAGGCACGCGCGAAGCCGCGAGGGCATGTGCCCAGGCTTTAAGCACCCGCCCAGTTGTGAAGCAGGTTCACCGGCCGCCGTCGGATCAAGTCACGGGATCGGAATCTCCCCGACATCCTTTGGCACTTTGTAACCCCTCTGCACCGCCGGCCGCTTGGCGATGGTCACGTACCACCTTTTGACGTTCGGGTACTTGTTCAGGTCGACCGTCTGCCATTCGTAGCGCGATACCCAGGGCCAGATGGCGATATCGGCAACGGAATAGTCGTTGGCTACGAATTCCCGACCCTGAAGTCTTCGGTCGAGCACACCATAGAGACGATGGGCTTCCTTGAGGAAACGCTCCTCTGCATAGGGAGCCTTGCCCTTGTTGTATTTTACAAAATGATGGACTTGGCCAAACATCGGACCCGGTCCTCCCATCTGCCACATCAGCCATTCGAGCACCCGGTAGCGCGGCTCGCCTTCCTTCGGCAGCAGCTTCCCCGTTTTGTCGGCCAGATAGAGCATCAATGCGGCCGACTCCATGAGGCTGATCCCGCTGTCCCGGTCGACAATGGCAGGGATGCGGTTGTTCGGACTGATCTTGAGAAATTCCGGCTTGAACTGCTCGTCCTTGGTGATGTCGATCGGATGGGCCGTGTACGGCAGACCGATCTCCTCCAGCATGATGGAAGCCTTGCGGCCGTTCGGAGTCGTCCAGGTATACAGATCGATCACGCGCTTTACCCTTCCATGTGCTTGAACCGCTCTCGTGTGAGAGCTTGTTGCCGGATCCCGGAGCTCGGGTAATACCCGCAAATCCGCAGCAGGTCGATTCCAGAACGGGTTGCGTCATGTCCAAGCAAACAATTCCGTACGGAACGAAATTGAATTCCGAGGCCGACGCTTTGCATCGGGGCGGCAGCCTTGGAGATGTCGAGTGGGCCCTTAGCCCGGCTCAAGATTTGTGGCCGATATCCATCACCTCGACATCGACGCTTCTGGTTTGGCCGTCGCGCTCCACCTGCAGAGTCACCTTTTTTCCCACGCCGAGGCGTTCGAGCTCGTCGGTCAAGTCGGGCAGTCTACGCACAGGCTTGCTGTCGATGGCCACGATGACGTCTCCGAGTTGTCCCGAATTGAGGTCCATGCCGCGCAGTCCGGCACGCTCGGCTGGCGACCCCGGAACTGTCCGCACGATCACGAGTCCCTCCACCCCCTCGCGCGCGGAGACCGCCTCGTTGGCCGTGACGATACCTATTCCCGGCGTCGGCACGTAGCCCTTGCTGATGATCTCGGGGACCACGCGATTGACTATGTCAATCGGAATAGCGAAGCCGATTCCCGCGCTTGTCCCCGAGGGAGAGAGGATAGCCGTATTGACGCCGATGACTCGGCCTGCCGAGTCGAGCAGCGGTCCTCCGGAATTTCCCGGATTGATCGCGGCATCGGTCTGGATCACGTTCGCGATCTCACGACCGTTGCTGGTCGGCAGATGCCGCTTGAGGGCACTGATGATGCCCGTGGTCAGCGACTGATCCAGGCCGAAGGGGTTGCCGATCGCAAAAACCGATTGACCGACCTTCAGATCGCTGGAGCTACCGATGCTCACGGGTGGCGGCAGGTCGCGTGTCTCCTCGACCCTCAGAACGCCGATATCGTAGTTCGGCGCGGTTCCGACGATCTGGGCTGGGACCACCTGACCGCTTGCAAGCCGCACCACTAGCCGATTCGTCCCCTCGACCACATGGTTGTTGGTCACGATGTGGCCCGCCCGGTCCCATACAAAGCCGGTACCGGTCTGGGCGGGCACTTCGCCTCCCGTCATCTGCGACGGCTCGACTGCCCCGGTGGTCCCAACGACCTGCACGACCGAGGGGGACACCTTCTCGAACAGCTGGATGGTCGAGCGTTCCAGCTCGGACAAGGTTCCCCGCGGCTCGATCGCGCGCGGCGTCGAGGCGGAGTACAGGAACCGGTCCAAATAGGGCTGCGCGATGTAAACGCCCAAAACGATCAAAATCGCAATGATGAGAAGTCTGGCGAAACGGTGGTTCACCGCGCGCACTCCTGTGCTATTGCGTTCTGTACATCACCATGGTCGGCGCGATCGGCGGATCGCGGGCATACCGGCTTGATGGAATATAAGGCACAATGGCAGGTTGCGGCAGTCCGCAGCTTGCCGTGCATTCTGCCAGTCGGGTCGTCATGACAGTGGCCAGCTCAACTGCTCCGAAGGAAGTCGTAAGCGCCGGCCTGCTCGTCATCGGCGATGAGATCCTCTCCGGACGCACCAAGGACAAGAACATTGGATATATCGCGGAGTACCTCACGGCGCTTGGGATAGACCTGATGGAGGTGCGCGTCGTCGCCGACAACGAGGCTGGCATCGTCGATGCGCTCAATGCGCTCCGCCATCGCTATACGTATGTCTTCACCACGGGTGGCATCGGGCCGACCCACGACGACATTACGGCTGATTGCGTCGCCAAGGCCTTCGGCGTCCCGATCGACGTCGATCCGCGCGCTCTGGCGATCCTGCAGGAGCGTCTTGCCGCGACCGGGACTGGGATGAATGAGGCGCGGCTGCGCATGACGCGCATGCCGAAAGGCGCCGATCTCGTCCTCAACAAGGTATCGGGCGCCCCGGGCATGTGGATCGGCAATGTCATTGTCATGGCCGGGGTGCCCTCGATCATGCAAGCCATGCTCGACGAGGTAGCCCCCAAGCTGAAGACCGGCGTTCGGATGCTGTCGGAAACTGTCCGTGCCGATGCGCGCGAGGGGGACATCGGAACCCAGCTTGGCGAAATCGCCAAGGCCAATCCTCAGGTTACAATCGGCAGCTATCCGTTCTTCGATCCGCAGCGCGGTCCAAACACCAACGTCGTGCTGCGCGCGCGAGATGCGGAAAAGCTGGCTGTGGCCACGGCTGCAGTCGAAGAGATGCTCGAGCGCGTGCGGGAAGCGCTGACCAGCCACGGCTGACAAAAGGAAAATCGCGTGCCGGTTCAGCAGGTCCAGCCGCAGCAGTTGCAGCCGCAAAAGGCATTTCCGGTCTCATGGGACCAATTCCATCGCGATGCCCGGGCGCTTGCCTGGCGGCTCGCGGGTGCGGGGCCTTTCCTCGCGATCGTCTGCGTCACGCGCGGCGGCCTTGTTCCGGCCGCCATAGTTGCGCGCGAGCTCGACATTCGACTCATCGAGACGGTGTGCGTCGCGAGCTACAACTACCTTACCCAGGGCGAGCTCAAGGTTCTCAAGGACGTTGCCGTCAAAATCGTCGGCATCGGAGGAGGTCGCGGCAAAGGTGTGCTGATCGTCGACGACCTTGTCGACACGGGTAGGACCGCCAAGGTCGTTCGGGACATCCTGCCCGATGCGCATTTTGCGACCGTCTACGCCAAGCCCATGGGGCGGCCGATGGTCGATACCTTCATCACCGAGGTATCGCAGGATACTTGGATCTTTTTCCCGTGGGATACCGGGCTTGCGTTCCAGCCGCCGATCCGGGAGGCTGATCTCTGAGCTGAAGGAGTACCACCATGGACGCAATGACCAGGGCGAAGGATTATACCGGCGCGCACTCGCACGTGGTGCGTCCCGCCGACATGGAGTGGCAGAAGACGCGATTTCCCGGCTGCGAGATCAAGACCCTCCTGTTTGATCGCGAGAGCGGGCTGGTAACTGCGTTGATGCGCTGCGCGCCGGGCGCGGTGCTGCCCGACCACGAGCATGCGAGGATCGAGCAGACCTACATGCTCGAAGGCAAGCTGGTGGACAAGGAAGGCCCGGTAGCAGGTCTTGCGGTTGGCGCGGGCGAGTTCGTCTGGCGCGAGGCCGGCAGCCGGCACGTAGCATGGACCCCTGAGGGTGCGCTGATGCTCGCGATGTTCCAGCTTCCGAACAAGTTCTTCGAGCTCGACGGCCGGGTTACCGACATGGCCGGCCAGGACTGGGAAAGTGTGTGGGGGCGGGTGGTGAAGGGGTAGCTCTGGCAAGTGCGGAAATCTGCAAAGCATTGGTGGCCGCGGCCGGACTCGAACCGGCACTCCGGTTTCCCAGAAGCAGATTTTAAGTCTGCTGTGTCTACCGTTCCACCACGCGGCCGCGGATGACTATGTATCACCTCGGCGCGATGGACTGAAAGCGCAACTGAAAGCGCAGCGACAGGTTCGCGGAGGCGGCGCACTGCGTCGTCCTGCAGCACTGCTGACAACCGTGCCGTCGAGGCAATGCCTTGCCCTACGAAGCGCGATCCTCTCACGCCGGCCCCGACCTCGTTTTCTCTGCCGGCTCCCCGTAAGGTGAAGCATCCGCAATGGAGGGGAGATCGGATGCGCCTGAGGGACAAGATCGCCATCGTGGTCGGCGCCGGACAATCGCCGGGTGAAGGGATGGGAAATGGCCGTGCCACAGTGCTGCGCTTCGCCGAGGAAGGGGCCAAGGTGCTCGCGGTCGACAACAACTTTGGCTCCGCCGAGGAAACGGTGAGAATGGCGCGGGTACGGGGTGGGCAATGCGTCCCATTCGCAGCCGATGTTTGCGACGAGAGGAGGCTCGCCGCGATGGCGGATGCTGCCCGGCAGCGATGGGGCCGGATCGATATCCTGCATTACAACGTCGGCGTCAGCATCGCCGGGGGCGACGCGCCGCTGGACGAGATCACCGAGGAGGCTTTCGATCGCATCGCCACGATCAACCTGCGAGGCGCCATCATGGCTTGCAAGCATGTCCTGCCGATCATGCGAGCGCAGCGTGCCGGGGTAATCACCATGATATCGTCGGTCGCCGCCTGGGAGCAGTATCCAAATGTGGCCTACAAGGCCACCAAAGCTGGCATGATTGCGTTCACTCAACAGATCGCGGTTCAGAACGCCGAGCTCGGGGTGCGGGCGAATGTCATTCTTCCGGGACTGATGGATACGCCGATGGCGGTGGACACGCGGGCGCGTGCGAGCGGAAAGCCCCGCGCGGAGATTGCTGCTGCGAGAAACGCCCGCGTGCCGCTACGCCACCGGATGGGCACCGCCTGGGATGTCGCCAACGCCGCCTTGTTTCTCGCCTCGGACGAAGCCGATTTCATCACCGGGGTCGCCCTTCCGGTCGATGGTGGCGCCCTGGTCCACATCAATTGATGCCGCCGCGGCGGGGGCGAGACCACGATTAGGGCATATTCCGCGCTCATTAGACGCGGCGATGCAGCGAATTTGCTGCGAGGGCCGGGTTTGCGTCGGGTGGTGCCCGTTCATGCCGCACAGGATCGCTGACCGAACGTGGACCGCGACCCTTTTGGCTTTGGCGCGGCGGGCCTGGGCAGTTGCGGGGCTTGCATCGCTCTCCAGTTGCGCAACACCGGGCGACAGCTCTGTCACCCTTTTCGCCGATCCGGGCAAGTACCAATACTCCAGCTGCGAGCAGCTGGCGGTGCACCGGAAAACCTGGACGACTCGCGAGCAGGACCTCAAGCAGCTGATGGATCGTGCAGGGCAGGGGGCCGGAGGCGCGGTCGTAAACGTGCTTGCCTATAGGGCGGATTACGTGGCGGCGACCGAGGAGCTCAAGATCCTGGAACGGGCCGCGCGATCCAAGCATTGCGATTCACCGGAAAATTGGAGCAGCAGCTCAGCCATCAGGTGAGACGCACGGCAGCTCGAAGCACGTGCGGGCTTGGCGCCGCCGACGCTTAGCCGAACATCTTGCGCGCCATTGCTGCTCCCTTGGACAATGCTTCGAGCTTGGCAATGGCAATGTCGCGCCGCATGGGAGCCATTCCGCAGTTGGTGCTCGCGATGATGTCTTGCAGCGGAACATACTTTGCCGCCTCGACAATCGTGGCGCTCACCTGCTCCGGCGTTTCGATGGCATCCGTGGCCACATCAATCGCGCCAACTTGAACGCGCTTGCCCCCCAACAGCTTGAGCAGCTCCAAGGGCACGCGAGAGTTCCTGCACTCGATGGAGACCTCGTGTATGCGGCTCCTGGCGAGCGCCGGAAAGATCTGCTGATATTGCCGCCATTGCTGTCCGAGGGTTGCCTTCCAGTCGATATTTGCTTTGATTCCGTAGCCGTAGCAGATGTGAACGGCCGTGGCGCAGCCGAGCCCTTCCGTGGCGCGATGCAGCGCCTCGATGCCCCATTCCTCCACCTCGCGCATATAGACATTGAATGCGGGCTCATCGAATTGAATGACGTCGATGCCATCGGCTTGCAGCGCCCGCGCCTCGACATTGAGCAGCTGTGCCACCGCCATGGCCATCTTGACCCGATCGCCGTAATGGGCGTCCGCGATCGTATCCACGATCGTCATCGGACCCGGAAGGGTGAATTTGAGCTTGCGATCTGTGTGAGCGCGCACAAGCCGCGCCTCGGATTCATGCACACGGCCGTTGAGCCGGAGCGTACTGGTCACGGTCGGGACCATCGCCTTGTACCGGTCAGCCCGAATGCCGATCTCGACGCGACGTGAGAAATCGATGCCGTCGACGCATTCGAGGAAGCCATGGACAAAGTGTTGGCGCGACTGCTCGCCGTCGGTGACGATATCAATGCCCGCATCCTCCTGCAGCTTGAGCGCCAGCAGGGTCGCATCGCATTTGGCTTCGCCGAGGGCGGGCCCGGAGAGCCGCCAGGCGGGCCACAACCGGTTCTGCTCGGCGAGCCAGCCGGGCTTTGGCAGGCTGCCGGCGATAGTGGTCGGGAACAATGGCATCCTCGAGCATTACCAGCGCTTCAAGCCGGTTTCCAGCCGTAGAGCCAGTCATATCGCCTGAGCAAACCGCTTCCGCGCATCGCAACAAGCGCCAGGGTGTGCAATAGCGCCTCGGCACCGCCTATGTGGTAGATCATCCCGTTGCGACGGGCGGCGCGTTGGATGCGTGCCGTGCGCCCGTAGCGCGTCTTCTCATAAAGCCGCAGCGCGCGCGCCGGCTCTGCGGGCATGTCCGCAAGCCGGAGCGCCAACACTGCCGCATCTTCGATCGCCGCTGCCGCACCCTGGGCCAGGTAGGGCAGCATCGGATGGGCGGCATCTCCTAGCAAGCTGACAACGCCCTTTCCCCAGGAAGTGAATGGCGCGCGATCGAAGAGCGCCCATTTGCGCCAGCTCTCCGCGGCCGCAAGGGTGGTGCGGACCGCCGGCGGCCACATTCCGGCGGGGTAACGGGCGAGGATTTCAGATCGATCGCCTGGAGCGCTCCACCCGGCCTCGCGCCAGTCATCGCGAACAATCGCGACTACATTGAGCAAACTGCCTCCGCGCAGCGGGTAATGTACCACATGGGCATGACGTCCCAGCCACAGATCGATCCTCGGCTCTGTACTCCTCGCCTCCAGGGCGGCAGCGGACACAAATGCTCGCCATGCGGTATAGCGCGCAAAGCGCGGCTCCCCGCAATGTCCAAGACGTCGCCGCAAATTCGACCATAAACCATCGGCGCAGATCAGCGCCATTCCCCGCTCCTCAGCGGCTCCTTGTGCGGAAGTGACCGCGATCGTAACCCCATCCGTGTGGGATGCGAAATCTTCCACTCTCGTGCCGAGGCGCAGGGAAATATCCGCAGTGCCGGCGACCGCGTCGGCAAGCACCGACTGCAGGTCGCCCCGATGAATGAGCCAGTAAGGCGAGCCGTAGCGCTTCTCCGCCACCTCGCCGAGCGGAGCGCGCGCGAGCATGCGAGCGGTGCGTGCGTGCATCACCATCAGCTCCGCCGGTGCGACAAGGAATGGTCGCAGCTGCTGCTCCAGTCCGAGCGAAATGAGGATGCGCGATGCATTGGGCGAGAGCTGGATGCCCGCGCCGACCTCTTCCAGGCGCTGCGCCTGCTCGAGCAGGATGACGCGAAAACGACGCTGGGCAAGCGCAAGCGCCGCAATGAGCCCCCCAATCCCGGCGCCAGCAATGATCACGGTGCGGGAGGAGGGCACTGTCGGTCGTTCCGCTTCAGACCGTCACGTCCTCGGGCAGCATGCATTCCCCCGGGCGGGCAACACGAGGGCCGAGATTTGGGTCATGGCGAAACAGGGTCGAGCAGTAGGGACAGATGATCTCGGCCGCATCGCCCATATCGAGAAACACGTGTGGATGATCGAATGGAGGCAGCTCGCCAATACACATGAGCTCGCGTGCGCCGATCTCGATCACTGCAACACCCGGCGTATTGTGAAAGTGCGGAACGACGGTTTCCGTCAATGGAGTGCCTCGCGTGGTGAGCTGGAGCTATGCGGCTGGAAATCACGTCGCATATTGTTGCTGTCTTTGAGCGCACTCGAGCGTGGCGGCGCGTCGCATCATACCAAGGACGCGATCTGCCATAGGGTTAATCGATTAATACGAGTCCGCTACAGGTTTTAGCGGCTTGTATCTTGCGCGCCAATCCTCCATATCCAAGCCGGTATATGTTTCATCATTGCCGTCTCTCTTTCGGACTTTTGAGCGAATGCGGCTGAGCGGCTTTTTGCTTGCCCCGGGCGGTGGGTCGAAGAAGGAAGGGGGAAAATGACGGGTGCTCGGATTGCGGTGCCGCTAGGGGTGGCCGTGGCACTGGCGGTGGCTGCGCTTGCCGTTCTGCCAGGTGCCTACGAAGCGGGCCGGCTGATCTCTTTCCAGGACGATCCTGTGGCGGTGGCGGACCATGCAGTTGCACGTTCACTGAACAGGAGCGTGGCTGAGCGCGAGATCACTGCCGCGCTCGCTGCCAATGATGTCGATCTTGCGCAGAGTTTCGTGGACCTCGCGCACGACAACCAGGTGACGATCGATCCGGCTCTTTCCGAACGGGTGAGGCTGGCCAGCGCTGAAGCTGGGACGGTGCTCCACTCGGTGAACAGCTTTGCACGCGGGCTGTTCACGGGGGAGCCCGACGACCTCGTCGGGCTTGCTGGGACGGCCGTGGGAGATCTGTTTGTCTTCGGCGATATACGCGACGCGGCCCGGGAAGGCACCCGGCTTGCGACCGGCCAGCCGGCGGACGAGCTGATCTTGGGTCTGGCCGGAGTCGGTATCGCAGTGACAGCTGGAACCTATGTCACGGTGGGCCTTGCCGCCCCGGCGCGGCTCGGTCTCACAGTGCTCAAGGTCGCAGGCAAAACCGGTCGACTGGGTAGCCGCATGGCGTTGTGGATCGGTCGATCGTTGCGGGAAATCGTTGATTGGGGTGCGCTTTCTCGCGCCGTTCGAGGCACCAGCGTCACTGAGCCCGCGATCGCCGCGCGCGCGACGCGTGAAGCGGTCAAGGTAGAAAAGGCACGCGACCTTGTTCGCCTCGCGGGCGATGTGGGCCGCGTGCAGATGCGAGCAGGAACGCAGGCCGCCCTGGATGGACTGAAGCTTTCCGAAGGCCCGCGCGACATGTCGCGCATCGCGCGGCTCGCCGCGGCCAAAGGTGGAAAGACCCGCGCCATACTGAAGCTCGCCGGTCGCGGCGCCATTCTGCTCGCGTTCGGGCTCTTCAATCTGGCGTCATGGATCTTGTGGGCGCTGCTCACGTTGCTTGGGCTGGCGGCCTCGCTCAAGCGCATGACCGAGAGGGTGACCCAGCGGTATTGCGACCATCGGAGGTGGCGGCGCGCTCGGGCGCAAGCGCAGGTCCGTACCGAGATCGTGTTCGCCAGCAAGGCCCTTGACAAGCAGATCGCTCCAGCGGCGCCAAGGTCCATGCCGGCAGCAGCGCCGACGTTGGTCCCGACGCTGGATCGAGCTGAGCCTTCGCCCATAGCGGCGGCCCCGTGGCCTGGCCTAAGGCTTCCCCGACCAGATGCAAATCGCGTGCATCTGGACCAAATGGATAAAGCGCTCGCGTGCTTGCGGGCCGTGGCGCGAGCGGCCTGAGCGTTCTTGCGAGCGGCATTCCTCGGCTGGGCATCGTGCCGGTGCCGCATCCATGAGCGAAGAAGCGAGCACGAGCAACCGTTTCACCCACGGCGACGTGGAGATCGCCTTCCTTGACGAAGGTCGCGGCGAGCCGATCGTGCTCGTCCATGGCTTCGGCTCGACAGCGCAGGTGAATTGGGTTCTTCCCGGCTGGGTGGCGACCTTGACCACTGCGGGCCGGCGGGTGATCGCGCTGGATAGCCGTGGGCACGGCGCCTCAACCAAATTGTACGATCCCGCCGCCTACCACACTGCTCGAATGGCGGACGACGTCCGCGCCCTGCTCGATCATCTGCAGCTCGGCCGTGCCAATGTGATGGGTTACTCCATGGGTGCGCGCATCGCGGCTTTTTTCGCATTGACCAATCCGCAACGCTTGCGGCGCGCGATCTTCGGCGGTCTAGGCATTCACCTCGTGCGCGGAGTCGGTCTTCCGGACAGCATCGCTGCGGCGCTGGAGGCGCCGTCGCTGGCGGACGTCCACGATGCGGTAGGGCGTATGTTTCGCTCCTTTGCCGAGCAAACAAAATCAGATCTCGCGGCGCTCGCTGCCTGCCTGCGAGGTTCCAGACAGACGCTGACGGCAGGCGAGGTCGCCTCGATCGAAGCGCCGGTGCTCGTTGCGGTCGGCACCAACGACGCAATCGCCGGCTCGGCACATGAGCTCGCAAGCTTAATGCCGCGCGCCCGGGCAATCGACATCCCGGGTCGCGATCATATGCTCTCGGTGGGAGACAAGGTGTACAAACAGGCGGTGCTGCGTTTTCTCGATGAGGAATACTGATCAACGTGCACAGCTTGTTTCAATTAGGGTGCGCAGCCCCAGGCTCTGGACCCGCTCGTGACGATACGGGGCAAGTGTGAGGAACCGATCCTGGCTCAATGGTTTATCGCATCCTATATGTCTGTTCACGGCCAAATGTGCTATGGTTGAGCGAAACGGGGGGAGGCCATAACGGCGGGAGGCCATAATGGCTCGGCAGCAGGTGCGAGCGTCCGGCTCTTTCGAGAAAGTTGACCCGGTGTGGAATCGGATTCGACACGAAGCCGAGGAGGTCGTGCGGAAAGAGCCCGAGCTGGCAACTTTCATCTATTCGACGCTTCTGCATCATGACACGTTGGAAGCGGCTGTCGTGCACCGCATCGCCGAACGCCTTGATCACTCCGATGTGCCGGCGGAGCTGATCCGTCAGGGCTATGCCGAGGCTCTAGAGGACGATGCCTCGATCGGGAGCGCGTTTCGCGCCGACATCGTGGCCACTCTCGACCGCGACCCTGCCACCAACCGGCTGATCGAGCCGCTGCTTTATTACAAGGGTTTTCACGCCGTCCAGACCCATCGACTGGCGCACTGGTTATGGAGCAAGGGACGGCGGGATTTCGCCTTGTATCTGCAAAGCCGTTCCTCGGCAGTTTTCCAATGCGACATTCATCCCAATGCCCGCGTCGGGTGTGGCATCTTCGTCGATCATGCCACCGGACTCGTGATCGGCGAGACGGCGGTCGTGGGAGACGACGTTTCGATGCTCCACAGCGTAACGCTCGGCGGCACCGGCAAAGAGGCGGGCGATCGGCATCCAAAGATTCGGCATGGCGTTTTGATAGGTGCCGGAGCCAAGATCCTGGGCAACATCGAGATCGGCCATTGCGCCCGGATCGCTTCGGGCTCGGTCGTGGTGAAGCCGGTGCCTCACAACAAGACAGTCGCGGGCGTGCCCGCCAAGGTCATCGGTGAGGCCGGGTGTCCGGAGCCATCGCGTTTTATGGATCATCTGTTCTACGAGTCGTGAGTGCAGGAGCGAGACCTTGGACGTTCAGGAAGTCAGAAAGCTCGACGCCTATCTCAAGCAGCTCTTTGGCAACGCACGGATCCGAGTAGTGCCGAAACACAACGAATCCGCCGATGTCTTCGTCGGTGAAGAACGCATCGGCGCACTCGCCCTCGACGAGGACGAGGATGACGACGAGCGCTCTTATAATTTCGAGATGAAGATCACGCTTGGAGACGCGGCCACCACCGCACCGGACATCCAGAAGCTCGACGCCTATCTCAAGCGCAAGTTCGACAACGAGAATATCCGGGTGGTCCCACGCTCCAGAAAAAAAGATTCGGCCGAGGTCTACGTCGGCAAGGAATATATCGGCGTGTTGTTCTTCGACGAGAAGGATGCACGCTCATCCTATTTCGAGCTGCCCATTCTTGCGCTCGATCTGGACGAGCCAGGCTTGCTCAAGAGCTGATTACCCCCGTCACGCCCGGGAATGCACGAGGGTTGCGCAGACTGCGTAAGCTCAGCCGCGCTGCGGGCACCCAGCTGGCCCGACTCAGGCGGGGATGGCTTGGACAAAGCCGAAAACCAGCCCGAGCGTGACGACTTTCACCGCTCCACTACGGGACAGGACGCAAACTCGCAATCAGCCGATCGCTGTTGGCAGCAACGGACCGCCAGTCCGCCAGCCAGTCGCGGGGAAAGCGCAGGATCACTTTGGCGTTTTCGATCCAGCGCTCGTAGAGACACGTGCCTGGAGTTGAGCCGACCTGGCGTGTGCAGCGCACCAGGAAGCCTGGTGCATTCGCATCATAGATGAGGTCCTCGCCTTGGTAGGGAGTGCCTTCGCGAAACGGAAGGACGGTAAGCCCGCCCGGCCCAGGGGAAGCTTCAGCGGCAGTAAATCGCGGATAGATGCTGAGCGCACGGTCAGCCGGGGTGATCGAATTATCCGCGGCTGTGATCGTGACGAAGATTCGTCCCGACGGCGGGGACGTGCCGGTCGTAGTCTGAGCTGCCGGCCTTGCATTCACGTCGGGGGGGTCAAGGGAAGGCCATGCGAAAAACAGGTCGACCCGCTCCTGCACACCGGGGCGACGCTGCAGTTGCATGCGAATTGCGGCTGGGGGCACGTTGAACGTCACCCCGCCAACGGTGATCGGGAGGGCAGGGGCGTTTGCCGCGGTGGCCGAATCGGGCCAACGGGGCCACACCACGTAACCCACAGAGGCCATTGTGGTGATTGCCAGACCCCCAAGCAGGATAACCGTGAGCAGGAGGCGCCGGTCTCGGCGCCTCGGCGGTCGATATGATTCTTGCTTTTGCGCTGCTGCGCGATAGGGGCTCGGCACGACGAATGGTCCAGCGAATCGCGGCCGGAGTATGCCACGCCAACGGAAAAGGATCGAAAAACAGGAGACCACAGCATTTTCCAGGGCAGAAGCGCCGTGGCAAGCTCGCGCGGCTTGCGACAGGAGGTGCGCCCGAATGGCGGTTTTTGCGCTCGATGGGATCTCGCCGGACCTTCCGGCGGATGGCGGTTATTGGATTGCCGAAAACGCGTGCGTAATCGGTCGTGTGCGGCTCAAGGCCGACAGCAGCATCTGGTTCGGCGCTGTCCTGCGCGGCGATAATGAGTGGATCGAGCTGGGTGAGCGCTCCCAGATCCAGGACAACGCCACCGTGCATACCGACCCCGGCTTTCCGGTCACCATCGGGGAGAATTGCGTCATTGGCCACAACGTCGTGCTGCATGGCTGCTCCATTGGGTCGAACAGCCTGGTCGGGATGGGAGCAATTCTGCTCAATGGCGCGAAGATCGGGCGAAACTGTCTCATCGGCGCGGGTGCCCTGGTAACCGAGGGCAAGGAATTCCCCGACTACTCTTTGATCGTGGGATCGCCGGCCCGCTTACTGCGCAGCCTCGATGAAAAGGCTGTTGAGATGATCGGGGAGGGCGTCGACATCTACGTGCGGCGCTGGCGCCAGTACGCAAAAGGGCTGAAACGGATCGGCTAAGGAAGGGGTTCGTGAACCCGATTCTTGGGCCGGACAGCGTCGGCGCCGGTTGCGACCACACCGGACTTGATCCAGAACAGCATGGGTCAGGCCCAGCATCATCGTGGCCAAGGCAAAACCGGTGTTCTTGCGCTTGGGAGCCTGCGCGTGAATCGCCTGACTTGGCAGTTAGGCTATCTTGGACGGCAACGTTGTGCTGTGAAACGGGTCACAGCGCCCTGTGATCTCGATCACACCGGCAAGAGGAGCCTGCGCTCATGAGGTTTGGATACATGCATCGCATAAGCCGGCGCCGCGTGCTTGCCGCAAGCACCGTTCTCGGCTCTGGAATGATGCTCGCGCCAGCTTTGCGGATCCGCGCGGCCTCTGCCGCTTATCCCGATCGCCCGATCAAGATCGTGGTGGCGAATACGCCGGGCGGGCCATCCGACATTATCGCCCGAATGATGTCCGCCGCCATGCAGGCGGAGATGAACGCAACTGTCTTTGTCGAGAATAAAGGCGGGGCAGGAGGGAACATCGGCATGGGTTTTGTCGCGCGTGCGGAGCCCGACGGCTATACCATCCTGCTCTCTACCAGCGCGTTCGTCGTGAATCCCGGACTCTATCAGACGCTGCCCTATGACCCCTTCACGGATTTCACCGCCATATGCGAGCTGGCGGTCTCGCCGCATGTATTCGCGGTCAGGCCCGATCTGGGCGTTGCCAGCATGAAAGAGTTCGTCGCTCTGGCAAAGGCCAGTCCGGAGAAGTTCAACGTCTCGACACCGCCGATCGGGACCACGCCACAACTTCAGGCCGAAGTGCTCAAGCTGCGCGAAGGTCTGCAAGGGATGGCGACGATCGTGTTTGCGGGCGGTGGCGATGCGCTCAAGGCCTTGATTGGCGGCACCGTGCAGCTGAGCTCGGGCGTCCTCGCGCCTGCCCACCCTCACATCAAGGCCGGCACGATCAAAGCTCTGGCGGTGACCGGCAGGACGCGTTGGCACGATTTGCCGGAAATTCCGACAATGTTGGAATCCGGATATTCCGATTTTGTGTTTGAAACCTACACCGCTCTCATGGCGCCCGCGAGGACGCCTCCCGAGGTGATTGCCCGACTGGAGCAGGTGGCGCTGGAAATCCTCCGCAGACCGGACATGCGCGCGAAGCTCACCGAATCCGGGTTTGAGGTAACCGCGAAGACCGGCAAGGAGCACGTGGAGCGCATCGCGCGCGAAGTGCCGGTCTTCCGTAACATCATCGCCCAGGCCGGAATCAGGAGGCTGTAGGACTTTCCCGTTGACCGTTGCCGGGGCGCAACAGACTCGAGGGTTCAGCGGGTCTAAATTCCCAGCTGTGTGGTGTGGGCGTAGCATGCAAAGATTGCTTCTCGCGGGGATTGTCGTGGTCGCGGCTCTCGGCCGTTCCGCTGATGCCGCCGAGCTTGCCAGGCCGCCCCTGGTCTATCAGCCTCCGCCCGTCGTTGTCGCCCCGTTCAACTGGACCGGCTGCTATCTCGGCGCAAACGCCGGGGCGTTGCGGGCGAATACCGATTGGCTGGATGAGATTCCCGGCGACCCCGCCTTCGGATTGGATTTTGGAAGCCATGCATCAAGCGGCGGTCTTGGAGGCGTGCAGGCCAATTGCAACTATCAGGTTGCTGCCTGGGTGATCGGCATCATGGGCGACTATGATTGGACCAATGCAACCGCCAGCAACACGAATTTGCTGGCGCCCACGCTCATCGATCAGACCCACATCAGGTCGCTGGCGTCCGTTACCGGCCGGATCGGCTATGCCTGGGATCGTCTTCTCGTCTACGCCAAGGGCGGGGGTGCGTTCGTGGATCGAGACTACGGCGTTCTCTTCGGGGGAGCCGTCACGGCAACCGTCACGGAGAGGCGAGGGGGTTGGACCGCCGGGATCGGCGCTGAATATGCTTTCTTGGACTGGCTCACCGGCTTCGTCGAATACGATTATTTCAGGTTCGCTTCTACCACAAACAGCTTTCTCTGCATCCGCTGCGGGCTGTTTGCTTCGGCTGTTTCGTTCGACACTACCGCAAACATCAACGTGTTCAAGCTGGGCCTGAGCTTCACGCTTCCCGACGAGTGGGATCCGCAGCGGTCGAGGTCGAGCCCCCGATAATCAGAGCAAAGGCCTTCTCCTCCCGCGCGGACGCGCTCGCGGCGGTGCGCTTGCCCGCCCGGCTGCAATCCTATCTCGTTCGCTTCGCCACCGCAGCGAAAACATCGTAGGCCGCGGCAAGCTCCGGCTTGCGCTTCACCACGTCCTGGCCGACCGCTTCGACGCTGCGCATCAACTCGGCCTGCTCATCCGGCGGCAGATTGATAACCTCGCCATGTTGCAGCCAAACCTCCGTCTGCTTGACAAAGAAATCGACCTGCCAGGGATTGACCTCGGCTGCGGCTTTGGCCGCGTCGGTATCGAGGATCGTCTGCAGGTCCTTGGGCAGCGCGTCGAACCATTTTTTACTGAGAAAGGACATCGAGAAGATGAAGGGCTGGTTGGTCTGGGTGATGTATTTCGCCGCGTCGTAATAACGCATGGTTGCGTTGACCGTAAGGGCCAGCACGGCGCCGTCGATCGCGCCTTGCTGGATCGCCGGCAATACATCGGCGAGCGTCATCGCCACCGGCGACGCGCCAAGCCGCTTGACCATTTCCTCTTGCATGTCGGCCGCGAGAACACGCAGCTTTTTGCCTTTCAACTCGGCAAGGTGACGGACCGGGTTTCGGGCGACGATCGAAGACGGCTGCGAAACGAACAGAGCAACGCCATGGATGCCTTTGCCGGCGCCCAAGCTGAACATCATCTTCTGCAGCTCGGAATCGCCCGCGACACGGATTCCATGCGCCATGTCAGTGATGAGCCCCGGAGCCGACAGCACCTCGAAACGGCTGTCGACACCGACCAGAAATTCAGGCGGGCCGATATAACCTTGGATTGCGCCGAACTGCACGCCTTCGATCTCGCGCGGTATGGTTCCCAATTGGCTTGCCGGATAAATCTCGCCCTTGATCCGGCCTCCGGCATCCTTTTCCACCATTGCCACGAACCGCTTGCACCATTCATGTTGCGCGTCATTGATCGTGGCCATGCCGAGCTTCATGACGTGGGTTTTGTCATCAGCCCGCGCCGTACCGAATGTGACCGCGAGCAGCACGATGCAGGCGCCTGCGGCAGACGCCGTTCGAGAGGGGGCGGCAAGTCCGATAAACCTCATGGCAGTTACTCCCGGCTGGTGGTTTTCTTGTGCAGGCTTTGAATTCTATCGCCGTAAGCCGAGCCGGGTATACTGCGAAATCGCCGAGGTTTTCACTTTTGTGCCATTGCCAACGATGCCCGTGAGCGGTGCGCGAGGTTACAATGCTGGGCACCACCAGCGTTGGATTTTGCCCACGTCCTGGCATTTCCTTCACGCTTCGTTTCGCGCGATCGGCGCGCATCGCTGCGTGCGAGAGGCCCCAACAAACACACCGGCTTTTGTACTTTTGCAAAGTTGCGGCCGGCTCCGGGGGGAGAGCCGGCCGCGTGCGAGCCCGATCTGGGGACGGGGAGGGGTGGGACGTGACCGGGCTCGCGAAGCTCCGGACGGTATTGGTGATCAGCGGGACATTGCAGTAGTGCTTGGCGGGCGCGGCTCGCCGAGCGCCACCCAGAGATTCGGATCGGCTTGCGACTGACGCTTCACGAAGCGATAGCCGGTGTCCGACCAGAGCAGGATCTCCTCGTTCTGGTTGTCGAGAATGAATTCGCCCTTGTCGGTCTTGACGGTGAGCACGGCATGGCCGTCGCCGCCCTTGTCACGCACGACAGTGATCAGCAGCGCCTGACGTGGCCACCCGGCCTGCATGAGCATGCGGCGTTTGAGCAATACATAGTCTTCGCAGTCGCCGTATCCGTCGTCCGGGTAGTTCCAGCGCTCGACCACCCCCCAATGCTCGAGATCGGTGATCGGCTTGATTGTATCGTTCACCCATCGGTTGATCCGCACCAGATCCTTCCAAGCCTTCGCAGTGAGAACGATGTCTCGTGCTTCGATCGGCTTGGTTTCGCACTCCGGCGCATATTCGGAGCAGAACTCGAGCCAGCCGATCGGTGCGCGCACATGGTTGCCCATGCCGATGAACAAGGGCCTGTCGCTCGCCGCCTTTACTGGAGCTGCGATGAGCCCCGCGGCGAGCGCAGCCGCGGCAGCTGCCAATCCCCATCTCGCCGCGCGACTTCGATGCATCTGTTGTGGCCCCCCTGCCTGTTTTTTGCGGAGCCACAATTCTCACAAACAATTTCAAGCCGGGCTAAGCTCGCGGCGGCATTTTGAGGAGAACCAGACTAAACAGCGCAGCGAATGCTGATCTAATTGCAACTGAATTTGATTCAAATTGTAGGAGATGCAGCTCGAGACATGCGAAGGCACAAAGTGCCGCGCCGGCGAGGTCGCGCATGCGCGCGTTTCGGCGCAGGCAGATCGTGGATGGCCCGGACCACGGGACAAACGCGGCTATGAGGGCCTCTGCGCTGCTGCCAAAGCCGCGCGACGCTGTTTACGTGCCGGTAACGTCGTCTTCCAGGAAGTCCGGGTGACGCAGGCGCGTGAACTCGATGGCGATCCCGTCGTCGAGGTGGCGCACGACACGGCCGGTGGTCTTGCCGATGGTAATCGGCGCACCGATATCGGGCCGCTGATCGGTTGCGATCGCGGCGCCGGACTGGGAGATGTCGATGAGCCGGCAGGCGACATTGACACCGTTCGGAAGAATGAGCCGTGCCGCAGGATTGCGGGGGGTGACCCGCCCGTAGCGGCGGTCCTCGGGCAAGCCAAGGATGTGGCGATTGGCGAGCCAGGTGAGCTGGGCAGCGAGCTTGTCGCGCTTGCGCGGGGTCGCGGCGATGGTCATTGCAAACCCGTTCTCGGTGTGGCGGGCGATAATACCCTCGAGCCGCCCGAGATGATCCACATAGGCGATGACGCGCTCGGAGACCTGTCCCCGGACCGGGGTCACCAGCGCCATCCCCCCAGGCGACATGTCGATAACCTGGCAGGGGTACTCGCGCCGATCCGGTAGCATGTAGCGGCCGAGCAGGTTGACACGGACCCGTTGAAAACGCCGTCGCTCCTCGCTCAACGGCAAAACGACGGGTTTTCGCAGCGCCAGTGCCATGACTCGTTGCAGCCTTCCTCGGCTCGCAGCCTATGTGTGGTCTGTTAATGGCGCGTTATTGCCTTGTGCCAGCAGCAGCGCGGAGGTCTTACGGGCTCCCGGAAAACACTGCGTTTTTGATACCTTGTACGGTCTTACCCATTCCTGCGCGCGAGATGGTGGCGCCATGCGCCACCCCTAGGAAGGGATGCGTGTTTGGCCACCCTCATACACCACGAATCGCCGGATGATGGGACGCTGACGGAGCGAGTCGGAGATGAGAGCGGGACTGCGCAGGCCGACGAAACGGTAGCTTCCAAGCACGAGGTCAGCGAGTCGTCGCCTTTGTTGCCAAGCTCCGAGATCGGCCGGCACCAGGGCGCCGAGAACGCGAGCCATCCTGGCTGCCGCAAGGCTCAAGGGCAACAGCAGGAGCTCAAAGGAGCCCGTGCGTGCGTCGCAGGCTTGCTCGTGTGCACTTGCAACAACCCCCACTGATTCTTCCGCCATGCAACAGATGAGATCGGTTACCTCCAAGCGGCTATGCGTGCAGAACACGTCCAGGAAGGCCTCTCCTTTGATCTCACGCCCGAACAAGGCACACACGCGGGTGCCTGCAACGCGAACCGGGTATCCGAAGCTCGGCTCGAATGACAGAATGAATGTATCGGCAAGGACGGAACGGATCGCTTCCGGCTCGATATCGTCGCGTCGGGGAAGTAGCCGCTGACCGCGCCTCTCGTTCCAATACTCGAAGAGTTGGTAGGTTGATGGATGTTTCATGCGCACCAGCATTGGTTGACTGCAGCTGATGCCCCAATTTGGGACTGCATCTGCCGTCTTTTGAAAGCGTGCATTTGCAGGAGCACGGGACGTGCCGGAAGACGCGCTGGGTGACGCTGCTTTCGTGAACGATTCATTAATGTTAAAGACGCAACCAAGCTACTGATCGAAGCCGCGCCGGCGTGCGTGATCACGCGCTGCGGCAGCGCAACGGAATCCGCGATTGCGCGCTTTTTTCAGGCAATTGAGGGCTGATGCTCGAGCAACCACGCGATCAGCGTATCCTGAACGTACCTCCCGTCGTCGCCGTGCTGATCGTGCTGCTCGGGCTGGTGCACGCTTTCATTTTCCTGTTCTTGACACCTGACCAGGTGACCGACTTCCTGCTGCTGTTCGCCTTCATTCCTGCGCGGTACGATACCAGTCTGACGACCGACATCGTCTGGCCGGGAGGCTGGGGGGCGGATGTGTGGACGTTCGTCAGCTACGCGCTCATTCACGGCGACCTCAGCCATTTGATCTTCAATGCCGTATGGCTGTTGGCGTTCGGCTCGCCCGTTGCCCGGCGCTTTGGCGCAGGGCGCTCCTTGCTGTTCATGGCCTTTGCCGCCGCAGCCGGGGCCGCAGTGCATCTGGCGACGCATTTCGGAGAGTTGCTGCCCATGATCGGCGCATCGGCGGCGATCTCCGGAGCGATGGGGGCCGCCACGCGGTTTGCGTTCCAGCCGGGAGGTTTGCTTGCGCTCTGGCGCGATCCGGATGCTGCCCATCGGGTCCCAGCCTTGCCGCTGATGTCGAGCTTGCGCGATCCCCGCGTGCTCGCATTTTTGCTGGTATGGTTCGGCGTGAACTTGCTGTTCGGGCTGGGGCCCATCGGCATGCCCGGTGTTGAACAATCGATTGCGTGGCAAGCGCATATTGGTGGCTTCCTCTTCGGCCTGTTCGCATTTGCCGCGTTCGATCCTATCCCCCTGGCGTCAGCGCCCAGCCGGGGAGAGGGGGACGCGCTTCCTCCCGGGGACCGGCTCTGATGGTTGGAGCCGTTATTTGCCGGGTTCATACTGCGCTGCGCTCACGGACAAAGCAGCGCGGCTCGAGCGATGCAGCGTTGCGAGGACTGCATTCCGCGCGGCTTCGTCTTCTGATATAAAGAATCTCCTGAGGGCTCGGATAGCGCTTGCCCAAGTCGGCTTTGCCGAGCGCGCGCAAGGAGCTCGGATCGCAGGCGATCGTTATAGGACCGGTCTGTTGTTCGCTGGGTTGACGAGTCCGGTCAGGGAGGCGACCATGACCATCCAGGCTATTCTGTCCGCCAAAGGCGGCGACCCTATCTCCATCGAGCCAACCGCCACCGTAGATACCGCCATCAAGACCCTGGCGCAGCACAAAATCGGTGCGCTGCTCGTGTTCGGCCCCGACCGCCGGGTCATTGGAATCCTGTCGGAACGCGATATCGTGCGGGTTCTGGCCGAGCAGGGCCCGGACGTGCTGGCGAAGCCCCTTGCGCAGGTGATGACGCGCAAGGTTTTCACCTGCGGCCCGAACGAGACTGTGGGCACCATCATGGAACGGATGACCAACGGCAGGTTCCGCCACGTTCCAGTCATCGAGCAGGATCAGGTCGTCGGCGTCATCTCTATCGGTGACGTGGTCAAGCACCGTCTGCGCGAGATGGAGCAGGAATCCGCGGCATTGCGCGACTACATACAGAGCGCCTGAGGCGGAGCATTTTTCGCAACTCGCTAGCCTGAATCTTAATCGGCGCCATGCGCGGGCGAGAGTCGCGCATTCATCTCTTTAAAATGATGGACCGCGACTCGAGCTCGGCGATGACGAGCGTCAACGCCAAGGCGTAGCCTGCGCCTGGCCCTCTCCCACCGCGCTCACCCAAGCGCCTCGATAGCCTCATTGATCGTTTGCATCGCGCGTTTGGCAGCTTCCGCCCCGAGTTCAATTGCCTCTTCAGCGCAGTGGAAGTCGAACAGGCCAATTCCCCCAAGCCGCGGACTGATCATCATATCCGGGGGATCGCCCCCAAGCCGTGCCCGGGTGATGCGATCCTGCATGACGTTGTAAGCCTCGATCATAACCGTTGGCAGGCCCGGTCGGCCCGGCCTTCCCAGCACTTGCCGGCGTAGAAACCGCTCAACTCCAATGCGCCGCGCCCATTTGCGATCATCGGAGGACGGCTGCTGCTGTACGGGTGGTTCCTCCTCCTCGTACCCAAAGCTTGCGATGGTGGCGCCGCGGCCGAGCAGGTCTGCGTTGAGATTGACTGCAATCACCACGCGCGCGCCGAGCGCGCGCGCGGCCGAAACCGGCACCGGGTTGACCAGCGCCCCATCAACCAGCCATCGCCGGCCCACTTGTACCGGGGCAAACACGCCGGGCATCGCATAAGAGGCGCGTAGCGCTTCAACCAGCCTGCCGCGGGTGAGCCAGATCTCGTGGCCGGTATCGATCTCGGTCGCGATTGCGGCGAATTGGATGACGAGCGTTTCGATCTTTGTCCGGCCGAGACTTGTTTCAAGATGGCGGGCGAGGCGCATGCCGTTGATGAGACCCGACCCGGACAAGCTGACATCGAGGTAACGCAGAATGCGCCTGCGCGTAAGCGAAAGCGACCATTGCGCAAAAGCCTCGATCTGGCCTGCTGCGTAGCAACCCCCGACGACGGCGCCCATCGAAGTGCCGGTAATGACGTCGGGCTTGATCCCCTCCGCGAGGAGCGTCTTCAGAATCCCGATATGGGCAAATCCTCGGGCGGCGCCGCCCCCGAGCGCGAGCCCAATGCTCGGCCGCCCAGCGGCCGTGCTCGCTGCTCCTTCAGCCTCGACTGCGCGATCTCCAGTACTACGTTCCGGCATGGCTTCTTGGAAGGAGGATCGCTGTCCTTGCTTCGCAGCATCCCTGCACGGCGCTGTCCCCGCGCTATGTCAAAGGCGCCACCCTTGAATCTGCTGCAGTCATGGGCCTTGTCGCGAGGCTTACCTCCGCCGCCTCACTCGGCCGCTACGCGCTTTGCAAGCTCGACCGTCGGACGCTTCATGGCAAACACCTCGTTCACGACCGAGTAGTCGGCATATCCGCAACGGGCAATTGGGCGCATGGCGGCAGTATCCAGCCGGCCATTCTTGATGAATCGATCGTCGATATGAACGCCGACCACCTGTCCGAATACGACATGACGGTTGGATTGCCTTCCCTTGAGGTCAACCAGATGGATGACTTGCAGGAGCCTGCATTCGAGCGCGCAAGGCGATGCTGCGACCCGTGGCGGACGCACCAGTCGCGACGGCGCGGCAGAGATTCCGGATTTTTCCATCTCATTGACGCCGCGGGGGAAGTCCTCAGACGTCGCCACGACCGCATGGCGCTGCTCGAACGTCGCGAGATTGCAAACGAACTCCCGCGTCTCTTCGACAAAGACCAGAGAATCCTTGGGCCCTTCGCTCGAATACAAAACGATCGGAGGATTATCGGATACAGCGTTGAAGAACGAGTAGGGCGCAAGGTTGATCTCTCCCTTGGCGCTCATCGAGGTAATCCAGCCGATCGGTCGCGGTGCAACTATCGCCTTGAATGGATTGTGCGGAAGCCCGTGATCGTTTTTTGCAGTCTCATAGAACATGTTCGGGGGTCTTTCGCAGAGAATCAATTATCTGCGCCGAAGCGGATCGCGATTTCAGAGAGCGGCGGCCGAGGGCGGTCTGCCGGGACCTCGCCCTGCCGCCCGATGTGCACGAAACCCGCTATGCGCTCGGTGGGCGCGAGCCCTATCGCATCGAGGACCCCACGGTCGTACGCATACCATTCAGTCATCCAGTTGGCGCCGTAACCGAGCGCGTGTGCCGCGAGCACCAGGTTCATGGCCGCCGCACCAGCCGAGAGCACCTGCTCCCATTCCGGAATCTTCACGTGCGGCCCGGCTCGGCTTACGACCGCGATCACGAGAGGCGCGCGTGAAAGACGGCGTCGCTCGAAGTCAATTTGCTCGGCGCTCGCGTCGGGGTATCTGCGGCGAAAGCCCTGCACGATGAGCTCCCCTGCGTTGATCCGGCCAGCGCCTTCGAAAACGATGAACCGCCAGGGCGCCAACTTGCCGTGATCGGGGACGCGCGAGGCGATGGTCAGCAGAGTGTCTATCTCCTCGGCTGAAGGGGCAGGACCGGCGAGCTCGACGGGCTTGATCGAGCGGCGAGACCTCAGGAGCTGCAGAGCATCGGGCATGCGTCGCTTTCCGCGGTTTCTGATGCGCCTACCACAGGCCGCCAGATGTGACAAACACCTTGGCTTGGCTTGAATTTGCCGCGATTGAACCCGAAAACCGTCCCATGGGCTTGGGGGGTAAAAGGGCAGGACAAGCCGGCCAACTCATTTTGGCCGTTCACGTCGTCACGCTCTGCGCCGGGCTTGCTGCCTTGCCGCGCGAGGCTTCCGCGCAGCTTTTCGACGGCGCGCCGATACTGCGGCCGCCAGGCGACGTGCCTGGGGTGGTGTCCGGCGCTGCAAGTCCGGCTTCTCCCACGACTGTGGCGCCCAAGGGACCGATGTTGCAGTCGCTTCCTCCTGCAGCGAGCCCAGGCCCGGTCCATGCCGCGCCGGTATCGTTGCCCGGTCAGGTTACGCTCTCGCTCGCCGCCCGGTTCGGCCGCGATCTGCCCCTCATCAATGGCGGGCTCGACTGGCGGGTCTTCCGCATCGAGCAGAACGGCTCGCCCAAGCTGGTGAAGGAGGAGAAGGGAGGGGCGGCCAATTTTGTGCTCCCTCCCGGTGCGTACGTCGTCAGCGCTGCCTTCGGATTGGCGAGTGCCACCAAAGCCGTGCAACTGCGGGCAGAGACCGTCAAGGAATTGTTTGAGATTCCGGCGGGGGGTTTGCGCATTGAAGGCCGGGTAGGCAATGCGCGAATCCCCCATGGCCATATTTCATTCGAGATTTACAAGGGGAGCCAATTCGAGCCCGGCGACAAACGACCGATAGCTACGGGCGTGGCGACGGGCGATGTGCTACTCGTGCCTGAAGGCTCCTACTACATCGTCTCGAACTACGGCGACGCCAACTCGACGGTTCGTTCCGATATCCGCGTGCAGGCGGGCAAGCTCACCGACACGACGGTCAATCATCGCGCGGCGATCATCACGCTCAAGCTTGTCAACGAGCGCGGTGGAGAGGCGCGCGCCAATACGCAATGGTCCGTGCTCACTCCGGGGGGTGACGTGATCAAGGAATCGATAGGAGCTTTCCCTCGCGTGATTTTGGCTGAAGGCGAGTATCGAGCCATCGCGCGCAACGACGACAGAACCTATGAAGGCGCGTTCCGGGTCGTGACCGGGGTGGATACTGAAGTCGAAGTCCTTGCCCAGTGACGCCGCCCAGAGCTTCCCCTGCAGGCGGAGGTAGCGAGATCAGGCTGCCTTCCTCTCCCTGCGCATGTCCGGCGGGATCGCTTCGGCAGCAAGCGTCTCGATCGCCGCGGCAACGGGGATCACTCTCTGACCTTCCTTGCCGAGCCGGCGAATCGAAACGGTCTGATCGGCGGCTTCCTTGCGGCCGACTACCAGCAAGACCGGGATCTTGGCGAGCGAGTGCTCGCGGACCTTGTAGTTGATCGTCTCGTTGCGCAGGTCGTGCTCGACGCGCAATCCGGCGTGCTGCGCTGCAGCAACCACCGAGCGCGCGTAGTCATCGGCCTCGTCGGTAATGGTGGCGACCACGGCCTGGAGCGGAGAGAGCCACAGCGGCAAATGCCCCGCGTGGTGCTCGATCAGAATCCCGGTAAACCGTTCGAGCGAGCCGAACATGGCGCGGTGCAGCATCACCGGTGTGACCTTGTTGGAGTGCTCGTCGATGTAAAAAGCGCCGAGCCTGCCCGGGAGGTTGAGATCCACCTGCACGGTACCGCACTGCCAATCCCTGCCGATGGCGTCACGCAAGACATATTCCAGCTTTGGACCGTAGAACGCGCCTTCGCCCTTGTTGAGCGTCCAGGGCCGGCCGGACGTCTGCAAGGCAGCCATCAGGGCAGATTCGGCTTTGTCCCAAACCGCATCGTCGCCGATGCGCTGCGCGGGCCGATCCGAGAACTTGATGGTCACGTCGGAAAAGCCGAAGTCCTCGTAGATCGAGAGGATGAGATCGTTTATCCTCAGGCTCTCCTCGGCAATTTGCGCTTCGGAAATGAACACGTGGGCGTCGTCCTGGGTGAAGGCGCGCACGCGCATGAGCCCGTGCAGCGCGCCCGAGGGCTCGAACCGATGTACCTTGCCGAACTCGGCGATTTTCAGCGGGAGGTTGCGATAGGATTTGAGCCCGTTCTTGAAAATCTGGATGTGGCCCGGGCAGTTCATCGGCTTTATGGCATAGGTTCTTGCGTCATCCTCGCGATGCTCCGTCAGGAACATCATGTCGCGATATTTTTCCATGTGACCGGAAGCGACCCAGAGCGAGGAATCCATGAGCTGCGGTGAGTTCACTTCCACATAGCCGGCCTCGTTTTGCCGCCGGCGGATGTAATTCTCGAGTATCTGGAACAGGGTCCATCCTTTCGGATGCCAGAAGACCGAGCCGGGCGCCTCCTCCTGGAAATGGAACAGGTCCATCTCCCGGCCGAGCTTGCGGTGGTCGCGCTTCTCTGCCTCCTCGATCTGCTTGAGGTAAGCATCGAGCTCCCCCTGTTTGGCGAAGGCTGTGCCGTAGATGCGCGACAGCATCTCGCGATTGGAATCGCCCCTCCAGTAGGCACCGGCGACTTTCAGCAGCTTGAAGGCGCCCCCTACCTTGCCGGTCGAGGTCATGTGTGGTCCCCGGCAGAGGTCGAACCACTCACCTTGTTTGTAGATCTTGATCTCCTCTCCTTCCGGGATCGCGTCGATTAGCTCGACCTTGAACAACTCGCCCTTGTCGCGGAAGACGCGCTTTGCCTTCTCCCGCGGCCACGCCTCCTTGGTAAAAGGTCTGTCGCGCGCGATGATTTCGCGCATTTTGCTTTCGATCGCTGCGAAGTCCTCCGGCGTGAACGGCTGGTTGCGAAAAAAATCGTAGTAGAAGCCGTTCTCGATCACCGGCCCGATGGTGACCTGGGTGCCGGGCCACAGCGTCTGCACTGCTTCGGCGAGCACGTGCGCGGCATCGTGCCGGATGAGCGGCAGCGCACGCGGGTCGTCGCGGTTGAGAAACTCGATCCTCGCATCGTGCTTGATGGGGTCTGCGAGATCGGCGAGCGTGCCATCGAGGGTCATCGCGACCGTGCGCTTGGCGAGCGAGGGCGCTATGCCCTTTGCAATCTCGGCGCCGCTGATGCCATCGGGATACTCCCGACGCGCGCCGTCGGGAAAGGTGACGGTGGCCATTTGCATCTCCTGCTCACTCGCTGCCTACGAATGCAGGTAAGCCTGAGGGCTCAGGGCGTATCGGCGAGTTTCGCCGGGACTGACGGCTCAACCGACCACGGGCGGGCAGCTAGCGCGCCCAGCGCCGGCGCGTCAACCGCTGTTGGTCCCATGCCAGCGGCCGTAACGCCACGGTAAATACCAATGGGCGTGCGGCGGCAGCGCGCGCGGCACCAAATCGAGACCGGAGGTGCCGAGGGGGTGGCAGCGGCACAACCTAGCCAGGGTCATCCACCCGCCGGCCCAGAGGCCAAACCGGCTGACCGCCTCTTCGGCATAGGTGGAGCATGTCGGCAGATGCCTGCAATCAAAGCCGACGAGGGGCGACAAGCTCAGCCGGTATGCACGGATGAGGGCTTGCGCCAGGAGACTCGGAACCCGGGTCAGCGGGCGAAGGAGCGTGAGCACGTGCTGAGTTGTCGGCCAGGAGGGCATCTTCTTCAATGTTCCTTGCCCCCGCGACAGATTTAGGCAGTCAGCGCCATTTTTTGGGGCTAGACCCGAATCTCTGGCGGCTTTAAAAGAGGCACTCGATTCCGGGCACACGACGCTTCTCGACCGATCCCCCGTAACCCTATCCCCACAAGAAGGATCGGCGCAGCGTCAAAGATGAGGGTCAGCATGCTCCGACTTTTCTGGGGCGCATTAGCGCTTGCTTGCGGCGCTGTTCAGGTATGGGCTGGATCCCCGGTGCCCGCCGACGACAGCAGCACTCCGATGCGGTTTGAATGGCGGCGCGAGGGGCCCGCAGAGGCTTGTGCCTCGGATTGCCGGGTCTGGATCTCCGCAACCGGGTATATCACCGCTGACACCCCACGAGAATTCGAGGCGTTTGCCAAGGACCCCAATGTCCGCGGGGCGGTATTCGTCCTTGATTCGGACGGAGGGTCGGTCCTGGGTACGCTTGCGCTTGGTCGCATGATCCGCAGCCTGGACATGGTCACCACCATCGGCAGAACGACTCCCGTGCCGGGCTCGGCAAAGGACGATCGGCGCGCGACGCTGTCTCCGAATGGAAACTGCGAATCGATGTGCGCCTTCCTTCTGCTGGCAGGCTCGCAGCGCTACGTTCCACCGGAAGCACACGTGCTCGTGCATCAGATCTGGCTCGGCAAAAAGCGCAAACAGGCGCTGGAGTCGAGCTATTCCGCTGAGGAGCTCAATGTAGTTCAGCGCGATATCGGGCGCTTGGCGCAGTATACGATCGAAATGGGCGGAGGGGTGGATCTCCTGGAGACCGCCTTGCGGATTCCGCCTTGGGAGCCGTTGTACCGCTTGTCAGCTGATGAGCTCCACCGCATGCACCTGGTCACGACCGACACGTTGTTCCAGCCGGAGCCCGACCGCAAGCCTGCGCTGAGCGCAGCGGCCTCGCTCGCGACGGTGGGACGTCCGGGAGACGGCCGCAGCGACTGACCCGGGCGCCGGGTCCGCAGGCGCGACCCAACCGGGTCGCCTTCCATCCACCTATCCTGCCGGTGCACCGTTCCGGTCGTTCTTGGTTCCTCGCATTGTCCGCTTGCAACGGTGCCGCACGAACAGTCTCGAATAGCTCGTCTGAGTCTTGGTCCACTCTGCCACCCCGGCGGCAAGCTCCGAGTTGGGGCAGCGCGCGGCATGGGCCTGCAGGCGCCGCGCGAATGTCATGATGGTTTCGAGTGTAATGCAATATGGGGGGCGATCCGCCGGCGAAGCAACATCAAGGCGCGGCAGCTCGGATTGCGCCTGGTTGAGAATCTTGGCCTCCGCGTCGCAGTCGAGGGTTGGGGCGGCGCAGGCTGATGGCAATAGGGGAAGTGCCAGCGCCAGAAAGGCTGTGATACCAAGGATCACGGCGTTTCTGCTACCGCTTTTCGCTTGGCCTCGATCTGCTCGATGGCTGCGGTCACCGCGTCGAACGTCAGCATGGTAGACGCGTGTCGCGCTTTGTAATCCCGTACCGGCTCGAGCACGGCAATATCGGCCCACTTTCCCTCCGGCGGAGCGCCATTTTCCTTCAACATGCGGCGAACCGTGTCGCGCAGATCTCGCAATTCCTCCGCTTTCGCCCCGACGACATTGCGCGCCATGATCGAGGAGGAGGCTTGGCCCAAGGCGCAGGCCTTCACCTCATGAGAAAAATCGATCACGGTGTCGCCATTCATCTTGAGGTCGACCGTCACGGTTGAGCCGCACAGCCTGGAATGGGCGGTTGCAGTAGCGTCGGGTGCCTGCAATCGGCCCAACCTCGGTATGTTGGCGGCCAGCTCGAGAATGCGGTGGTTATAGACGTCGTTCAACATGGCATGCGGGACGAAAGAGCCGGCCAACATCGTTGCACCGCGCTTCTGAGACAATATATAGGCGTTCCCACCCTGGCGCGAGCGGGACAACCATCAGATCGAGTAACACAGGGCTGCGTTGCAGAGCGAGGATCAAGTGTCAGACCAGGCCCGTTCGTCTGCGTTGCTGTCTGCAGCGAGAGAGCTGGAAGAGGGGCGCACATTCTCGCCCAAGTTCGACCGCGACGGTCTCATCACCTGCGTCACGACCGATGCACGTTCTGGCGACGTGCTGATGGTGGCGCACATGAACGCGGCGGCTCTGGAGCGTACCATAGCGACCGGGCACGCTTGGTATTTCAGCCGTTCGCGCCAAGCGCTTTGGTGCAAAGGGGAGAGTTCCGGTCACGTGCAGCACGTGCGCGAGATGCGCATTGATTGTGACCAGGATGCGGTATGGCTGAGAGTGGAGCAGCAAGGCCCAGGCACATGTCATACCGGGCGTCGCTCCTGTTTCTATCGCGCCGTGCCGGTCGGGGCGCCGGGCGAGGTATCGCTCGAATTTCGCGACGCGGAAAGGACATTCGATCCGACTGCCGTCTACGCCAGCACGAAAAAGTAGACATTCCGGGCAGCTTATCAGCCTAGGCCTGCTGACTTTGCCTGCGCGAGCAGCCGAGAGGCACGCGCAAGATGCGGCCGATCGTACATGACCCCTTCGATCGCCACGGCTCCCTTTTCAGGGTTCGCCTCGAAGGCTGCAACGATCGCACGGGCACGGCCGACCGCGGCGACGGTCGGCGTAAACACCTCGTTGATGATCGGCACCTGAACCGGGTGAATCGCGATCTTGCCTTGAAATCCGTCGCGCCGTGCCTCCTCGGCCTCGCGCCGTAAGAGGTCCGTGTTGCGGAATTCCGGCGTTACCGTATCGAAGGCCGGCACCTGGGCCGCCGAGGCCCCCGCGAGGCACAGCGCCCGCGCCATGCGGTAAGGGTCCAGGAAACAGCCGTCGGCATCACGGTTCGTTTCCGCGCCCAGCTCGGCGGAAAGGTCCTCCGCGCCCCAGGTGAGCCCCACGAGCCGGTTGCTCGCGCCGGCATAGGTGCCCGCGAGAAAAAGCGCGGCTGCGGTCTCGGTCGCAATGGCGAGGATCCTGATGCTCCGATCAGGCAGGCCCGCGATGGCTTCGCATGCGGTGAGCTTCGCGTCCAGATGGATGATGCTCGCGCCGCCTTCCGCCTTGGGTAACATGATGGCATCCGGCTTCGCCCCGGCGATCGCATCGAGATCCTCGTCGATCAGGCCGGTTGCAATGGCGTTGACTCGCACTAGCAGCTGAGGGCGGTTCGCCGACTTCGCCGCCTCGGCGAGGAAAGCGGCCGCGCTTCTGCGCGCCGCCGCCTTACGATCGGGCGCGATGGAATCCTCAAGATCGATGATCACGGCATCGGCGCCGCTCGCCATGGCCTTGTCGAGCTTTTTGCCGCCGTCGGCGGGCACGAACAAGAACGAACGCATCAGGTCGGCCGCATGCGCATGAAAACCTGCCGGCGGCATTCTGCCACGAGCTTGTTGTTCTGGTTGTAGGCATGGTGCTGGAACTCGATGATGCCGGCGCCTGGGCGCGACGTAGACTCCCGCTTGCTGATGACCTCGGTCGTGCAATGCACCGTGTCGCCTTCGAACAGCGGATGTGGAAACTTCACCTCGGTCATGCCGAGATTGGCTATGGTCGTGCCGACGGTGAGGTGGTTCACCATGATGCCGATCATCAAGCCCAGCGTGAACAGTGAGTTCATCAGCGGCTGCCCCCACTCGGTCTCCTGCTCGCAGAAATGCCGATCGATGTGCAGCGGCTGGGGATTGAGCGTCATGTTGGAGAACAGCATGTTGTCCATCTGCGTGACCGTGCGGGTAAGTGGGTGCTCGTAGAGATGGCCTACGGCGAAATCCTCGAAATAGAGTCCCCCGCGCCTATGGCGGACCACTGTGCCTTGAGCCATCCTCGGCCTCCATTCGTCTCGTCCTGTTCGGCTTTACCACACTGGTTAACGTTGGGCATCCATCAAAGCTTGCAAAGAGCCGAAGCTGCACTTGTTTCGCTACATTCCAGTTTTTCTTTTCGATGAACAAACGCCTGCAGGGTCAGGACAGGCAATGACAAACAGCACCGATCGCATCTTCTGAGGCCGGCCGCGAGGGCCTTCTGCGGACCTTCATTCCCCGTCAACCTTTGCAAAGATTTATGGTGAACGCTTTATTAAGCACTTCCCCGTTACCGTTCAGCCGGCCGGTAGAATTATGCCGGCATGGTATAGGCTGATCAGGTTGTCGGGCGCAGCATGATTGTTCGTCATTTTCTCCAATGGATGCGTACGGCTCCGGCTGCCGAGCGTGGCGATGCAACTGCCGCCTTGGCCCGCGCCTATCTCTATTCGGACTTGAGCCCGGACGATCGCGCGGCGACCGAGGGCGCTCTCATCATGCTGTTGGATGACCCCTCGCCTTTGGTGCGGGCCGAGCTCGCGCGCGCGCTTGCATTCACCGAGGATGCCCCCCCGGCGGTCATTCTCGGCCTTGCGGCAGACCAGCCGGAGATCGCTTCGTGGGTGCTCGAGCATTCGCCGCTCCTGCTCGATGCCGATCTGGTCGATGCGGTTGCGACGGGGAGCGTGCAGAACCAAACGGCAATCGCAAACCGCAGTGATTTGCCGCGCTCGGTATCCGCTGCGATTGCCGAAGTCGGCTGTGCCGAGGCTTGTCTCGTGCTGATCGAAAATCCGCGCGCCATGATAGCCACGCTCTCGTTCGACCGAATCGTCGCGCGCCACGGTCATCTCGGGGCGATACGGGAAGCGATGTTGCAACGCGACGACCTGCCTGCCGCGATCCGTCAGGCCCTGGTCGCCAAGCTTTCCCGTGCGCTCGCGGATTTCGTCGCCTCTCGCGCCTGGCTGGGGCAGGACCGCGCCTTGCGTGTCGCCCAGGAGGCATGCGAGCGAGCTACCGTGACGATGGCGGCTGTCGCTCCGGAAGAGGAGATCCGGCCGCTCATCCGTCACCTGCGCGAGAGTGGCCAACTCACCGCCGGCTTGGTGCTGCGGGCGCTGCTGTCCGGCAACGTGGAGATGTTCGTCGAAGCGGTTGCGGAGCTTTCGCGCATGCCGCTTGGACGCGTGAGCGCGCTGGTGCACGACCGCGGCGGCTCCGGCTTACGGGCAGTATTCGAGCGGGCGGGATTACCGGCTTCGACCCACCCGGCCTTTCGCGAGGCGATCGAAGCTATGCGGGAGGGCGGCTTTGAGGCGGCGGGAGGCGCACGGCTCAAGCGACGAATGGTGGAACGGGTGCTCACGCGGTGTGCCGATCAGGCCGACGTCGACACCGTGCCCCTCCTCACGCTCTTGCGCCGTTTCGTTGCTGAGGCAGCGCGCGAGGAGGCGCGCCTCTTCTGCCAGGAGCTTTCCGGCGACGACGATCTCGTCGATCCGATTTATGCACGCGCGGCCTAACAAAACTAAGCCCCTGACACGGTAAGGCCCGACAGCGCAGTCAGGCTTGCGCCTGTTCGCAAACGTTCGCCGCTGCCGAGCATCCAGGTCTGCATCACGCTTAACATGTGGACGACCGGGACAAGCCCAGAGACATCTCGAACGTCAATAACCGAATTGTTCGCGCACTATCCTCTCATCCAGGCTGTGGCCCGGATCGAACAGCAACCGCATGCCGATTGCCTGGTCCATTCTGATGTCGACGGCGGAAACGGCGCGCACCTCGTCATGATCGGCGACCGCGGCCACCGGCCGCTTTTCCGGTTCGAGCACCTCCACCCGGACCTGGGCGCGATCCGGCAGCAGCGCACCGTGCCAGCGCCGTGGCCGAAAGGGGCTGATCGGGGTAAGCGCCATGAGCGACGCGCTGATGGGAATGATCGGTCCCTGAGCGGAGAGGTTGTAGGCCGTTGAACCGGCAGGGGTGGCCACCAGGACGCCGTCGGCGACGAGCTCCGGTAACCGGATTTCTCCGTCGATCAGAATGCGCAACCGTGCGGCCTGATAGGTCTGCCGGAACAGCGAGACTTCGTTGAAGGCGTGATATTCCTTGGCTCTATCGTCTTTTGTGTAGGCGCACATCAGCAGCGGGTGAATGACAGTGACGCGGGCGGCGGCGAGTCGCTCCCGCAGGTGGTCTTCGCGGAATTCGTTCATGAGGAAGCCGACAGTGCCGCGGTGCATGCCGTAGATCGGCTTGCCCCAGGACATGACCCTGTGCAGCGTCTGGAGCATCAATCCGTCGCCGCCCAGGGCCACGATG
This sequence comes from Xanthobacteraceae bacterium, assembly GCA_036557665.1. Classification (GTDB taxonomy): domain Bacteria; phylum Pseudomonadota; class Alphaproteobacteria; order Rhizobiales; family Xanthobacteraceae; genus VAZQ01. The sequence continues at coordinate 96,707 of DATBHG010000005.1, read as the reverse complement.
ACGTCAGCGGATTGCGGAGACGCATTTCCGTAGGACGCGTCCAGCCTTTGCAATGCATCTTGCGCCTCCGCGATGGGGCTTGCGACAAAGGCGATGCGGTCGTAGCTCGGAGTTCCCGATGCGGCGCTCGCGGGGCTGCGACTGCCGGAGCTCATGGGGCCTGGGCCTTCAGGGCAGCCGGCGAGGCAATGATAGTGGCCGGCGGAGGTTGGATATGGAGCGGGCGGTTTTCGTCTATACGACCTATCCTTCCGTTGTCGAGGCGGAGCGGGCTGGGCGCGCGCTGGTGGAGCGACGGCTCTGCGCTTGTGTCAACATTCTGCCCGGCATGATCTCGCATTACTGGTGGCAGGGTGCGGTCGAGCGCGGGGAGGAAACGGTGATGATCATCAAGACGCGCGCGTCCCTTGCTGAGCGCGTCGGTGCCGCGGTCAAAGAGATGCATTCCTACACCACGCCCGCGATTCTGGTGCTGCCGCTCGAGAGCGTGGATAAGCCTTACCTCGATTGGTTGATGGCGGAGACCGAAGCGGCGACGCCAGCGTCGTAATTGTAGGGCAGCTTTGCTGCACACAACTTGGCGCCGCCGGGGGCCGCGAATTGCGTCGCCGGCCACCGCAAACCGGAACGGCGAGGCCAGGCCGCCACCCTTGCCAGCTACGAGCTGATTTGTGCGACTGACCACCGCGGGGGGTGCCCATCCAAGGTCGGGGGTAATCCGGTCTTTACCTGGCCTGCGATCCAGAAAAAATGTGACATGCATCGGTAACATCGTACGCAATCATATGAGGGGCGCGCGTCTTTGCCACAGGATCACGCCAGTTTTGCCACAGGGCTCGGGACAGTAGGGTTCAGGAAGGGTTAAGCATCTACCGATAAGGTATGGGGCGGGACGATAGGGCGAGGGGATCTCCCGGACAGCAGGTCAGGCATCCGCACCATCGCGATGCGCCAGCCAAGGGGCTTCGTCGCTCGAGGTCCGTGCCCATGCCGGAATTGTACTGACAGTTCTGTATCGCGTAGCTGGCAGTATGCGTAGCCGGCGTGGGTCACGGCAGCCGGCTTGCGGTGCCGTCAAGGCCCGCAAGCCGGTCCACTATGCCAAGCATCGTGCTACCGTTCTGTAGCTCCCGGGCCACACTTTGCATCGATGTACATCGGCGGCGCATCCGGTTAGGGTCGCCGCGCGGCTAACCATGTCCCGATGAGGAGCGGCTTCCATGGCCGACGAATTCGAAGATCATTGCTGGAAAGACCTCGTCACCCCCGAAGTGTTGCAGATCTATTCCGCCTACAAACGCCAGATCTTCGTGGGAGCGAGCCCTGCGCTGCTTGCAGTCGATCTCTACGAGCTGGTGTATCGCGGCGGCGCCCGCCCGCCGGCCGAGCTCGCGAAGGCGTATCCCAGCAGCTGCGGCGAATATGCCCATACCGCGATCGAGCCTACCAGGCAGCTTTTCGCCGCAGCACGCGCTGCGGGTCTTCCGATCTTCTACTCAACCAGCGACGTGCGCGCCGAGAGCCGTCCGAGCCTGGTCACCGCGACCAAGCGCAACAAGCCTCCGCTCGATGCCGCGGACTTCGTCATCCGCGCGGAATTCAAGCCGCAGCCCCAGGACGTCATTATTACGAAGCAGCGTGCGAGCGTGTTCTTCGGCACGCCGCTCGTGGCTCATCTCACGCAGCTCGGAGTGCAGACTCTCATCGTCTGCGGCGAAAGCACTTCCGGCTGTGTGCGCGCAACGGCGGTGGACGCCTACTCGCACGGCTATCACGTCGTGCTGGTCGAGGAGTGCTGCTTCGATCGAAGCCTCCTCTCTCACAAGGTGAACCTCTTCGACATGCACCACAAATACTGCGATGTGATGCATGTCGCGGACGTGCTGGCACATCTCGGCAGGTCGGCGGTCAGGAAGGCGAGCTGAGCACTCCATGCAGCCTGCGGCTTACGGGCCTTTCGCCTATTCGCCCATCATCGACCGCTCCCCCCTGAGCTGGCCGGGCGGTGCACATGTCGCACTCTGGGTCATTCCCAACATCGAGTTCTTTTCCCTGATGGAGAAGGTGCCGGCAGGCTCCGGCGGGCCCGGTACCCCGGTCCCGGACATTCCCTCCTGGTCGGTACGCGACTATGGCAACCGTATCGGTGTGTTCCGGCTGATGCAGGTGCTCGATCGCTACGGGATGCGTGCCACGGTCGCGCTCAACAGCGACGTCTGTGCACATCACCCGCAAATCATCGAGCAGGGCAACAAGCGCGGGTGGGAGTGGATGGGCCATTGCGAGAGCAACACCCGCCGCCTCAATGAAGCGCCGCCGGGGGAGGAGAAGGGCATCATCCAGCGGACGCTGGCAACGATCGAGAAGGCGAGCGGTGCGCGCCCGGTCGGCTGGCTCGGGTCGGGCCTGCAGGAGACCTGGGACACGCTCGATATTCTCGTCGCCGAGCGCTGCGAATATGTGTGCGATTGGACCAACGACGACCAACCCTATCTCATGCGTCTCGGTGGGGGACGCGAGATTCTCAGCGTCCCCTACAGCCATGAGATCAACGATAAGCCGGTATTTGAGCGCGCGCACCGCACCCCCGATGAATTCCGCGAGATGATATGCCGGCAGTTCGACGTGCTTTATCGCGAGGGGGGTGAAAGCGGTCGCGTGATGGCGATCGCACTGCACCCGTATCTCACCGGCGTGCCATATCGTATCGATGCCTTCGACGCGGCGCTCGCCTATATCTGCCGGCACCCCCGAGTCTGGCGCACAACCGGCGCGGAAATTGCCCGGCACTACCGCGCACAGCGCAACGCGTAGGAGGACGACTATGCGAGCTTTGCGGCGTGCGGTCCTGGGAGCGTTGGTGATCGGTACGCCTGCCGCACTCGCGCTACCGGCCAACGCGACAGACGCGATAACCGCAGGGACCGTCGGGCAGCCGTCCGCCAATTTCTGGCCGGTCCTTGTCGGGATCAACAAGGGATCCTTTGCTGTCGCGAACGTCGATCTGGACGTTCTCTATGCGCAACTCTCGCGTGAGCGAGCTCAGCGATTAGGCAAGTGAGCGCCTCGACTCAGCATGCCTTGGCGCCCTCGGCGGATCGGGCCGAGCCACAGCCGCTGAGGGGCGTGTTACGGGCTGGTCGACTGCGGAATTTGGCGGGTGTCCTCTCGGTGCTGGGCGGGCTTCTTTTCTGGGAGCTGGTCAGCCGGCTGCTGATCGCCAATCCGCTGTTCCTTGCGGCGCCATCCCAGATCCTGCACGCGATCTATTCGCTCACGATAACCGGGGAGATGCAGCGGCACATCGCCATCAGCGCCGTCGAATTTGCGGTAGGGTATGTCATTGCGAGCGTGATCGGAATCGTTTTCGGCTTTGCCATGGCGAACAGCGTCACGGCCAAGCGCGCGCTGCAGCCGTGGATTTCCGGCCTGTATGCGACGCCGACCATCGCGCTTGCTCCCTTGTTCATTCTTTGGCTCGGCATAGGCATCTGGTCGAAGGTGCTGGTAGTCATCTTCCTGGTGCTGTTCCCAGTGACCATCAACACCGAGGCGGGACTGCGCACGACCAGTGAACGACTGATCGAGATGCTGCGCTCGTTCGGCGCCTCGCCGCGGCAGATATTCTTCAAGGTGTCGCTGCCTTCCGCCATGCCTTTCATCCTCGCCGGCCTCAAGCTCGGAATAGGGCGGGGGCTCATCGGGGTGGTCGTTGCGGAGCTGTTCGGCTCGCGAGCAGGACTCGGCCGCCTGATCAGCCAATCGGCTGATGCATTTAACATGCCGGAGCTCTTCGCCGGAGTGGTCGTCCTCGCCTTCGCCGGCATCGTGATGACGGCGGGATTTACCCGGCTCGAGGCAAAGCTCGTGCCGTGGACCAAGGACTGACAGCGCAGCAATGGCGCCCAAGCTGGTGATCTCGGGGCTCGGGAAGTCGTTCGGCGATCTCGACGTGCTGCGCCGGATCGACCTCTCGGTCGAGCTGGGCGAATTCATCTGTCTCGTCGGCCCTTCCGGATGCGGCAAGACGACGTTCCTGCGGATTGTCGCAGGGCTGGAGCCCGCAAGCTCGGGCGAGGTGGTGCTCGATGGCCGCGTGGTGCGCGAGCCGGGAGGCGACCGCGGTTTCGTGTTTCAGAGCGACAACCTCTTGCCGTGGCGCAGCGTGTTCGCGAACGCGATCATCGGGCGCGAGATTGCCGGGCAGGTCGGTCCGGCAGAACGCCGGCGCACCATGGAGCTCCTCAAACTTGTCGGGCTCGAAGGGTTCGAGCAGTACCATCCGCGCCAGCTTTCCGGCGGCATGCGCCAGCGCGTCAATCTCGCGCGCGCTTTGGCGATAGATCCACAAGTGCTGCTGATGGACGAGCCGTTCTCCTCGCTCGATGCGCAAACGCGCGAGATCATGCAGACCGAGCTGATGCGCATCTGGGACGAGGGCCGCAAGACCGTGCTGTTCGTCACCCACCAGATCGACGAAGCGGTTTTTCTCGCAGACCGTGTGCTGGTCTTCGCGCGCAGGCCGGGGCGGATACGCGAGAATGTCGCGATCGAGCTGCCGCGTCCGCGCGTGCTTGCGATCAAGCGTACGCCGCAGTTCGTGCACTACGTCGATCACATTTGGCGCCTCATCGAGGACGACGTCCGCGCGAGCGTGATCGAGGAACGAGTGTAAAGAAAAATGCACAGCGACGATTTCACCCGACGCCGGCTTTCGGTCGCGCTGGTCGCGAGCGCGGCGGGGGCAGTCTGGAAGATGCCCGTCGCGCAGGCGCAGCCGCACTATCCCAGCCACCCGGTGCGGTTAGTGCTCCCGTTTGCGGCAGCGGGGGTTGCGGATATCACCTCGCGGATTGCCGCGGAGAAGCTGGCGGACCGGCTGGGGCAGCGCTTCGTGGTGGAAAACCAGCCCGGTCCGGGCGGAATCGCGGCCGCGCGCAGCGTGCTGTCGCAGCCGCCCGATGGCTATACCATCGGGCTCGTGAGCAACGGCACTGCGATCAGCGCTGCGATCTACAAGGCGCTGCCGTTCGATCCGGTCAAGGATTTTGCCAGCATCTCGACGATAGGCTCGTTCGATCTCGTGCTGGCTAGCAGCATCGCTTCCGAGCTCAAGACCCTGCCCGACTTCATCAAGGCGGCGCGCGAGCAACCGGGCAAGCTCAACATCGGCACCATCAATGTCGGCAGCACTCAGAATCTTGCGGCCGAGCTGCTGAAATCCTCCGCCGGCATCGACGCACAGATCGTGCCGTACCGCGGCACCCCGGACGTGATGGTGGCGCTGTTGCGCAATGACGTGCAGCTCATGCTCGATTTCTATGCTCCCATGAAGCCGGCCTTGGCGGACAAGAAGGTCCGTGCGCTTGCCACCTCAGGCCCGCAGCGCTCGCCCTTTCTCTCCGATGTACCCACGGCGTCCGAAGCCGGCGTTCCCGGTTATGAGGTTATGTCCTGGAATGGGATTGTTGCCCGCACGGGCACGCCGGTGGACATCATCACCGTCCTGAGTGCGGCGATTCGTCAGATCGTGGCGATTCCCGAGGTCAAGCAGCGCTATGCCGAGCTCGGCATTGAAGCCAAGGCAAGCTCGCCCGACGAGCTGAGGACACGCATGCATGCGGACATTGCGAAATGGGCCGCGGTTATCGAGCGCGCCGGCATCCCGAAGCAATGAGCGAGCGCGCATGAATCGCAAAGAGCGGCGCGCTGCCAAGAAGCAGGGCAGGGCGGCGGACATGCTTCCACTTGGCCCGCATGGCGCCTCGCCGGCCACGCAAATGTTCGCCGCCGCGTTCCGGCAGTTTTCCGCCGGCCAGACCCGGGAAGCCGAGCGCCTCTGCCTCGATGTGCTCAGCTTCGACCCCCGCCACTTCGACAGCCTGCACTTGCTCGGCATCATGGCGCTGCGGGCCGGCCGTCACGCGCAGGCCAACGAATTGCTGGAACGTGCGCTTGCCGCCGATGCGCGCTCGCCGGAATGTCGCTTCAATCTGGCGCAGGCGCTGCGTGCGTGCGGGCGTCTCGACGATGCGGCCGCGCATTTGCGACAGGCGATCATGCTGCGCGGCGACTATGCCAAGGCGCAGGCGAGCCTCGGTGACGTGCTCGCAGACCAGGGCAGGAACGGCGAAGCGCGCGAGAGCTTTGAGCGCGCGCTCGTCATTGATCCGGCCCTGGTGGAGGGACATTACGGGCTGGGCAGCGTATCGCTGCGCGAAGGGCGGTTTGAGGACGCGGCGGCGCGCTATCGCCGTGTGCTGGCCGCACGGCCGGAGTACGCCGAAGCCCATAGCAATCTCGGTGTTGCCCTTGTCGCCGTCGGCCGGGTCGGCGAAGCGGCGACGCATTATGGACGCGCGCTTGCGCTCAACCCGCAACTGATCGACGTTCATCGCAATCTCGGCCGCATCCTGCTGGCGCAAGGCGATGTCGCCAAGGCGTTCGCGCTCGCCCACCACGCCCTCACCCTGCACCAGACGGACGAGAGCAGGGCATTCTTTCTGCAATGCGCCACCCGGCTGCCATTGCCTCCCGAGGAAGGTGCGGTCCGTGACGATCTTGCACGGTTGACAACGCGCGCCCTCTTGGAAGGGTGGACCCGCCCGAGCGAGCTCGCGGGGCTCGCGGCCATGCTGATCAGGTCAGGCCCGGCAAATGCGTGCATCGAGCGCGCTGCGGCGGCATGGCCCCGGCCCTTGCGCCGAGACGAGCTGGGCTCGGCCGATGAGCTTGCGGCCTTATGGGGCGACGTATTGCTTTGCGCGCTGCTGCAGACGGCGCCGGTACAAGACATCGCGATCGAGCGGTTTCTCACCAATGCGCGGGCGCTGTTGCTGGGGATCGCGCTTGCAGCTGGGGCAGACGCCACCGACGCGCAGGCCGAGCACGGTTTCTACTGCGCCCTGGCGCAGCAGTGCTTCCTCAACGAATATGTTTTTGCGGTCGCTGCGCAGGAGCTGGAGCAGGCCGCGCAACTCAAGCAAAGGGTGGAGGGCGCGCTCGCATCGGGGGCAGCCGTTCCAGTCGTCTGCCTCACCGCGCTTGCTGCCTATGCTCCGCTGCATACGCTTGCCGACGCGGCTCTGCTAACGGGACGCAAGTGGCCGGACCCGGCCGTCCGGATCATCCACCAGCAGGTGAACGAGCCGGCCGAGGAGGGACGGCTCCGCGCACAGCTGCCGTCGCTCACGCCGATCAGCGACGTGATCTCGGTAGTGGTGCGCCGGCATTACGAGGAGGCGCCGTATCCGCGTTGGCTGAAGCCTGCGCCGGTCGGCCGGCGTGTTGCCCTCTCGTGGTATTTGCGCAACCAGTTCCCGCACGCGCCGATCACCGGAAAGGACGAGCGTGCGACCCTCGAAGTCTTGATTGCCGGTTCTGGCACCGGCCAGCATGCGATTGAGACGTCGCAGAGATTTGTCGGCGCGAAGGTGCTTGCCATCGATCTCAGCCTGGCCAGTCTGGCTTATGCAGCGCGCAAGGCAAGCGAGCTCGGGATCGGCAACATGGAGCTCGCACAAGCCGATATTCTCGAGCTCGGGAGCATCGGGCGCAGCTTCGATCTGATCGAGGCGAGCGGCGTGCTGCATCACATGCGCCATCCGGGGCAGGGTTTGCGCGTGCTCAATTCATTGCTGCGTCCCGGCGGTTTCATGCACCTTGCATTCTACAGCCAAACCGCTCGCGCCGACGTGCGTGCCGCGCGCGCCTTGATCGAGGAGCGCCGCTGGCGCCCGATCCCCGAGCACATCAGGCAATGCCGCGAGGAGATACTCTCCTTGCCGGACGATCATCCGGCCAAGTCGGTTTCGGGCTATTCGGACTTCTCGGCCATGAGCGAATGCCGCGACCTCCTGTTTCATGTTCAGGAGCATCAGTTCACCATTCCGCAGCTCAAATCGCTGCTGGCAGAAAGCGGATTGACTTTTGTCGGGTTCGCCGGTCCGCCGGCGCTGAGCTATCAGGGTCGATTTCCCGGCGGCGCAATGGGCGATCTCGATCAGTGGCACCAGCTCGAGCTGGAGCATCCGAAGACATTCGTCAACATGTACGAGCTCTGGGTGCAGAAGCCGGGTTGAGCGCTTCCACTGAGTTTCAGCACGTGCGGGCCGGCCTGGTCCGGACATCCACGTTCGGTAACACGCACGGATGGGATGCGCCCGACCGCAGGCCGGCTTGTGATGAGCACGGGTTCAGAGCACAGTCTCGGCGATCACCCGCAGCGCTTCGGCGCTGGGATTGCCGGTGAGCAGCATGGAATCAACGCGCCGCTGCTTTCCCGCATCCTTCCACGCCTGCAATCGGTTGCGAATCCGATCAGCCGAGCCGACCAACGCGATCTCGTCGACCAAGGCATCGGGCACCGCAGCTGCTGCCTCCCTCCTGCGCCCATCCAGGAAAGCCTCCTGAATTCGCAGGGCCTCAGTTTCATACCCCAATCGCTTCGCATAGTCGTTGTAGAAATTTTTGCGGCGGGCGCCCATCCCGCCGATGTAGAGTGCCAGATGCTGTTTGATCGGTAATCGCGCTTCCTCGATGTCGTGACCCATGGACACCGGTACGAATGGGCAAAGATCGTAGTTGGCCAGGCTCTTTTGAGCTCGGCTCCGCGTGAACCCCGCATTGAGGTGCGGCTCGAACAGCTCGAAGCGTTGCGGATTCATAAATATAGGAAACATACCGTCCGCGATCTCGGCGGAATTGCGGATGCTGTCCGGTGTGATAGCCGCCGTGTAGATTTTGATCTTTTGACTGCCGTGCAAGATGCTCTTGAGCGGCTTGCCAAGACCGGTCGCGCCGGGACCGGCATATGGGATTTGGTAGTGCTCGCCTGCATAGGTGAGCGGCTCATTGCGAGCCAGTATCTTGCGGATGATTTCAATGTACTCGCGAGTGCGCAGCAGGGGCTTGCCGTAAGCGACTCCATGCCAACCTTCCACGACCTGCGGGCCCGAGGGCCCGACACCAAGAATGAAGCGGCCACCCGAAAGCGCGTCGAGCGTCATCGCAGTCATTGCGGTCATGGCCGGCGTACGTGCCGGCATCTGCATTATCGCAGTGCCCACTTTCATCCGTGCCGTGCGCGCCAGCACCCAGGCGGCAGGAGCAACGGCATCCGAGCCATAAGCCTCCGACGTCCAAACCGAATCGAATCCGAGCCGCTCGGCCTCAAGCACCCGATCGATCGGCAGGGTCATCTCGGCACTGGAATACCCGAGCACGATACCGAGTTTCATCCTGATATCCCTTTAGGCTCACCGGGCACGTCATGTCCGCAACGCAGTCAAGCTTGCGCCGGCTGCATGGACTTATCTGCGCTGCCGGGATCCACGTTTCTGCCGCGCCTCAAGGCGCGGCTGGCGGGACAAGCCCGGCCGTGACGACGAGACGTAAAAATACTGTAGCAGGGCTACACTCACAGGGAGAGACAAATATGCTGATCATCGACGCGCAGGTACATGCCTACGAGCGCAACCACCCTGGCCGGCCATGGCACGCCGTACTGACGGGACCGCCCGAGGTCACCGGTGATCAGATGGTAGCGGCTATGGATGCCGCCGGCGTCGACGGCGCGATCCTGGTGTCGCCGTTCACGATGTACCGCTATGATCCGAGCTATGCGCTCGAGGTGCACAGAGGTCACCCCGACCGGTTTGCCCTCATCAAGCCAGTCGATCCAACCGATCCGTCCGTCCCGGAGGTCATCGCGGACTGGAAGCGCACGCCTGGTGCAGTCGGCGTTCGCATGCTGCTCGCGCGTGGCGGCTACACCGAGGACCCGGCCGATCCGGGCCTCAATCGTGTGCTGGCGCAGGCCGGACGCTTGTCCATGCCGGTCAACCTGCACATTGCCGGGCGCCTCGATCAAGGGATCGAGCTCATCCGGCGCAATCCCGATACACAGATCATCGTGGACCATCTTGGCATCGTTCAGCCTTACGAGCCGCCGGTGCCCGCGGAACCCTGGGCCGACCTGTCGAAAGTGCTGACGCTCGCAAAGCAGCAGAACGTCGCAATCAAGATCACCGGTGCCTGCACGCTGTCTCGCGAGGGCTTTCCATACGGAGATATCTGGGATCCAGTCTGTCGCGTCATCGACGCGTTTGGAATCGGCCGATGCCTGTGGGGCACGGACTGGACACGCGCGGTCAAATTCCTCTGTTACGCGCAGGCCGTGGATGCCTTCCGTCTTACTGAGCGCGTCTCGCAAAGCGACAAGGCCAAGCTGATGGGCGGCACGCTGGCTCGGATCTATGGCTGGTCGTCGCAGAAAAAGCATGAATCTCGCCCCGCTGGGAGAGCACCAGCATGAAAGCTGTTCGGCGTCGCACCGCGCAAGCGCGCACAGCCGGAAACCGGACGTGCAATACGAGTTGATCGAGGCGTGTTTCTCGGGTCTGTTTATCGGGCTGCTCGCGCGGGGAACGCGGCGGGGTGAGACAGCTGGGGCTGCTCACCTTTTAGCTAGCGCGCCGGATCGGCAGTGTGGTGCGAGGTGTTCATTGCCCATTCGTTCGTGCAGCTATCCCTGAATACAACGACGCCGTCGTTGCTCAGCTCCTTGCTCAGGCAGGATTGGCGGCGGACCGGTTTGTGAGCAGTCGCAGCACTTGAATTGATCGCCCACTCGTTTGTGCACTTATCCTTGAACAGCACAGCGCCGGTCGCAAGATATTCTTTCTTGAGACATCCTTTTTTTGATGACGGACTTGTAGTCCTGGTGATCTCGGTACTTGCGGGCGATGCGCTGCCACTCGTTTGCGCGGTGACGATATCGCCCTTCGGGATCCTGAACGAGTGCTTGCGTGCGTGGCTCTCGAGCTTGGGACGCATCGACGCCAGCTGGGATTGCAGGAAGTCGGCGTATGCGAAGTCCTCAGCCTCGGCCGCGGTGGAACCGAGTGCAGCGAAGCTCATAGTGGTGACGAGCAAAGTAAATAGCGAACCAATTGTCATCCCGGCACCTCTTCCTCTGATGGAGTCGAGACCGAAATTCTATCGGCGCAGCAGTGCATGCGCTGTGATGGCCATCACAAAAAAGCCGAATGATGGTTCGAGGTCGACGGCGTCGAGCGCTGCTATGGGATCGCCCCGATGTTTGCGTACCGGCCATCGATTGCCGTATCGAAATGCGTGAGTCGCACGAGTTGGAGCGGCCACAATGAGGTAAGCCAGCGACGCTTGAGGCTTTCAATTCAAAAATTCATTGCAAATGCTCGGAGAAATTTTCCAGGCTTGTCAAGAGCGGCATTCCCGGCCACATTCCACGTCGGCGCGGGGATCCTCGATGGCAACGACTGCAACCAGCCGGAAAAATCAGGAGACCAGCCGCTTGGAGAGTGCAGAGAAGATTTGGATGGACGGGAAGATCGTCGATTGGGGGAATGCGCATGTCCATCTCGTGAGCAATACGCTGCACTACGGCTTCGGCGTGTTTGAAGGCATCCGCTGCTACAAGACCCAATCCGGTGCTGCGGTCTTCCGCTTGAAGGAGCATCTGATCCGGCTGCACCGATCGGCTAAAATTCTCGGCTTCGAGATACCGTATACCCTCGAGCAGTTGACCACCGCAACGCGCGAGATCATCCAGATCAACGGGCTCGAGCAATGTTACATCCGGCCCATAGCCTACATCGGTTATGGCGGCATGGGCCTCGCTTACGAGCAATGCAGAATCAACGTCGCAATTGCCGTCTGGCAGTGGGGCGAGTACGTCGGACACGGCACTTTGGAAAACGGCAGCCGTGCCAAGGTTTCAAGCTACGTGCGTCAGCACATCAACACGAACATGTCCAAGGCCAAGGCCTGCGGAAATTATATGCTGTTTCAGATGGCGCGCACCGAGGCCAAGCGCGACGGGTACGACGAGGCAATACTGCTCGATACCAACGGTCATGTGGCGGAAGGCTCGGTGGAGCACATTTTCCTTGTGCGCGACGGCGTGCTCGTTACGCCGCCGCTTACCTACTTGCTCGATGGCATCACGCGCGACGCCATCATCCACCTGGCGCGCGCGCGGGACATCGAGGTTCGCGAGGAGCTGTTTTCCCGCGACTACATGCTTACTGCGGACGAGGCTTTTTTTGCGGGAACCGGGGCAGAGGTGACCCCGGTCGTAGAAGTGGATAACCGCAAGATCGGCGACGGCAGGCGCGGCCCTGTAACTGAAGCTCTCCAAAAAGACTTTTTTGACGCGGTTTACGGGCGCACGAACGGCTGGGGGGAATGGCGAACCCGGGTCTAGCGCACGTTCCTGCGATGCTGACGCCCGAAAGGTGCAGCGCACGCGGTGCACTCCTCCCGCTTGTGGCGAGGGGTGGGGGCGAGGGTCGTGAAGTGGAGGCACCAACGTTGCAAAACTGGGCCATCCTTCGCCCAACCTACAGATGAGTGGCCTTTGAGCACCATGGCAGCCATGCCGCCTGATGAATATTCGAATCGCGTCAAACGCGCACGGTCGCTCATGCACGCACACGGCATGAATGGCCTCATCGTCACCGACGCCGTGCACTACTCGTATTTCACCGGGCACAAGGTTGCTTCCTGGATGCGATCGCGCCCGTCGATCTTCGTATTGCCGCTCGAAGGCGATCCGGCGTTGATCACTTGGTCCGGCCCCGACATGTTCGCCCGGCTCTACAACCAGCCCTTCCCGTCCTGGGTCAGGGATCGCCGCATTTATCCGGAGGTGCCGTTCACCAAGGAGCCGCGAGTCGACTGGGGGGTAGCCGAGATCCTGCGGGAAAGGCGACTGGATGCGGGGAGGCTCGGTATCGAGCTCGGGCGCGAGACTTGGTTGGGCATCGCTGTGGTCGATCTCGATCTGCTGAGAGAACAGGTGCCGCAAGCGGAGCTGGTGGCGTCCGGGCCGGTCATATGGGGCTGCCGGATGATCAAGTCGGAGTGGGAGATCGAGTGCATGCGCAAAGCCTGCGAGATCGGCGCAACGGCTTGGCGACAGGCGTTCGAGGAGCTGCATATCGGAATCGCAGCTTCCAAGGTGCAGAGGAACGTGTTGCAATACTATCTGGAAGCGGGCGCAGACATCAGCTCCGAGCCGCCAATGGTGCTCGGTGCAACCGGCCCCGACCGCACATTTCAAAAGGGTGACGTGCTCTATATCGATGGCGGATGCAGTTATTCCGGCTACAAGATGGATTTCGCACGGCGGGCCGTCTTCGGCATTCCTTCGCCGCGCCAGCAGTCCGAGCATGATGGGATGTGGGGAATTCTCAACGATATCATCGAGCGAATGAAACCCGGAGTGAGCGTCCGTGAGCTGTTCGAATATTCCCAGCTGCGGCTGGCGCAGCATCCTGGGTGGCGAAATTATTCGGATCATCCGTCAAAGCGGATCGGCCACGGCATCGGACTCGAAAACGAGCCGCCATCGATATCGGCCACCGATGACACGATCCTAGAAGTCGGCATGGCGCTGACGCCGGAGCCGAAGATAGAAAGCATGGATGGTCTGCTTAATCCCGAGGAGCATGTCGTAATCCGTTCCGGAGGGTGCGAGGTCCTGTCCGCCGGATCGGATTGGCGGCTGCACGTCGTCAAATGACCGGGCCGAGCCGAATGAACATCCGGCTGCTCAGCGAGCAGAATGTCCGCTCGCTTGTTCCGCCGCTGGCGGAAATCGGGGCATTGATCGAGCAGGCTTACCGGCTCGATGCCGCAGGGAAGGCGGAGGTGCCCACCAAAATCGGTGTGCACCCGGAGCAGGCGAACAGCTTCCTGCATGCCATGCCGGCATGGGTGGACGATGTCCGCGCGCTGGGAATGAAGTGGGTTTCCTATTTTCCCGGCAATTCCCAGCGTGGATTGCCGGATTCGACAGGCCTCATAATCCTCAACGACCCGCAGGACGGGCGGCCGTGCTGCATCATGGAAGGAATGCACGTCACTTTTCTTCGCACCGCCGCTTGCGCCGCCGTTGCGGTGAGGCATCTTGCGCCCGAGCCGCCGCATACGCTGGGTCTCATCGGGTGCGGGGGGCTCGGGCTCTGGTCGCTGCGCATGATGACTGCCATCTTTCCATCGATTGCGCACGTGTCCGTATCCTCGCGCACGCGCCGTTCCCGTGAAGAGTTTTGCGCCAAGATGTCTCAGGAAGGAGACTGGACAATCACTCCGGTTGACGATCCGCTGCAGGCGGCCCGGAATATGGACATCGTCATTACGTCAATCCCGCCAGGAAATGGCAAGCCGCTGAGCGCCGAAGCCTTCACGCCGGGAACGCTGCTGATCCCGCTCGATTTGATGAACTCCTGGGACGACGATGTGCTGCGATCCGCCGATCGCATCATCGCCGACAATCCGGCCCATTTCTCCGCCCAGGTCCAGGCCAGGCGGCCGAGTGCGCTCCCCGCACGCAAGCCGCCTGTCAGAACCCAGGAGCTCGTCGCCGGAAGGCTGCCGCGGGCCTCGGCGTCGGATCGAACCTTGATCGCGGTATGCGGGATCGCCAGTACCGATGTGGTAGTCGGCAAGGAAATCTACCGACGCGCTTGCGCGGGCAATGTCGGGCTCGAATTCAACATGCAAGGATGAGCTCTCACAGCAGAGGTGGTGCATATGCGGTGTAACCTGGCAAAGCTGTTCGCCCTCGGCTTTACATTGGCGGCTTGCGCAATGTGGTGCGGTGCAGCCGCCGCCGAAACGGTGCTGAAGGCCATCACCTATGCTCCGCTGAGCAAGGTCGAAGACAGCATGGTAATCTTCAAAAAATGGGTGGAGCGGGTCAACAGCGAGAGCCAAGGTGACCTGCGGGTCGAGTTGCTCGGCGGCCCGGAGGTCTTTCCGGTCAGCGACCAGATCAACGCGCTGAGCAAGGGGCTGGTCGACGTGGTCATGACCTTCTCCGTGCATACCCCCCTGGTCCCGGAAATCGATACCTCAGGCTTGTCCGACATTACGCCTGCGGAAGAGCGGAGCAACGGCTACCTCGACCTGCTCGACAAGGCGCATGCGAAGATCAACGTGAAGGTCATCGGTCGGACTGCGACCCAGTCGGGTTTCTATATTTTCTCCAAGCAGCCGATTCGAGCTCTTGCCGACTTCAAGAATATGAAGATCAGGTCGCACTCCGGGTATGACCCATTGTTCAAGAAAGTCGGAGCGATCCCGATCGGAATGAACATCTCCGAAATCTACGGCGCTCTCGAGCGGGGTATTGTCGGCGCCGCACCGTACCCGATTTTCGTCTATGACATGGGATTGCAGGAGGTGGTGAAGTTCGCACTTGCCGATGCTTTCTGGCGCTCGCATACGACATTCATCCACATGAACTTGAAAAAATTCAACAGCCTTACGGCCAAGCAGCAGTCATTCCTGGTGAATGCGCAGATCGAGAACGAGAAGGAGATGGCCGCTGTTGATGCCGATCTGATTGCGGCAGAGCGCGCAAAACTGGAAAAGGCCGGCATGATCTTTACTCACCTCTCGGCGGAGGAAGCCAAGCAGTGGCACGACATGGCAAATGAGTCCCGGTTCGACGCTTTGAGCACGAAGATAAGCCCCGAGCAGATGAGCAGGATCAAATCGTTGATTGTCCGCAACTGACGCGATCGGCCCGGAGCAAAACGATCGGACTATCTCCATGGGCCGGCTCACATTTCCTCCGACCCCGCCCCGCAGCCATATGATGCAGGAGGGGGACTGCCTGACTGCAAGGCAAGGCGATGAGCCTTCCTGAGGCAGCCGGGCGGGCTTTCGACCGGTTGCTCGACGTTTGCGCCTGGATCGGCGGTGCGCTGCTGGCATTCCAGGTGGTGAGCGTCTCGGCGGAGATCATCTGCCGGTATTTCTTCGACCTGTCGTTCAGTATCATCACTCCGCTCAACGAGTGGAGTCTTGTTTATCTGACGTTCGTCGGCGTAGCGTGGCTGCAGCGCGAGGGCGGTCATACCAGCGATGACTCCGTTGTGGCCCTGCTGCCACCCTGGGTGAACCGGGCGGCGCAGCGCCTAGGCTGGGTCGTGGCAATCGTGACTTGCGGATTGCTGACCTGGTACGGCGCGCTGGCGACCTGGGAGAACTATTCGAAGGGGGCCTACGACTTTTTCAAATTGCCCGATGTACCGATTTTCTGGGTCTACCTCATCATCCCGTTGGGCAGCCTGCTTTGGCTGATCGAGCTCCTGCGCAAGCGGAGCAGGCCGCAATCGATGCCGGGTATCGGCTCCGATGACCGTGGCGGAGAGATCTGAGACGGGCGATGGAGTGGTACACGGCGTTCTCGTTGCTCATGGGCACATTTTTCGCGCTCGTCCTCCTCGGTATTCCCGTCGTCTTTGCGTTTTTTGGCACCAACATCATTTTCCTCTTCTATTTCATGGGGTCTGCAGGCTTCGAGCTTTTGATCGACAGCATCTATGGAAGCCTTTCGGTATTCATCCTGCTGCCGATCACGATGTTCATCCTTCAAGGTGAGATCCTTTTTCGCACCGGCCTGGTCACCAGGATGATCGACGCCCTGGACAGCTGGCTAGGCTCGGTGCCGGGCCGCCTGGCGCTGCTGGCCGTCGGCTCCGGCACCCTGCTGGCTTCATTGTCCGGGGCGAGCATCGGCACCACTGCCATGCTCACGCGCACCTTGGCGCCTGCGATGCAGGAGCGCGGCTACAGCAAGAAGATGAGCGTGGGGCCCCTGCTCGGAAGCGGCGGCCTTGCAGTCATGATGCCGCACAGCGCGCTCGGCGTCATCCTGGCGGTAATCGCCAGCGTATCCGTCGGCAAGCTGCTGATAGCGATCGTGATCCCCGGCTTCGTCCTCGCCCTCGCTTACCTGATTTACATCGTCGGCGTCTGTATCGTCGACCCGACCGAGGCACCGAGATACACCGCTCGACACATCCCGTTAAACGAGCGCGTGACGCTGACGGTCAAATATGTTGCTCCGCTTACGGTCCTCATCGTCGGCATGATCGCGGTGATTTTTTTCGGTGTCGCAACGCCGACGGAGGCCGCCTCGCTCGGCACGTTCGCGTCTTTTGCGCTGGCAGCGATCTATGGGCGGCTCACCTGGGCGGCCGCGCGCGAGGCCATGTTCTCCACACTGAAGATTTCGGTGATGGTGCTGGCGATCCTGGCAGCCTCGCAGGCGTTCACGCAGTTGCTGGCGTATACAGGCTCGGCGCAAAAGCTGGTTGTGATGGCAGGCACTCTGCCTGTTCCGCCGATCTGGGTGATCGTGCTGATGCACTTCGTCACGCTGCTGCTGGGCGGGCCGATCGGCGGCATTCCGCTCATAATGATGACAATCCCCATCTTCATCCCGGTGGTGAAAGCGTTGGGCTATGAGCCGATCTGGTTCTGCACGGCGATGCTTCTGAATGTCGAATTAGCGCAGATCACGCCTCCGTTCGGTATCCTGCTTTATGTTGTGCGGGGCATCATGCCGCTGACATCCATGGGCGAGATTACCCGTGCCGCCGTCCCGATCATCGTCATCAACCTGGTCGTAATGGGCCTCTTGATCGCAATCCCGAGCTTGTCCTTGTGGTTGCCGAGCTACATGACGAGCCCGCAGAGATAGAGAGGAGATGCGAGTGTTGCGCTTCGAGCGCGGAAGCGGGCCGCTGGTTTGATCCGTCCATCTGCTCGATCCGGACATGATGGAAACTGAGCCGCCGCCCGGCGCTATCGCAATCACTGCGCGGCCGAAACCGGTTGCATGGCCGCGCCGTCGCGTGAAATTCGGATCACGATGCGGACGCACCAAATGGCGCCAATTTCACGGCAACGTGACGATCTGTGATTTTTGATTCCCGTCTTCGGTCGTAATTCCGCCGCCGCATATGTCGTTTATGGCAAAGCTGTCAATGAGAGGAATAGGGGATGACCGTATTGCTAATCGGTGCCGCGCTCGCGGGGGGCTGCGTCTGGACTGCTGCCGGAGCGGTAGCAGCAACTATCGCCTTCGTCGGGATGGTTTATCTGATCAGCTGATAACCAGACATGCGCGCGGACTTTTGCAGTCAGAGCTATTTTCGCGATCCCACCGCCGAGATGGAGAAGTTGAGATTGGCACGTCCGGTGGTCGAAGTGCGATTCCCTATCGTCGGGAAGGTTTGGACAACGACGACACAGGATCTGGCCGATCGGGTATTGAAGGACAGCGATACTTTCACCTTGCGCCGGGACGATGGCAGCGTTGCCGGGCTCCAATGGTGGATGCCGGGCATGCTGCGCACGCTCGCCAACAATATGTTGTCGATGGACGAGCCGGATCACAAAAGGTTGCGAGACATTGTCGACGAAGCCTTTCGCCGTCGCGCCGTCCTCGATATGGAGCCCCGGATCCTTGCGATCGCCGATGAATTGGCCGCGGAGCTGTTCGCAGAGCGCAGCCCGGCTGACCTCGTCGAGGGCTATGCACGAAAGCTGCCGCTATCGGTGATTTGCGAGCTTCTCGGTCTGCCACTGGCCGACAGGCCGAAGTTCACCGCTTGGGCAAGCGGCTTCACGCGCTTTACTGGCGCCATAGGCTTCATGAGCATGATCCCGAATGTCCTCGCAATGAAGCGCTATATGGAAAGGCAGTTGGAGGCCGTACGCGAGAATGGCGGAGAGGGTCTCATCGCCGAGCTTGTACGCGTCGAAAAGGAAGGCGGACAAATCAGCCGTAACGAAATGGTGGCGATGCTCTTCTTGCTGCTGTTCGCGGGGCACGAAACCACCACGCATCTGATCAGCGGCTCGGTCTATGAGCTTTTGAGAAATCCTGACCTCCGCGATTGGCTGGAACAGGATTGGAACCGGGTCAATCTGGCCGTAGAGGAATTCTTGCGGTTCATCTCGCCCGTCCAATTCACCAAACCGCGCGTGATACGGAAGGACATCGAGCTTGGCGGTATCCCGCTAAAGAAGGGTGAGAGGATCATGCCAATGCTGGCGGCCGCAAACATGGATCCGCGAGCAAATGCGAATCCCGGGAAGCTCGAGCTCGAGAGAAAGCCAAACCGGCATCTTGCCTTCGGCACCGGAATTCACTTTTGCCTCGGCCATCAGCTTGCGCGCATCGAGGGAGCCAGCGCACTCAAGGCCTTGCTCCGGCGCTGGCCGAAACTGGAGCTTGCGGTGGAGCAATCCCAGATCAAGTGGCGCAACCGGCCGGGCCTCAAGGCGATCGAGCATTTGCCGGTCACCACTCCTCACTAAGGGGAGTGGTCCTGCAACAGGCCGTTGCAGGCTCGGCGGGGACGACCTGCAAGCTCGACTCAACGCGCTTCTGTTTGGCGCGCGTCTGAGACAAAAAGCCTTCCGCTCAGTGCAGCAGAACGACACTGGTTATTACGAGGAATGAGGCAAGAGCCAGCGCGTCGAGCAGCACACGGTCGAAAGCGATCATTCCAGTCCCCCAGCTTCCCCAAAAAAAATGGCGAGTCCCCGAGTGGTTGGCTGCACGAGGAGCTCGCCTGGCCGAGCCGAAAGTGGCGCACGATCGAAGGAGGGTAGCTCGGCTTGGGAGCAAGTGTAACAGAGGTGACGGCGGATAGGTGGTCATCCGTAACCGCCGCGAAAAAAAATTAACCGTGCGAGGCCATCCCTGGCGGTCCGCTTGCGGGCGAGGGAGGTCGCCTGCAAAAATTCTAAACGCGGGGTACGCACAACGGCGGTCGTGCTGACGGCGTAGTACGCGCCGAACCCTGCGGTCACCTCAGAAAGGTCAGCATAGCGACGACGCAGCCAAGCAGCAGAACCACATATGCAACCAGCCAGCTCAGCACGATCGGATCGACAGGCATAGTCACGGCACTGGGTTCAGGGGCGATCGGGCGAAAAGCTTCACCACGCCCTCGAGCTTAGGCACGAGCCGACGTGGCAAATGTGAGGGCCATCACATTTTCACGGATTAGTTGGCAACTACCTCAAAACAGGATTGATCAGCTCCAACTCCTCGCGCGAGCCGCATGTCCGGGAGAGCGATGTTGCAGAGCGGCCCTTCCCAAGGGTGGGACTCGACTCCGCCCGGGTTATTGGCTCGACTTGAGCCTGAGCGTCGAAAACAGGTGAGAAAGTCAGTCTAAGATTTTGATCTTGCTGGTGCCGGGTGAGAGATTTGAACTCCCGACCAACGGTTTACAAAACCGCTGCTCTACCGCTGAGCTAACCCGGCAGCTCGCAAAAATTCCCCCGCCTCATGCGGCGGCAACGAGTCGCCGCTCGGCACTCTCCACCACCATCGGGGTCTCCCATTCCTGACGCTGTGGCGGGTCGGCCCAGCGCTTGGTCACCATCGCCACCCAATCCGGGCTGTAAAATCCGTCGGCAGCGGCCTTGCTCTCCCACAGATAGATGCCGACCAACGAGCCGCCATCCGGCGCGATCCCGTAATACTTGCGGATCAGACCCGGAATGCCTTCGTAGGTGTGGGCCGTAGCCTTGATTGTATCGATGACCTGAGCTTTGGACGTCCCCGCAGGCACTTTGAACGTCCACATGACGGTGTGCATCCGGCTCTCCCTGGGTAGTGCGGAAGCGTTTATGGCCGGTTGCAAGGTCTGCATCAACCACAGCCGTGTGTGCGGAGCGGCGTTCTCCAGGACCGTTGGCAAAGAAGTGTCCTCGTTCATATTCAAACCTTGTTTTCACTATGGTTTTTGGCTTCGTTTGCGGAAAAGCGGGAAAATGGTTGCATAATCGAATAAATACAGCTGCGAGGGGTAGCGAGCGCGGAGGGCGACGATCTGCTCTCGTGGGGTTGAATGGTGCAACCGGCTCGCGAGCACAGCTTACGCGAGCGTAGAAACAGCTGAAAACAACAGGGAGTTTCCTGTAAACAACAGGAAATTTACAGGGATTTGTTCTCTTTTACGTTGAGTCGATAAAATCAGCGGCCGGCCCGGCTGAGCATTGCCGCTTCATCACAGTCGCCTCACCACCATAAAAAGACCCGGCGCGGTGGTCCGAGCCGGGTTTCAAACGCAACTCTGAAGGATGCACTTTCATACACGAGTCATGTTTCATTGTCCATCAAAATTTTGTGGCCGGCATCAAAATTGTGTGACCGCCCGCATCGCGGCGTTAACCCAACTTCGCTGCTCGCGGGGACCTGCGATCCTAATCCCCTCCGTCAGTTTCGGTTACCGCAGTTTAATCCGGTGCCCGCGTACGAACTCACGTCGAATTAATTCGATCGGGCCATCAACATAGGGCTGCTCTTGGTCAAAATGGGGTTCAACCATGACCGGCGCGGGCCAGATCGTTTGTCGTTTCATGCGCGATACAAGCGGCGGGTTTGCGCCGCTGTTTGGTCTCGCGCTCATTCCCATCGTCTATGCCGCAGGAATCGCGGTTGATTACAGTATGGCCAACAAGGCCAAAGCCAAGCTCGATGCGATTGCCGACACCGCGGCCCTGGTCGCAGTCAATCACCACGCAATGTCGTCCGACGACGCCGCGGCGCAGACCGCCGCGCAGAACACCTTCAATGCCCTTGCCGCAGGCTTGAAAAACGTCACCGTCGGTAAGGTGAACGTCAGCATTGCCGATGCGATGGCGCGGACCGTGACCGTGAGCTACAACGCGACTACTCCCACGCTCTTCATGGGAATGACCGGCCTCTCGACGCTGAACCTGAGCGGCCAGGCTACGGCGGAGTCGGGGGTATCGACCTACATCGATTTCTATCTGCTGCTCGACAACACACCCTCGATGGGCGTGGGCGCTACCCCGGGCGATGTTGCCACCATGGTGAACAATACGCCCGATCAGTGCGCGTTCGCCTGTCATGATCTCAACAACACGAGCAACTACTACAACCTGGCCAAAAAACTGAACGTGACCATGCGCATCGATGTGGTGCGCTCGGCTACGCAGCAATTGACCGATACCGCCACCTCGACCGCAAACCTGCCCAACCAGTACCGGATGGCGATCTACACCTTCGGTGCATCCTCCGCGACCGCCAAGCTGACGACCATCGCCGCTCTCACATCGGACCTCAAAAGCGCGAAGACCGCCGCGGGCAACATAGACCTGATGACGGTGCAGGGGCAGAACCAGCTCAACGACGAGGACACGAACTACAACGGCATCATGCCGGCCGTCGACGCGGCGGTCCCTGCTTCGGGAGCAGGCACGCAAACAGCGCCGCAGAAGGTGCTGTTTTTCGTCACCGACGGGGTTGCCGATGAAAATCTCTCCGGCAATCGCGTCATCGAGCCTATTGATTCCAGCCTGTGCTCGTCGATGAAGAGCCGAGGGGTAAAGATCGCGATCTTGTATACGACCTATTTACCCCTCCCGACAAATTCGTTCTATAACCAGCACGTCAAGCCGTTCGTGAGCAATATCGGCCCTTCGCTGCAAAGCTGCGCCTCCCCCGGCCTCTATTTCGAGGTCAGCCCGACTCAGGGGATTTCCGACGCCATGACCGCCCTGTTTCAGAAAGCCGTCACGTCCGCGCGCCTGATCAAGTGAGAGCAGAAATGCAGGCGGTCGCACGCCTTGCAACGCTCACCCGGACAACATCTCATGCACCCGCGCTATCTGCGCCCGTCCGCCCGAGGGGGCCGGGGGGCGTTCCGCAATTCAGGGGCGATCTGAACAAAACGAATCGCATGATTTGCAGATCGTCAACGGATGCTTAGCCAACCCAGGCACTCATTCAAGCATTTGGCAATTCCTTTTTGCTAAGCCTGCCCTATCCGGATCCACCCGTTCGATTGCCGGAGCCCATACCGATGCTCGTCCCTGGCTTGCAATCCGAGGCCTGCTCGACTGCGGTGCAGCGTTCGCGGCTGTCGCAGCTCGTGCAAAACACCGACGGTGCGACCGCGGTCGAGTTCGGGCTGATCGCTGCGCCATTCATCGCCATGCTGTTCGCGGTCCTCCAGACCACTTTGGTGTTCTTTGCCGGCCGGCTCCTGGATACGGCGGTGTCGCAGTCGAGTCGCCTTATCCTCACCGGCCAGGCGCAAGACCAGAACATGTCCCAGAGCGCTTTCGCGAACGCGGTCTGCAGCAAGGTTTACGCGCTGTTCAATTGCAGCAAGCTGATGGTCGATGTGCAGACGGCAGGCTCGTTCTCGAATGCCAACACGTCCACCCCCACACTGACCTTCGACAAGAGCGGCAACGTGACAAACCCCTGGCAATATCAGCCCGGCAGCCCAGGCGACATTGTCGTCGTTCGGGTGATGTACCAATGGCCGGTGTTCCTCGGACCGCTTGCCTTCAATCTCTCCAATCTGTCCAACGGCAACCGCCTCCTCGTGGCGTCCGCCGCCTTCAAGAACGAGCCATATCAATGATCTCCGCCGCAGGTACTCGCACGTTGACGCGCATTCGCTCGGGCGTGCGGACCTTTGGACGCGACCGCCGCGGTATTGCAGCCGTGGAATTCTCCGTCGCTCTTCCCTTCATGCTGGTGGCCTATCTCGGAAGCGTCGAGGTCGGCAACGCGATCGCAACCAAATTGCGGGTCACCTCGACCGCGCGCACGTTGGCGAACCTGGCCACTCAGTATTTCACCATCAAGAATGCGGATATGAGCGGCATCATGAGTGCATCTACCGCGGTGATGGCTCCTTATTCCGCTGCCCCGCTCGTCATCACCCTGTCGGAGGTGACGACCGACGCGAGCGGCAAGGGGACCATCACCTGGAGCGATACGCTCAATGGAACCGCCCGGCCGGTGGGGCAGTCGGTGACCCTGCCGAGCCAGCTTCAGACCCCCAATATCTCTCTCATCTGGGCCGAAGTAAAATACGCTTATACGCCCAACCTTGGCTACGTGATGACCGGCACGCTGACTCTCTCCGATCAGGTATACATGTATCCCCGGCTCGCCAATAACGTGAACCGCGTAAACTCCTGAACGTAGAGCCAAGCGTCCTCCATCGCGCCCTGCCGGGGGCGCACTACGTCACCCGCTTGCGAACCGCGAAATTTGCATCAAGGCGAAGGCAGATCGCCGCTGCGAATGCCGAGATGCCTCGCAGGGCGACGACGTATCGTGTGGCCGGTGTTACGCCAACTGCGACGTTTGGCCATCGGGGCGGGGCGCTGCCGCGCACTCACGAGCTTTTGCGGCTTCTTTACGAAAAGAGACTGCGTTACTTGGTCAGGCGAGCGGTCGCGACCGCCTTCTGAAACAGCGCCTGCATGGCTGCCGAGATATCCTGATCGGTCTGCACCGCAAAATAGAGGCCTGGCGAGGCGCAGCTTTGCAGGGTCGGCCCGATCTGCGGCTGAAAGGGCGCGATATAGGTATTGTACCAGGAATTGGTCGGCAGCGGCAGGTACACCGTATACAGCACCGCGATGCGGATGCCGCGATTCTTTATCGTGGTGCACCAGGCGGGATCCATCAGCGACTGTTGTCGCTTGCCGCTGACCATCTCATCCTCGACCCCGTCAGTGACGAAGAACAGCACCTCTTGCGGCTTGTCGCCCTTGGAGTTGGTGCCGCCGCCCGGGTTCGGCATGATGGAGTTGATGTTGCTCATTGCGGTGTCGTAGTTGGTGATGGCGTCGTTGTTCCAGTTCTGGTACGGGACCTCGTAGATATCGATATTGCCGGCCTGCGTCTGCGCCGTGCTGAGAGTCGAGGTCAGGGACGCGATGGTGTTGAACCCGGTATTGAAGGTATAGATTGCCACCCGGTATTGGTTGTTGTTGGCCTGCATGCTCTGCTGCGCCGTGGTCATCAGGTTCTGCGTGGCCTGGCGCAGCTTGTCGATGCGCAGCGTCACCCCCAGGCGCTTGGCAAGACCGTAGTAATCGTTGGGCGAGGTGTCCGACTCATGACAGCCGAAGCCGCATTTGTCCGGAGTGTTGTTGACCAGCGTGTTGATATCGGCGGTGGTAGCGCCGATCGCCATGGACGGCGAATTGTCCAGCAGGAGATAGAAATCGATGTTCGGCAGCACCGAGGAGCTCGACTGGGACGAGCCGTTGATCGACCAGGTGCTCTTGTTCAGGATGCCGGCGAATGAGTTCTGCGAGGCGGCCGTGTACGACACCGTGACCGTGCGGTTGAGCCCGTTGTCGCTCACGGTTACGCTCAGATTGCTGGGGTCGTAGTTGATGCCGGTGATGGCATTGGCTCTCGCATTGAAGATATTCTGCGCGGCGGTGCTGGCGTTGGCATCGGGCTGGGCCATCATCGCCGGCGTCACCGCTGCGAGCGCGGCCGCGTCGGCCGCTGCGTCGAGCTGCTCCTTTTTCTGCTCGGCCGCGGTGAAATCCATGGCCAAGCCGGTTAGAAAGGCAATCGGAACGAGCGAGAGCGCAAAGGTGAGGATGACATTCCCCCGCCGCTCGCACGCAAGCTGCTGCAATTGCGAAATGATCATGGCATCCACTCGGCACGTCGATGGGGCTAGAGAGCGACAGTTATTGCCAAGACGTTGATTTTAAGTTGCTGTGATCTCACAGCCTTCCATCGGGAGACTGCATGGTTAAGGGCCTGTATCCCGTTTTGTCGCCATGTCAGGGATCGGACGGCCAGAACCGCGACCTATTTCGGATCGAGAGGGGAACCAGGCAGGACGAGCGGCGTTGCCGGTCCAGGAGACGGGCTCCACAGGACCCTCTGAGCCCGTCTTTCCCAGACTTAACCCCGCGTTCGGCGGGGTTTTTTTTCTTGCGAGCTTTTTTCCGCAGGGCCGCAGCCGCAGCCGGCTTGCGCGCTACCTTTCACTCCCTACATACCTGCCAGTGTCGCGTCCCTCCCAGCCCCCCTGCGATACGCGGCATGAAGAAGCCCCGGCAAGCGTAGAGTTGGCCGGGGCTTCGGATTCTTGCTGTCCCTACTCGGCAATGACGTCGTGGACTTCCAGCGGCTGATCGCGGGTGGCAAGCCATTCCGCCTGCGCGGCGGCGCGCCTTTGCGCACGCTCGTCGAGCGGCAATCTCAGTGTCTCGATCAAATTCAGGATCTCATGGCGGGCGGTCAGATGTGACAGGTTGGGCCGTCCTCCGAGCGTCGTTTCGCTGAGCTCGTCGAGCGCCGTCAGCCCGCGGGGAAATAGCTCGCGATAGGCCACCCGCTCTGCCAGCGCGTCGGCGGTGCGGAAACCAAGCCTTATCGCGAGCTCGCCCAGCCCTTTGAGTATGCGGTGTTTGTTGCGGGAATCCAGCATGGACAGGCGGTTCCGCACTACGACCCAGTCCATCTGCACGCCATCGGCCAATCTGCGTTGCTGCCTCGCCTCGCGGACCATCCTGGCGTAGTGGCTCTCCCCCGTGACCGCGTAGGTCGCGGGATCGACCGCCCCAAGCACATCGAAGTCCACAAAGCTGTCGTTGATCGGGGTGACCAGGGTGTTGGCCATGGAATGGGCGAGGCGCGTGAGGTGATTGTCGGAGCCGGCCGTATCCACCACGATGAAGTCGTGGCCCTGCTCGACGGCCGTCAGCGCGTCCACGAACCCGGCGAACTCGATCGTCTCGTTGTCGTCCAGGTTCTGCGTCGAGCCGCGTGCGACGCAAAAATGCGTTGGAACGGCCAGCCTGGGTGCAGAGTGCTTTGCCCAAATGCGCCTGTTCTCGACGTAGTGGGTGAGAGTCTTCTGGCGCAGATCGAGATCGATGGTGGCGATCCGCTGGCCGAAATTCATCAGCCCCACGGCAACGTGCATGGCTATGGTTGACTTTCCCGCACCGCCCTTCTCGTTCCCCATGACGACGACGTGAGCGGATGTAGGCCGCTCCCTCCTCGCCTGCATCAACATAACACTACCTCGGACGGACTAGCCGGTTTGACTGCCTATGGGGTGAGCAGAATGGGGCGAGTTGAGCTACGTTCCTCCATTGGAGGCTACCCGCGCCGCACGCTTCTGGAGAGAACGGATGCGGTAGGCGAGGGAGCCTTTGGAGTCTTCTCCTCCTGTGCTGATTGAGGGAACGAGAGTATTCCCGCTGCTCGGCGGGGGCAGCGAAAGAAGCTCGGATGCCGTGCCGGCGGTCATGCAATCGATCGGGGAGCTCAGGCCTTCGAGCGCGTGGGCGACCCGCACGACCTCGCCGGCGACATCGTTGATGCGCTCGCGCAAGACCGCATTGGCCATCCGCTCCGTCGCCCAGGTCGTTTCCACCTGCTGCTTGAGGCGTGCCAATTCCTGCTCGAGCTTGACGGTTTCGCCGCAGGAGGCTGCCAGCTGCTCCTCGAGCTCGCGATTGCGACCGCGCAGCTCCTCCATCGCCTGGAAATGGCGCTTTTCGGATTCGGCAACCTTGTCGCGCACCTGCGCAAAGGCGAGGAGATTGTCGAGCTCGGCCTTCTCCTGCGCAAGCTTGCGCTCGACGTCCGCCAGCACCGTGCTTCTTGCAGCCAGCTCTGCCTCGGTGAGCCGCAGCTGGGCATGCAGCGCCCTTTCCTTGTCAGCGAGGGCCGCAAGCGCGTTCGAGCGTTCAGCGAATTCGCCCTTCAGCCGGGCAATGGCCTCGCTCGATTTCCCGATCTCCGAGAGCTGGGTGCTTGTCCTGCTCTTCATCTGCTCCACGCTCGTTTCGAGCCGCCGGGTGGCAACAGCTATTTGCGCGTGCAGCTCTCCCATATCGGCCTCGATCTCGGCCATGAGATTGGGCGCGGCGGATTGCAGCCGTTTGCGCGCAAAGCGGAACAGCCAGGTGCGCGCAAGCGCCTTGGCGCCGATAACGAGCAATGCGGCGAGGAGAAAGCCGAACCCGAAATCGAAGATCGGGTCACTCATGAACAAACCCCGACGGTCACCCCTAACAGTCCCTGTGACCAACGCGTGGGCAGCAAATCAGGCTAGCGCCAGTTGATTTCGAATTGCAAGCAGAATCACCTCGTGCTGCTGCAATCTCGTGCGCACGTACAACCGTCACTGTGTAGCGTGCCTCCGCTGCGACTTGCGATGATACGCTGCCGAGGTAACGCCGCAACGGCGAGCTCGCACGCGCTCCGATCACAATGCGATCGACGTGGGTGTTATGGGCATAATCGAGGAGCGCCGCTGGCGGGTTCGGCGCCTCGAGGACGTGGAAGGTAATTCCATGCGCGGGCGCCGGCAGCTCTTTCGCCCAATACTTGAGCTCGGCCAGCCGCCGCAGATGCAGATTGCGCCCCTCCTCGTCCTCCGACGCATCGATTCCCATTCGCGAGAGGCGCAACACATTCACGCAGGTAAGCCGCGCATCGGAGTGCGCCTGAAAAAATCTCGCGAACCGCATGCCGGCAGCGCTAGCCTGGGAAGGTAATCGCGCAGCGATTGCCCGAGAACGAATTCCATGACGATGTACCGGCTCTCGAGGCTGCCGGACGCGATGAACCGCGGCACGCGGGGGTCCCGACAGTTGGGCAGGATCATCTGCTCGGCTTCAAGACCCACGATGTTGATCGGGTGGGGCCGTGCTCCAGGCGCGGAATTTTCATCAGTAAAGGCCGATCATCGGCCGCCCCGGATACGCGCCAGAGGGCAGCGGCAGCAGCGAGCGGGAGCTCTCCTTCCAGGCGAAAACCGCCGGCGTCACCAGGTTGCAAGCCTCTGGCCGCCATGCGGTCATCGCCCCGCCAGAAGGCGAAGGCCCAGCACGGCCGGCAGCCCTGCTGCTCGCACCTTCGCCGCGGCGCTTGCTGCGTCATAGGGTACCCGGATGCAGGTCAGGGCGGCGAGGTAGTCATCGAAGATGGCGTAGAAGGCTGCGGGAATGCCGTCGCGGGGCTGTCCGACCGCGCCCAGAACTGCAAGCCAGCGGCGCTGCGGTGTGAGCGGAATGGCAGTCTCCGCGGTCGGCGTGAAGCAGGCAATCGTTCCGCCCCCGGCGAGATGGTAGATCTCCGGAACGTGCACGTGTCCGCAGAAAGTTATTCGCTGCGCTGTGGCGCCGAAGCTGCGAGCCGCTGCGCGCGCATCGATCACATAGTCCCAGGCTTCCGGCGCCCAGGCACTCGCGTGCACGAACAGACGATCAGCCTCGCTGGCAGTGAGGGGCAGAGCTCGCAAAAAGTCGCACTGAGCAGCTGTCAGCTGGGTGCGGGTCCACGCGATTGCCGCACGCGCCGTGTCGTTGAGATCCGCATCCGAGCCGACTACCGCCGCGTCATGGTTGCCGAGAACCGCGGTCGCGCCGGCCTCCACATAGGCGGCAACCGTATCCACCGCCCAACCGGGATCCGCACCGTAGCCGACATTGTCGCCGAGAAAGACATAGCGATCCACACCGCAAGCCTGCGCATGCGCGAGACAGGCCGCCAAGGCTTCCCGGTTGGCATGAATGTCCGAAAGCAGCGCAATGCGCATGAACGTGTGCGTGGGGAATCGAGCCGCGGCAACGTGTCGTTACCACGAATCGCTGTCCCGAACACAGCTGGCTTTTAGATGCCGCTGCCGGGCAGGAAGGTTCGCAGGGGCAGGTGCCGAAAGTTGCGGGGCGCGGCGGTTTCCCTTGCGCCCGCAAGCGGCAAGAGAGGCGGATTTTAAACCTTCCTCTCGCCGTCCTCTCGTTGTTACACCTTCTGGATGGCAACACCGGGGCAGGTGGTGATTCCACCCCGCGAGTGTCGCGCAGGAAGAACCTGCCGGCTCCAAGTCTTCGTGGAGCGAAACCGACCGACGCTAATCGGGGGCGTGCTACCGCCCGTAGTAGGCCGAAAGTCTAAATTGCCGTGCCGGGTAATCCTTTCGGGAGTCACGATTCGTTAACGCAAACGGCAAGTTACCGAGCTCGCATAACCCGGCCATAACGGCTTCCTTCCAAGATTGCGGCAGCCCGGGGGATCCATGCCCCTTGTTGTTGCAAAAGGGCGTGCCAAGAGGAGAGAGAGGAACGTGCTCAGATATTTGACGGCTTCCGTCATGGCAGCGGCGTTGTGGCTCGCGATGGCGGAGCCATCTTCCGCCGGCTGCCCCGGCTTCGGGGGCAATTGTGGTTGTGCGCCCGCCGTAGAGATTGCTGCTCCTTGCGGTCCTGTAATCGAGAGCTATCTTGTAAACCAGGGACCGGTTTTTTCCGGCCCCGGCCATTATCGCCACCAGTTGGCCGATCCAGAGCCCTGCTGTTATCCCCCCGTCGGTCCGGTGTTCACCGGCTATCCCTACGGACTCAATGACTCCGGCGGATATCCGCGCGGCGCCTACAGCCCCTTCGCCGGCTATCCCTACGCGGAGCCTGCCCCGTACGTCAGTTGGTCGCCATATCGGGTGACGCGGCGACACTTCTATCATCGGCCCCGCCGGTACTGACAGCGGCTGTCCTTCAGGCAATCCGTCTGCCGGCGATGTAAAGGGCAAGCGCAGCCGCGTTCGATACGTTGAGGCTCTTGACGCGCCCGGGCAGGGCCAGTCGAGCGACCACGTCGCAGGTGCTTCGCGTCAATTGCCTCAACCCCTTGCCCTCGGCCCCCAGAACAAGGGCGAGGGGAGCGCGCAGCGCCGCATCGCTGATATCGTTCTCTCCGCTGCTGTCGAGACCGACGAGGAGGTAACCGCGCTGCTGCAGAGCCTCGAGAGCGCGCGCGAGGTTCTGTACCGTCACCACCGGCACATATTCCAGCGCGCCCGAGGCTGATTTCGCCAGAACCCCAGTCGCCTCCGGGCTGTGCCGGGCGGTTGTGATCACCGCGCCGACGGCGAAGGCGGCGGCGGTGCGCAGTATCGCCCCCACATTGTGCGGGTCGGTGATCTGATCGAGCACCAGGGCAATGCCGGCCGGCTCGATCTCGTCGAGCTCGCGAGAGGGCAGGGGATCCGCCTCGACGAGAAGCCCGTTGTGCACGGCATCGGGGGAAAGGCGCCGTGCGATGGCCTCCGGCCGCACGATCTCGGGTGGGACTGGGAGCGGCACGCCTTCGCCGGCGAGGCGCCGGCCAGCATTCTCGGTCGCAAGCAGACGCCGGATATGGCGGGCCGGATTTTCCAATGCGGCTCTTACCGTGTGCCAGCCGTAGAGGATCGCCGGTGCACCATCCGCCTGGCGCGCTTTGCGGCGCGCATCGACGCGGTTGACCTCCCGGCGCTGCTCGCGCTTTGGTCGGCGTGTCGCGGGTGGATGCATGGCGGCGTAGCCTAGGTGGCGCGGTTGACACTGTGCAACCCGCTCCCCATAACCCGCACGTATCGCGCTCCTCGCGGGTGCGTGATAATGTGCGGGGGAGTGTCCCGAGCGGCAAAGGGGGCGGACTGTAAATCCGCTGGCTGACGCCTTCGTAGGTTCGAGTCCTACCTCCCCCACCAGACAGGAGCCGGAGAAAGGATCATCGTTTCCTGATGCGGGTGTAGCTCAATGGTAGAGCAACAGCCTTCCAAGCTGATGACGAGAGTTCGATTCTCTCCACCCGCTCCACTACTTAGCTGATTTTCCGCCTAGAGTTTTGCAGCCGGTTTTGCAGCTTCTGTTCCTCGTCTAGCCTCATTGAGCTGCTGGATTGCGGCCATGGTCGCCGCGCCCCGAGCCACGTACCGCCGAATGATCTTTTCAACGTTGTCTTCGCTCCATGCAAGGATCTCGGCGATCACGCGGATGGACAAGCCGGCGATGTAGAAGCGTGTTGCGGCTGTGCCCCGCAGATCATGGAAATGGAGATTGCGCAGACCGGCGGCTTTCTTTGCGGCTGTGAACCGGGTTGCAAACCCCTTCCAGGGATGGCCCCGCTTGTTGGTGAGAATGACGGTGGAGCGTTTTGGGATGCGAGCGAGCACTTCCCGCAGGCCATCATACAACGGAATTATTGCCTCACAGCGATGATTGCTTTTGCTGGTCGCCATCACGATGGCGTCCTCTTGAACGTGTGACCAGCACAGCCGCAGCAGGTCGCCGGCGCGCAAGCCGGTGTGAGCAGCGAGATCGACCGCATGCATGAGCTCGGCCGGGCATGGCAACTCCATCTGCTTTCCGCGAATCTTGCGCGAGCCGCCCGCCTTCTGCAGTTGCGCAATATCAGCGTCCGTCCAGATGATTTCGGAACGGTCGCCGGCATAGCTTCGCTTGATACCCTCACATGGATTGCCAGCAAGCCGGCCGTCCTCGACAGCATGGGACAGAACGCGAGACAACACCTGCAGGGCAAAGTCAGCCGTGCGAGGCTTATCCGCCCACTGCTTGCGCCAGCGAAGGATCACCGGCCTAATTTTTTCTGGCCGCTCAAACTGCGCAATGCGCAGCTCTCCGAATTGTTCGGAAATGCGGTCGAGCCATGGCCCCCAATTCTTGTGGGTCGTATCAGCAAGCCCGGTGTAGGCGGGGCTCGCTTTGTAGCTGACGACCAAAGCTCGAAAGCGGGCAGGGTCCGGCGCCTTCCGGCTTTCAACGGCCTCGTTGTAGGAGGCCATGAACTCCGGCGTTCCCGGCTCACCGTGAAGACGAGGGCCACCGCGCCAGGCGTACCAATAGGTTTTGCCCTTGGCGCGGATCTTGGCGATGCCGCGTAGGTCAACCCTCACCATGACGTGCCTCCCACTCCGCAAGCTCACGGTCCAGATCAGAGCTTGGGTTCTCCGGTAATGCAGGCTTGCCGGTCACGATAACAATTTTCCCCTCTCGATCTACCTCAACGCGCTGGATATCCACGCCGGCAGCAGCCACGGCCCGAACTGCCCTGGTCACATCCTGCTGCCGAAATGTGGAAGGCGTGCGAGCCATGACTACATCCGAGAAGAACCAACACCGGCTGTTTTGCTTGCTTGCCACCGCGCGTGCGCGGCGGTGAGTTTGTCTGCGAGATCCGGCGAGTTAACGCGATGCAGCTCACAGAGGAAGAAAACCTCATTCTCGTCGAGCCAGTAGAGGCAGTCCCATCCGATGATTTTGGCGATGGCCGTTTCGTGTCTTCCCCTGTCCATCATTGATTTAGGCACGTCTCGTTTGCGCGCGAACGCGCCCGCTCGGACAGCCGCTTGACTCGATGGTGTTCGTGAAGGGGTTCTTCCATTGGATTCGTTCAGAGGGTTCTGTGGTCCTGCGTGGGACCGTTTTTCGTCCTGGCCAGGACCGTTTTGCGAACAGCCAGGACCGTTTTGCGGCCTGGGCAGGACCCTTTCTTTCCGGCCAGCTTTCGAAGCGCCGTTTAAACGGTCCTGGGCAGGACCGTTTTCTATCAATCGATAGAAGCTTGAGTGCCCCCGGCCACGAAAGTCTTGGCGGTCCAGGTTTTCAGTTTCGGCAAGCTGCCGAATCGCCTTTTTGACACCCGAGCGGCTTCGCCCCATTGTTTGCGCGATGGTTTCGAGCGCGGGCCATGCCCATCCATTTTTTTTCCTGTTGAAATAGTTCTGGAGCACGTAGGCCACGCGGAAGGCGAAATCGCTTATCGCCGGATCTCTCGCGAGATTGTCCAGCCAGTCGAGTCTTTGCTTCGTGAAGCCGCCGTCATCGGCCACGGCGCCCCCGATCCGCCCCCTTTTCTTCCGTTAGGAAATCGAGAGCTGTGCCAAGCGGACCGCTCGGGCGACCTTGGTTCGGTTTGGGGTACTGCTGAAGCTTGCGCCGAAGGTAAGCTTCGATGCTCGCGACGGTAATCTTACGAGCTTTGCCCTCTTTGAAGCTTAATAGCTCATTGCGGGCCAAGAGCAGGTAAAGCTGCTTGTGTCCTATGTCGAGCAAATCCTCAGCAACCTTGGGCCTGACACATAGGCGGTCTAGAGCGGCCACACGGCTTTTCAGCGATTCAATGTTGCTGAATTTGTTTCCGGGAACGATGCCAAATTCCATCTTGCTTTGTCTCCCTACGCCGTGAAATCGCAAGGGTCACGGCCTTTTTAGGCGCGTGATCGTTTACGATTCCCGCCTCAGAGCGAGGCTGTTTCAGGGAGCCCTGGAGCAAAATTGGAACGCCGCAAAAATTGTGTCTATCCGTTCCCGTTCGGGCGTCAAGTGAAAATTTGGGCGATCCCACCGATATCCGACAAATAGCTGATTTAGCTAGTGTATATCTGGGGAAGGATGGGACGGCTGCCCAGCCCCGCACACACCTATTTCAGGTAGCCTCGTTTCTTGAGGTAATCGAGCAGCAGCTTTTCAACGAGCGACGTGAGCGAGCGGTTGTCGTCCTGGGCGGCCTTCTCGGCAGCCTCCTACAGGGAGGGCCGAATCCGCAGATTGACCTGTGCCTCTTTCGTCTCAACCGGCATTGTATAAATACCTATCCCCTGTAATTCATCTCCATTTTATCCAGAGGGATGGCCTAGGAACGGAGTTTCATGAGAAATGGTTGTTACCAGCGAATTCAGAAAACCGGCTCCGCCATGGCCGTCGCTGGGCGTGACGAAGGTTGAAGCGAGGTAATTGTGCAATAACGCAATGCTATCCTGGTGCGTGCCTTCGATACTCGTGAATGTCTGGTCACTCGCAGAACTCTGCGGCTGAAACGGACCTAACAAATCCGCAGAAGTAACGGCGTGCTGACCAATTATCCCTGCAAAAAAATCCGATAAGTTCGTCCAGACCGATGAAAGGAGAGAGGATAGTTCATCCCAGAGAGTACCTAACAAGGTGGTGTCTACGGCGAAGGTTGTACTCCCGCCATCCCCAGCATTACCGTCCGCATCATGATAGCTGCCGTTAATCACGCTCAGCGAGGCAGTGTTGTTATCAACACCGCGATAGGCCGTGAATGTTGCAGTGTATGTCGTCCCCGAACCACTCAAGTTGCTGAGCGAGCCGTCGAGCGACATAACGTCATTGAGCGAAAATTCTGTCGGTGCCTTGTTGAAGGTGAACGTCGCTACAGCCGAAGGATCGAGAAGGTTGATATGAGTGTTGTCGATCGACACCGATACCGTCGGCGTTTCCGTATCGACGGTGAACAGGTTGGTAATGCCGCCCGCCCCCGGATTGCCGTTTCCCTCCTGCCAGGATGCAGCGGTCACATCGACTGATGCATTCGTAATGTCGGTATCAGCCGCACCTGTGAACGTCGCCGTGTAGGTGGTCGGATTGATCTCCTGGACCTCGCCCAAGGTGCCGCCTACCGCACTCGTATCGTCCCGAGTGAATGCGACCGGCGCCTCGCTGAACGTGAAGGTCACCAACCCAGTGGGATTGGCAAGGTTGATATCGGTATTGTCGATCGAGACCGAAACCGTCGGCGTCTCCGTATCGACGGTGAACGCACCGGTGCTACCAACCATTGAGGCGTCTAAGGTAAACTCCGATACGACGAAGTTTCCGTTGCCATACTGCCCCCCCGGCCCATCACCCGGAAGGGCCGGGTTTTTGATTGCGTCCAGAAATATCGCAGTAATCGGAGACGCTGAGTCAACCGATGCCGAAATGGTATATGTGTCGGTCCCTATGGAGTTTTGGCTGGTGTTGGCCAGCAACTGTCCCGGTGACAAAACAGAGAATGTTGTTCCGTTGAGGGAAGATGCGCTCTGAATGGAAACAGGTGTTTGTGGGCTGGACAGCGTAGGCGAAATGTTCGTTGTGTAGTCTAGCGCAAAATCACCCAGTATGTGACCAGGGTTCCCGTAGTAGTTTTGATATATTC
The DNA here is from genome assembly GCA_036557665.1 of Xanthobacteraceae bacterium. Classification (GTDB taxonomy): domain Bacteria; phylum Pseudomonadota; class Alphaproteobacteria; order Rhizobiales; family Xanthobacteraceae; genus VAZQ01. The sequence continues at coordinate 61,300 of DATBHG010000005.1, read as the reverse complement.
TGAAAGTGAGGTTGTATTGACCAGCAGGGAGCGGGGTTGCAAGCGTTAAGAGAGCAACGGCGCCATCCGCCATTCCAGCGCTGAAATCATAAACTGACCAGCCATTAACGCCACCATAGGTGGCGTCCTGTCCTGAGCTAGGCGGTGGTCCTGTGAAGATCCCGTCGATCATCTGCGACGGGGCCCAGTTATTTTGAACCTCGTAGAAGGTCGCAACTGCGCTACTGAACTTAACGGATGCCGTCGTGTTCACGCTTACCGAAGCATTGGCGATGTCAGTGTTGGGAGCGGCAGTGAAGGTTGCCGTGTAGGTTTTGGCGTTGACCTGCTGGAGGTTGCTCAGATTGCCGCCCACGGCGCTGGTGTCGGCCAAGGTGAACGCGAGCGGCGTTTCAGTGAATGCAAACGTCACGAGTCCAGTGGGATTGGTAACGTTGTCGTCGGTATTGTCGATTGACACCGTGACATTCGGCAACAGTGGAGTGGCGAGGAAGCCGCTGATGCCGCTGAGATTGTGATAATAGCCGACGATCTGGCCCAAATCGTTGATGCCTGCCGCAGCGGTGCCCGCGATAAGGTGGGGACCCACCAGAGTCGTGCCCGGTGTGGTTGAGGGATCATCCAGCGTGGTGTAGCTGCCGTTTGTGCCGCCGCTGTAAAGGAAACCGTGCTCAATGCCAGAGTTGTCAAAATACCAACCGACGACCTGGCCGGTGTCGTTGATGCCGGATGCAACGATGCCGTCTCCATCAACATCGGTGCCGCTCGCACCTGGAGGGACGAGGGTGGTGTAAATGCCGTTGCTGTACAGGAAGGCCTGCGAGTTGCCGTTGCTGTCGTTGTAATAGCCGACGATTTGGCCCGAATCATTGATGGCGAGGGGAGCGACCCCTGGCCCGCCGCTCGCCGACGGATCGTCGGGGAGGTCGGTGTAGGTTCCGTTGGTACCACCGCTATAAAGAAAACCCTTCCAACCGCCGCCGCTGTAGTAATAACCGACGATCTGACCTAAATCGTTGATGCCGCGGGGAACAGTATTGCCCCCGTCGGCCAACGGATCTTCCAGTGTGGTGTAGGTGCCGTTGGTGCCGCCGCTATAAAGGAAGCCCCGGACCTCATTGGTGGTGGCATCGACGTAATAGCCGACGATCTGGCCCGAATCGTTGATGCTGTGCGCATAAGTGCCAAATGTCTGAAATCCGGGAGTGGTGCGAGCCGAGGGATCAGTGATGCTGGTGTAAGTGCCATTGCTGTACAGGAAGCCGTGCAGGACGCCATTGCTGTCGACGTAATTTCCGACGATTTGGCCTGAATCGTTGATGTCGAAGGGAACGGTGCCGTTGGTGCCCAAGGCATCGTTGAGGGGTGTGTAGGTATAGGCTGCCACCACTTTGCATCCTCCGTCACAACGTTCAGCGACTGAGATTTCAGAAAAACAGCAGCAAACGCGCGCAGAATCCGCACGGGCGCCTTGTGTTCCAACACTGATGATTAGTTCAGTCGCTGTGGTTCAGGGGCGGTTCCTTTCGGATGTCCTCGCCCGACCTCGACTACCTTGTGCCCCCGCGCGGAGAGTGCTGGCCGCACGTTCGACCCAATTCCCCCGCCAGGAGCTGGTTGCCCACTCCCAGGCGAACAAGGCGGGGTTGAATGCGGCCATTTTGGGGCGTCGCCGCGGGCAGCTTTCAGGGTCAGACCAAGTGAGCGCATACCGGAAGTAATTCTCTGGCGCAGCGCGCACCACCGCTATTGCTAGGTGCGGTAACGGCAATCAATGAACAATTGCGGCCGAGCATCGCGGGGGCGTGTCGCTCAGCCGTGTGCGCGTCGGAGAATGTCGCTGACTTGCACGGGGCTCCACTCGCCGCCGCGGGCAGTAGCGATGCCGCGAGCGGCGAGGGCTCGGGCAACGCCGCGAAGCGATTTGACCCCGCTTGCCTGGATCTCGCGTATGACGGGCAGCACGTTGACCGCGTAGCGCTCCGCGGCGGCTCTGTTGCCCTCAAGGGCGCGTTCGCGAGCGCCGGCCAGGTTCGGATTGCCTAGTTTCTTTCCGCGCGCCTTAGCTGCCTGTAGGGCGTCCCTGGTACGCTGTGCAATGAGCTCCCGCTCGTGCTGCGCCACCGCAGCCAGAATGTGAACGGTCAGCTTGTTCGCGTGTGGATTATCGACCGCAACGAACTCGACCCCGGAGTCCATCAGCGTTGCGATGAATGCGAGATTTCGGGATAAGCGATCGAGCTTTGCGATGACCAGCTTGGCCTTCTGCTTTTTGCAAGCCGCGAGAGCAGCCGCGAGCTGGGGCCGGTCGTTTCGCTTGCCGCTCTCGATCTCGACAAATTCTTCGACCAGCGACCACCGGCCCCCATTCAGGTACGCAAGGACAGCCTCCCGTTGCGCTTCTAGCCCAAGACCGGAACGGCCCTGCTTATCGGTGGAAACCCGAAAGTAAGCGATGAATTTTCCCTGGTGCGCTGGCATTGGTGCCTCCCCGTCGGTTAGTGTGAGGATACTATACCACCATTTAGAAAACTTACAATCCTGATTTTGAGTGTTGAAAGCGGAGCAGGAAGCGGCGTGGTTAATTCGCCACACTTTCAGCAGTGGCCGACCATCGGGTATATGCGCTTGCGATGTCGTTGCGTCCGCGTGCCCTGCCGGCGGGCTTCATTGCGCCGTGCCTTCCCACATCGGCCCCGCAGCCGCCTTCCGGTGAGCTGTGGCTGCATGAAATCAAGCACGACGGCTTCCGAGTGGTCGCCCGCAAGGAAGGCAAACGGGTGCGGCTCTACAGCCGGCCCGGCAATGATCTGACCTACCGCTTTCCGCTGGTTGTCGAGGCGCTGGCCCGATTGCGTGCGCGCTCCTGCATTCTCGACGGCGAAGCTGTTGCATGCGGTCCCGATGGCATCGCGTCTTTCGATCGCATCCGATACCGCCGGCATGACGCGGACGTGTTCGTGTGGGCGTTTGATCTGATCGAGCTCAACGGCGATGATCTGCGGCGCGATCCGCTTGCAGTGAGGAAGGCCACGCTGGAACGTGTGCTGGCGCGAGCGGCGCCGAGCGTTCGGTTTAATGAGCACCTGGACGAGGAAGATGGCCCGCTCGTCTTCCATCATGCCTGCAAGCTCGGCTTAGAGGGGATCGTGTCGAAGCGACGCGACTCGGTTTATAGTTCCGGCCACTCGGTGCATTGGATCAAGAGCAAGAATCCGAACTCGCCGGCAGCAAAGCGCGAGGCAGAGGAAGAGTGGGGTCATTGGAAGCGCTAGCGGCCTCGGAACGGCGGAAGGCCCCGGCGAAGCAACAGCAGCGCTTTGTCCCGCAAGCCCCTTCAATGACTTGGGCATCGCGGCTGCCGGGGTCGCGGGCGAGTGATTGTATCGAAATCTGTTGGCTAACCGTGCCTGTATTTCAACAATAGCCGCCCCACAACTCGATTCAGCTGCTCATCCCGGATCGCTTCGTAACGATCGAATTTATCTTCGGCGCGGCGGTAGGTCTTCCAGCGCATCCATTTCGGCTTCGGTGGAAGGTCCCAATCCTCAGGGTCGAAACCGCCGAGCGCGCATAGCCGGGAATTGATCTTGACTTGGCCCCGATGGGCTCGGCCATCCGGCGTCATGAACTGGGAGGCATAGGCGACCTGTGCCCCCCAGTGTTGCCGGCAGGCGAACCGGCGGGCGCCGAGCGGGAGCCACAGTACCATGGCGAGCCGGTTCATGCGCGGACACATGAAAAACCACTGCCGGCCGCCGAAATGGCGTGAGAGTGCGACCAGCCTGATCCGCTGGTCAAGCTGATCGATCTGAATGCGAAGCCAGCCCTCGTGCGGGCGGCTCAAGTCAGCGGTGATAATCCCTTCGGTCGTGGTGTCGAAATAATGATTCGTCCACCTTATGCCGACCGGCCTGGTTGCTATCCCCGGCCGTATGAACCCGCGCCGAGCGAGGCTGTTGATGTCGAGCTTGAACCCGTTTTCAAGTTGCACTCGCTCAAGGGGTCGAGGCATGGGATTCTTCTATTCGCAAAACAGCGGTGACCACGGGCGTTTCGTTGCCCATAACAGCGTCCACAGTGCATCTGAGATGTGAGAAAGCTGGTCGGGGTGCGGATTTGAACGTGCGACCGCTCGTCCCGAAAGCGCGCCGAATCGCGCTCAGTGCATCCGAAGCGGTTTTGCAATCGAGTCGCAACCCATTGAAGCGTTTAGAGTCGATATAGCCCGGTTTTGTAGCTAACCCACGGAAAGGATTTAAGAACATGCAGCCTTCCAAGCTGATGACGAGAGTTCGATTCTCTCCACCCGCTCCAACAACATCAAATAGATCTTCTGACATTTGCCGAATGCTCCGGCCGAAAGCGCGCTGAGCGTCCGCTACTCGATCACGTCGTCAGCGCGCGCAAGAAGCGTCGGAGGAACATCGAGTCCGAGCGCCTTCGCGGTCCTCATGTTGATCGCCAGCTCGTACCGCGTCGGCGCCTCCACAGGGAGGTCGGCAGGCTTTTCTCCTCGGAGGATGCGGTCAACGTAGCCTGCCGCCTGGCGATACTCATCGAGGATATCGGGGCCATAGGAAATGAGGCCACCACGCGCAACGAACGAACGTTCGTAATACACAGCCGGAACCTTATGGCTCTGTGCAAGCCTGACGATCAACTCGCGTTGGGCTGCTACCAAGGCGCTGCCCGTCACGATCAAACCCGCTTTGGGTTGCTCGGGCTACAGATTCCGTGGAACCTTTGAGGCGACTGCGTGTTTCTATCTGCGTTTCCCTGCGATGCGGAAAGGCAACTGCCATGGCGATCATGCCCCTGATCATATTGGTGGCAATCTTTTTCCTCGTTCTCTATCTGATCTGGCTGCTGCCTGCTCCGTGGCGGGTGCGGCAGATGATACAGATCGTCGCCGTCATTCTCGGCCTGTTTTACCTCTATCAGCATCCATCGTTGCTGCATTTCTAAAGCGACGGGCTTCTCAGCAGCCCGCGTAGCGTCGATTGTGAAGGTTTTCGAACGCCGGTCCGCGAAGTCCGCGGCATCGTTCGTGAAAGGGCCGGCATCCGAAAACCTTCACAAAAGCAGACATCGCGCTTTCGACTCGCGAGGGGGATAGGAGCCCGTGCGGCGAAGTGGCGAGAGCTTTTGCCGAAGCCGTAATCAGATCAGTGCAATTGATAGTTCAACCCGACGCGCATATTGCGGCCGCCACACCGATGACGCGGTGATTGCTGTCGGACGGCGAAACCAAACTCCTGAAGCCAACTGCGCCCTGTTGTTCAAAGCCCCGCGTGAGGCCGTGGGGCTCTTTATTTGGTTGTTGAACCGGGAGGCCCTCGCACAGCGAACTTGGGGGGTCCCTCCGCGCGTGGGTGTCCCGGCTCGACCGCTAAAGCATAGCGCCCAAACAAAATTGCGCTCAAGCGGCCTTTTTGAGGCTATGTGATGTGGCGGAGGGCTTTTCTGCATCACGCGCCAACTCGCTCAATACCTGTTTTGCAAACAACTCCACTGCATTGTGATCCGGAAAGCACCTAAGAGCGGAAAACAAGGGGGGAGCGCTTCTGGCGCCGTATACGCTGGAACTAACATGAATCGTCTTGCCATCGTATTTGTAGAAGCCATCTATCTGTTTCTTGAGAGTTTCGTCGTAGAAACACATGATCTGGGCAGGCGTCATTGCGTGCACTCCTCTTTGTTGATAAATATATCGTAACACGATATATTCGTCGAAAACCATTGAGTAAAGTTAAATTATCTTATTTTAACAATAAGCATTCTTTATCGGTCACGGAACGGTGCTCTCGTGGTTTTTCCATAACACGCTCGCCCACATTTCGTTGGATCGGCGTCCGTCCGCGGGCGGTCGGCCACAGGTCCGGCGAGAAAAACGCACGGACGGCGAGGTGGCGGCGTGCGGGCGAGGAACGGGCATTCGGCTCGCCGGGCTGGCGAACTAGCTCCGACTGACGAAGAATGAATCGGAGCTGATCACGAGCCCACCCGCCCGCAGTCACGATAACGCGCGAGGCCGTGGAACCCAGCCCTAATCAACACATGCTGGAACCGACCAGGAAGCGCCTGCCTAGCTGTCGATTTGAGTGGGTAATGAAGGAGGAGAACAATGCAAAAGCAAAACTCGGAAAGGAAACACTCTGATTTTCTATCGAAAAACTCTCCTCGCATGGACCGATTCGCCGATCGGCAGTCGCAACTTTCTTCCGCTCAATTGCACCAGACCCCCATCAACGCGAACTGCGCATGCGTCTAGCTCTACGGTTTCCTCGCTTGCTTTTTTGGGAGTCGAACCGTGCAAGCAGCCCTATTAGCAATGGGGCGAGCTTTCTAATTTCGTTGCGATGGGCTAAGCTCAGTTGGGCCAAGATCCGCTCCGCTCGATTGGTGAGATCGATTAGGACCTCGCGCCGGTCCCTCGGATTATGCCGCCGTTCGACCAAATTATTCTTGATGAGCCGGTCGATTAGCTCAACTGCACTATTGTGCCTGATGCCGAGGTGCTCGGCCAAGATGCCAATGGTAACGTGTCCTTCCTGTGTACCCTTGATGGCCAGCAGTGCCTGATGCTGCTGGGGACGCAACCCCATTTCCGACGCTGCGCGTTCGCTGAACCTCAAAAAGCCGCGTAGATGATAACGAAACTCGGCCAGGCGCTGATAGTCCCTCTGATCGAGCAATTGATTGGCGGACATTTGAAGTTCTAGCTCTATCGTATGGAACTTGCCAAACGATAAGGGTTCCAATTTGCGGCGCAACTAACCCAACTTGAGCAGCATCGGCAGCCCAATATAGACAAATTACGGCTCACCAAAAAGTCGGCACTACATTTTTGGTGCAGCGAGTGCGCGATCAGGCGAGAGTGATGGACTCGCGGCGTCTCGGTTGATCGAATTGCATAGGTGCCGCCAGCCAAGGAATTCGTGACAGCATAACCCATTGGCGAAGATCAAGTCAGGGCTCGTTGCAATGCGGGATATCGATCGGCCCCACGTCAGCTCAGGGTCCAATAGCGTCGAATGCTCTCCGGGCTGGATCGGCAGTGTCCGAGCCTCCCAATAACCGGACCCTGGCCGGATGCTCGCCTCCATGTCGGCGCTGGAAATCCAGTCCGAGGCGGAGGCGCATGCCGGGGGCGGCCCTCGATTGGCGACCTCCGATAGCGCCGGAGCTGGAAAAAACGATCAGAGCGGCTTTGGACAAGCCGGGAAGGGCGGAAGGTGTGCGAAAGATTGCGGCTCTGTTTGGGGTAGACCCCGCTACGGTGCAGCGGATCAGCCCCCCTCGCGCCAAGCGCCGCCCCTGCCATGTGAGGCGACGCGCCGAAGTCGGCCACTCGTAGTGTCCTAATTTTCACTTGTGTCAGGTAGATGGCTGACAAAAGGCCGCCCCTTTTGTTTATCGATTCGGAAATGTCCGAACTTGTCGATAACGTTGAATACTGGCGCGGTCGTGCTGAGGAAACCCGAGTCATTGCCGAGTCCTTGAAGGACACGACCGCCAAGCAAATCATGCTTGGAATCGCCGAGGATTATGACCGCATGGCCGAGTTGGCGGAGCGCCGGCAGCGCCAGAAGAATACCCCCTGAACCGGAGGCATAGGCCCCACCCCAGTGGGCGGCCTTCTTGCACATCGGGTTGAGCGGAAACGCCGCTGGCAAGTCTATCCTCCGGGAACAAGGGGCATTCTGCTCGGGTTTGTCGAGGCCCCGGACCTGAAGGCGGCAGAGGCTACCGCCATGAGGGCATTCGCTCTCAACGAATATCAGCGCAGTCGACTCTTGCTGCGGGAGCGGATGTAGAAACGAGAGAGAGAGGCCCAATCGGATACACCTGGGTAGCCGATGTTCGCATGTTCGCGCATGCGGCGGCGCGAGTCGGATCAGACGTTTCGTGATGGCCATCACTGCGGCATGGGCTGTTCGCGCGTACACGCTGCTCATCCTCTGGAGCGGATGGAACCTCTGGCTCCAGCGTTGCGTCCCGCGCTTGGTTTGAATGGAGAACGTCATGGAGAAGACCCCGCTACGCAATTCTAGGTCCTGGTTTCGTTGAAATTGCCTCGATCATATCCCTGCTCCCTCTTGACCGCGCGCTTGCCCAGCACTCGACGACTTGATGCGGCTTACGGCATGTGGGTTCGATCAGGGGCAAGCCGGCCTCAGAAAAAAATATCGGATTTTTCGATAACCGGAAATTCAGATTAATGGTCTTGCCTCGTCGATTCAGGGCAGGGCAATGTCCAGGACGCTGGAATCGCCGCGACATGAAACGCTGCGGGCGTTTCTGGTCAACAAGCTGAGGAAAACGGGTCTGATCAGCACTTGTACGAAAGGGGAATGTGTCCACCCAGACATTGATGTCGTTGGTGTTTAAGAAGCCTTCCAAGCTGATGACGAGAGCTCGATTCTCTCCACCCGCTCCACTCAACCAAGCGCCGAACAGCAGCACGTCGCGCGAAGGAATACCCGGAGCAATCCGGGCTTTTTAATTTGGTCCTCCTCCGAAGCGTCCGGTACATGACAACCGAAACGACTCGCCCTCCTGCAGCAAAAGTGCAAGAGTTGTGGCCAAGGATAACGGCCATGTTGCGCAAGCTCTGTAACGAAATTGCCGAATGCTACCGCCACGCGGAGGAGGCACGGCGCAAGGCTGAGGAAACCAAAGACCGGGACACCAAGGAAGGCTATCTGGATTTGGAGCGGCGTTGGCTTTTTCTGGCCCGTAGCTACGAATTCACGGAGCGGCTCACGGACTTTGCGGACTACGCCAAAAAGCGAGCTCCGTAGCCGTCGCCATGGGTATGGAGGAGGGCCACCTTGCGTTCGCTGACCAACACGTTGCACTAGGGCGCAAGATCGTAGAACGTCAACGCAAGGTCCTGGCCGAGCTAAGGGCGGAAGGGCGCGACACGGCGGACGCCGAAATCACATTCCGGCTATTCGTCTTGTCGCTCGATGCATTCGAGCATCACCGGCAGAGCATCCGAGCGGCCATGGCCCCCGCAGAGAAACCCAAACCTCCGAGACCGTGAAAACGAAAAAGCCCCCGGGTGCACAGCAACCGAGGGCAAGCAACAACATGGGTCCCTGCTGTTGGCAGCGGCACGGATGCGCCATAGGGGCGGATAATTCCGCTAGGATTTGAGTCGCGCCGCCTTGCGGGGCTTCGCCGCAACTCCCGTTACGGCATCAAATAACAGCATCGATCAAATAGACGCCGAGAGGCGCTTCACCCGCAACGTCGGCGACCAACTTTCCGCAGGTCCGATGGGAGTTTTCTCCCAATCGTGCGATTGGGTCAGGGCCGCCGTCTCGCCGCCTGTGGCGATAAAAGAATGATTATCTGAACGCTTCATCGGCCAGGACCCAGAGCTCGCAGGCAAGATAGCCGGCAGGATGCACGGGCTCGCAAATGCAACGAGCGAATGTCGCCTTCTCTCCGATCAAAGGATTAAAGCCCTCAACCCGTACCCTGCCACAACCCCAACGTCGCTTTCCGGGATTGGTTCCAAGGAGGGTGCCAGCTCGCGCGGTAGGGCGCGCCGTACCGATATTGAACCGTCAAACCCGCGGTCGAATTGATTTTATAGTTGCGGTTGTTCCGTCTATGAATTGAAGAACCCGCTGCGACATCGCGACGGATGCGGGAAATCGGAGGCATTGGTCAGGTACCTGGCTCATTCGCTTGCGCTCTGTCTCGAGCACCTGGATGGTCTGGTCCAAGGCGAAACGAATGAGACCCCGCATGGCATCGTCGTCGCTGATGTCGTCCATCCCGCTTACGACCCCGATCAGGTATTGATAGCTGGAGAGCTCTTCCGAGGCCTGATTAAGCTCCTGCCAGGTGCTTTTGATGCACTCACTCTCATCCCGGGAAATATCAGGTCGGCGGAGCGATTGAGCGAGATCGCCTGTCAATTTCGTGAAAACGGCATTGATCTGCGAAATCCCCTCCAAGTCGCTCTGGTTCAGCACTCCAGGTTCAGCCAGAGCCGGAAAGAATGCAAGAATCAACAGCGCCAGCGCGGTGGGCGTCATCCTCTTGCGAGGAGGGAGCAACGACCGGCATGAAAGCAAGAAGCTCCGCACGATTTGCCTCGGACACCCATTCAGACGGAGGAGTGAGCCACCGGCAGCTCCCCGAGCTCCCGCGGCGCATTGTGCCGGATAAACGGCATGCGCCCTGATTTGCGCCGGACGAGGATCAAGTCGCAGTGGATATTAATGCGCCACGATTGAACGCGCCAGCGCCGTTTCGATCGCCCTTTGATCGACTTGCCGATCGGGATGAGCCGGTCGAGCCGGCCAGCGAGTCGTCCTCATGGGGACTGGTTCTGTTGAAGAATTTTCTAGTATGATATTTTGCAGACTGCCGGATGCCACGCACCTTGTGCGAAGGTCGCACGGCGCGCAGGGTCGTGTTGGCGAGGCGTGCTTGGCTGAGAAATGGCTGACCGTAGTCGACAAATTTTCCGTGCCGTTGCGCTGGAGCGAGCCGCATCGCCGGAGCAGCTGGATCACCTCGTCGTCATAACCAAGCCCTTCGATTGGGTTGCGGCGTTCGTCATCCTGCTGGCTCTCGCAGCGGCTATCGTCTGGGGGATAGTCGGACGCATCCCGACGCGCGTACCCGGCGAGGGCATTCTGATCAGTGGCGGCGGCAAGGTGGTGGATGCGGTCTCGGCTGCGGCAGGCAGTCTCGCATCTGTAGAAGTTTCTGTCGGCGATCATGTTACGGAAGGCCAGCTGATAGCGCGAATCGCTCAAACCGACATCCAGCAGCGTCATCGCAATGCAGTGGAAGTGTATCGCGAGCGCGAGCGCGAGCACGCCGACCTGAATGCGCGGATCGAGGCTGAGCTTTCTGCCAAGACGAGGAATTTTGCCAAGCTGGAGACGGCATTCGAGCAGATCATTCACGCCACCAGCCAGCGCGTTGATTACCTCACTACCGAGGTCAAGAACCTCGAGGGCCTCTTGGCCAAGGGAATAACGACGCGCCGCAATGTCGAGGACCGGCGCCGGGAGCTGACCGATGCACAGCAGCGAAGGGAGGACGCACAGAACGAGATACTGAAGCTGCGAGCTCAGAAGCTCGATCTGGAGACGCAACGCGCGAAAGACCGCGAAGATTCCCAGTTTCGCCTCAACGAGGCTCGCCGGCAGATGGAACAGCTTGCCGGGGAGCTCGGGCGCAATACCGAGATTCTGAGCCCAATGGAGGGGCGGGTGATCGAGGTCAAGGTATCAACAGGCTCCGTCCTCGCCGTCGGCACTCCGGTGATCGGGATTCGAACCGAAAACCCCACCCTGGAGGCGCTCGTATACATTCCTGCGGACCGCGGGAAGAGCGTGAAGCCGGGAATGGAAGCTCGCCTCGAGCCGAGCACCGTCAAGCGGGAAGAGTTCGGTACTTTGGTCGGGACGGTTGTCTCCATCTCGGAGTTCCCCATTACGCCGCAAGGCATGCTTGCTGAGCTGCGCAACGACAGCCTGGTTACCCGCTTCTCGCGTGACGGTGCGCCCTATGCGGCTGTGGTGCAGCTCGAGCGGGATGACCGCACCGTCACGGGATACCGGTGGGCCGTCGGCGCCGGTCCGCAAATCCGTCTCACGAGCGGAACGCTCACTCGAGCGGAGATTACGACTCGCAACCAGCGACCAATCGACCTCGTCGTCCCGATCTTCAAGCGTCTTACCGGAACTACCGGATAGGTGCCCTCCGCGCGACTGCCGTCAGGAAATGGCTGAGCTCCCGCCGCATTACCCGTCTCGACGCTGGCGCATTCTTCCCGGCCGCGGAAGGGTAGCGCGGACACCCACAGTCCTTCAGATGGAAGCGGTCGAATGCGGCGCCGCCGCGCTGGCAATCGTCCTCGCGCATTATGGAGCCTGGATTCCACTCGAGCAGTTGCGGGTGGCGTGCGGGGTGTCGCGAAACGGCAGCAACGCGGGCAACATCGTGAAGGCGGCGCGGCGATTTGGCCTTGCCGCCAGAGGCTTCCGCAAGGAGCCTTCCGCTCTCGATGAGCTGCCGATGCCATGCATTATTCATTGGAACTTCAATCACTTCGTGGTGCTGGAAGGCATCAGAGATGAGATTGTCTTCATCAACGACCCCGCGGTCGGCCGCCGCCGGATCGACATGGCGGAATTGGATCAAGCATTCACCGGCGTCGTCTTGGCGATGGAGCCGACTGCTGAGTTCCAGAAGATAGGCAGCAGACCGCACGCCTTGCCGGTCCTGCTCAAGCAATTGCGCGGCTCGAAGCCGGCCGTCACCCTGCTGACCGTAGTGAGCCTCGCGCTGGTTGTTCCCGGGATCGTAATACCCGCGTTTTCCAAGATCTTTGTCGACGACATCATCGTCAAGAATGCTGTGGGGTGGCTCAACCCGCTTCTGATCGGGATGGGCCTGACCGCTATCCTGCGCTCCCTGATCACGGCCCTGCAGCAATCCCTGCTCTTGCGCCTCGAGACCAAGCTGACCGTGATCATGAGCAGCCGCTTTCTCTGGCGGGTGCTGGCGCTGCCGATGGAGTTCTTCAGTCAACGTCACGCCGGGGACATCGCCAGCCGCGTTGCGAGCAACGAGCAGATCGCCCGCCTGCTCTCGGGCGGTCTGGCGACCAATGCCCTCAGCCTTGCATCCATTGTTTTTTTTGCCGCCGCGATGGCCGTGTTCGATCTGCTGTTGGCCGCGATCTGCGTCGCGCTCTCGTTGATGAATGTGCTTGCCCTGAAGCTCATTGCAGGCCGCAGGCAGGATCTTGGCCGCAGTCTCTCGCTCGAGCAGGGCAAGCTCGTGGGCAGCACCGTGAGCGCCGTGCGGACGATTGAAAGCCTCAAGGCGAGCGGACTTGAGGACGAGGCATTCTCCCATTGGGTCGGCGTTCAGGCGAAGGCCTTGAATGCGGAGCAAGAGCTCGGATTCTCCTCGACCTTGATCGAGATTCTCCCCACGCTGTTCTCCGGGCTCACCCTGGCGGTCATCCTCGGGCTCGGCGGATTGCGGGTCATCGAGGGCGCGCTCACCCTGGGGAGCCTCGTTGCCTTCCAATCCCTTATGGCAAGCTTCTCCGCGCCGATTGCCGCACTCGTCAACCTGGCCGGAAACTTTCAAACAATGAACGGCGGGGTGGAGCGGCTCGAGGATATCCATAACTATCCCTTGGACCCGGTGCAGCCGGCGCCCGTACCAGACAACTTCCAGGCGAAGCTGACCGGGAATGTCGAGCTCGAGGATGTGCAGTTCGGCTACTCCATCCTGGAGCCGCCTCTTATCGATGATCTTTCGATTGCAATCGAGCCGGGCACGAGGGTCGCGGTGGTCGGCGCCTCGGGCAGCGGAAAATCGACCCTGGGCCGGCTGATATGCGGACTCTACAAAACCTGGGCCGGACGAGTCCGCATCGACGGCCGCGAGCTGCCTGAAATTCCGTCCGAGGTATTTGCAAGATCGGTCGCCTACGTCGACCAGGATATCTTTCTCTTCGAAGGGACAATCCGCGATAACGTCACGCTGTGGGATTCGACCATAACCGAAGCCGAGATAACGCGAGCCCTCAAGGATGCTCTCATTCAGGAGGACATTGCGATGCGGCCCGGAAACTACGACTGCTATGTGACCGAGGGGGGAACCAACTTCAGCGGCGGACAGCGTCAGCGAATTGAAATCGCAAGAGCGCTGGTCTCCAATCCATCCGTGCTCGTCCTCGACGAGGCCACGGCAGCGCTCGATCCGATCACCGAGAAGGCAATCGACGACAACCTGCGGCGTCGGGGCTGTACTTGCATCATCATCGCGCATCGCCTGAGCACGATCCGTGATTGCGACGAGATCATCGTGCTGGACAGGGGGAGAATTGCCGAGCGGGGCACGCATGAGCAGCTGATGATGCTGGGGGGAGCCTATGCCCAGCTGATGGCGCTGGAATGAGCAATCCACGCATTCGGACCGGGGCTCTCGGCGACATAGCCGGGAAAGATCGGGCCGCTCGCCAGCTCGAGCGCATCGTCCTCGATGCCCGCGTTCCGCGCCTGCTAGATCATCACGGCTACGCCCTGCAGGTAGTCGCGGGCCATGTCGATCTGTTCGCTGTACGCTCCAATGAAAAAAGCAGGAAAGGAGCGCGACACCATCTGTTTCGCGTCGAAACGGATGAGATCATCCTCGACCTGCCGGAGCTGGCCGACAATCAAAGCGAGCGTGTGCGCGTGATCGCCGTGGGTGGTCCGGGCGCTGAAGCATTGATCGTCCCGCGACAGCAGATCAAGGAGCTCGGTCTCATCGCGACCTGGATCGGCTCGGTCGGGACAGTGCTGGCGGGAGATAATGTCGATTGGAGCATTCGCGAAGCGGAGCTCGACCAGAAAAGTGAAATAGCGCCACGCGAGCGACGCCGAGGTTTTGCGCAGGACATCCTGTGGGCTTCGGTCGCAGCGGGCAGCATCCGGCTGATGGGAGTCGAGCCGGCTTATGCGTCGACCAGTCCACCAGCGCTCCTCGCATCGGGGATGTGGATCGAGGCGGGCGAACGAGCATCTGCGGTGGTTTTCCAGCGCGACAGGCCGAGCAGCGACAATGACGTCTGGGCGGCGATCGATCAGTTTCACCTCTGCGCGATGGCGTGCATTCAAGGCAGACTGAGGGCAGATGCGAGCCGCGAGGCGCAGCGTCTGCTTCGTCGTGTCGAAACTTCGCGTACCCAGGCCACGGAGGTGCTTGACCGCCTTTCCGCTGTGATCGTGCGCCGCTCGGTGAGCGGCCCCCAGAGCACAGACGCGCACGATCCGCTCCTTGCCGTGTCGCACATGGTCGGTGAGGCCATCGACGCACCGATCGTCCGCCCGCCTGAACGGACCCCGGGCCGACAGGAGTTCGGGGACCTGGTCGAGATCGCGCGTGCGTCGCGGCTTCGCGTTCGCCGGACCTTGCTGCGTGCCAACTGGTGGAATCGGGACGTCGGGCCGCTGGTGGCATGGCATGGTGACGAACGCGATCCGGTGGCGCTCATCCCCGCCTCGCACCGGCGCTACCTCATGATCGAGCCCAAATCGGGGATGACTCGCAGCGTAAACGAGGAGATTGCGGCGGAGCTCAGCACCGAAGCCGCGATGCTCTATCGGACCTTGCCGGCCCGCCCGCTGTCGCTGTGGAATTTGCTCGCCTTCTCGGTGCGCGCAGCCCCGGCCGACCTGGCGAGGATCACGCTGAGTGCCGCTCTATTGGGCTTGTTGTCATTGGCAGCCCCTCTCATCGTCTATGAGCTCGTCAACTCGGTCCTCCCGCGCACCGAGCTGGACCAGCTTGCATTTTGCGCAGCTGCGCTCGCTGTGACCGCGATCGCGGTGGCCGGGGTGCAGCTGATGCAGGGTGTTGCCATGCTTCGGCTGGAAGGTGTCCTCGACTGGAAGCTGCAGGCAGCGGTAATCGACCGGCTGCTCAGATTGCCGGCATCCTTCTTTCGGGAATACACGGTCGGCGATCTCGTCACGCGCTCCCTCGGCATCGATGCAATACGCCGCATCTTTACCGGCCAAACTCTCCGCAGCCTGCTGGCGGGCATGTTCTGCTGGTTCAGCTTTATTCCGATGTTCTATTTCGATTCCAGGCTGGCGCTGATCGCAACGGCACTCACGATTGTCAGAGCAGCATTGATCGTCGCTGTCAGCGCGGTGCGACTCCATCACGAGACGCGGCATTTCAATCTGCAAGGCAAACTGGAAGGTTTCATTCTCCAGCTGCTCGCGGGGATCGGAAAGTTGCGAGTAGCTGCCGCGACGATTCGAGCGCTTGCCGGATGGACGACGCAATTTGCCGCCCAGAAGCGGCACTTCATCGCATCCCAGCGCGCTGCAAACGCGCTCAGCGTGGTGGAAACATCCTTTCCCATAATTGCCACGCTCATCATTTTTGCGGCAGCAATGGCGTTGGGCAGCAGTCTCACGCTCGACCTCGGCGCCTTTCTCGCGTTTTTCACGGCTTTCGGTCAGGCGATAGCTTCCGTCGGAGAGTGGGCAACCGCAATCAGCAGCTCGCTGATCGCAATTCCCCACCTTTCACGCATTCGTCCGCTGATCGAGAACAACCTCGAGTTCTCCGATGATCGGCGATCGGGCGGGGAGCTTTCCGGAGCGTTTGAGCTTTCTCGCGTGACCTTTCGCTACGCCACCGGCGGGCCGCCTGTACTCGACACCATTACCTTGCGTGTCGCCGCCGGCGAATATCTGGCCTTGGTGGGTCCGTCCGGGAGCGGGAAATCCACTGTTTTCCGGCTGCTGTTAGGCTTCGAGAAGGTGGAGTCCGGCGCCATCTTTTTCGACGGCAAGGCGATCGATACACTCGACATCAGCGCCCTGCGCAGGCAGATGGGAGTTGTCCTCCAGAATGGCAAGCTCGCCTCAGGCAGCATCTACGAGAACATATGTGCAGGCGTTCCGCTCCCACTTGACCAGGTATGGGAGGCTGCGCGGCTGGCCGGCCTGGAAGCCGACCTCAATGCCATGCCGATGGGGATTCATACCATGATCGCCGAGGGCGTCAGCACCATCTCGGGCGGCCAGCGGCAGCGGCTCATGATAGCCCGCGCGATTGCACGCCGCCCACGCATACTGTTGTTCGATGAGGCGACGAGCTCACTGGACAACCAGTCTCAGGCCATTGTGAGCGATTCACTGGGCCGGCTCAATGTCACCCGGGTCGTGATTGCGCATCGACTGAGCACCGTGCGCGAGGCTGATCGCATTGTCGTCCTGGTCGAAGGAAAGATCGTGCAGACCGGAACGTTCGCGGAGTTGAGCGAGACTTCCGGCCTATTTGCCGACCTCGTCCAGCGGCAGCTGCTGTGAGGACCGCCCATGCGGAAGGTCCTTTACATCTTCGGAGCGCTGACCGATGCGGATGTCGAGACGCTCGTTCGGATCGGAACCCGGCGGCGACTCGATGACGGTGAGGTCGTAATAAGGGAAGGGGAGTGGGCCGATTCCGTGATCCTTCTACTCAACGGCGAATTCCTGGTAACCAAGCAAGGAATGGGGCAGATAGCGCTACTGGGTGCCGGCGAGATCGTAGGCGAGATGTCGTTGGTCGATTCAGAGCTGCCGTCGGCAACAATCACAGCCCGCGGACGATGTCTCGCGCTGTTCATAAACAAAGCGATCCTGCTGCAGAAGCTCGAGACCAATGTGGGCTTTGGTTGCCGTTTTTACCGAGCCATGGCAATTTTTCTCGCAGACCGATTGCGCGCAACGATGCAGGCGCCGGCTCTGAGTGAGAGCAGCATGGCGGACGAGGCGCCGGTTCTGGCAGATGAGCTCGATTCCGGAATACTGGACGCGGTATCCAATGCCGGAGAACGTTTCCAACGCGTTTTGAGACTTCTGACAGGTCAAGCCCAATAACCGCGAATGAATCTTGCGAAATGAATCCTGCGCTTGCCAAGCTTGCCCTGACACATATCATGACCGCGCACGGGCTCCTGCCGATCGAGTCCATGGTATGCGCGGATTTAAGCGCCGGTCGCGTCAGGTTTTCCGAGCTGGCGCCGCCCGCGCTGCTGTAAGTCGCCACGCACCGTGCATGCACAAGCTCCTCTACATCTTCGGTCTGCTCACAGACCTGGATATCCACTGGATCGCTCGAGCCGGCGCTCGGCGACGGCTGAAGGATGGTGACTCACTTATCGAGCGCGGCAAGCCGCTCGAGTCGGTCTTCCTGGTGCTGGAGGGTGAGCTTGTGGTCTCCACCAAGCACGCTGGGGCGATTGCGCGACGAGGGGCCGGTGAAATCGTGGGCGAGATGTCCTTGGTCGATTCGGCGCCGGCATCGGCGACCGTCGTTGCAGACGGGGAGTCCCTGATCCTGTCGCTGAGCAAAAATATGCTCCAGCAGAAGCTCGCGGCCGATCTTGGATTTGGATTTCGGTTCTACAAGGGTCTGGCAATTGTCCTCGCCGACCGATTACGTGAAATGCAAGAGCAGGCGCTAAGTCATGGACACTATCTCACGGCAGAGCTGAAGGGCGAAATCGATGGGGTGATAGTGCGGCAAATCTCGAGCGCGGGGGAACGTTTCGACCGGATGTTGAGGGTTTTGAAGGACATCGACGCCGATACCTGATACACGACCCTCCGCGCCGGTGTACCAATCTTGAGCCCCCTTCTTGAAATGTTCTGCCAAGTGTTTGCCGATGAAATCGAATGAGGCAGAGCTGGAAACACTTGGCGGGCAGCAGCAGAGCGAAATTCCGCTGCCACCGTTGTTGTCCCGTCCCGCTTAGCAGGTACGAGGCAGGTCTATCTGTTGATTTGGCCTTACGGTCTGCCGGAAGATTGCAGCGCCCGTCCGAAGCTCTTCATTACTTCGCTGATCATGCTACCGAGCCCGCCGCGAGCGATCTCAAGCTGAGTGTCCGTCAATTCACCTGCTGCGGTGGGTTGGTCTGCGATCAGTTGATCTGTTTGCTTCGTGGTGTTGCTTGTGCTGGTCATGAGCAGTGCTCCCGTCATTCGCGAGTTAACGACGCCAGTATGACCCGCCCGTGACCGTGTTACTGTGACCGCCAGCACATTTTTTGCGAATTTTGGCCTTCCTTTGCGACCCGCAGCTGTTTGGCTGGCGTCATCAGGCCCGGCGCGGAGAGCTGGCGGGCAACAGCGAGGAGAAGCCGGCGTTCGTTCCGGCGGTGGCGGATGGATTTTTGAATAGCGGTGGCCGGACCGAGTTGTTCGGGACGACAGGCAGCGCGGGAGGCTAAAAGTGCAAAGGCCGGTGCACCATGCCCGGCACAAACATCTTGACGACCGGGATTCCGAAACGGGGATTGGTCAAATCGATCCGGTAGATCTCCCCGCAGCCGGCAGCCTGCAGCGCATCCAGCACGGTGCGCAGGTCGTCCGCCAGATCCCCGCTCGAACGGTCGACGATAGCGCTCCACGCGAGATCGCCCCGTTGGATGTTGAAGAAGCGGCGAAGACGCTCGTGGACGCCGCTGAATGCATAGGATTCAGGAGAAAGATCCTCGCGTGAGCCGTGTATGAACGTCAGGCGTGCCTGCGCTGCCTCGGTAATCGCCCTGATTGCCGCGACGGTCGGGTTGAGATGAGTGCCATGGCCGATATTGGCAAAAGAGCAGGCAGACGGGCTGGCAGGATCGATGAAGGTTGCCCAGAATGTGCTGATCGGCACGGAGCTTGCGACTCGCACCAAGGTCACGGCGATCCCGGCCCCGGCAAGCCTGTCCCGCAGGGCGGTAAGCGGCCCTGTGGGCAAGGTATCGAGATCGACCACTCGCGATTCGCCGCGCGGCAGTTTCAGCCCGCCGCGAAGCAGGCCAGCCATGGCGTCGCGCTCGATGATCTCGTAGAGCGCGTGCAGCGTGGCCTCTACGGGGTGGTTACCCGACGCCAGGCCGTTGGTCGAGTAGTCGGCCAGCATCGGCTCGACGGCGTAGGCGGCGCAGAGCGGCAGCCAGACCGGCATTCGCGGTGCAAGCCGCTCGCCGCGGACCCAGTCGATCACCCGCTGCGGTGTCAGATAGTGGTCCACCTCAGTGGAAAAATCGGGCAAGGCGGAAGGCGGCACAAAGGCTTGGCCCTCCCGCTCCAGCTCGGTCGCGCTCGCCCGGCGAAACTCTCCGACGGGGGTTTCAGCATGCCAATGCTCGATGCCTTCCATCAGGGCGCCAACCTTGGCGGCGGCGTCCGTTATTCCCTTGCCATTCGTGACCTGGAGCTGCTTGCCCATCGGCCGGATCGCACACCAGGTCGGGATCCCGAGCCGATCGAGACCGGTAATGTTCGCCGCACGAGTAATGCCAAAATCAGCGAGCATCGGCGCAATCCGCGCCAAGGTATCCAGCGGTGCTGCAACTCGATGGGTGCCTTCGGCGTAGGTGACGGGCAGGCGAAGGCTCACGAAAGCGGCTCCGACCGCAGGGAGCCGGCGCGTCCATCAAGCTCCAGCGCTTCAATCAGCATGACCGAAAGATGCCAGAAATAGCCGAAATGGACCGGCGTCACTTTGATCACCCAGTCAACCAATCTCTCGTCACTAAGGTCGGGATGCTCGATGCCATGTTCACTCGCCCATTGGCGGACGATGTCGCGTCGAGCAGTTTCGCGGTCGATGTCGCGCCCTTCCGCGATTGCACGCACCGCAGCGGTGGCAAGAGCCCGGTCTGCGAGCGCCGCCTCGATACGGCGCGCCGGGCCGGCAGCGGCCGGAAATCGGGCGCGCTCGAGTGCCACATCATCAACCGTGGCGGCAATTCCTCGAGAGCGCGCCCATTCGCCGACAAAAAACAGCATCGACAGATCATCGCTTAGCGCTTGCAACTGAGCGCCGGCGATGCCGGCCCGCTTGGCGATCGCGGTAGCGTCGAGCGCCGCCAAGTGGGGCGCAAAACCCTCGGCAACGAACCGCTCACGTCGAAACCAATGGGGGGGCGATGCGGGGACTGGACACGCGCGCGGCTCGCTCGCCGCGCCGGATGCGACTGCGGTAAGGACGGCGATGGCATCGAGACGCTTCTGATCGATGCGCCGCTTTGCCAGAAACCTCAAAAGAGCGTTGCGACGCGCGACCGGCCATTCCGTGGCGGGACCGACCTTGAGGAGCGTCGCGAAAGACCGCTCGGGGAAATACAAACGTCTAACAAATTCAACGAGCTGATCGTGCTCCTCCGCGCTGATAATCTCCGGTACTGCCGCCGCGAGCGTGGCGCGGATATTCACGAGGGGCTCTGACAATGCCGGATAATCCAAATCGGCGGGACCGTAGGTCAGCGCTACCTCGTCGTCGCCGTCGATGACGCCGTCGCGGTACCACTCGAATATCCGCCCATGGCCGACCATGCCGAGCGTGTGCAGTTCCGCGGCCCGCAGGGCGCCCATGCTGGAGGCGCCATGGACGACTGCTCCCTCGGTCATGGCGTCGACGATCTCGCGCTGCCACACCGATGGGCTGCCGTGAAACTCGCCGTCGATAAGCACAATGGTCGTGTATCCGTCGATCAGACCACGATAGATGTCGCCGCGGCGCGCCGGGCGACGAAACTCAGCCGTCAGCAAAGATGCGGCCTCTGCTGCCTTCAGCGTAGGACCGAGAAACACGAGCGGTATGGCCGCCGCTGCGCGCTGCTCCTGCGAGCAGGTGCCAGCCGCGATTGCCAAGCCGGAGCCGCGCACGAAATGCGCGCCGGGAAGCATTGCCTCG
The DNA here is from genome assembly GCA_036557665.1 of Xanthobacteraceae bacterium. GTDB lineage: Bacteria > Pseudomonadota > Alphaproteobacteria > Rhizobiales > Xanthobacteraceae > VAZQ01. Next base: position 40,063 of record DATBHG010000005.1, on the reverse strand, counting down.
GCAACAAGCCCACGCTGCGGCTCGTCATGGGCGCCGGTGTCCGCCGGTTGTCGCTTGGCAAAGTCTTCACCCGGGGGACTCAATATCACCACCGCAATCACCCCTCGACATGGGATGAAATCAAGGCTATGCTGACTTTTTTATAAGCGGATATTTTCAGCACATCAACTCCCAACACGAGGAGGTAGCGATGACCCAATTGACTATCGGCCTGAAAAAGAAGTCGGGAAGTGGTGCTTCGGCAAGTGGTGCCCAGGAGGGCCAGCAGCCCGATATTGAGCTGACCGAGGAAGATCTCAAGCAGATAGCCGGCGGCACGACAAAGGCCATCCAGACGCGGCTGCCCGGTGTGAGGATAACCGAGTAGCTCAAGCTCGAGGACCGGCACGCCCTACTCTTGAAAGCCTTGGCGCGGCGTACGAAACGCAAGTACGCCGACGCCGAGGCTTTATAAGTCTTTATAAGTGCGCGATAAAGCGCGCGGTGGTCGCCCGTGAGGAGGCGCTGAGTCCCAGGCTATCTCGTCTGGCTCAGTAGTCGTTGGCACATCGGCAGCGATCTTTTTGCTGGCTGCGGCGGGATCTGATTTCCGCCCAGAGCGTGCATCATGCGATGCCCGGTCTCATCGGCCTAAAGCACACCAGGCTGCGGCAGCCCGGAAGCATTGCGACTTGCCCCAACGACGACTCTCGCGGCACTCCGAGGGCGGCGGTGTCGAACGCCCAGATCATCCGACCGAGATATCCTTGTGGGATGTCGTGTAGCTTGGCTCAGCATCAAATCCCAAAGGAGGAACGTCCGAGAGTTGCTTCTCGAATTGTTGCACCCAATATTCTGTTCTGGGGAATTTCCAGTCTCCCGAGGGACTGCCCGACTCAACGCGGGTCATAACGTGTACAAGCTGCTCTGCATCTCGCGCCTTGACGTCAAAGTAACAAAGCATGAAATCGTCGGCAATTTTTCTACCTCTTGCATTTCCGAATTTAGACAGCGCGATCGTGTACAAATTTGTTTCATCGCGGCTGCTGAAATGCAGCGACTTGAGCTGATCACACAATATCCTCTCCTCCTCGCGGCAAAGGGTGCCCCGCCGCCGCAATATTTTCAGCGTGTATCGTATGTTCACCATGGCGAATGACAGCGGCTCGTATCGGAGCTCCCGCGGTGCGTGTATGACGCAAACTTCATCGTCGTCCTCCAGGATCCCCCTTCGAAAAAGCCGGAACACGATGCCGCAGCCCATCATTCCGAAGCGTTCAAGCTCGGCAGCACGCAATGCCCCGGCACTCGCGGCTCCCCAGACGAGTGCTCGCCGCGAAAGAGCAAACAGTATTTCCTTGTGCCAAACGGTGGCGACGTGGCCAAAATATGCGTCGACAATCCCAATCTGACGATATCCCTTTTCAACCGCCCTGAACACCGAGCCCAGACAGGCGGGCGGATAGCTGTCAACCAAGTCGTGTAATTCGGAGCTCGATCCGGTGGGGCCGATGAACAGACATGTCTTCAACACTGCTTAAGCCTCTTCAGATATTCCGACATTCGCGGTCCTGGCTTATAGTATGGTCCAACGATTTTCTGCTCCAACTTGGGAACGCATACATAAGTCACGGGTATCCCCAATGACTCCTGGCGGAGATCGACAAGAATAATGGTATCGCATTGGACTTCGATCAATTTGCCTTTTACATGCTCCAGCAAATCGCGGATCGTCGTGCATTTGTCCAACCCAGGTAACGCTTCATAGTCGATCGCACCCTCGCTCGACCGCAGTTTATCGAGCCATGACTTGTTGGCGTCCAGATTGCATAAAAACTCTCCGCGCAGATAATCCTCCCAAAACATATCGTCGCGGGTACCCGCAATATGGGTAAGCCGACTTTGAAGGGCCTCCGTAATTGCACGGCTCAACGCAATAGCCTTGAGAGGGTGGCATCCGTGTCCGTTTGTGCGTATTGGATAAAATGTGCGTCCAACTCGGTCGGCTACTGTGCAGGTAAATACCGGTAGGTTTATGTTAGTAGTCGCATACCAGATGAAAACGTCGAGGCCCGCCTTCCGACATTTGTCGATCAACGAAAGGCAGATCGGATGATCTACTGTATCCAGGGAAACGAGTGTATTCGCGAGCCGTCTGGTATGTTGAGCTGTCGCGAGCCAAAATGAGACCTGGTCGCGCTCGATAACCTCGCATAAGCCGTGCAGAATGCTTTCCTCGACGCTGTTTCCTGAAGACAGCCCATTCGAGGACTGACAAAAAAACGGCTTTGTGCTCTGCTTCGTACAATCGGCATCGAAGAGCTCATGGGGGATCCACTGTGCTCGGCCGGAAACGAGGTCGCGGCCCTGAACCCAGTAAATCTCGCTCTGCAAGTCGAGAGTTGCATCGGACCGCACGGCCAAGAACGCGGGATCCACGTAGTCGTCTGTCCTGGTGAACTGCGATACCGGTGCCCACTCTCCCGGAGGGGTGAAATGCTCCGCGTGATACAATTCGATACTTTCCATGATGCCGGAAATTTTTGCCAATTCATGTGTGACCGCTTTCCCTTGCGACACCGTGAGCGAGCGGGAGAGAGGTCTGACGATCATCCACGTTGGGACTCCAACTTGATCAAGCCCGGTTATATTGGCCACGCGGGTTATGCCGACCGCCCTTAATAGCGGAAGAACACGCCGAAGCGTGCAATCGGGGGGCGCGTCTCGCACCGTGCCCCCGATGTCCATGGCTTTGGCGCCGGCGGAGCTCGCACTCGGCTCAGTCGCCCCTGTGCTTTCTTCAAAGCGCATTGACAGAGCTTCGGAGTGTCAAGGCCCGCTGCAGCGCATAGCCTTTCAAGCTCTGCAAAAAGTTTATTTTACGTGCTGGCTTGTTCGCGGCCAAAACGCCCCAGCAATCTCTGCAGATAACGCCAACACGCAGAGACTCAAGACAGCCGGCCCGCAACACCGCCTCCGCCAAGCCGTCCCCCCACTGTCGAATTAGCACACTAATAGTAGTCCTCCTAGTGTCTTCCAGTGCCCGCCCGGACACTCATACTGGCTCCGGGGAGCGCTGGGGCTTATTACCAGAGACCGGTCCAGCCGGCGGCCAGCCGCCGATCGGATCGGGCCTCAATCCGCCGGTAATGCGGATATGGTCTGGCTTTGGAAGAATCGGAACGAGCGCCTCGGGCCCATTGATCTTCGTCTCGGCTGAAGCCGTACCGCGCATGGAGATCCCGGCACAGAAGATTGAGCTCGGTTTCTACTAAGCCCGCAGTAGCATTAACTGGTTTGTCTTGTTGATCAGCTCCAGCGCCAGCGGAAAACCTGGATGGTCGATGTCGGTGAGCTCGATGAGGTTGACCAACAGTGCCAACGAAGCAACGAGTCTCTTCCCACTCGCACCCGATATAATCCCAGACATTCGACGAAAAATATAAACGTCATCATCCCGTACTCTATATTTCATTGCATGGCGGCTTTAAGAAAGCTGTGACAGCCGCCTTTTGCCATTCAAACAGTTTTTCGTAGGGGTCAACGTCGCTACAGAGAAATACCATTGCCGCGGCGCAGCTGATGGAACAAAAGGTAACGATCCAGCTCAAAAGTTCAGACCGTTACAAATGAATGGTCGTGGAAGCGGACTTGAATTGCCGAGGCGCAGCGTTACAATCAGCCCTCCTATCCAAAAGGCGAAGACTGCTTGCGTGATCCATGACAGCGCCCGCTTCGTTCGCGAGAGATAAGACAGTACCGCTGGAGCGTCCAGCATCCTCGATTGAAGACGCTTATGAGACTGCACAGCGCTCTTCAGCTAAGATGAGAGATTATCTTTCAAACCAGCGAAACGTGGCGGAAGTTAAGATTGCGCTGCGGATACGAGCTATCGAGTCGACCCTGTACGATCTGTTCGGTAAAGGCCGACTCCATGGCACGATTCATACCTGCATCGGTCAGGAGTTTACCGGCGTCGTAGTCGGGAAGCATTTGCGCACCGGAGACTTTGTGACTTCCAGTCACCGTTGTCATGGTCATTTCATTGCGGCGTCCGGTAAATGGCAAGGCCTTATTGACGAGATCATCGGCAATCACGATGGCGTTTGTGCCGGAATCGGCAGTAGTCAACATTTATGGGCGGAGAATTTTCTATCGAATGGACCGCAGGCGGGGCTTCTGCCCGTTGCCGCGGGCGTTGCGCTCGACCGCAAGCGCAAGGGTGGCAAACACGTCGTCTGCTCTTTCATCGGTGAAGGAACCCTCGGTGAAGGGGTTGTTTATGAGACTCTCAATTTGGACAGCCTTTGGGGCCTCCCGCACTTGATCATCTGTGAAAATAATTTTTACAGTCAATCGACAGCGCAGCCAAAGGCCGTCGCTGGCTCGATCGCGGAGCGCGCCAGAGCCTTTGGAATTGAAGTATTCCATGCAGACACTTGGAGCTTGTCGAGCTTGGACGAGGTCATTGGAAAAGCAGTATCAAGATCGAGAGAGACGTCAACCCCGGGTTTTATCAACATCACCACTTATCGGCTCAATCCGCATTCGAAAGGCGATGACCTGCGAGAGAAGGCTGAGGTCGACTGGTTTCGCGCCCATGATCCCCTGACAATTGCGGTTGCCGAGTACAGCCATTACAGGGAGTTCTACGACACGATCCTCGCAGAGGCATCTGCCTATGCTGAGTCGGCATTCGCCAAACCAAGTTTGGCGCCGAGTGTTTATTTCAATGATCAGTTGGCAGTGTCGGGGTCCGACGACGCGGACCCCACTTTCTTTGAGGTCATTAAGAGCTCGGATGGCGCAAGAGTGGTGCAGCAACTCAATGATTTCTATAGAACGCTCTTGGAGAACGATCCACACTGCTTTTTTATCGGCGAAGATATAGAGGACCCTTATGGCGGCGCGTTCAAAGTGGCGAAGGGGCTGACAACCGCATTTCCCGAGCGGGCTTTGACAACGCCGATCAGCGAAGCCGCTATTACAGGGGTTGGGATCGGGCTTGCCTTGTGCGGCCGGCGAAGCGTCGTAGAAATCATGTTCGGTGATTTCATCACGTACGCGTTCGACCAGATCGTCAACAACGCCTCGAAGTTCCATCATATGTATCATGGAAGCGTTTCCTGCTCGGTGATCATTCGTGCACCGATGGGCGGGCGTCGTGGCTATGGCCCGACGCATTCCCAATCGCTAGAGCGCTTCCTTATCGGCATTGATAACTGTCGCACCATCAGCCTTAATTCTCTTGTTGATGTCGACCGTCAACTCGCAGGCCTTGTAGAAGTGCCCGGGCCGGTCATCCTGCTCGAAAACAAGGTTGATTATGCGGTCAAGACGTTCTCTCCTCCAGAGGGATTTCTCGTCGAGCTCCGTCATGGCCGCTTCCCGACGGTCAGGGTTCGACCAGAGCACGCCGTACCAAATGTGACGCTGGTGAGCTTCGGTGGCCTGGCGCGCTACGTGGCTGACCGCCTGGCGGAGATTTTTTTTGAAACGGATATGGTGCCTGAGCTCATTGCGTTGACCTCTCTTCACCCGTTCGATTTGGCTGCAGTTGCACAAAGCGTGCGTGGGACACAAAAAGTCGTTTGTATCGAGGAGGGTGCGTTGTTCGGAAGCGTTGGAGCGGAGCTTCTGGCGCAGCTTATGGAATGCATCGGGCCCGGCTTCCGCGCGGCACGTCTGGGGGGGCGTCCTCTGCCGATACCCTCGGCGCCTGCTCTTGAAGACAGCACGCTGCCCAACCTGAGTGACATATGCAAGGTCATCGCCTCGTTGAAAGCGGGTTTGACGTGAGCCGCGTGGACGTCTGCCTACAACGTGAGACGGCGAACGACGAATTTGCCGTCGTCGTAAAAATATACGAGGATCCCTTCATAGTGGTACAGGAAGGTCAGCACCTTTTTGATATAGAGAACTCGAAGGCAACTCAGGAGGTTATCGCGCCGGCTACTGGCATACTTCTGCATGTGCTGAACGTGGGAGACGAAATCGATTTTGGTGTTTCAATCGCCGCCATCGTATCTCCCGACGAGATTACCTCCACGACGCCACCTGACCCACGTATTCCGTCGAGCTCACCCCCAAATCGTTTTCCATCGGATCTGGCCACTGCACCAAACGCACCGCACGCGACGGTGGTCGTGCCAAGCAAACGAGGCTCATATCCTCCCCGCCCTCCGGATCGGCCTCCGAAATTTTCACGAGCGGCGCGCGACCTCATGTCGGGAACCGGCATCGATCCCGCTTCATTTCCGATGGAATGGGTGACAGCGGATGATCTGCGGGAGCGTCTTGGTGGTGCCTCGTCATCGAATATTTTCGGACCGGAGACGACCGCGCAGCCGCTCGAAACCGGTCGGCGGAAACGTTTATCGATGCACAAGCAGGCTGAAACCCGATCCCTGTATGCGGGTGCGGGAGCCAGCATGCTATCGGTGGTTGGGGTAAGTCTTGGCAAGATTTCCGTTCAGCGCAAAACCGGCGACATTTTCGAGAATCGAATAACCGATCTCGTGATCTATGAGTCGTCGCGGCTCATGGCTCGGTATCGGAACCTGAACTCATATTTCTCAGATGGTTTCGTTAAGAGGCATGAATCCGTGGTTGCGGGTCTAGCCATCGACGAAGGTGGACGGCTCGTCGTCTATGGTATTGAAAATGCAATGCGGCTCGAGCTCCCTGATGTTCGTTCAGAAATCTCGAACGCAGTATCGAAATACGTGGAGCATGCGTTGACCGACAGCGAGATGTCGCGGGCGACATTCACAGTGACCGACCTGTCGGCAGAGCCTCTCGATTTCATCTTTCCATTGCTGCCCGAGAAACAGAGTTGCATCATAGGTGTTACCCGTGACCTACACGGGGGGTTCAGGCTTTATGTCGGCTTTGACCACCGCGTTACTGAGGGCCGCGAGGTTGCTCTATTTCTGGGTGAGCTGCGCAGCCGCCTACAGAGCTTCGATACAGGGATACGCGCATCGAATACTCGATGTTGCTTTTGCGAGAAATCGCTCGCGGAGGAGGTGCACTCATTGAAAAATAGAGGATTAATCAAAGTTCTGAATGCTGAAGGCAACGAGGTTTATTGTTGTTTGGCGTGCTTGGGCGGTCGTTGAGATGATCGAGGAGAAGGCAACAGCTTACCTGGCGCGGCTAAGCGGTACGCCGGTGGCGAGCGATCAAACCGTCAAGCTGAGCTCAGTTCACGCGGCGGCGTTTTTGGCTTGGCTGCGCAAGGAAGGTGTGCAAATTGAATCGACAGAGCTAAGTGGCGCGCCTTTTACAATCGAAAGCTTGTTCAGCTCTCGAAAGGGAAAGTCGATCCCGGACGCGCCAAAAGAGTCGTCCGTTGCGGTGCTTGCTGGCCGAGGCGTTGGAGGCGCTGTTCTGGGCGTCGGAATTGATATCGAGGAGTCTAAATCCCTTCCGGAGGCAAGTGATTATCGGACACATGAATTCTACAAGGACAATTTCTCTCCTGCGGAGATTGCATATTGTATTCTTCAGTCGTCGACACGTATGTCACTAACGGGACTATGGGTGGCGAAGGAAGCAATCATCAAATCAGGTGCGGTGCAGGCTCCATCCGAAGGACTGAAAGGAATTGAAATTTTGCATGACGATGCGGGGCGTCCGTCGTTTCCCTCCTGTGTTCTCTCGATTAGCCATATGGAGCAAGTGGCCGTAGCGGTTGCAATTTGGCGTGGTCCACTTCCGACGTCCGCACAAGCGGACGGTTCGCAATCTATGAGGACCACTACGGAAGTGGTGGGCCTTAAGCGGTATCCGAGGCGAAAAGCGATCAGCGTTGGGCTCGCGATCGTGACTCTCTTGGCAGTGGTCACGTATTGGATGTTCAATAATGCTCGGTCGTGATGTGTTATGGTCGGTGTTCTTGTGTAAAGAGACGAGGGCAGCGACAAGATAGTCGCATTGGCAGCCCGGGGTAGCAGTGAAGTCTGGCCATTCCATCAAGAGACACGATCGGATACGAGCGCCCGCCGTAACGTCAGAGGCCTGTCTGTCAAGTCCTGCTAGACCTCGGTAGACCTAGCCAGGGATCGGAGCTCCAGCCTTGCTGCCTGACAGGCTCTCCGCCAGGACCTGGTCGTCCAGCCGGCTCGTCGCAGACAGCGGGTCGCGGCGACCCCCGGGCGATGCTGTGGGCGCCAACGTGCAATTCGTGAGGTTTAGATGCCCCGCGCAATCCGTTTGCAAGAGTTTGCTCCGTCAAGGATCACTCGATACACGCCACCAGACTGGTACAGTGCCGATTCTTCCTTGGAAAGAAGGCAATATCTGCTGAGAACGGATGAGAACGGTTTCATTCTTTCCGGACCAGAACCGGTCAACTCGACAAAGAGCTTGATCGTACTTGGAGATAGTACCGTCGAAGGAATGTTCTTGGATGAGGATGCGAGATTCTGCTCGAAGCTCGAGGCTCAGATTGTAGAAACGCTGGGCATTTCTGTGCGAGTCCTCAATGGCGGGTACAGCGGCGCCACCTCGCTCCACCTGTACAATACATTTATAAATAAAATTATTCCCCTGCGACCCATTGCGGTGGTCCTAATCTCCGGCTTTGTCGATACACAAGTCGCGATGAAGAAAGCAAGCTTTTGGACGAGCGACTGCTGGCTCGAACCTATCGTAAATTTTGACAAACAAAATATAACGCCGGACGAGGATCTGCTTGCAGACCCGGTATATGCGGATCGCGAGAAACTTCTGACTATGTTTCAGCTAGCGAGCTCTCTTTTCGAGATTCCGGTTTGGTATGCAACAATACCGCATCGTCAAGTTTTCCAAGGTGATTATGTGACCAAAACCTTCATGGATCGCAGTGCCTTCGACAAGGAAGTAGCGTCACGAAGGCTTTTCAATGCATGCACACGAAAGTTTGCGCTCCAGAGAGGTCTCAGGCTTTTCGATCTTGAGATTTCGATGATTGGCCTTCACGAAATCTATTACGACATGGTCCACTTCAATTCGAAGGCTGGAGACACCGTTGTGCGGCATTTGCTCAGAGCAGGCCTGGAAGCCGCCATTAAAGAACGGCTCGGAACGTCCACATGAGTCGTCCAGCTGCCGCGTTGTAGGAATGGAGGTCGAGATCGCGGCGCTCTCGGAGATTCTTCGTACCGCCCATGAAAGTGGATTCGAGAATGCTAACTGCGAGCTTGGTGGAAACCGAGAGCTATATTCAAATTACCCACGGAGCACCCGTCCGGCGGCTAGCAAGCGGAAACAACCTCTTGCCCCTTTGATACCTTGTCCTCCCGAGCGCCTTCCCTCTGCCCTTGCCCTGGTCCGATCCTGAATCATCGAGCCTTCGAATCTGTAGCGTTTCTGTGATGCGCATCACATTCTCAATTTCATAATCGTCCTACCCTTCGTTCATGGGGCTGGATGCCCAGACTCGTGAGAGGGTCTCGTATCAGATGCGCAAACACATCAGTTTTGGCATTGCTGCGGTAGGTTTGGCCTTGGCCATGACCTTCTGCGCTTGGGCGAGTGTGGTCGCGACAAGTTCCAAATCGCTTCCCAGGCAGGCAGGGATGCCATACGGCGCCGCGGTCGGTTCATTTTTTCCGCCCGCCCGGGTTGAACCGACGTGGTAGGCGGTCCTGGTACCTGCAAAGGCTGAGCCGGCGCCAACGCGTTGGGGCAGCCTCGCTATACGCGCCGGTTGACGTGCCGCTCCCAATCCGGCGGCATGTGAGCGCCGGCAGGACGACAGCGGGGGATGCAGACCATGCCCGAGCCGAGCGGCCGCGTGTCATCCGGCCTGCGATCGGCACTCATCGTGACTTGTTACCAAGCCAACGATGTAAGGTCTCCCGATGCACACCAGCTTGCCCGCATCGAGTGCGCGAGCGGTGCGCGGGGGCAAGCTGGCGGCTGGCGAGCTACCACCGCCAGCCAAAGCCGCCGCGAAGGCCGCCGAAGAGAAGTGAAAGCAGGAATAGAACAAGGAAAACGACGAAAACGATTTTCGCAATGCCTACAGCAGCCCCGGCTATTCCGCCGAATCCGAGCACGCCTGCAATGATTGCTATCACCAGCAGCGTTACGACCAGGCCTAGCATAGTCAGTTCTCCATAATCACCCGAAGCTCAACGCGGAGATCGCGGAGTGGTTCCCCGACAGCGGCCTTTGAGCTGATGTATTCAGATTTGATCGGAATCGTCTTTAGGCGGGAACACGAGGAAGCTTGTAACCACGATGACAGCAAGCGTCGCATAAATCTGCATCTCCGAGCCTTGAATTGCAGTTGCGATTTGCTGGCAGAGGCGATCGAGTTGGGCGATCATGGAAAGTGATTCGCTCATGGGCAGGAACCCTCAGGACCTATTTGACGAAGTGGGGGGCGAGTTGACCGAGCAAGTTAACGAAATTGTGGCACTGCGAAAGTCCCCAGCGTTAGTCCCCGGCATAGCCAGCGCAGGCCGGAGTATGCAAACCTCCTCACAAACAAACCACATTGAGAACGACCGCGCAGGGTTGCACGGCTCTCTCGCACAGAGCCTCCCAGGCGGCCGGCGATCCCTCACAAATGGTAAAAGTGCGCCGAAAGTAATGCGGTTTTTGCAGCATCGATGCGTATTGCCGGAACGCGCTCGGCAGCTTCAGCCATATCGCAATGCAACCGGCGCTCCGGGACGCGCGCTCGGCGTATGATTCATGTCGCTGCCGGTCCCGGGGCAGCGAGAAACGAGCGGGTCGCATACCACAGGAGATGGCGATTATTGGCGAAGACGGCGCTGTGTGCGGTGCTCGGCAGCGTGATGAGCACGCGGTCGCCGTTCGGGAGCGCACGATAGAACTCGAACAGATCCTCAGGGGTTGCAATGCCATCGTGATCGCCTCGCATCATTGCGACGGGGCAGAGGATCCTCGTCGGATCCACCAGGGGCAGATTGGCGGTCATATCGAGATACGTCCCGGTCGGTACCTGATCGCCGAACTTGAGCTCTTCCTCCGCCATTGCATCGGCCACCGCCGGGTCGTAGCTCGAGGCGAGACCGTCGCGGGTAAAGATGGAGCGGATCATGGCGCGATCGCGGGTCCGCCGATTATGGGTGCGATAGAGCTCCGATTGCTTCGCGCGGTCGCGGAGCGTGGGCGCGCCGGTGCCCTTGTAGGTGAAGGCGACGAGCATCAGTCGCTCGACAGCTTCGGGCTGTGCCTGGGCGAACGCCGCCGCGCGGATCGCGCCAGAGGAGGTCCCGAAGAAATGCAACTTCGAGCGACCGGTCTCCCTCGCCACTAGCGGAAACGCCGCCTTGAGATCGGCGACGCTGCTTGCGATATCGGAGTTGTTCCCGGAGCTCTCCGAGTGACCATAGCCGTCGTGGTCCATGGTCCACACGTCATAGCCGTACCGGGCAAACACGTTCATCAGCGAATACTCGCCTTTCCCGGGGACACTGAGATCATAACTGGTGCGCGCGGAATTGGAGGAGCCGTGCACGAGAAACAGGACCGGCAGCGCCGAGGCGCCCGGTTGCGGTGGGATGGCGCGCTTGCGCCAGAGATTGAGCTTCACCCCGTCCTTGCTGGCCCAATACTCGCCGCTCCAAATCGGGCCATCGCCGGCGGAGCTGAGGTCCATCGTTTCCCCGTGCGCGCTTGCCCCAGAGCTTCCCGCCAATGCGAAGCCAGCGCCAAGCCCTGCCCCCTCGAGCAATGTGCGGCGTGAGATCGGGTGCGGGAAGTGGTTCACTTGTCTGCTCCTGAGCGAGGGGTGGATCGCAGCGCCAGCTGCCATGGTGTGCGCAATATTTAGCGCAAGCCTGCCATCGTTGATCCGATTCACAGGCGACCGCAATGTCTCCATGCGCGCGGGCAGCCCCTTGCTGGACGGGAGCCTCGGAAGGGCCGAGCCGGGGTCCGCACCGGCGGGCCGAACGCCGCAGGGGCGGCCCTCGCGCACATCCGGGACTTTTGCTACCGGTGTAGCCCTTTCCCCTGACACAAGCCCCCATTCCAAGACCGATCGGCCATGCAGCCTACAGACCGCGAGCACAGGGTAATCGAAGCCCTGCATCGGATCGCGGTCTACTGCGACACGCGCGTCGGTTGGAACCGGATCGGCATTACGCTCAGCGCCATCATCCTCGCGGTCGCAGGGGCGGTGCTCTACCGGATCCTGCGCACCATCGATGTCGGCGAAGTCCTGGATGCGCTCGCGAGCACGGACTGGCGGGACTTTGCGCTCGCCGCGGTATTTGTAGCAGGCGGCTACCTTACCCTGACCTTCTACGATCTATTTGCGCTGCGCACGATCGGCCGAGGCGATGTGCCCTATTGGGCGGCCGCGCTCGCCGGATTCAGCAGCTATGCGGTCGGTCACAATGTGGGGGCAAGCGTGTTCACCGGCGGCGCCGTGCGCTACCGCATCTATTCTGTCTGGGGCTTGGGCGCCGCGGACGTCGCCAAGCTCTGCTTCATCGCCGGACTGACCTTCTGGCTAGGCAATGCCACCGTGCTCGGCCTCGGCACGCTCTATGCGCCGCTTGCCGCAGGCGCTATCGATCAGTTGCCGTCGTGGCTCAACCGCACCGGGGCGCTGGCGATTCTGGGCCTGCTCGCCTTCTACGTGCATTGGGTGTGGCAGCGGCCGCGCATCGTCGGCCGCAAGGGATGGAGTGTCGCTCTGCCCGGTGGACCGCTGACGATGCTGCAGATCGGCATCGGAATCGTCGATCTCGGCTTCTGCGCGCTGGCGATGTACATGCTGGTACCGGAGGAGCCCAACATCAATTTCATCACGCTGGCGGTGATCTTCGTTGCAGCTACGCTTCTCGGCTTTGCCAGCCATGCCCCCGGGGGGATCGGCGTTTTCGACGCGGCGATGCTGGTCGCGCTCTGGCAATTCGACAAGGAGGACCTGCTCGCAGGGCTGCTGCTCTTCCGACTGCTCTATTACATCGTTCCCTTCGGGCTCGCTCTGGTCGTACTCGGAAGTCGCGAGCTCTATCTGTTCCTGCGCGGCACTCCCCCACCGCCAATCCCGGAGATCCCGTCGATCGCCCCTACCGAGGTAGTCGAGCCGCCTATCGAGCCGCAGCGACGGATCGCGCAATGACCCGCAGGCGGATAGCGGGGCAATGCGGGGGAACCGGCTGGCCATGCCGGGGTTGTGCCGTGTCACTGGAGCAGCTCCTAGCTTAATTCCCGAATGAGCTGCTTCCATTTCGCTTTTTCGCGGGCGGGGTTGAAGAGGGGGGCCAGCCGGACGATTGCGCGCTGCAGTCGCGAGAGGTAGCGAGGATCGGTCTCGGCGCGGCGAAGCAGCCGGGCCAGTGCCGCGGTGTCGCCCACCGGGAAATAGCCCGGATAGTCGCGGCCGAGCAGCCCCTCCGACCCATCGATGCGCGAAGCGAGGATGGGCACATTCGCCGCGATCGCCTCCGAGATGACGTTGGCGCCACCCTCGCTGCGCGATGAAAGCACCATCACCCGCGCACGGCCGAGCAGGCGGCCGACATCGGCGCGGGGCCGATCGCCGTGCCAGACATAGCGCGGGTTGCGCCTCATCTCGGCCTTCGCCAGTGCGGCCCAGCGCGGCGTCTCGGCGGCGCCGTAATGCACGATGCGCACGCGCGAGCTTGCCGGCAGCCGGCGGACGGCAAGTGCCGCGCGCATGGGATCCTTGACGTGGCGCAAGTGCCCGATCACGGCGACCTCGAAGCTCCGCACGTTCTTGCCGCCGGCGCGGATCGGGAGAGCCGACTGGTGCACGACCCGCAGCTTGTGTCGAAAGCGAGCCGGTACCTTTGTGCGTACCAGCTCCTGCAACGCAACGAGCCTGTCGGCACAGGCAAGCGAATGCAGGACGGGGGCGGGATCGCTGGCGATGTACTCATAGATATCGGTGCCGCTCAGCGCCACGATCAGCGGCCGGTCGGGATAGAGCGCACGAAAGCGCCGGATGCTGTCGGCGCTGCGCCAAGCGTGCAGCGCGACCATCAGATCCGCCGGCCTTCCGTCGTATGCGCCGGCAACCCGGACACTATGGCCAAGCTCGCGCAGGATGCGCCTCCACCGCAACGCGGTGGTGGCGTTGCCGGATCGTGACGATGAACGCGCCGGTGTGATAATGACGATGCGCATGAACCAGAGGCTCGTTCACCGACCGACGAGTGGCGCGAGCGAAGCGGAGCTCGCCGCGCAACTGTGCGCAGCACGCGCGCGCACCCTTCGTCTCACGCAAGATCTATCGACTGTACAGTTGATGGGACCGATGCTGCCGATCGTCAATCCCGTGCTGTGGGAAGTGGGGCACGTAGGCTGGTTTCACGAGTACTGGACCCTGCGCCATGCGCATGGGGAACAGCCGCTTCTGGACCGCGCCGATCGGCTGTGGAATTCCAGCGCGGTCGCCCACGACTCCCGCTGGGAGCTCGATCTGCCGGAGCGGGCAGGGGTGCTGCGCTACATGGAGGACGTTCTGCAAAAACAGCTGGATCGGCTCGGCGGCGCGGTCGATTTGCCTGCTCGATATTTCTACGAGCTGTCGATCCGGCACGAGGATATGCATGTCGAGGCGCTGGCCTATACCCGCCAGACGCTCGCGTACCCACCTCCGAACGATCTCGGCTGGCGTTCGTCGCAGAGCGCGGGCGACTGGCCGGGTGACGTGGACATACCCGGTGGAACTTGGCATTTCGGCTCAAATTCTGATGACGGTTTCATCTTCGACAACGAGAAATGGGCACACGAGATCGCCCTTGCACCCTTTCGTATTGCCAAAGCGCCGGTGACAAACGCCGAGTTCGCTGCGTTTGTGGAAGAGGGCGGTTATCGTCGCCGAGAATTCTGGAGCGCTGAGGGATGGGTCTGGCGCGAACGCAGCCATGCGCAGCGACCGGTCTATTGGCTGGAGAAAGAGGAGGAGTGCTGGTTTTGGCGACGCCACAATGAGCCAGAGCCTCTCGCGCCGCATGCGCCAGTGACGTTCGTCAACTGGTATGAGGCGCAAGCCTGGTGCTGCTGGGCAAAGCGTCGGCTGCCGACCGAGGCGGAATGGGAGGCGGCCGCGCTGGGGCAACCGAGCGGTCCCGGTTCGGCACTCGCCGATCGCAAGCGGCGCTGGCCCTGGGGGGAGGAGCCGCCGACTGCGGCAGAAGCCAACCTCGATTTTGCTTTCGCACGGCCGGTCGATGTCGGCGCGTGTGCTGCCGGCGACAGCGCGTTTGGATGCCGGCAGATGGTCGGAAATGCGTGGGAGTGGACCGCATCGGATTTCGTGCCCTTCCCGGGCTTCGCCGCGGACCCCTACGAAGATTACTCTCAGCCCTGGTTCAACAGCCGCAAGGTGCTGCGTGGAGGAAGCTTCGCTACCAGCCCCAGGATTGCCCGTCCCGGCTATCGCAATTTCTTCACGCCCGAGCGCACCGACGTGATCGCCTCGTTCCGTACCTGCGCGCCGTGAAGCTGGGGTGATGAAGATCCCGTGACATGCATGCGCTGAAACAGCCCGTTGTGAAAGACGTGGTGTTGGTCGGCGCCGGCCATGCGCACGTCGCCGTGCTGCGGATGTTCGCAATGACGCCGCTTCCCGGAGTGCGTTTCACGCTGATCACGCGTGAGGTGCACAGCCCCTATTCGGGGATGCTGCCCGGGCTTATCGCCGGCCACTATCAATTCGACGATGCGCACATCGATACCGCTCCACTCGCACGATTTGCCGGTGCGCGGCTCTATCAGGATGAAGCGACCGGACTTGATCTTGCGGGCCGCCGCGTCATCTGCCGCACCCATCCCCCTGTCTCTTATGATCTCGTCTCGATCGACATCGGCTCAACGCCCAACACCGTGGCAGTCCGCGGTGCGACTGAGCAAGCCATCGCAGTCAAGCCGATCGACAGCTTCCTTGCTCGGTTCATGGCGATGCGAGAGCGCGTGCTTGCGCGCAAGACGGGCTCGTGCATCGCGGTCGTTGGTGGGGGAGCGGGCGGCGTCGAGCTCATGCTTTCGGTCGCGCACCGTTTGCGCCGTGAAGCCGGGGAGGCAGAGCTCCAGCAAAAGGATCTGCGATTTGTGCTCGTTAGCGCCGGACCAGAGATCCTGCCGACGTTCCCGCCGGCGTTTCGCGGCGCGTTTGACGAGATCCTCAAGGCACGGGGCATCGCCGTCGTCGCGGGCGCGCCGGTAGCACAAGTCGAGGCCGGGCGGCTGGTGCTCGCGGATGGGCGCAATGTCGATGCCGACGAGGTCCTCTGGACCACGCAGGCGAAGCCGGCCGCCTGGTTGGCCGAAAGCGGGTTGCGGCTCGACCCGCAGGGTTTCATCCAAGTCGCCACAACGCTCCTGGCGGAAGGTCGCAATGACGTGTTCGCAGCGGGCGATGTGATTTCCTTTCCGACGCGAGATCTGCCGAAATCCGGCGTCTATGCGGTGCGAGCAGGTCCGGTTCTGGCCGAAAACATCCGCCGCAGTCTGACGGGCCGACCGCTGCGGCCGTTCCGGCCGCAGCGCGAGGCGATGTACCTGGTCTCGACAGGCGATGCCTATGCCGTCGGCAGCCGCAACGGGCTGGTGTTTAAGGGCAGGTGGGTCTGGCGCTGGAAGGATCGGATCGATCGGCGCTTCATGCGGCGTTTCAATCAGCTGCCGGAAATGCCCCCCGCACAGGCCCCGGCGGGGGACGGGGCTGCAAACATCAAGCTCGCCGATGCCGCGGCGCTGAAGGAGATCTCGGCGCTGGCCATGCGTTGCGGGGGCTGCGGGGCCAAAATCGGAGCCACGGTGCTGTCACGTGCGCTGGCGATGATTGATCCGGCGCCTCGCAACGACGTCATTGCCGGTCTCGACGCGCCAGACGACGCGGCTCTCGTCGATACTGGAGGCGAGAAGCTCTCGGTGCAGACGGTCGATTATTTTCGCGCGATGGTGGATGACCCGTTCCTGTTCGGTCAGATCGCTGCCAACCACGCGCTCGGCGACATCTATGCCATGGGCGGGGAGCCGCAATCCGCGCTCGCAATCGCCACCGTACCGTTCGGCCTCGAAACGAAAGTAGAGGCGGACCTTTCCGCCATGCTCCTTGGCGCCAATGTGGTGCTGCGCACGGCGGATTGCGCGCTGGTCGGTGGGCATACCAGCGAGGGTGCGGAGCTTGCTCTCGGATTTGCGGTTAACGGCCTCGTTCCCCGCGCCGCCGCCATGTGCAAGAGCGGGGCCCATTCCGGCAATGTCCTCGTCCTGACCAAGGCACTCGGCACCGGCACGCTGCTGGCCGCGGACATGCGCGGGAAGGCGCGGGCGCGCTGGGTGATGGGGGCTATCGCCCACATGCTGCAATCCAGCCGGCGTGCCGCCGAGATCGTGCGCGAGCACGCAGCGCACGCGGCAACCGACGTGACCGGCTTTGGTCTCCTGGGGCATCTCATCGAGATGGTGCGGGCCTCCGAGGTCGATGTGACGCTCGCGCTCGATCGCATTCCCGTGCTGGCGGGCGCGCTCGAAACGATCGACATGGGGATCTTCTCATCATTGCAGCCGCAAAACGTGCGGTTGCGCCGCGCGATCCGCAATCTCGAAGAAGGTGCCGCGCATCCGCTGTTTCCATTACTGTTTGACCCGCAGACCGCCGGAGGGCTGCTGGCGGCAGTGCCGATCGAGGGCGCACAGAGCTGCGTGGATGCCTTGCGCGCCGCGGGCTACAGGGATGCGAGCATCATCGCGATCGTGGGCGAGCGAAGCAGCGCCATCGAGCCGATCACGCTCGATCTCGACGGATCGGTTGTTGCCAACGTCCTGGCTGGGGCAGGAGCAGCGGCGAGGGAGCAAATCGCTCCCGCAACAATGAGCCCGCGTCCCGAACCGGTCCTCTGAATCCCCGGATGTGGCTCCGTCCGCGAGTTGACGCTCTCAGGCGCGTGCGGATACCGCTCGCGGCAGCCGGTCTCGTCTTCGCCGGCCTATGGGCGGTGGGTGCGATCGCGACAGCGCCCGCGCTGGCAGGCTTTATCCTGATCGCGGGCGCCGTTCTGGTCGAAAGCGGGATGCGCGAGGCCGCTCCCGTGAAACGAAGCGACCAGACGCGCACCACCTATGCGAACAACACGAGCGGATTGCAGGGGGTGCTCACCGGGCTGCCCCTTCCGATCATTGTCCTCAACCGGTGCGAGGAGGTCGTCGCATTTAACCGAGAAGCAAGCGCCCTCGCCCCTGCGCTGCATCGCGGGGAATCGGTTCTGCTCGGGCTGCGCACACCGGAAGTTATCGAGGTCGCGCGCCGCGCGCGCGCAAGCGGCAAGGCCGAGCAGACCGAGTTCTTCGAGCGCGTTCCGGTCGAGCGTTGGTACGAAGTGATCGCCGTTCCGATATCATTGCCGGAGGGCGCGTCTGACGGCGATCTGGTGCTGCTCACGTTCCACGACCGAACGCCGTTGCATCGAGTCGAGGCGATGCGTGCCGACTTCGTGGCCAATGCCAGTCACGAGCTGCGGACACCGCTTGCCGCGCTTTCCGGGTTCATCGAAACCTTGCAGGGACCGGCGCGCGAAGATGCCGCGGCGCGGGAGCGCTTTCTCGACATCATGCACGTCCAGGCTGGCCGCATGGCCCGGCTGATCGATGATCTGCTATCGCTCTCGCGCATCGAGCTGCGGGCGCATCTGCGCCCCGATCAAGAGGTCGATATTGTCGAGATCGTGCAGCAGGTCGCCGATGGTTTGCACGCTCTGGCCGCCGAGCGCGCGGTCGCGGTCGCGGTCGCAAGCTCGTCGAGTCCCATGACCGTTCTCGGGGAGCGTGACGAGCTCATGCGCGTCTTCGAGAATCTGATCGAGAATGCGCTCAAGTATGCTGCCGCCGGCAAGCGCGTCGATATCAAGCTCACGCGTGCCGAGATTGCCGGCGGCAAACAGGAAGCGCGGGTCGCAGTCCGCGATCATGGCCCCGGCATCGCCGCCGACCACCTGCCGCGACTGACCGAGCGATTCTATCGGGTGGATGTCGCCGCAAGTCGCGCGCAAGGCGGCACCGGCTTGGGCCTCGCGCTGGTTAAGCACATCCTCAACCGGCATGACGGCAGGCTGACGATCGAGAGCACACCAGGGCAGGGCGCGACGTTCACGGTGCATTTGCCCTTGCGCATCAGCGACAGCTTGTAGCGGGCAGAGAATCGCCCTAAACGGTCCGAAGAGCCGCCGATTCACGAAACGGCCTCGAAACCTGATCCGGAGCGGTACGCGTGGCGATAGGCGAGCACACCGCCAAGGCATTCGATCTCGACTTGCAAGGGGTGAGAAAGCTGATCGCAGAGATGGGCGGACTCACGGAGAGGCAGATCACGGAATCGCTGGGTGTACTGGAACGCCAGGATGCGGAACGGGCGCAGCGGATCATCGCCGCCGACCTCGCCATAGACGCGCTTCAGCGCGAGATCGAGGACAAATCGGTGCTGACCATTGCGCGGCGCCAGCCGATGGCGGTCGATCTGCGGGAGCTCGTCGGCGCACTGCGGCTGTGCAACGATCTGGAACGCGTCGGGGATCTTGCCAAGAACGTGGCCAAGCGCGCCATGCTGCTGGAGTGGGAGTCGCACTCGCTCAAGGTCAGCCGCGGAGTGCAGCACATGGGAGCCGTCGTGCTGGCGCAGCTCAAGCAAGTGCTCGACAGCTATGCTGCTCGTAATCTGGAAAGAGCGCTCGAGGTATGGAGGCGCGACGAGGAGATCGACGCGCTATGCATTTCGATCTTTCGCGAGCTCTTGACCTACATGCTGGAAGATCCGCGCAATATCACGTCGTGCATCCACCTGATGTTCTGTGCCAAAAACATCGAGCGCATAGGGGATCACGCCACCAACATTGCCGAGACCGTGTATTATCTGATCGAGGCCCGAACGATCGGGCAATCGCGACCGAAGGGCGATGACACGCTTCTCGCCGCGCTCAGTCCGCAGTGATTTGCAGCTTGAGCTTGACTGCCACGTGGGGGCGCGGCTTGGAAAGCCGCGCCCTACGGGAGCGAAGGGGTGTGTCGTGCGATACCTCTGTCTATGCTCGCGAGTCCAATGAAATACCCAAGCTGAAAGCTTTCTGCCGGGTCGCTCCTTCGGTGCGCTTTAGCGAGCGCGCAATCGTTCGCGCCGGTCTCTTCTGGCGAGCACTCGCTTTCAGCTCACGAATGTCGTCTTTGGTCCATTGGCGCCGCTTTGAAGCCTTCTTTGCCATGCTGTCTCCGATTCAATCAAAGCCTGCGGGAAGAAGATCGATTGGTCATCCGATCTTTGTTTGCAGCGTATCCAGATAAGCCGGACGCGGGAACAAGTCAAATCGGTTTTTGTTGGCACAAATATTGCGCAACCTCGCCAAGGTCTCTGGTTGCTACGCCTGACCAAGCCACCCGGTTGCTCGGCAGTATTTCTGTAAACCACCAAATTTGTTATTGTCAGTCAATACCGCCGCTCGTACGCGCTACTCCCTTCAAATTAATTGCTGACAAAAATTCATGACGTGTCTCGGCGCGGGTCCGGAATGATCCCAGCATGCAGCTGGTTACCATGGTGACTTCAGGCTTGTGCACCCCTCTGGTGGTCATGCATTCATGCGCGCCTTCGACCACTACACCCACTCCGAACGGCTTGAGCACGTAATTGAGGCATTTGGCGATCTCCGCCGTCATTTTCTCCTGGACCTGAAGACGTTTGGCATAGACATCCACGAGGCGCACGAGCTTGGAGATCCCGACGACGCGCTGGCGCGGGAGGTAGCCGATATGCACGCGGCCGATGATCGGGGCAATGTGGTGCTCGCAATGCGACTCGAAGCGAATGTCGCGCAGGAGGACGATCTCATCATAACCGGCGACTTCCTCGAATGTCCGCTGCAGGTATTCGTGCGGGTTCTCGAAATTGCCCGAGAACCATTCCTCGTACGCGCGCACGACCCGAGCGGGCGTTCCGATCAGCCCCTCGCGGTCCGCATCGTCCCCGGCCCAGCGAATAAGAGTGCGCACTGCTGCTTCGGCTTCATCGCGTGAGGGCCGCACGAGTCCCGAGCTGTGGGCGCCGGCGGGACGTCCTTTGGGCTTGTGATTTGCCTTTGCGATCTTGTCCATCTCATGTGTCCATAAGGAGCGGGGTTGCACACCCGCCCCTACATGACACTCTCAAACCTTGCTTTGCAATAATGCAGCCGGCCGCGCGGTCGCTCTAACCCCTGAACGGGCGGCGATCCCGCCGCGCGTTGGGCGGCTGGTAGGCGAGACGCGCGTGATAGGCGCAATACGGCAGGCTGCTGATGGTCTGTCCGCCACAGAAGAAAAAATCAGGGTTGCCCGGATCTCCGATGGGCCACCGGCATGTATTCTCGTTGAGCTCGAGCAGGCTGCGCCGCTGGCCTAGCGGTATCACGTTGTCGGACAGCTCGGGCTCGGGCTCGAGCTCCATCTCATAAGCTTGGGCCAGCGCCGTGTTGCCGCGCACGACCGCCCGCGACACGCGCAAGCTTGGCGAGGCGCCGCGCGGCTTGCGTGGACGCGCCGCAGTCGTGCCGCTTGCCGCAGCCGGCTTGGCGCGCCCAGCGAGCCCCAGACGGTGGACCTTCCCGATCACAGCGTTGCGGGTCACGCCGCCGAGTTGTGTGGCAATTTGACTCGCCGAAAACCCTTCGCTCCAGAGCTTCTTCAGCGTCTCGACGCGCTCGTCATTCCAACTCATGCCTCATCTTCCCCGGCAATGGTCACCGCGGCGAACTCTGGACAGAATCCGACTACGGGTCTGGGCAACAACTGTTGCCCGACGCATACGCCTGCTACCGATTTACGCTTGACTGGTCCGCCGCACGGATAGTCGTATTTGACAGTCCAAAACTATAATATGGCGAGAGTCGGGCGCAAGCGCCGGTGCTTCTCGCGTCCACATCTTCCAACCGCGATCGGTCCGGCATCCACACCTATTTGCAGCAGGTGAAACACATTGCGTGTTGCAGCGAGATGTGGCCGGCGTGGAGCCGCCGGATCTCGCGGCAGGCGGGCCGGGATACCAACGTTCTTTGACCTCGGATCGCGCGGTGTCGATCGGGGAACGGCGCTTGCCCGCTCCTTGGCTTTGGCTCCATCCATCCGGGCGATGCAGCCCGGGAACGCGAGTTGTATCGGAAATGCGAATTGTTGACACTTTGTTCTGCGAGGCTACAATGCGCCGCGGTGCCGCCCTGGAAAGGCGGCACATTTCGTTTCCGACGCCTTGTAAGCGTGTCCCATGAGCCACAGTCCGGTTTCGCACCTGCTTCCCACCTATGCGCGTGTCGATCTCGCATTCGATCGCGGCGAGGGGGTTTGGCTCGTTGCGGTGAATGGCGAGCGTTACCTGGACTTCACCTCGGGTGTAGCGGTCAACGCGCTCGGCCATGCACATCCGCATCTTGTGGCGGCAATCGTCGAGCAATCCAAAAAACTCTGGCACGTCTCGAATCTGTACCGCATTCCCGAGGCAGAGCGGCTGGCCGAACGGCTTTGCGCGGCAAGCTTCGCCGATCTGGTCTTCTTCTGCAATTCAGGCGCCGAAGCGTTGGAATGCGCGATCAAGACCGCGCGCAAATACCAGTCCGCATGCGAGCGCCCTGAGCGTTACCGCATCATCACATATGAAGGCGCGTTCCACGGACGCACGCTGGCCACCCTCGCAGCGGGTGGACAGAAGAAATATCTGGAGGGGTTCGGTCCCGTGGTTGAGGGCTTCGATCAAATGCCTTTCGGCGACTTGGCCGCGACCAAGCGCGCAGTCGGGCCGCAGACGGCCGCCATCCTGATCGAGCCGATCATGGGTGAGGGCGGAGTGCGGGCGCTGGCGCCCGATTTCCTCCGGGCACTGCGACGGCTCTGCGACGACAACGGGCTGCTGCTGATCTTTGATGAAGTGCAGACCGGAATGGGCAGGACAGGAGAGCTGTTCGCATACCAGCGCTGCGGGGTCGAGCCCGATATCATGGCACTGGCCAAGGCGCTCGGCGGCGGCTTTCCACTCGGCGCCTGCTTGACCACCAGCGAAGCCGGCAAGGGGATGACGGCCGGGACCCACGGGTCCACTTTCGGCGGCAATCCGCTCGCCATGGCGGCGGCGAATGCGGTGCTTGATGTCATGCTCGCGGACGGATTTCTCGATCGGGTGCGCCGCAGCTCGCTGCTGCTCAAGCAGAAGCTCGCCGAGATCAAGGACCGCTATCCGGGGCTCATTGCGGAAGTGCGCGGGGAAGGGTTGCTCCTCGGGTTGCGCGCGGTGGTGCCGAGCAGCGATCTGGTCAAGGAGCTGCGCGACGAGAAATTGATAGCCGTGGCAGCCGGCGACAATGTAGTCCGGTTACTGCCCCCGCTCACCATAACAGACGAGGAGTTGTCCGAAGGGGTCGAGCGGATAGACCGCGCCTGCGCGCGTCTGTCCGAGGCGCACGCGCAGCCGGCCGAGGGAGCCGCCGCGTGAGCGCGGGTGCGATCCGGCATTTCCTCGATCTCGTCGACATTTCTCCGCGGGAGCTGCGTGGCATCCTCACCGCCGGGCAAACGATGAAGAAAAATCCCGCGAAGAGCGGTGCGGCGCTCGAGGGACGAACGTTGGCCATGATCTTCGACAAGCCCTCGACGCGCACGCGCGTTTCCTTCGACGTCGCCATGCGCCAGCTCGGCGGCGGAACCATCGTGCTCACTGGGCAGGAGATGCAGCTCGGTCGAGGCGAGACGACGGCCGATACGGCACGCGTCCTATCGCGCTACGTCGACGCCATCATGATCCGCGAGCTGGACCACGAGATGGTGGTCGAGCTTGCGCGCCACGCTACGGTGCCTGTGATCAACGGGCTCACGCGACAGTCGCACCCGTGCCAGGTGCTTGCGGACGTCATGACCTTGGAGGAGCACCGCGGGCCGGTCCGAGGTAAGACCGTGGCTTGGAGCGGCGCCGCCAATAACGTGCTCGTTTCCTGGATGCACGCGGCGGAGCGCTTCGACTTTCATCTCCGAGTCGCAACCCCGGCGGAGCTCGCCCCGAAGAGGCCGCTGCTCGACTGGATCGAACGATCGGGCGCCTCTATCCGCGTCGGCCACGATCCGGAGGAGGCGGTGGAAGGCGCGGACTGCGTGGTGACGGATACCTGGGTGTCGATGGGGGACACCAACGGACCGCGGCGGCACAATCTGCTCAGGCCCTATCAGGTGAATGCGGCGCTGATGGCGCTTGCCAAGCCGACTGCGGTGTTCATGCACTGTCTGCCCGCGCATCGCGGCGAAGAGGTTACCGACGAGGTGATCGACGGGCCCCGATCCATCGTGTTCGATGAGGCCGAGAACCGGGTGCATGCCCAAAAAGGCATCCTGGCCTGGTGCTTCGGCCAACCCAGCGTCGCAGCGTCATAGAGAGCGCGCCCGCGCTCGGCCGGGCAAAGCGGTGTCACTTTCCCCGCTGCACATTATATTGAACCGGTATGCCACAACCTCAACCCGTCGTTCCGACCCGCGCGCCTGCGGCGACCTCCGCTGACGATACGATACTGCCCTTTCGGGTCGAGGCCCTGGAGCTTCGGGGACGTCTGGTGCGCTTCGGTCCGGCCATCGACAGCATTCTTTCACGGCACCGCTATCCCGCGCCTGTCGCCAAGCTTCTGGGCGAGGCAATCGTGCTTACGGTGCTGCTCGGCTCGACGCTCAAGTTCGACGGCCGCTTCATTCTGCAAACCCAGAGCGACGGTCCAGTACGGATGCTGGTCGTCGATTACACCACCCCTGATCAGATCCGGGCTTGCGCCAGATTTGATGGGAGCCGGGTTGCTGCGGCGATCGCGTCGAGGGCTACCGACCCCGGCGCAATGCTCGGGCACGGTCACTTGGCCATGACCATCGACCAGGGCACCGATACCGCGCGTTACCAGGGGATCGTGGCGCTGGAGGGCAAGGATCTCGAGCACGCCGCCCATGAGTATTTTCTGCGTTCGGAGCAGATTCCGACGCGGGTACGCCTGGCCGTGGCGGAGGAGTTGCGAGCCGCACACAATGGCGCCCAACATCGGTGGCGTGCTGGCGGGCTGCTCCTGCAATTCCTGCCTGCATCGGGGGAGCGCGCCCGCCGGCCTGATCTCAGCCCCGGCGATGTCCCACCGGGGATGCAGCCGGACGAGGTGCCGGAGGATGAGGCCTGGGTTGAAGGCAGCGCCCTCGTGGCGTCGGTCCAGGACCTGGAGCTGCTGGACCCTGAATTGTCATCTGAGCAGCTTCTTTATCGCCTTTTTCATCAGCGCGGAGTGCGGGTTTTTCGCAGCAGGGATCTACGTGCCCAGTGCTCCTGCTCGCGCGAGAAAGTGGAACGGATGCTCCGAAGCTTTCCCCAGACGGACCGCGACGAGATGGTGGAAAACGGCAAGATTGTCGTTACCTGCCAGTTCTGCAACTCGATATATGCGTTTGATCCCTCGGAATTGCGTGAGACTCCATCCTGATGCGACGTGACGCGGTTCCCATGCCCTCGTCGGCCCCGACCTGGTCAGAAAACTTGGTCGCCGCGATAAATGCATGGGTTAGTTGATCGTCCGTGTCCGTTGCGGCATGTCCAGCGAAAAGGCGGGTATTTCGATGTCGAAGGCCTCACCAGCAGCGCTGATCATGCCGTAAGTGCCGGTCATGAAGCCGGATGCGGTCGGAAGCGGCACGCCGCTCGTGTATTCGAAATTCTGGCCCGGTTTGAGCACGGGTTCCTCGCCCACCACACCCGCCCCACGCACTTCCTGAAGCCGGCCCTGCCCGTCCGTGATGCGCCAGTGCCTCGTCTTGAGCTGGACCGTCTCGGCTCCCAAATTCGTGAGCGTGATCGTATAAGCCCAGAAGTAGTAGCCATTTTCCGGCGACGAGCGCTCCGGCAAAAACCGCGGGACCGCCTTCACTTCGATCTGCCGTGTCACGGCACGATAAGGTGATTTGGCCCTGTCCATAGTTCCGTCCTTTGCCTCTGCTAATCCGGTGATGGCACCGTACGACTTTCGACGACCGTCCCCGTCAGGCAAGCTCTCCGCGATGCATGCTCCTGTAATCACCACTGGACGCGATCTGAGGCTCGATCTGTTTCGCGGGATCGCGCTGTGGCTGATCTTTCTCGACCACATCCCGTCCAATCTCGTGGCCTGGGCGACCATCCGCAATTATGGCTTCAGCGACGCAACCGAGATCTTTGTCTTTGTATCGGGCTATACCGCTGCATTCGTTTATGGCCGGGAAATGCGAGAGCGCGGCTTCGTGATAGCGGGCGCGCATATCCTGCGGCGGGCCTGGCAGATCTATGTCGCGCATGTGTTCCTTTTCGCAATCTATCTCGCCGAGATTACCTACATCGCCAACAGTTTCGAAAACCCGCTTTATGCGGAGGAAACCAACATTCTGGATTTCCTCAAGCAGCCGGATGCTACGATCATCCAGGCGCTGCTGCTCAAGTTCAAGCCCGCCAACATGGATGTGCTGCCGCTCTATATCGTGCTCCTGCTGCTGTTTCCGCCGATCCTCTGGCTGCTGCTGCGTCGATCGAGCCAGGCCCTGGCCGCGTCGGTGCTGCTCTACGTGCTGACCTGGCACTTCAACTGGAATCTGCCGAGCTATCCGACCGGTCACTGGTTCTTCAATCCATTTGCGTGGCAGCTGTTGTTTGTCTTCGGAGCCTGGTGCGCGCTGGGGGGAGCGCAGCGTCTGAGTGCCGTATTTGAGGCGCGCGCGACTCTGCTCGTTGCTGCAGCTTATCTCGCATTCGCGTTTCTGATTTCACTCACGTGGTATGTGCCCGTTATGAGCCAGTACGTACCACACTGGCTCGAGGAGTTGATCTACCCGATCGACAAGGTCAATCTCGACGTCCTGCGATTTGCCCATTTTCTGGCACTGGCGGTGGTAACGGTGCATTTTGTCCCACGCGATTGGCCCGGTCTGGCGTCGCGTTGGTTGCAGCCGGCGATCATCTGCGGCCAGCATTCGCTGGAAATCTTCTGCCTCGGCGTGTTTCTGTCGTTCGCAGCCCATTTCGCCATGACCGAGGTATCGCCTGCGCTTTGGATGCAGGTGCTTGCCAGCGCATTAGGCATTCTCATAATGATTGCGGCTGCCGGCCTGCTCAGATGGTACAAGCGCGCAGGAGGGCGAAGCCCCACATCGCGGCCGAAGAAGCCGCCGGACGCGGACCTCGCGGGAGGCGAGGCATGAAAATGCTCGTTGGAATGGTTGCGACATTTCTTTGCGCGCTTGCCAACGCATCGGCCGCAGAACACCCCAGTTGCGACATCTCGGAATATTTAGTCATTGGGAACAATGACTTGAAGCGCGTTAGCGCGGTCGTTAAGGACGATCACCGGCTGAGGGTTGCCGTGGTCGGGACGGGGTCCTCGGCCCTTGCCGGGCCCAACGGCCCGACCTCGGCGTACCCGGCTCGTCTCGAAGCTGTGCTCAAGCAGCGGCTTCCCGGCACAGAGGTCAAGGTCGTGCCTCTGGTCCGAAGCCGGCAAACGGCAGAGGACATGGCAAAGGGGATGGAAAAGCTCGTCGCGGTCGAGAAGCCCGATCTGGTCGTGTGGCAGACGGGTACGATTGACGCCATTCGCGGCATTGAGCCGGAGGAGTTTCGCTCGGCCCTCGATGAAGGTATCGAGGTATTGCAAAACAGTGGGGCCGACGTCATCTTGATGAATATGCAATATAGTCCTCGTACGGACATGATGGTGGCGCTCGGGCCATATGCGGACACGATGCGGGTGGTTGCTCAGCAACGCGAAGTCCCTTTGTTCGACCGGCTGTCGATCATGCACCACTGGGCGGATACGGGTGCGTTCGACCTTTTTGCCACCGGCAAGGACAACGTCCTTGCGTCGCAAGTGCACGACTGCATTGCGCATGGCATGGCGGCTATGATTCTGGACGGAGCGCACTTGCGCGGGAGCGAACAGAAAATAGCTCAATAAACAAGCATTCCAGCAGGGACCAGCAGGGAACGGAACTGAGACTATGCAGAGGGGGACTTTATTGCGGTGCGCGCTGGTCTGCGGTGCGCTCCTGGCGGCAAGTTTATTCGTCTCGTTACCAGCAGCGGCGCA
Source organism: Xanthobacteraceae bacterium (assembly GCA_036557665.1). Classification (GTDB taxonomy): domain Bacteria; phylum Pseudomonadota; class Alphaproteobacteria; order Rhizobiales; family Xanthobacteraceae; genus VAZQ01. Next base: position 12,008 of record DATBHG010000005.1, on the reverse strand, counting down.
AGCACCCGGCGCAATGACGGCTCCGACCGCGCCCTCGGCCCTGTCCTCCGCTCCGACGCGCCAGGGGCCTTCTGCATGCACCATTACCGCTGACGAGGCGCGGTTTGATTATCCGCTTCGCCGCACCGCACGACTTCTCGCCGCCGGCAAGCCGATCAAGATCGTGGCTTTGGGCTCGTCGTCCACCTACGGCGCCGGCGCAAGCTCATCGGCAGCAAGCTATCCCAATCGCCTCGCGCAGGAGCTTACCCGGCGCTTTCCGGGACAGGAGTTCACGGTCTTGAACCGTGGCGTGAACGGCGAGGAAATCACCGACATGCTAAAGCGACTCGACAGCGCGGTGCTTTCCGAGCATCCCGACCTCGTGCTGTGGCAGGTCGGAACGAACTCGGTGCTGCGCAACCGCGCCCTGCCTCCGCATGCCGGGGAGCTCCATGAAGGTCTGCAACGACTAAAGGCGAGCGGGGCGGATGTGGTGCTCATCGACCCGCAATACGCGCCTCGTGTCATCGCCAAGCCCAACTGCGAGAATATGGTCAAGCTCATTTCCGCCAGTGCGAAGGCGGAGCATGTCGGCGTATTTCACCGCTTTGAGCTGATGCGGCACTGGTATTCGGCGGCTCATCTGTCGTTCGAATCCTTCGTGTCACCGGATGGCTTGCACATGAACGACTGGAGCTACGCCTGCCTGGCCAAGGCGCTCGGCATCGCGATTGCCGAAGCGGCCTTGCGTCCGACCGCAATTGCCGGCGGCGCCCACATCCATCCTTCCTCGCCCACTGCGGCAGGATCTCGGCTTCCGCGCTAGGAGCCGTTCACACCGCCTCAAGAGCGGTAAACACGTCCTCGACCAGGTCGTCGGGGTGTTCCAGCCCGCATGACAGCCGCACCAGGCCATCGCTGATCCCGAGCGCGGCCCGTGCCGCGGGGGTGAGCCGTTGATGGGTGGTGGTCGCGGGGTGGGTAATCAGGCTCTTCGCATCACCGAGATTATTGCTTATGCGCACCAGCTTGAGAGTGTCCTGGAAACGAAAGGCGCCGGCCTTGCCGCCCTTGATCTCGAACGCAAGCAGCGTGGAACCGCCGCGCATCTGACGCTGCACAACGGCTGCCTGCGGGTGGTCGGGCCGTCCCGGATAGATCAGCCGGGCGATCTTGGGGTGCTCGACCAGCGCTACCGCCAGGGTCGCGGCCGTATCGGTCTGCCGCCGCACGCGCACCGCAAGAGTCTCCAGCCCTTTGAGCAGCACCCAGGCGTTGAAGGGTGAAAGGGAAGGGCCGGTCTGACGAATGAGGTTGTGCACGTGATCGGTGATGAACTTTTTGGAGCCCAGAATGATCCCGCCCAGGCAGCGCCCCTGGCCGTCGATGTGCTTGGTTGCGGAATAGACCACGCAATCCGCACCGAGCTCGAGCGGGCGCTGGAGCATCGGTGTCGAGAACACATTGTCCACGACAAGCGTTGCGCCGGCGGCGTGTGCAATTTCGGCGACCCCCTGAATATCGATCACTTCGAGCACTGGATTGGTGGGGGTTTCCAAAAAGAATGTCTTGGTGTTGGGCTGCACCGCCTCGCGCCATTGATCGAGATCGGCGCCATCGACCAGGGTCGAGGCAACGCCGTAGCGGGGAAGGTGCTCCTCCACCACATAGAGACACGATCCGAACAGCGCCTTCGACGCGACGATGTGATCTCCGGCGCGCACCTGCCCCATGAGCGCGGTCGTGACCGCCGCCATTCCGGTGGCGGTCGCGCGTGCCGCCTCCGCGCCTTCGAGCGCAGCCATGCGCTGCTCGAACATCGTGACCGTAGGATTGGAGAAGCGGGAATACTGGTATCCCGGCTCTTCGTTCTTGAACCGCTTTTCTGCGCTGGTCGAGCTCTCGTAGACGTAACCTTGGGTCAGAAACAACGCTTCCGAGGTTTCTCCGAACGGCGAGCGCAGTGTACCGGCGTGCACAAGCTCGGTCTCGGTCCGATATTTTCTTTTGGCGGACATTGCAGTCTCCTCTGCCCAACAAAAAACCCGGCTGGAAAAGCTCCGCCGGGTCCACGCGTCCCCGGCCTTTTAGCGAGTTGTTTTACGTGGCTGCAAGCCGGCCGGCTCAAATGACCACGGGGATAACGCCCCTGTAGCGCCGGCGATACCTTTTCGTCAAGACGATCCTGGGTTAGGGGATGTGCTCTCGTCCAGCTGCGCCGTGCTTCAGGTGCGCCAGAGCTGCATGACAGCGGAAGCTTCCTGTGACACGCGTACTCCCGAGGAAAGTGCATTGCCGCTCGTCTTCGGCCCCAATCGAAAAGGCATTCTGCCCGATCTTATGATCGCCGCTCTGGCGCGCGATGGCGCAATCCTGCCGGCGCAACCGCTCCAGCCCGATCAGATCCAGCCTGCAAGTCTCGACCTGCGGCTCGGGGACGTTGCCTACCGCGTCCGCGCAAGCTTCCTACCCGGTCCCGGAACGACGGTGGCCGAGCGCATCCAAGAGCTCAAGCTGCACGAGATCATCCTCGGCAGTGGGGCGGTGCTGGAGACGGGCTGCGTCTACATCGCTCCCCTGATCGAGGCTCTCGCCCTGCCGCAGGAGCTTGCCGGTGCCGCCAATCCGAAAAGCTCTACGGGGCGGCTCGACGTGTTCACGCGGGTGATTGCAGACAAGACGCGCGGATTCGACCGTATCAAGCCCGGCTATCACGGCCCGCTCTACGCCGAGATCAGTCCGCGCACGTTCCCGGTGCTGGTGCGCACCGGCTCGCGGCTGTCGCAGCTGCGCTTTCGTCACGGTCACGCGCAACTCGATTCCGACGCTCTGCGCAGCCTGCATGCGCGCGAGGGCCTGGTCGATGACACCGGTGCGGACGTGAGCGAGGGCATCGCGGTGAGCGTGGATCTCTCGGCTTCGATCCCGGCGCTTTTTCCCCCAGCGGGCGCGACAAACCGAGCGGCCATCGTCGGATATCGCGCCAAGCATCATACCGGGTTGATCGATGTGGAGCGACACGCCGCCTATGATGTCGGCGATTTTTGGGAGCCGATCTATTCGCGGAGCGACCGCAGCCTCATCCTCGATCCGGACGAATTCTACATCCTGGCTTCCAAGGAAGCGGTGCAGGTGCCCCCCGACTATGCCGCGGAGATGGTGCCGTTCGATCCTCTGGTTGGGGAGTTCCGCGTGCATTACGCCGGATTTTTCGATCCAGGCTTTGGACATGTCACTGCCGGCGGGCGTGGTGCACGCGCGGTTCTGGAGGTGCGCTCGCGCGAAGTGCCCTTCATACTCGAGCACGGACAGATCGTAGGGCGGCTCATCTACGAAAAAATGCTGCAGCGGCCGAGCACGCTTTATGGCGAAGGCCTCGGCTCAAATTACCAGGCGCAGGGACTGAAACTCTCCAAGCACTTCCGCGCCGGTGTTTAGGTTTGCCAAGACACTGCCAAGACGCTGCCAAGACGCCGTTGATGCCGCCTCCGGGAAACGGAACGATGATTTTACGGTCCGAACCGGAAAGGCGGCTTGCGCGAGGAGAGCGGTTGCCAGGACGCAGCCGGTACCGGCAGCAGCAAGAAATGCGATGATGCCGTTCATCCGGCTCTGGACCAGCTTACCTCACGGGCTCAGGCTGGTGGCGGCCGCCGAACGCGGGCTGACTCTGACCCAATCCCGGCAACTCCCACGCGCCTGCGCCGCCAGGGTTGTTGTCGGCACTGATATTCGCATTGATGAGATAGGGGCGCCTTGCATCAATGGCGGCTCGCAATGCGTCGCCGAGGTCGCCTGCACGATCGACGTTCACGCCGTCGATTCCGGCCGATTTGGCCATAGCGGCGAAATCGGGGCTGTAGGGTGCGCCCGTGTCGGGGTGGCGGAAATCGGTCGCAAGCTCCCGGCCATCGAGATAGCCGCGCTGCAGTCCGCGGATCGAAGCGTAGGCGAAATTGTTCCACACGACCCAGACGACTGGAAGATTGTACTCCACCGCAGTGCCGAGGACGCTCGCGTGCATGAAGAAGGCTCCGTCCCCGCAGACCGATACGCAAGGCCGATCGGGCGCGGCAAATTGCGCCCCAAGGACGCCAGCGACGCCAAACCCCATGGGACCAAACCCCATGGACCCGATCAGTGAATCGGGCCGGCGCGGATTGCAGAATTGAATGAGCCAGTTGTGATGGACGCCGATGTCGCTCACCAGGATGGCGTCGGAAGGCAGTGCCTTCTCGATCTCGTGCGCCGCGCGTTGCGGGTGGATAGGGGTGCTGTCGTCGCTGCGTCCAGGCGCAATGAATGCATTCCACTGCTTGCGGTAGCCATCGATCGTCTCGAGCCATTGCGCGCGTGCAGCGTCGCCATCGCTGCGACCTCGCCGGCATTCGAGCTCGGTTGCAAGCTGGCGGAGGAACGTGCGCACATCCGCCATGAGGCCGAGGGCGACGGGGTAGTTTCGGGCGATCTCGTCGGGGTCGATATCCACGTGAATGAGCTTGGTCGGCGGAATAGTGAACGAGTAGCCGGGGAGCCACGAGCTCGATGTACGGTCGTCAAAGCGCACGCCCAGGGCCAGCAGTACATCGGCGGTGCGGGCGGCGTGGTTTGCTTGGTAGGGACCGTTACGCGCGACGAGGCCAAGCGCCAGCGGGTGACGCGAGTCGATGGCGCCGGTGCCGCTGGCCGACCAGGCGACCGGGATGCGCAACTGCTCGGCAATTCGGAGCAAGTCCGCCGTCGCACCTCCATATTTCACGCCCTGACCCACCAGGATGACCGGCCGCTTGGCGGCAAGCAGCATGTCGAGCGCTCGTGCCACTCCATCCGGATCCGCCCCGCAGCGGCAGGAGATGGCGGAATTCCAATCCTCCGGTTTTGGAGTTTCCGCGGCGGCAGCCTCCTTGAAGATGTCGAAGGGTACGTCCTGGACCACCGGCCCCGGCCTGCCCGTCACCATCGTCTTCCACGCCTGCCGAACGGCAATTGGAACCATGTCGCCGCGCGTGGGCTGGAAGACGCGCTTGCAATAAGCCCGAACGGTGGACGGAAAATCAGCCTGATAATGGCGATAGAGCTCCTGAAATGCCCCACGGTTGAATTGGCTGGTGGGAACGTTTCCCGTCACCGCGAGGAACGGGACAGAATCGAGATAGGAGTTTGCAAGTGCAATGGGGAGATTTGCGGAACCCGGGCCGCAGGAGGTAAATGTCGCGGTCGGCCGTCCGGCGACACGGTAGTACACGTCGGCCATGAACCCGGCAACGCTCTCGTGATGGACCGAGACGGTTTTGATCTCGTCGGAGCGCTCGTACAGCGCATCGATGAAGCCAATGTTGCCGTGCCCGCACAAGCCGAACACGTATGGCACCTTCTCGCGGACCAGGTAATCGACGATCACCTGACCGCCGTCGAGCATGTTTCTTGCCATTGTTCCTTATCCCCGTTGACGGACAGCCATGGTTTCGACCGCAGCCAGTGTCTGCGACAGGCCGCGGCCGATCGCGCCACGAGCTCGTGCGCCAGCGATTGAGATCGATGAGCCAGTGTATGCTGCGGGTGGGCTGGATGCCTAGATGCCGATAAGCGCTGCGGCTGCGCAGGAATTAACGCAATCGGGAGCTGTTGGCGCAATCCGTCCTGTTTGCCGCCCGGACGAGCAACGCGTGATGCGGGCCTGCCCGCTGGATCAGGAAGGACTGGCGGAGTAGCCCACGGGCCGGCCGCGTTCTTGCATCATGACTGCGAATAACATGGTCAGGCCGCCGATCAGGCCAGCGATGAGGCCAATGATAATGTCAGGATCGCCCAGGTTGAGCGCGTTCGCCACCACGAAAAATCCGAACAGATAGAAGGCTACTCCCATGACGATTCGCGCGGCGTGACTTTGCAGCTGTTGAAGCATCGCCCGGCTCCAGGGATACCTACCCACCGTATTTGGTTACCCCTTAAGCACCGGTTACGGCGATCGATCAATTTTTTGCGGTCATGAGGCGGGGGCTTGAGCGGGGCTCGGCCGCAACCGACACAACTTGACCTCTGTGGCGATGCAGTACGAGAAAGCGCAATCGACCCCGCGATTTTCCCCGGAGCACTTTTCAGCCCATGGATTTTGGACCTTCTTTTCTCGAGCGAGGACGTGTTTACGCCATCGGCGATATTCATGGCCGGTCGGACCTGCTCGAGCGGATCATCACGGCCATTCGCCACGATCTGGAGGCAAGACCGGTCGAGAATTGCGTGACCGTGACCCTCGGCGACTATTTTGACCGGGGCCCCGACTCGCGCGGTGTAATCGAGCGCCTGTTGAGGAATCCGTTTCCGTCAGATTTCGTGCCTCTGAAGGGAAATCACGAGCTCCTGTTCGAAAGCTTTCTGCGTCAGCCCGCTGTTGCCGAGCACTGGCGTCGGTTGGGTGGACTGGAGACGCTGGCTTCCTACGGCGTGCGGGTGGAGTTGTTGATGCGTGGGCAAAGCTATGAGCGAGCGGCAGAAGCGCTCAAGGCGGCGGTCCCCCAAGCGCACCTGGATTTCGTCCGTTCCCTGAAAACGTCGCTTTCCATCGGACCGTACTTCCTGTGCCACGCCGGAGTGCGACCGGGTGTCCCGCTAGACCGACAGAGCGAGGATGATCTCCTGTGGATTCGCGAGCCTTTTCTTGCGAGCTCGGCAAATTTCGGAAAGATCGTGGTGCACGGCCACACTCCGGCACAAGAGCCGGAGCTGCGGGCCAATCGCATCAATGTGGATACCGGCGCTTATGCGACCAATAAGCTCACGTGTGTGGCGCTTGGGAAAGAGGCACCCCGCTTCCTGTCGGCTGCACGCTGAGCCGGGTAATCCCGGCTAGTTTCGCAGGCTGGCCGCGTGCGCGACCGCCAGCCATTTTCGACTCTCGGCTGCAATGAAGGCTGCAAACTCCTGCGGGCGGCCACCCGAGGCGTCCAGGCCTTGCAGGTGCATCGAAGCGAGCACTTCGTCTCGATGCAGCACGTCGCTCACGCCGTGCGCAATCCGCTCAACGATATCTGTTTGTGTACCCGCCGGAGCGAGCAGGCCGATCCAGATGCTTGCATCGAACCCCGGCATGCCCGCTTCCGCCATGGTCGGCAGGGTCGGCAAGATGCCCGCGCGTCTGTCTTGCGACTGCCAGGGCCCGGAGCTTGCCGGCCTGAATCTGCGGCAACATTGTCGACGCAACCGCAAAGGTCAGATTGACGCGTCCGGCGATGAGGTCAGTTGCTAAACCGCCATCGTAAGCAGCAACAGGCCGCCGCGACCCATCGGGCAGCTGCGTGCGAGGCGATTCTGCCGGTTGTGCCGCGCGTCACGTTCCCTTGCGCCGACGGGTGCGCAAAAAAACGCAAGCGAGCTCAGGAGAGAGAGCTCCCGAGAACGAGCTCAGGAGAGAGAGCTCAGGAGAGCGAGCTCAGGAAGGCCGAGTCTGATCGGCCCTCCCGAGCAAGGCTCCAGATTAGCCCTTGGTTACGACCGGCGGAGGAGCTTTGCCTTTGCCAACTCCGACACAGCCGGACACGCTTACCGCCACGAGAGTGGCAACGAGCGCGAACAGAAGCTTCTTCATTGCAGTCCCCTATGTTGCTGCCCCTGGTTAATGGAAAGTGATTGGACCACGAATCCCCACTGTTGCTCTAGTGCTTAAAAGCCACAGTGGGCATCCAAATATCTCGGCAAATCGGCGAGCTGATTTGTCGACAGCTTGTGAATCGGCGCGCGTTTTTCCGGCGCGCGGCACATTTTCGGCTCAGGTTATTTCAGCCGGGCGTTGCAGCGCGGCGAGAAAGCGCAGCAGGATGCTCTCCTCCAATAGTCTGCTCGCGATCAACGCAAGCCGCCCTGTCCATCTCGGAGTAGCCAAATCCTGCCCGGTCTTGAAGGCCAGCCATGCTGCGACCGCAGCGTCGAAAGGATTGGGAGGGACGATAATATCGGGCAACCAGGCTGGCACGGCTCGAGATCTCTGCAAGAGCTGTCTGATAGCAAGCCCTGGAGTGGCGCAGGTGACCGACACGGCCGTGTGCGCGAACTCGCTCGCAAGGGCACGAGTGAACGAATTCACAAATCCCTTGGATGCTGCGTAGACCGCCATGTTCGGTCCCGGCGCGTAGCCCGCAATCGATCCGACGTTGAGGACACCACCGCGCCCGCGGTCGATCATCTCGGGAAGAAAGCGCAAGGTCAGCTCGGTCACCGCGCGGATATTCAGGGCTATGATCCGCAACTGCTCGCTGACGGCAAGTCCGGCGGCGGGGCCAAACAAACCGCGAGTGCCACAGTTGACGAGCACGTCGCAGTAAAGGTCGTGCGCCGCCAGGACTTCTTCGATCGATTGAAGCGCGCCTGAACGGGCGAGATCGACACAGAGAGCCGCGGCTCGCGCACCCTGGGAGGCCAACTCGTCAACCAGTCCACCGAGCTGCCGGCGCGCGCTGTCGACAAGAACCAGAAACGAATCCTCTACCGTGGCGAGCCGCGCGATCTCCTTGCCGATAGCAGAAGTAGCGCCGGTGATGATGATTGCCGGCTGCGCGCCTTCCTTGACCACGCGGTCCGGGGCAGGGTCCACGGGATCGCATCCGGTGGAGGACAGGCGCCGCAATCGATCTAACGGCATTGAAAGCCGATCAGCCCGCCGCCCTCCGGGGAGGGAGTCATCTGAATGATCTGGCCCTTCTTCCCGAATTGCCGGCAATGCGCCTGCGCGGCGTCCATCGCGCTCTGGATGCCGCCTTCGGTATAAGGCACTTTGCCACCCTGCTCGTTGCCCGTGACGCTCGCCGTGCTCACGCTCGAGCCGGCGCATCCCGTCAACGCCAGCATCGCCGCCGCGGCGAGAATGATCCTGCAGCGCTTCGGCCCATGACTGCCAAGCTGCTCACGCATGCGACCCTCGAGGCCGGCGGACTCGCTCGATCGGTCTCATGGAATCGAGTCCACTAGGCGGCACAAGCGCGCACCGTCGAAAGGACGAATTCGCTGGGATATGCCCCTCCAGTCCAGTCGAGCCGCGTCTGCCTGCCTCCGCCGTCCTTCACGAACGAAAGCTCCCATCGTTCGCTCCAGGTATTCGACGAAAGGCGGACAACACCTTGTTCAGGATAGTCCGTCCTGGACAGTCCGCTTTTCCGGGGCGCCAGATGTTGGTAAGCGCAGGCGGCGATGGTGCGATAATTTCCATCGAGATTGTCCAGCGTCACCGGATCGTGCGAAAAAAACAGCTGGGCATGACTGGCCGACCCTGCAACCACCATCGGTGAGACCATCAGCAGCACGAAGGCCCGCAACTTCGCCGGTTCTCCTCGAGACACGGCGCCAATATAGGGCGCGCGACTTTGTTTGCAAAACGCGGCAGACCGAACGAGGCCGGTTGCTGCCCTGATCGGCCTTGTCACCTCCTCAGCGGCGCTGATTGCCGCGAGAGGATGCAGAAGAGCCATCGGCGGCTGCCTCAAAGGCTTTCAGGTGCCGCAGTCGTTGCGCTTCTTCCCGAGCGTGAAGGTTGTGTCGCCAGCTTGCGATCGCCCCGCCAGATTTCGAAAACCCGGTCTCGGGGCACGAGCTCGAAAGCGTCTTCCAGGGGGGTGCAGAATGACGACCTGCTTCACCTCGACGGACGTGGCGCGGGGTCCCCGCCGATTTCGCGGACAGGAAGGGCAGGGGGGCGAGCCCGGATAAGCCCCCGTTTGTCATTTGTTCTTGAAAACTTGAGCGGGTCAGCTGGGGGAATTTGACCGGCTTTGAACCGGCTGCATAATAGACGAGCAGCTGAGTAAATAAGGGGAACACCATGCTGAATCACCCAGTCATCCTGAAGGCGCTATGTGCCGGGTTGGTTGGCTGCCTCTTGTTGCCGCTTGGACCGGTTCTTTTTCCATACCTCGACATTCCAGTTATGCCGTTCAATGTCATCGAGGCCGTGGTAGGTGCAACCCTCGGTTTCGGGATTGCGGAGTGGTTGGGTTAGCGGCCGGGCCCTCTCCCGCTACGGCCGATAAATATCCGCCATCGCGAGCACAATCCCAGGAGGATCGAGCGTGAAGTTGCCCTCGGTCACGATGCGCTGAGGATCGTATCGTCGCTGCCTCGCGCGTGATGGACAATGCGCGGTCGTTCCGGATCCGCAATCAGATAATGCACAATGCTGGGGAGGTCGAAAGTAGTCCGCGAGCTTGGCCGGAGGATCGGTATGGCGCCTCGAAGGCGACTACAATTCGACGGCAAATGATGGGGTTCGCGACTTCGACGGCCGACGGCGCGAGTTTGGCTCCGCAATAGACAACAGCATCAGGCTCGTGAGCGGCCCTCTCATCGGCGCGAACCGTCATCCCGTCCAGTAGATCCCGCGAGGCACCAGCTTGGGTTTGGAACGGTGCTGCCGGTAAGGATTGAACTTACGACCTCCCCCTTACCAAGGGGGCTGGCGCAGCCATGAGAAAGTCCGATATGCCGCGGCTGATCTTGGGTCAAGGCGCGAGGCGCGTGTCAGAAACGTGCCAAATTGGGAGGGGAACTACGCTGAGCGACTATGCTTCCGCCCGCGTCGCTTGACGCCGGATTCGAAAAATGAAAGGTGGGGCTTTCCCTTATCCGCCGGGCTGATTCGTGAACTATGCAACCCGTAAGCGCATCTACCGCGCGGTCGAACGTGACCGTGGGTCGAAGCTGCTGGCCTTCGTCACGAGCGATCGGATCGGCATGGAAACCCAGATTGCACAGGACTGCATCGACCTTTTTGTCGACCTACTGGACCAGATCGGACCCACTTCGAAAATCTCGTTGCTGCTGCACACCAACGGTGGCCAGACCTCGGCCGCGTGGCGGTTGATCAACCTCATTCGTACGTTTTGCGATGAACTTGAGGTTTTGATCCCGTTAAAAGCGTTCAGCGCCGGAACGTTGCTCTCGCTCGGTGCCGACAAGATCGTCATGACCAAGCAAGCGGCGCTGGGGCCGATTGATCCGAGCCTCACGCACCCACTCAACCCGCCTATACCCGTAGGCAACCAGATTGCACGAGTGCCGGTCAGCGTAGAGGCAGTGCGAGGCTATCTCGATGCGATCAAGACCGACTTCGCAATCACAGATCAGACCGCGCTTGCCAGCATCGTGGTCGATCTATCCAACAAAATTCATCCGCTGGTCCTAGGCGAGATTTTTCGATCGCGTGCGCAGATACGCTTCCTCGCGGAGAAATTGATAAAGCGTCAAGTCACCGATGAAGAGAAGATAAAGAAAATTATCGACTTTCTCTGCGCGGACTCCGGTAGCCACGATTACACCATGAACCGGCGCGAGGCGCACGAGCTCGGGTTGCGGATCGAGAAGCCATCCGTCGAATTTTACCGTACGTTACGTAAAATTCACCTGAGCTATGCTGGTGAGCTGAAGCTCATCGAGCCATATTCCCCTCAGGTGCTCCTGGGCACTAACCCTATGGTGAACTTTAGCTTGGTCAGGGGGTTGGTGGAGAGCATGACTGCATGTTATGCTTTCCTGTCGGAAGGCACGCTGACCCGGAACATGATGCCCGGCCCGCTCGGCGCTACGGCTCAGGAAACGATCACGGATCAGCGGACATTCGAGGGATGGAGAAAAGTGGCATGAAGACGCCGGTTGTCCGTGCCACGGCCGATGCGAGCTCGGTGTACCGCGACCGCGCGAGCATTGAAGTTGCACGGTCATATTCATCGTCGGACACTGGGAACCTGGCGGCGGTGACAAAAAACTCGACGTTTGGCGTTTCGGTCGTTCAGGAAACGCAATCAGGACCGAAGGACGTGCGTTCTGCCGGAACGTCGTGCGTCACGCCCAAATAAGAATTACGGCTGACGGACACGGCGTTTGTGCGACCCAGCGGCGAAAGCGGCCGCTGCCACCGGCGCCGTATCCATCTCGTTGACCAGCTGGCGCCGGTATTCCGGCACGTCGTGGGCGTAGCCGATGACCGAGCGCACATCGAGCCAGCCGCCCTGCTCCATGGCGGCGCGGGGATCCCGGCGCAGCAT
>DATBHG010000004.1:0-27591 GCA_036557665.1 Xanthobacteraceae bacterium | reverse complement strand
ACCGGTTGTTGAGAGGAGGGCGCCTGCGCGCGCGCCGCTCCGGTTACGCTGACTGTTGTCGCAAGTGCGATTGCCGTTGATCGCAACAGGCCGTATCTCGGCGCACTCCGCCTGCCCATGACGTCACCCCGAGGATCGACTCCGACGTCCCCCGATCCTCACCATCCGCATTATTGATCGGACCTTGCGCCATGTCCCGGCAAGTTTTGCCAAATCTGGTCGGGAAGTTTTGGCAATGGCCCGCGGGGGCGGGGTCCCATCATCGGGTCGGGGCCGGTATGCGCGTATGTCAGGGCGAAAGCCGGCGACTCGGCCTGCGGGCCATGTCAGGGCCGGCGCGGGACGGGAGTCGGATGCTCATCCGGACTCCGGAAGTCGTCCGTGGCCTGCCCCACGGACTGAGGCCCGGCGGATGCCTCCAGGACCGGATAGGCGACCGAGCAGATATGTGAATGGATCCGCTTCAGATCGCGCAGGACGTCGAGGTGCAGGGAGCTGCTCTCGATGCTCTCCGGCCTGCCTTCGCGCAGGCGCGCGAGGTGATTGTCGGCGGCGAGGAGCTCGGCGCCGCGCAGCTCGGCTTTTTCGGCGATCAGCCGTCGCGCGTCGTTCGCGTCGCCCGACATGAAGACGCCGAGCGCCAGCCGCAGGCTTTCCAGGACGCGCTTGTGGAACGCCGTCAATTCGGCGGTGCCGTCCTCGGAAAACTGGAGCTTGCGCTTGATCTTCTTGGCGGCAAGCTCGGCCAGGTTCTTGTCGATGATGTCGCCGATGTGCTCGAGGTTGATGGAGAAGGAAATGATCTCCATGGCGCGTTTTCCGTCGCGATCATCCAGGCTCTCGCGCGTTACCTTTGTCATATAGAGCTTTATCGCCTCGTCCAGGCGATCGACGGCGTTGTCCATTCGCGAGATCTCGGCCACCAGCCTGCGGTCATTGGTCATCAGCGCGGCCATCGCCTGCCGGAGCATGGTTTCCACAACATCCCCCATATGGAGGGTCTCGCGGGCGGCGCAGGCCAACGCCACGGACGGCGTATGAATTGCCGTCTCGTCGAGATAGAGCGGAACCGAAGCGTCCGGGGAGCGGGCGGGCTCAGGCAGAAAACGCATCAGCAGCGATGCCAGCGGGCCCAGCAGCGGAATGAACGCAAGCGCGAGCGCCAAGTTGAAAGCCGTGTGAAAGTCGGCGGTCAGCCGCGCCGGATTGGGCACGAGGTGAGTGAGCGTGGAGGCAATCGGCTGAAGAAACGGCAGCAGGACGAGGACACCAACGACACGGTTGATCAGATTTCCGACCGGAAGCCGCCGGCTGGCCGGATCGCCGGGGCGGCCCCCTTCCAGCAGCGGATTGATCGCGCTTCCCAAGTTGGCGCCGAGAACGAGCGCCAACGCCCCGAGCGGTGTGATGATATTGGCTGACGCAAGCGGCATGATCAGCAGTACCACCGCCGCGCTCGAATGGGCCGCCCATGTCAGAGCCGCAGCAATGAGAACACCGAGCACGGGCTCGGCAGTGACCGCTGAAAGCAGAACCCTGACCGTCGGCGTGTTCTCGGCCGGAGCGAGCGTCTCGATCAGGATATGCAGAGAGAGAAGCATGAGGCCGAGGCCGATGGCCACGCGCCCCAGGTCGCGGATCGGCGTCTTGCCGATCCTGAAAGCAACCACGCCGCCCAGAATGAGGACGGGCGACACCGCGGACACGTCGAACGACAGAATCTGGACGATCAGCGTCGTTCCGACATTGGCGCCAAGCATGACTGCAAGCGCCGGCACCAGCGCGACCAGCCCGCGAGCAGCAAAGGACGTGATCATCAGCGCGGTCGCAGTGCTGCTTTGCAGCAGCGCCGTCACCCCCACGCCTGCCAGGAAAGCGAGGAGCCTGTTTCCCAGCGCCGTGCTCAGGTAGTGGCGCAGGTCTGAGCCGAACGCCCGCATGATGCCGCTGCGGACCATGTGCAGGCCCCAGAGCAGCAGGGCGACACCGCCCATGAGATTCAGAAGCACCACCTCTGCCATCGCAGCGCTAGCCCTGCTCGGCCGCAGTCAAAGCGCGACGGCTTTGTTTCGAATCGCCATCCCGCCGCCTGACCCTTTGTTTCGGCCTGCCCTCGTTCGCGAGCCGGCTCTCACCCATGCGGGACATGCTCTACAGGATTTTCTTCTGCAAGCGGCCGCTGATCCAATCCGCGGCCGAAATGAGCAGGATGATCACCAGGATGCAGGCGGCAGTCTGGTGATACTTGAACATCTTCATTGTCGTGATCAGCGAAAACCCCAGTCCTCCGGCGCCCACGAGGCCGAGCACCGTGGCCGAGCGGATGCTGACGTCAAATCGATAGAGGACGTAGCCGACGACTGCCGGGAGGACCTGCGGCACGATGGCATACATGATCGTCTGCACCCTGCCTGCCCCCGCTGCTTGCAACGCCTCAACCGGCCCGCGGTTCACATGCTCGATCTCTTCCGCCACGAACTTGGCGAGCATCCCGGTTGCATGCAAAGCGATGGCAAGGACGCCGGGGAACGGCCCGAGTCCAACAGCGCTGACCAGAAGCAGCGCATAGATAAGCTCGTTGATGCTCCGCAGAAGATTGAGAAACACCCGCGTGACAAAATAAACCGTCAGGTGCGGCGTCGTGTTGCTGGCGGCAAGCAGCGCCAGCGGCGCCGACACGACAGTGGCGATCACCGTTCCCCAGACTGCGATCTGGACGGTCTCGATCGTCGGCGCGAGCAAGAAGCTCAGATAGGAAAGCTCTGGCGGCACCATCCGGCTGAAGAAATCGACCATGTTCGGCACGCCGGAAATGAGACTGGTCGCACTGAGCTTGATGCGAGCGGCGGCAAGCCACAGGATGAGCGCGAACAGCGCCGCCCAGAGCAGGCGAAAGGCTGCGCGCCGGTGACGCCATGCGGCTTCGCGTGTGAGCGCCTCGCCGACCGCTGCGTCAAAATGGCTAGTCAACGGCGCTCTCCACCCGCGAGCCATATATCTTTTCGAGGATGTCGCTCGTCAGCTCACCCGGCCGGCCGTCGAAAACGAGTCTTCCTTGCGACAGACCGATGATGCGCTCGGCATATTCGCGGGCAAAATCGATTTGATGAAGATTGCAAATGACGCTCAGCCCGAGGCGTTTGGAAATGTCCTTCAGATACTGAAGCACCTGGCGGGCGATCTTGGGATCGAGGCTCGCGACCGGCTCGTCGGCGAGGATGATCTTCGGTTGTTGTGCCAGCGCCCGCGCGATGGCGACGCGCTGCTGCTCGCCGCCGCTCAATGTGTCGGCCCGCTGGAACGCCTTGTGGCCGAGCGCGACCATCTCCAGGCATTCGAGCGCGATCGCCCGGTCCTCGCGGGTGAAGCTGTAAAACAGGCTGCGCCAGGTCGAGCGATAAGAAAGCCTCCCCGACAGCACATTCATCAGCACGGAGAGCCGCGGCACCAGATTGAACTGCTGAAATACCATGCCGATTTCCCGGCGCGCCCTTCGCAGGTCTCGCCTGGCATCGTTCATTTCGTTTCCGTTGACATAAATTCGCCCGGTGCTCGGCAGAACGAGGCGGTTGATGCAGCGGAGCAGTGTCGATTTGCCCGCGCCGCTCGGTCCCAGAATCACGATGAACTCGCCACGCTCCACATGAAAACTGACGTCAGTCAGCGCGACAAGATCGCCCCGTGGATAGGTCTTGCAGACGCCGATGATGGACACGATCGGAGACTTGACAGCCGATGTTGCCGCTGCCGCCACTCGATCGCCGATCTCGAAATTCATGTTCATGGCGGCCCGGCTACTGCACTACGCGCCGGCGCAGCAGCGCCGATGCCTGGTCTATCAGGGTGACCAGGCCCAGAATGACCAGCAATATTGCCGACGTCTGGCGGAAATCGTAGAGGCGAATGGTCGTGACCAGCTCGAAGCCAATTCCACCGGCTCCGATCATCCCGAGCACGGTGGCCGAGCGCACGCCCACTTCGAACCAATAGAGATTATAGGACAGGATCTGCGGCAGAACTTGCGGCAACACGGCGAAGAGAATTGTCTGGACATGGCCTGCGCCGGTTGCGCGCAGAGCCTCCAGCGGCTTGGCGTCTATGTTCTCGATCGCCTCCGCATAAAGCCGGCCAAGGATGCCGCCGAAATTGACCCCCAGCGCGAGGGCGCCGGGGAACGGCCCCAGACCGACGGCTGAGACGAAAAATATGGCCCAAATCAGCTCGGAGATGCTGCGCAGCCCGTTGAGGATGCCCAGCGCGGTCACGCGCACGACCCGCAGGCTGTTCAAGTTGCGGGCGGCAAGCAAGCCCAGCGGCAGGCCGATGATCGATGCAATCACGGTTCCCCAAAGCGCGATGCAGATGGTGTCGAGGGTCGGGCCCCAGAGATCGTCGAGCGCGCTCCAATCAGGAGGAACCATCCGCACGACGTAACGGCCGATCACGGGCAGCGAGCGGAGCAACTCCCCTGGGCTGAGCTCGAGTGCATTTGCGCTCCAACCGAGAAACGCGGCCCCGGCGAGAATATAGGCAATGAACTTTGCCCGCTCGACGAGCGTCGATGCCGGCTGGCCGGCGCCGTAGCCCATCGAGCGCGGCAAACCCGATCCTCCGCTTTTTACCTCGCCCCGGAGGCCGGCCGGCGAGCTACTTCATCTTCGTCAGGTCGAGGTTGAGCGTCTTTGCGATGTTTCTGACGATGTCATAGGTCGCGTCGGTTGCAGGCGCAAAACGCGCCACCACGCCCATCTCGCCGAAGGTCAAATCGCGGATGCCGTAAAACGCGTCGGCAATCCTCTTCTTCATGCCATCGGAGATGGCCTTGCGGTAGAAAAGGGGATCGTTCGGAATGGGCGGCGAGGTCCAGATGACCTTGATCTTGCTGCAGTCGACGGCCTTTTTCTCGCAGGCGATCGCGTAGATGCGGTCGGCGACCGACGCGGCATCGACCTTCCCCTCGGCAACCGCGATGATGCTGGCGTCATGTCCGCCGGAATAGATCACCTTCTTCAGATCGTTTTCCGGAACGATGTGATTGTCCACCATCGCCGCTTTCGGCATCAATGAGCCGGACGTCGAGCTTGGATCGACAAAAGCGAAGGTGTGGCCTCGCAGCGAGTCGAGCGAGGTGAGATCGGCCTCGTCCTTACGGGCGATGATGATCGAATGATAGTCCGGCGAGTTGCTGGCCTTGGTCACGGTCACGGCGAAAGCTTCGACCGGAGCCTGGGTCGTCGCCAGCACGTAGCCGAAGGCGCCCATCAAGGCGACGTCGACCTTGCTGGCGCGCATTGCCTCGATGGTCGCGTTGTAATCGGAGCCGACGAATATCTCCGTTTTCATGTTCAGCGCTTTGCTGATCTGCTCCATCACGGCTTTCGACTGCCTGACAACGGCGCGCGCATCCTCGGCGGGGATGATGCCGACCTTGAGCACGCCCTGTTCGGCAAGGCCGTCCGCGTCGGCGGCAACCGCCGGGCTGCTTGCGACGACGAACGGCACCCCTATGCAAAATGAAGAAATTACGACCAGCTTTCTCACGTCACGCATCGCGCGGGTCCTCCCTTGGGTAGAGCTTGTCGGTTTTTTCCGGCGTTCCGGCGCTGTCACGGCTTCATGACACGGCCAGGAAACATCAATAGCGCTCACCACCTCATATTGATGTTCTTCACTTGGGTATAGCTGAGGATTTCGTCGAAGCACTCCTCCTCGCCAATTCCGCTCTGCTTCCAGCCGCCGTAGGGCGCGCCGATATAGCGGCCGTTGGAATTGATCCAGACATAGCCTGCTTCAACCCGCTCCGCGGTCTCCATCGCCTTGGCGAGATCGTTGGTGACGATCGCTGCTGTGAGGCCGTATTCAACTCCGTTCACCTTTCCCAGCATATCCTCGTAGTCGTCCCAGGCCATCACCGACATCACCGGGCCGAATATCTCCTCCCGCGCTATGCGCATTGCCGGCGTCACTTTGTCGAAAACCGTGGGGGCGACGAACAATCCGGCGGCGAGCGAGGGATCGGCGGATTTGCCGCCGCCCGTGAGCAGTTGCGCTCCTTCCGCCTTGGCCGCGGCAATGAAGCCCATCACCCGGTCGAACTGACGTTGCGACACGATCGGTCCGACCTCATTGTGCTTGAGCCATGGCGCGCCGATCGGCAGCGCCTCCGCCAGCCTCACCAGCTCCTCGGTGACGCTCCTGTGCAGCGAGGAGTGGACGAACACGCGCGAGGTGGAGCTGCACGATTGCCCCTGCCGGTTCATGTTCATGCCCTTGATGGCGGCCACGGCCGCTCGCTTCGGATCGGCATCGGGAAAGATGATGATGGGGTTTTTGCCGCCAAGCTCGAGACTCACCCGCTTGAGGCCTGCCGCTGCCTCCTGTGCGATCGTGCGGCCGGTGGGCACCGATCCGACAAAGCCGATGCGCTGGACGTCGCTATGACGCACCAGGGCGGAGCCGACCTTGCCGTCACCGGTCACGATGTTGACGACGCCGGGCGGGAAAATTCCATCGCACAGCTCGCCCAGACGCAGGCTCGAGAGTGGCGCCTGCTCCGAGCCCTTTATCACCACGGTGTTGCCGGCGGCGAGCGGCGCCGCTGCCTTCTCCGCGCAGAAGCGGAAGGGATGGTTGAAGGGATTGATCTTGGCAACGACCCCGAACGGCTGCCGGCGCGTCAGATTGAGATGACGGTCGCCCTGTGAGAACGTCTCGCCCTTGATCTCGGCGATCAGACCCGCGCAATAGCGCAGCCACTCCGCGGTCCAGGCCATATCTCCGCGCATGCCGGAAATCGCGTTGCCCGAATCGACTGCATCGAAGAGCGCAAGCTCGTCCGCATTCTCCTCGATGCGGTCGGCGAGCTGCTCCAGGCAACGGGCGCGCTCCTTGATGGGCACGCGCGACCATTCCTTGAACGCCGCTTTCGCCGCTCTGACTGCCGTATCGACATCCTTTTCGCCGGCCGCGGGAACTTCGGCAAGTTTCTCCATGTTCGTGGGGTTGATGGAGGAAAAGGAGCTTCCGTCAACCGGAGAAACCCATTGTCCGCCGATATAGAGCCCGCGGGGAATGAAATTCAGCGCCGGAGATTGCATGCCCTACGCTCTCAGCTCGGGAACGATCGCAGCGCGGAGCACCGTGCGCTGGGAGGCCTTCTTGAAAGCGTCGTCCAGATCCTCAAGGGCAAACTTGGAATCGACGATGTCCTTGAACGGGAACCGGTTGCGGTTGGCCATCACGAAGTCGAGCGCCTGGATGAGATGGCGGGGATGATAATTGTGGATGCCGCGCATGGTGACCCAGCGCTTGACCAGCATGTTGGCGTCGATCGTCACATTGGCATCGGGATTGACCAGGCCGCCGAGCACATAGCGCCCGCCGCTGCGCAGCATCTGCAAGCCCTGCGGGATGACATCCGGCACCCCGCAGACCTCGATCACCGCATCGGCGCCGTCGGGAGGACATAGCTTGCGGACCTGCTCGATCGCCGATTTCCCGGCGATGTGTGCGACGTCGATGACGTGATCGACCCCGAATTTCTTGGCGCCTTGCAGCCGGCTTGCGACCGCATCGAGGCCGATGACGCAACGTGCCCCACGCGCCTTTGCCATCGCCGCCCCGTATAGACCAAGCAGGCCGAGACCCTGGATGACGATCGCGTCGCCCAAGCCGATTTCGGCCGCCTCCGTGACCGAGGCCATGGTGGCAACACCGCAGTTGAGCGGCGTTGCCTCCTCGTCGCTGAGATCGTCGGGAAGCTTGAGGATCCAGGTCCCCGGAAGGATGTAGCAGTACTCGGCAAATCCGCCGAGGAAATGCGGATCCGTATCCGCGAGATCGTGGCCGTATTTGCGCACGCCATGACACTTCTGCGGCATGTCGAGGACTTCGCGGTAATAGCATTGCCCATCGAAGAAATATTCGCTCCAGGTGATCCGGTCGCCGAGCTTGAGCGGATCGCCGCGCATGTCCTTTTCGATGCCTTCACCGAGCTCCTCGATGGTGCCGATGATCTCGTGGCCGAGAACTCCCGGGCATGGGTTTGGCCGGCGCCCCTCATAGGAATGAATGTCCGAGCGGCAGATCGTCGACATGCTCACCCGCACCAGGACCTCGCCTCGCCTGGCCGGGCGCACGGGAAACTCTTTCAGAATAAACGGCGTATTTGGCGCCTCGTATACGGCGGCCTTGCCGGTACGCATTGTCTCCTGCACTCCGTTGGTCTTATTGATTTTAATCCATGCCGGCGCTCTGCTCGACTCCGTTGAGCGCAAAGTCGAAGATATCGTAGTTGTGCGGCGGGCCTTCTTTGGCGCGGCGGCGATATTCCGCATTGAGCGGCCGCGACAGCAAAAACGGCACCTTCTGCTCGCCGAGGCCGCCATGCGAGCGAAGACGATGGCCGGCCAGTTGGCTCAAGTCGTGATCCTCCCGCCGCGCGCCGACAACCGTGTGGCGGTCGCTGAAGACCGCAAAATCTCCTTCGCGGTCGAGGGGGAGCTCGAATTGCCTGCACACCTCTTGCTTATCGAGGACCAGCTCGACCCCAGGCAAGGTGCGGGCAAAAGCCATCATCGCATCGACGTCGCCCGGCTTGCGCAAATGCACCCGCACGAAAGATCCCAGCGCGCCGTGGTGGCGCACGAAGGGATCCGCGATCGGGCAGATGACGCGCACGACTGCCGCGCCGAAACGCGAATTGAGCTCGTCCTCCAGGTAAACGACGTTGGGCGTGCCGTCGCCGCCGGACTTGTCGTTCATCCCGTGATCGGCGGTAATCGCAACCGTGGCCCCGAGCGCGATCAACTCGCCGACGCTTGCGTCCACCGCGCGGTGGTAGGCGTCCGCCTCCGGCTCTCCCGGTGCGTGCTTGTGCTGCACATAATCGGAGGTCGAGAGATACATAAGGTCCGGTCGCAAGGACGACATCAGCTTCACGCCGGCATCGAGCACAAACAGCGAGAGGTCCGCGGAATACTGGTCGGGCTGCGGCCGGCCTACCAGCTCCTCGACCCTTTCGATGCCGTTTTCACGAAGATCGGCCTTGCGGGCGTACTCCGAGGAAAAATTGATGCCGGACATCTGATAGGCCAGGACCTTGAGCAGCTTGTCCTTTGCCGTGATCACCGCCGTTCGCACACCGGCGCGGCTCAGGGCGCCGATGATCGTGCCGCAGCGCAACCGGCTTGCATCGGTGATCATGATCTCCTTGCCGGTCTCCGAATCGAGATAGTAATTGCCGTTGATGCCGTGCACGGCGGGAGGCACTCCGGTCACGATCGACGTGTTGTTCGTGTTCGTCGTGCTCGGCATGGAGCAATCGGCGATTCCCACAAAGCCGCGCTCCCGAAAGGACTTCATCGCCTGCAATGTGCCGTTCGCGAGCCCATGCTCGAGATAAGCCGGATCGAACCCGTCGATGACGAGCACGACGGTCGGGCGCCTCGGGAAAGCATAAGAGCGTCCATTGACCTCAACGGTCGTGCCCGCAACCCGACGCTGCTCCACAATGCCCACGCTTCAAGCTCCAGTCGAAAGGGGGCAGGTGCCAGGCGTGCTTTTCAGCTCGCCGGCACTGCCCGGGGTTTGATCGAGGACAAGCGGCAATAATTCGTCAAACCGATCTATGACAAATTCGGCGTGAAGCTCGGACGGCGGCCGGTGATGATAGCCATAGCTCACCACGATGCAGCGCATGCCGGCAGCGCGCGCGGCTTCAACATCGTGGATGTTGTCGCCTACCATGACTGCCTGATCGGGGCCGACCGCAAATTGTCGCAGCACGTCCAATAGCGGGCCGCGATCGGGCTTGCGCGTCGGCAGACTGTCGCCGCCGACAACAACCGAAAAAAGGTTGTCAGGAAACAGCCGATCAACGATCTTTTTCGTGGCGACAATCGGCTTGTTGGTCGCGACTGCCAGGCGAAACCGTCCGCGGAGGATCTCGAGGGTGCTGATGACCTGCGAATAGCAACGAGTCGCCACCACCGGATTCGCATCGTAGATTTCCCGGAAGCGCGCAGTGATCGGATCGCTTTGCCCGGGATCTCCGCCCACCGCCGCCAGCGCGCGCTCCACCATCGTAGGCACGCCGTCGCCGATCATGCTCCTGATCTCGCCGGTTGCAATCGAGCGCAAGCCATGGGCGTTCAGCGCCATATTGAGGCACGCGCATAGATCCTCCGCGCTGTCGACGAGAGTGCCGTCGAGATCGAACACGATCGCTTCCAGTGCGGGGAGCTTCGGCATGGCCCGACGATACGGCCGTCATTCAGTGAGCCTCAATCGAATAAATTGCACATAAATGTGAGCTGAGGTAACAAGGACGAGGTACAGCGAGAAACCGACATGCAAGCCCGCGAATTGCCCCTTGTGGCGTTGAGGGCCTTCGCCGTCGCGGCGCGCGCCAGCAGCCTTACGGCTGCGGCGAAGGAATTAGGCGTAACGCACGGTGCCATCAGCAAGCAGATCGGCCTGCTCGAAGCTTGGCTCGGACAGCGGATGTTCAAGCGTGCGGGCCGGCGCCTGGTCCTCACCCCCTATGGGCAAATCCTTGCGGAGAAGCTCGGGCAGTCGATCAACGAGATGCGGGGAGCATGTGAATATGTGCGGCGGCAAAAGAGCCGCTTTGTCATCGCGGTCGAGGCGCCCACGACGTTCGCCATGTATTGGTTGCTCCCGCACCTTGCGGCATTTCACCAGCAGAATCCCGACATCGGTGTTTGGACTGCAACGCGCCAGACCGGTGAAAATCCCGACCTGTCCTCGACCGATATCATCGTTATCCGGGGGAGCTCGCCACAGCTCGATTCGCGAGTGCATTCAACGGAGGTGCTATTCGACGAGATCCTGACAGTGATTTCATCGCCGTTGCTCCTGGCGCGGCACCCGGTGAAGCGGCCCGTCGACGTCCTGCGGCATCGCCTGATTACGGCGGCAACGCGGCCGGGCGAATGGGAAACATGGCTGAAGCTGGCGGCGGTCGATCATCAGATGTTGGAAGGAGGCGATCGCTTCGACCATTTGTTCGTGGCCATGCATGCGGTGCGAGACGGCATGGGCTCCATCATCGCTCCTCTGAATCTGTTGCAAGCGAGCATCGCGAAGCATGAGCTGTCGGCGCCATTGCCAAAACTGGCGTTCAAGGGCGCTCCCTACATTGTCCATCGCACGCCGCGCGCAGAAGGCAAGCATGTAAGAATCTTCCTGCAATGGCTTGCGCAGGCTGCTGCGTCGAGCCGCGGCAAGGAGCCGTGCACGACCTAATCCCGCTGCGAAGGTGCACTCAGGCGCGCCTGCGGCGTCCCGCAAGCCGGATACCACCCCCGTATTCGACAAGAGGATGATCGAAATATTCGGTCGCGCGCACGCGGCAGCGAAGCAGGATTGAACGCGCTTACGCCGGCTTTTCTCCGAGGATGGTCAAGCGCCGCAGTAGGCGGCGCTCCGCCGCGCTGAAGTCCGTACGCGCATGCAGCGCGCAGCGATTGTCCCACATGACGAGATCATGCGGCCGCCACACATGCTCGTAGACGAATTGCCGCTGCTCCTGATGATCAAACAGCATGTCCAGAAGCTGCTCGCTCTCGGTTTGGGACAGTCCTTCAATTGCCACAGTCATGAGTCGATTGACATAGAGCGCTTTCCGGCCCGTGGCAGGATGGGTGCGCACGATCGGGTGCCAGTACGACGGGATGCCTTCGCCCAACCTGGTGCCTCGCCGGGTGGAGGCGCTGTCGTAATCGTAGGCGTTGAGCGCCTTGCGCCCTTCGATTCGGCGCTTCACGGCATCGGGAAGAGTTTCATAGGCGAGATAGGCGTTGGCGAACAGCGTATTTCCGCCCGTGCGCGGCACTTCCAATGCGTAGAGCATCGACGCCATCGCGGGGCGCTCCTGATGGCATTGGTCGGAGTGAAACTGCATCTCGCCGTCGGGCAGTGCGCCGATGACCCTCCCGTCCTCGCGGATGTTGGAGATCAGCATCACGGCCGGGTTCTTCGTGGTGAACCGGCGGGTGTGACTGACCGCAGGCGGCCCGAACCGCTCCCCGAACCGGACCTGGTCATCCTCGCTCAGATGCTGATCTCGGAAAAGGATGACGAGAGACTCGTGCCAGATGTCCCGGATCCTCACGAGCAGCTCATCGTCGAGCGGCTTGCTCAGGTCAACCTCAATGATCTCCGCACCGATTGCAGGCGCCAGCGGGCGGGTGCGCAGGCTATCGGAAGGCGAGTGCGGCGCTGCGGCGGTGACCAACTCTGTCGCGCTCATGTGAAGCTCTCCCTTACGGCAACAGGATAGCTCGACCTCGTGGCCATTGCCAAAGCACGCATATCGCCTTCCTATGGCCGGCAACGAGCATGAGGCAATCGTCATGACGCCGAGCGCGAGCGAGCTGGAATTTCTGCGGTCGATCGATACACCCACGGTCTGCAATCTGGTCGAGATCGTGCTGCCCGAGCGCCGGGGTCACGGCTATACGGTACGCCACCTGCATTGCCCGTTTCCTGAGCTTCCGCCCATCGTCGGCTTTGCCAGGACCGTCACCTTCAAGGCGAAAGAGGCAGTCCCGCTGGGTCAAGGGAGCTACATGCAGAGGCGGCTCGATTACCTCGATTATGTGGCCGGGACGCCGCGGCCGAGCATCATGGTGATGGAGGACCTCGACGGCGAGCATGCCGGTCACGGCGCATTCTGGGGCGAGGTGCAGTCCAACGTGCACAAGGCGTTGGGCTGCCTCGGCGTGATCACCAACGGCTCGGTCCGCGATATCCCGATGATCGCGTCCGGGTTTCAGATGCTGGCGGGATCGATCGTTCCTTCCCACGCCCATGTGCACGTGGTCGATTTCGGCGTCGATGTCACCGTGCACGGCATGGCGGCCAGGAACGGCGATCTGATCCACGCCGACCGGCACGGTGCGATCGTGGTGCCCACCGAGAAGATCGGAGCGATGCGTGCCGCGCTCGACGGGCTTTCCGCGCGCGAGGCCAAGATCATTGCCGCTGCGCGCGCAGGCGGCGACCTCGCAGCCATCAAGGCCGCGATGCTGGGATGACCTAATACTTCGCGTTTCCCGGTGTTCTGGGGAACGGGATCGCATCGCGCACGTTCGAGAGGCCCGTAACGTAGGCCAGGGTGCGCTCGAAGCCCAGTCCGAAACCTGCGTGCGGCACGGTGCCGTAACGGCGCAAATCGCGATACCAGGCGTAGTGCTCCTTGTCGATGCCTCGCTCGGCCATGCGCGCATCCAACACTTCGAGGCGCTCCTCGCGCTGGCTGCCGCCGATGATCTCGCCGATGCCCGGCGCGAGCACGTCCATGGCCGCTACCGTCCTGCCGTCGTCGTTCACCCGCATGTAGAAGGCCTTGATGTCCTTCGGATAGTTCATCACGATCACCGGCTTCTTCGCGTGCTTCTCGGTGAGATAGCGCTCGTGCTCCGACTGCAGGTCCATGCCCCACTTGACCGGGAATTCGAATTTCTCCTTCGCCCGCCCGAGCGCCTCGACCGCATCGCCGTACTCCATGCGCGCGAACTCAGAGCGCACGATGCCCTCCAGCTTTTCGACCAGCCCCTTCTCTATCCGCTGATCGAAGAAAGCGAGGTCTTCCTGCCTCTCCCGCAACAGCGTCTCAAAGGTGAACTTCAGCAGCTTTTCCGCAAGCGTCGCATTGTCCGAGAGATCGGCGAAAGCGATCTCGGGCTCGATCATCCAGAACTCGGCGAGGTGGCGGCTCGTGTTCGAGTTCTCGGCGCGGAAGGTGGGCCCGAAGGTATATACTCTGGTGAGCGCGAGGCAGTACGCCTCCACATTGAGCTGCCCTGATACCGTCAGGAACGCCTCGCGCCCGAAAAAATCCTGGGCGAAATCTACCTTGCCGGTTGCCGTACGCGGGAGATTGGCGAGATCCAGGGTCGATACGCGGAACAGCGCGCCCGCCCCCTCGGCGTCCGAAGCGGTGATGATCGGGGTGTTGACCCAGAAGAAACCGCTCTGGTCGAAAAAGCGGTGGATCGCCTGCGCCAGCGTATGCCGGACGCGGGTTGCCGCCGCAATCACGTTTGTCCGCGGCCGCAGATGCGCCACTTCGCGCAAAAACTCCATCGAGTGCGGCTTGGGCTGGATCGGATAGGTATCCGGATCGTCCACCCAGCCGATCACCTTGATCGCACTCGCCTGCATCTCGAACGGCTGTCCCTTCGCCGGCGACGGAACGATGGTGCCCGTTGCCTCGATCGCGCAACCGGCTGTCAGCTTCATCACTTCATCAGCATAGTTGGGCAAGGTGTTGGGCGCGACCACCTGCACCGGATGGAAGGAGGATCCGTCCGAGAGATGCACGAACGAGATGCCCGCTTTGGAGTCGCGGCGGGTGCGTACCCAACCCTTGACCGTGACCGGCGCATCGTTCGGCGCCTGACCCTCCAGGATCCCGCGCACATTGAGCACGCGCACCGGGCTCAATCCTTCCACTTGATCGAGCATCCCATCGAGGGCAATTGCTGCTCGGGCCCGCGTTCGCTCTGCGCGACCAGCTGCATCGCCTCGAGCAGCTCGCGACGCGCGTCGGGGATCAGGCTGGTGCGGGAGGCATCGAGTCGCCCGCGATACTGCAGCTCGTCTCGAGCGTTGAAGCCGAAGAAATCCGGCGTGCATTGCGCGCCATAGGCTTTCGCGACTTCCTGCGTCGAATCGATGACATAGGGAAAGTTGAAGCGGTGCTTCGCTGCGAATGCCTTCATGTTATCGAATGAGTCCTCCGGATAGGCGTCGGTATCGTTGGGCATGATGGCAATGGTGCCGATTCCGATCCGCCGCAATGCATTCGCTTCGTCGACCATCCTGCCGATCACCGCCCGGACATAGGGGCAATGATTGCAGATAAAGGCAATGAGCGTACCGTTGCCCCCGCGCACGTCCGCGAGCGTATGTGTCTTTCCGTCCACGCCCCGCAGAGCGAAGTCGCGTGCCTTCCAGCCGAGCTCGCAAATCTTGGCAAGCGCCATCACAACTCCACGATGCGTACAGACCGAGCAGGTTCGAGTATCATAGGGAGATTTCGATCCCTACGTAAGAATGACTGCGGTCGCGGGCAAGCATAGGACCGACCCGCCGACGAAGCATATGTTGGCGCTGGAGATGCGTTAATGTCCTGGTCGATAAACATCGGCAACGTCGCCGGCACGGCCGTGCGCATTCACATTACCTTTGTCCTCTTTCTCGGGTGGATCTTCTTCGCCACCTATGCAGCGGAGGGGTCGGATGCGGCTTTCGCAAGCCTGACGTTCGTGGTGCTGCTGTTCGCCTGCGTGCTGGCGCACGAGTTCGGGCATATCTTCACGGCGCGCGCGTTCGGTGTCGCCACTCCCGACGTGACGCTGCTGCCGATCGGCGGGGTGGCGCGGCTCGCGCGCATCCCCGAGGAGCCGAGGGAGGAGCTGCTCATTGCCATTGCCGGGCCTCTGGTGAACGTGGCCATTGCCTTCGGGCTCGTGCTTCTCGCCGGGGCGCGGCTCGACCCGGGTGACCTCGCAGTCATTGACCGCGGCAATGTCTCGCTCGTCGACAAGCTCGCTGCGGTGAATCTCTTCCTCGCGCTGTTCAACCTGATCCCGGCCTTTCCGATGGACGGCGGTCGCGTGCTGAGGGCGCTGCTGGCGACGCGCATGGACCATGTCCACGCCACTCAGATGCCGGCGACCATCGGCCAGGGCGTTGCCTTTGCACTCGGGTTCATCGGCCTTCTCTACAACCCGATCCTCATCTTCATCGCGATCTTCGTCTATCTGGCCGCCGCTGCCGAGGCGCATATGGTCTCGATTCGCGAGATCTCGCGCGGCGTACCCGTGAGCTCGGCCATGATGACGCGGTACGCGGCACTTTCTCCAGATGCACGCATCGACGAAGCGGTGCAGACGCTCCTGCAGACCAACCAGAGCGAATTCCCGGTGCTGGACGGAGCCGGCAAGCCGGTAGGGTTGCTCGGGCGCGGCGACCTCATCGCGGCGCTGAAGCAGGGCGGCCCCGATGTCCGCGTCGGCGATGCCATGAAAACGAGCGTTCCTACTATCAGCTATCGGCAGCGGCTCGATGAGGCGTTCCGGATTCTACAGGAAAAGACCGCGCCCGCAGTGGCCGTCATCGACCCTGCCGGGCGCCTGGTTGGCCTCATCACCTCCGAAACCATCGGCGAGATGCTGATGGTCTACGAGGCATTGCCTAAAGGCGTGCGATTGGGCCCATGGAGCAGGCCAGCAAGCTAGGGAGGGAGGAAGCCAGCATGACTCACGAGCTGCTTTATCAGGTAGATGAGGCCATCGCGGCCATCACGTTCAATCGGCCTGAGCGCATGAACGCGCTCACGCACGAGCTCGAAGCCGAGCTGCACCGCCGACTGGACGAGGCCGACGCCGACCGCTCGGTGCGCGTCATCATTCTCACCGGCGCCGGGCGTGCGTTCTGCGCCGGCTACGATCAGGCGCAGACCGGAAAATCGGGCACGCGTCACTCCGATCCAAGGGGAAAGTCCCATGCCGAGTTCGTCGAGTTCTGGCACCGAACGGACGCTGCCCGGGTAGGCTGCTGGACCCACATGTGGGGGTTGGGAAAGCCGATCATTGCTGCGGTCAACGGCTGGGCCATGGGCGGAGGTTTCTGGTATCAGCTGGCGGCCGATATCACCATCGCCTCGGATCAGGCGGTGTTCGCTCAACCCGAAGTGCGCCACGTATCGAACACGACCTTTCTGTTCGCAGCGCTGTGCGGCTGGAAGGCCGCCAATCGATGGGCGCTGACCGGGGACCACTTCGATGCGCAGGAGGCGTTGCGGATCGGCATGGTCAATGAGGTGGTGCCGCACGAGGAGTTGATGGAGCGGACGCGTGCGCTGGCCAAACGCATCGCGCTCGTGCCGGAGCCGTCGGTGCGACTCAACAAGGCGATCAACATGATCGGCATTCAGGCCGCCGGCGTCCATGCCGGACTGCTGCTTGAAGGGACGCTCGGCGCGCTTGCCCACTCCTCCCACGATGAAACTCGCGAGCGCCTGCTGGAGGCGCAGCGCACCGGCGGCCTCAAGGCATATCTCGATATGCGGGACGGGCCGTTCCAGCCGGAGCCGATGGGACCGCGCTCCGCCAAGGGGCGGCAGAAGAAAGCGGAGCGCCGGGCATGAGCGCCGCAGATGTCGAGGAGGCCTGCGCGGTGCTGCGCACGGTCTTGACCCGGACGCGCGGCCTCGATCGGCGCGATTTCCTGCGCGTCCTGACCGGGTCCGCCGTTTCGGCAGCGACTGCGCCGTTCCTCGCGATGCTCGGAAACATGGGGGGCGCACGAGCGGCGCAGCCCGTGACCTATTTCGGCTACGGCGGCGCCTGGAAAGCTGCCATCACCGAGGCGTTCTTCGAGCCGTTCACGCGCAAGACCGGAATCCCGATGCAATATCAGGAGCCGTATATTTTCGCGAAGCTGCGCGCCATGCACGAGGCCAGGGCGCAACAGATCGACTTGGTCGGGCTCACCGGCATGGAAGTCTACATCGCCGCGCGCACCGGCATGATGACCCCGATCGACTGGAACGTAGTCGACAGATCGGGACTCGATCCCCGGCAGCTGCATCTGGCCGAGGCCATCGGCTGCACCAGCCAGTCCATGAACGTGTGCTACAGCAAGAAGAAATGGCCGGGGACCGAGCATCCGAGCTCCTGGGCCGACTTCTGGGATGTGAAAAAATTCCAGGGCCGCCGTGCGCTGCGGCGCGACGCCTCGTGGACCATGGAAGCGGCGGCCAAGGCCGACGGGATCAAGGAGGAAGCGTTCTACCCGCTCGACGTAGAGCGCGTGTTTCGCAGCCTCGACCGCATCAAGCCTCACATCAAGACCTGGTGGTCCGACAATTCCCAGGCGCAACAGCTGATGGAGCAGGAAGAGGTCGATCTCATCTACATGACCAACGGCCGCGCCACCCAGTCTATCCTCGATCACAAGGCGCCCTTCGAGCTGGTATGGAACGAGGCGATCTATGCCGGCAATGCCGAAGGCTGGATCGTTCCGGTGGGATGCCCCAACCCGAAAGGCGGGATGCAGGCGCTCGACTTCATGGGGCGTGCCGAATATCAGGCGGTGTTTGCGCGTCTTCTTTACTACGCTCCGCAGAATCCGAAGGCGATCCCGCTACTGGACGAACGGCTGGCGCGGCTGATGCCGTCTCATCCCGATAACGAGAAGCTCGCGCACACCATCGATTACCGCTGGTGGGCAGACAACAACGTGCGCCTGCAACGGCGATTCGAGGAATGGCTGCAGTCGTGAGTTGGCCGGCCGATTCAGCGGAGAATCGCAATTTCGCGCTCAGTGCAAGGTCGAGAGATCGTCCGGTCGCGTTTCGCCGGTTGCCACGCCGCTGAAATTCCGGGGGGCACGGCCGGTGCGCAGCAGCGCCTTGCGCGCCTCCCATTCCTCCCGCGCCTCGAGCTCGGCGACAAACCGGACCTCGCCGCCGGTAAGAATCGCAATGGGAACGCCCTCGCGATAGAGCAGGCGGTTGCCGGTGAGAGCAGGAAGCCGCGGCCCCGGCGTGAGAATGCCGACGAGATTGAGCGGGTCAGCCCCCGATACGGAAACGAGATTGCCCGAGGCGGATCGGCGGCGGATGTCGCGCAGCGTGCCGATAGCATCCGGGAGCGCATACTGCTCGCCGGAGAAGCCGGCGACAAAACGCCCGCCGCGAATCTCGCCGCGATTCTCCAGCCGGCGATACACCCGTAACAGGTCGCGCCAGGGCGGCAGCCAATCCGCTTCGCGTTCCAGGAGCCGCCAGAACACGACGCCGTAGCGCTGCAACAGCGTGCGCGCGACGTGCTCCACGGCGTCGGCATGCGCCTGCGGCGCGGCTGGCTCCGGGGCCGCGCGGCGCGCCATGGTCCAGCGACCGGCGTCCTCCATTCCAAAGTTGGCGGTGCGGCGCTTGCGATGAGCCGTGCCGAAGGGTCTGCGTTCGGACGAGGGCACAAGCAGCGCGCGCAGACCGGCAAAGCTGTCGCAGCTCACGAGCCCAAGCGCGACGAGCTCGGCGAGCGCTTCCTCCACTTGCGTGCGCAGCTGTCCCGTGCCGTCGGCGATGTCATCGAAGAACGAGGCGCCCTGCTGGCGAAGAAGCTCGAGCGCCTGCTGCGCGCGGACGCCAGGGGAAGCGTCCTCGGCCTTGCCCGAAAGGAGATTCCAGTGCCGCGCGTGGCGCCGAGCGAGAAAGGTGATGGGAGTGCTGCGTACGGGCGCCGCGCGGCCGTTACCGCCATTGCCGCGGGTAATGCGCGGCCGCAGCCGCGCCCACACGAGTTGCCCGGCGCGGCACCGGTCATCCAGCCAAACCGGCTCGTAACCGGCAAGCCGAGCAGGAAGGATCTCGGTTTCCCAGGCACCCGCGGCCGCTTCGAAACCTTCGAGCTGGGTGATGACCTTCCCGACTGCCTCCGGACCTTCCATGCGCGCATCCGCGGCGACCTTCTGCCACTCGAGAAGGAAGCGCACGAAATCGCGCCCGGCCACCGGCTCGATCTCGGCGCGCAGACGCTTGAGCGTGTAATGATGGATCCGCGCGAGCAGGCGCCGCTCGCACCATTCGTCTCCCGGAGCTCCGGGAGAAAAACGGCCGCGCAGCGCGAACCCCTCGGCTTCGAGTGCGGCGAGCGCGCATGCGATCCCGGCGGGTGCAACAGCGAGGACGTGAGAGAGCGCAGCTGGTGTGAGCGGCCCCTGCCCTTCCAGCCTGCCGCGCACTATTTCCAGAAGCGCGGCATCTTGCGTCCACTCCTCGCCGGCCAGCGCGGCGGGGGGAGCGATGGCTGGATCGACATCGGCCGACGGCCACACGGCGCGAAACTGCGGCAGACGCTCCGCCGCGATCCAGAATGAAACAGCGGGCGTGGTGAGGCGTGCGACGCGCCGCTGCGACGCCAGACTTGCGAGCCAATCGAGCCACGGCTCGCGTGCCTGTGCCTCGGCCTCGGTAAGAAAGCCGAGCCACATCAGCGCGTCGTGCAACTCGTCCGGGCTCGCTGCGTCGGGCCAGGCTTCCTCGCGGACGCGGGCAATGGCTTCCGGATCGAGCCGCCCGAGCTCGGAGGCAGCTTCGGGCGCGAGCCAGCGCCTGCCCATGACCGCCTGGGTTCGCCGTTCCTCGAGCGGCGCGTCGTCGAGATAGGCATAGGGTCGCGCGGAAAGGACTTCCAGCGCGAGCGGCGAAGGCTCGGTAAGATCGCGGCTCACGACCCGGATCTCGCCCGACTCGATGCGCCGAAGCAGGCGCTCCAGGCCCTCGATATCCATTGCCTCCGTGAGGCAATCCGTAATGGTCTGGCGCACCAGCGGGTGGTCCGGGATCTCGCGTTCGCCGGTGAGATTCTCCGCGCATGCGATCTGGTCGGGAAACACGGCGCCCATCAGGTCTTCCGCGCCCATACGCGCGAGCTGGGGCGCCACCTTGCGGCCCCCGCGAAAGCGCGGCAGCGCCAGCGAGACGCCAAGCACCCACCGCCAGCGCGTGACGAACATGGGCGCGTCGAGCATCGCCTGGACCAGCAGGGGGCGCACCGTCGCCGCCTGCAGATAGCGCGCAACGTCGGAGAGCTCGAAGCTGTGCGCCGTCGTCAGCGAGAGCACGATATTGTCCTCGGTCGCCGCCGCCTGGAGCTCGAAATTGAACTTGCGGCAGAAACGCTTGCGCAGCGCCAGTCCCCACGCACGGTTGATCCGGCTCCCAAACGGAGAATGGATGACGAGCTGCATGCCGCCCGCGGCATCGAAGAAGCGTTCGAGGACAATGGTGTCATGGGTGGGCAAGGCACCCAGCGCGCCTTTGCCCGCGGCGAGATACTCCAGAATTTGCTGCGCCTCGGCCTCGCCGAGCCCGACCTCGCGAGTGAGCCAAGCCAGGGCCCGCTCCGCTCCTGTGCTGAGGAGACAGCCGCGCTTGTTGCTCGGCTCAGGAGTCCCATTGCTTTCCAGCCGCGCGGCAATCTCGGTGCGCAGGCGGGAGACGGATTGCGAGAGCTCGTCGGTACGCCCGGGCGCCTCGCCCAGCCAGAACGGCATGGTCGGCGCCATCCCCTGCGCATCCTCAACGCGAACGACGCCGCGCTCGACGCGCCGGATGCGGTAGCTCTTGTTGCCGAGCTGGAAGATATCCCCGGCGAGGCTCTCGACGGCGAAGTCCTCGTTCAAGGTGCCGATGACATGGCTCTCGGGCTCGAGAAGGACCTGGTAATCGGCATTGTCGGGAATGGTGCCCCCGGACGTGAGGGCGGTAAGCCCTGCGCCGCGCCGGCCGCGCAAGACCCGATTGATGGCGTCGTAGTGTAGGAGGGCGCCTCGCCGGCCGCGGCGGGTGGTGAATCCCTCCCCCAGCATGCCGACCACCGCGCTGAAATCCTCGCGCGGCAGTGAGCGGTAGGGCCAGGCCTGGCGGACGAGGTCATACAGCGCATCCTCGTCCCACTCTCGCGCGGCAACCTCGGCCACGATCTGCTGCGCGAGAACGTCGAGCGGGGCGATAGGAATCGCCACGCAGTCCAGCTCGCCCCGGCGGGTGCTGTCGAGCAGCGCCGCACATTCGACGAGCTCGTCGCGTGAGAGCGGGAACAATCGCCCTTTGGGCGTACCCGTGACGGCATGGCCGGAACGACCGACCCGTTGCAGGAACGTGGCGATCGAGCGAGGCGAGCCGATCTGGCAAACGAGATCCACATCCCCGATGTCGATGCCGAGCTCGAGCGAGGCGGTCGCCACCAGCGCCTTGAGCTCACCGCGTTTGAGCCGCTGCTCGGCGGCAAGCCGCTGCTCCTTGGCGAGGCTTCCGTGATGCGCGGTCACATTTGCCTCCCCGAGGATTTCCGAGAGAGCGCGCGCAGCACGTTCCGCCATGCGCCGCGTGTTGACGAAGATGAGCGTGGTGCGGTGCGCCTCGATAAGCTGCACCAGCCGCTGGTAGACCTCCTTCCACACGTCGCCGGACATCACCGTTTCCAGGGGCGATTCCGGCAGCTCGATGGCCAGGTCCCGGGCGCGGCGATGTCCGGCATCGATGATGCGGCATTTTGCGGCGGAGCCCGTGCGGCGGCCGAGGAGAAAGCGAGCGATCTCCTCGATCGGCTTCTGTGTGGCGGAGAGACCGATCCGCAGCAATTGCCTGCCGCAGAGCGCATCGAGACGCTCGAGGGAGAGCGCAAGATGCGCTCCCCGCTTGTTCGGGGCCAGCGCGTGAATCTCGTCGACGATCACGGCTCGCGTGGTGGCCAGCATCGCGCGGCCCGATTGCGAGCCGAGCAGGATGTAGAGCGACTCCGGCGTGGTCACCACGATGTGCGGCGGACGCCTGCGCATGCGCTCGCGCTCGCCGGAGGGCGTGTCGCCGGTGCGCACCCAGGTGCGGATCTCGACCTCCGGCAGACCCTTTTTTGCGAGCGCCGCGCGAATGCCGGAGAGCGGCGCTTCCAGGTTCCGCTCGATGTCGTTCGACAGCGCCTTGAGTGGCGAGACGTAGACGATCCGGGTCTCGTCCGGGAGCTCATCGGCCAGAGCCTCGCTGACGAGCCCGTCGATCGCGGCGAGGAAGGCGGCAAGCGTCTTGCCGGAGCCGGTCGGTGCTGCGATCAGGACGTTATCGCCTGCCTTGATGGCCGGCCATGCCTGCGCTTGCGCTTCCGTCGGCTCCGCGAAGGCGGCATCGAACCAGGCGGCCACCGCCGGATGAAACAGGGATGGTCGTTTCATTGAATTTCCGCGGGCCAAGACAGCCGCCGAGAACCGGATGCGCGAAGCAGATATGGCCTTGCCGCGAGCGGAATCAACCAGAACCCCCGGATCCCGAAGTTGGACCGGGGCTGAGGTGGAATCCGCCCTTTGGCACTGTCGCACCGGCCTCCGAAAAAGGCGGAGCGGTCACAAGATGGCGGCTTGCGTACGCGAACGTCCCCTGTAAATCCCTGTAAAGGGGGCGGGGCGCTGAGAGCAAATCTGCAGAAAGGCGCATGCGACAAGGACTTTTGACGAAAAGGCAAGCGCCCGAACAGGGCCGGAACAGGGACGAAACAGGGGACGGAACAGGAAATCGCAGCACCTCCCGCATGCGAATGGATGCCTTGTTTCGCGCCCTTCGGGTCGGTCAGCCGGTCGTTGGTTTGGCGTTTTTGGAGCTGCATTGCATTGTTTTCCTTTGTGAACGATGGATTGCATCGGAAGCCGCCATGGCCGGGACCCGCACCCCCGAGTCAATTCCTTGTGTCGCCGGAGGGTCAATTCCGGATGTCGCTTGCCACGTGGGGCTACTAACCCCGCAATCCGGGTCGCGGCTCCAGAATTTCGGTACGTCAGGTGAGCGAGCCGGCCGGGGCAGATCCGTTCGCCGGCCCAATCTGTCCGGGCGTGAGACCTGCAGGATGCGCAGCGGCGAAGGCGCCATGCAAAAAGCCCGGCGCGGTTTTCCGCCCGGGCTCTATACAGAAGCGTCAGCTTACGCCTTCTTACACGAGTCGTGTTTCACTTGTCAACGAAAATTTTCGCACGATGTCGGTATCATATGAGGCATGCCCGCTCGGCGTATGCTTGGCGTACGCGGTTCTTGACATCATGATGCCTCACGTCTAGCATCAAAGCATGCGGACGACGCTGACCCTTGACGACGACGTGGCCGCGAAGCTGAAGGCGGAGTCGCGGCGCGCCGGCCGGCCCTTCCGCGAGGTCGTCAATGAAACGCTGCGCCGCGGCCTGGCCAGCCGATGCGCGACGGCGGCGCAACGTCAGCCGTTCAGTATAAGCGCCCGCGATCTCGGCAATCTCAAGCCGGGGCTTTCCCTGGACAACGTCGCCGAAGTGCTCGAGCAGGTGGAAGGCCCGCTGCACCGGTGATCCTCATCGACGCGAACCTGCTGCTCTACGCCTATCATCCGCGCGCGGAGCAGCACGAGAGGAGCCGCGCGTGGCTGGAAGCGGCGCTGTCCGGCCACGAGCTCGTACGTTTCGCATGGCTCACGCTCTGGGCGTTCCTGCGGATTGGGACAAATCCCCGCGTGTTCGAGCATCCGCTTACAGCGTCCGACGCAGAAGCAGCGATCTCGTCGTGGCTCGCCCAACCCGTCGCCGGCATTCTCGAGCCGGGCGAACGGCACTGGGACATCGTGCGCCAGCTTGTCCGCCAGGGCCAGGCGACCGGTCCATTGGTGATGGACGCCGTGCTCGCCGCGATCGCAGTCGAGCATGGCGCCACTGTTTGTACGACGGATCGGGACTTTTCCCGATTTCCCGATGTCAAATGGACGAACCCGATAGCAACGCAGAGCTGACTCTTCGCATTCGACGCAGCTGATCTGCCCGAGCCCGGCCCCGACTGGAATGCTCAGGCTACGCGTTCCTCACCCTTGATCTGGGTGCGATGCATGATGCGCCGCGAGTGCGGATCGAAGGCGTCACGCCGGTGCAGGACCGCGAGGTTGTTCCACATCAGGACGTCGCCTTTGCGCCATTCGTGACACATGGCAAACCTGGGCTGTGTGGCATGTGCCCAGAGCGCGTCGAGCAGCGCTTCGCTTTCGGGCACTTCCATCCCCAGGATATAGCTGTTCGGACGCCGCCCGAGAAATAGCGCCTTGCGCCCGGTCTTTGGCTCGGACCGCACGAGCGGATGGCGCGCGCCGACCGTCTCGCGCACGTCAGTCACTTCCCTGCAGCCTTTGCGCAACAGGCCGGCGCTGTTGTGCGACGCATCGTGCACCGCCACCTTGCCTTCCACGCGCTTTTTCAAATTGTCGGGCATCGCCAGGTAGGCCGCGAACATGTCGGCGAAATAGGTATTGCCCGCGCGCGGCGGCACTTCCAGGGAGTAGAGCACCGCGGCCTTCGGCGGCACATCCACATAGGTCATGTCGGCATGCCAGACAGCCTCGCCGTCGCCGAGGTTGCCGATGGGCCTGCCGCTCTCGATGACATTGGAGATCACGTTGATCTCCGGATGCTGCTTGTTGAACGGCTCGCCGTACGGGTTCGGTCCGGGCGGATCGAGCTCGCCGAAATAGCGGCTGAACGCAAGCAGCTGCGGGTCCGAGAGCTTCTGGCCTCGCACCACGACGACAAGCCGGGTCCGCCAAGCGCCCTCGATCTGCGCCACCTCCGCCGCGCTCAGAGCCTGCGAAAGATCGATGCCGCGAGCCTCCGCTCCTAATGGAGCGTCCAGATCGTCGATGGAGAGGCTCATGCCGGCTCGCTCCTTGCTTTCAGTCGACGGAAATACCGCTCGCTTTGATCGCTCCGGCATATTTCTCGATCTCGCTTGCGACGAATTTGCCGAGATACTCAGGAGAGCGGCGCTCGGGAGAAATCCTGTCGCAGCCGATCTCCTCCAGCCGCCCCTGGATGGACGGGGTATCCAGAGCCGCGTCGGTCGCCGCGTGCAGCCTGCTCACGATCGCAGCCGGCGTGCCCTTCGGCAGGAACACGGCATACCAGCTGGGGATATCGAAGCCGCTCAGGCCCTGCTCGTGCGCCGACGCCAGTGCGGGCAAGCTGGGCGAGCGGTTGCGGCTGAGGATGGCCAGCGCCTTCACCGTATGGGCGGCGATCTGCGGCAGCGCCACGGGAGCGCTGGGACACTGGTAATCGATACGGCCGCTGATCAGATCCTGCATGGCATGCGCGCCGCTGCGGTAGGGGACGTGCGTGGCGCCGATGCCGGCGGCGGCGTTGAGCAGCACGCAGGCGAGATGGTTCGATCCTCCTGCTCCTGCCGAGCCGAACAGCAGCTTGCCCTGCTCGGCCTTGGCATAGGCGATGAACCC
The DNA here is from genome assembly GCA_036557665.1 of Xanthobacteraceae bacterium. Lineage (GTDB taxonomy): Bacteria > Pseudomonadota > Alphaproteobacteria > Rhizobiales > Xanthobacteraceae > VAZQ01. The sequence continues at coordinate 1,759 of DATBHG010000004.1, read as the reverse complement.
GCGCAGATCGCCGGCGGGGAAATCCTTGCGCACCACCAGCGCGAAGGCCTGATCGGTGACGAGCATCACCGGGGCAAAATCAGCTGCGGCATCATAAGGCGGCCTCCGGTAGAGCGACTGCGCCTGTGCGTGTGTTCCCACATTGCCGAGCACGAGCTGGTAGCCGTCCGGCGCCGCCCTGGCGACGCGCAGCGTACCGGTCGTCCCGCCGGCGCCGCCCACGTTCTCGACGATCACCGGTTGTCCGAGCTCGTTGCGCAGGCCCTCGGCGAGAATGCGCGCGATCGCATCGGTGGACCCGCCGGCCGCAAACGGCACCACCATCGTGAGCGGGCGGCTCGGCCAGGGTTGCGCGGCAGCGGGTGCCGCAAACGCCGCGAGCGCAAGCGCCGCCGCAGTGATCTTGCCGATCGTGCTCAACCGACTGCGTCCACCTGCAGCCAGGCGCTGGAGCAGCGAGCAATCCACCATGCGCCTGGGTCGGGTCTTGGATATCGGTGTAAGCTGATCCGGATCGGCTCCTCCCGGACGGATTGCAATCACACTGTGATCTGCCGGGAGCTTCATTCCGAAACTGACTGAAAGGGGATCACGCATGCCAAATCTCGATCTTGAGGCCGCCAGGACCGCAGTGCTTTGCATGGACATTCAGCAAGGCACCGCGCGGCGAAGCGCCATGTTCCGGGAGCGTAATGTGGCGCGATCGGTCAGATCGGTGCAGGAAGCCGCGCGGAAGGCGGGCGTTCTCGTCATCCATGTCGCCATTGACTACCAGCCCGCGTTCTTTTCCCCAAGGAACAAGTTCATCCAGAAGGTTCGCATCCCGGCGATGTCGGCCCCCGGCGTCGATGTCGCCGAGCTTCTGAAAATCGTCGAGGAGGTCAAGCCTGCCGGCGATGAGCCTGTCGTGCGCAAGCCGCGCATGAACCCTTTCTTCGGCACCCCGCTGGAAAGCATGCTGCACAGCCGCGACATCGACACGGTGGTGTTGACCGGGGTGGCTACCGAGTTCGTGGTCGAAGCGGCGGCGAGGCACGCGGCCGATGCGGATTTTCGCGTAATCGTTCTGGAGGACTGCTGCGCCTCGTTCTCCGACGAAGCCCACAAGGCTGCGCTGCATGTGATGGATCATCTGGCCACGATCGCCAGCTCCGCAGATTTCATACAGAGGCTCTGAGGCAGGTTCACAGCCGCAAGCGCCGGCGAAGCTCGAGCAGCGCGGCAAGGCTGAGAAGGGCCGTGGCCATCATGTAGTAGCTGGGCGCGAGCTTGTTGCCGGTCAGCGAGATCAGCGACGCTGCGAAGAACGGCGCAAAGCCGCCGAAGATCGGCACCGAGATGTTGTAGGCAAGGGACATGCCGCTGACCCGGGTGGTCACCGGGAAGATCCTCGCCATGAGCGAGGGCAATGCACCGCTGAAGAAGGATTTCAGCAGGCTGATCCAGCACACTGCGAGGATGAGGACGCCCAGGGAGGGGGCGCCGACAACGAATGCGAACACCGGGTAGGCGGTCAGAACGAACAGTGCCGAGGCCGCCATCATGAGCGGCACCTGGCCCACCTTGTCCACCCCCATGCCGACGAAGGGCACGACGACGGTCTGCAGCGCTGCGGCAGCCACCGCCGCGGTAAAGCCGATGTATTGCGGCAGCCCCAGCTCGCGGATCGCGAATGTCGGCATATAGACCAGAAGATATTGCGAGCTGGTAGAAGCAGCGACCGCGCCGATGGTGAGGAGAAGGCGGTCCCATTGGCCGA
>DATBHG010000003.1:0-3237 GCA_036557665.1 Xanthobacteraceae bacterium | reverse complement strand
GTTCAGCAGCGTGACCTGCCGCTCGGTGAAGCCGCCCGATGCCGGGACTACGGTACAGCCGAGCCGCTCCGCCCCGTAGTGCACGCCGAGCCCGCCAGTGAACAGGCCGTAGCCGTAAGCGTTGTGAACGATGTCGCCCGGCAGCGCTCCGGCGCAGGCCAACGAGCGCGCCATCAGCTCTGTCCAGCGATCGAGGTCGTCCGCGGTATATCCCACCACGGTGGGTTTGCCGGTCGTCCCGGATGACGCATGCAACCGCCGCAGCTGGGTGCGGGGCACGGCAAACATTCCGAACGGGTAGGTATCGCGCAGGTCAGCTTTGGTCGTGTACGGAAACCGCACGATGTCGGAAAGCGACTTGAAGGTCTCGGGCGTAATCCTTTCGGCGTCCCATTTCTTCCGGTAGTGGGACACGTCGGCATAGGCGCGCTGCAACGTCTGCTTGAGGCGGGCTGTCTGCAGCGCGCTCAGGGCTTCGCGCGGCATTCTTTCGGCGCCGGGATCGAACATGAAGATGCCCGACTCCGTTTTTGCCGCTTGGGTGCTCATGGCCAGCCTCCCCTCTCGTATCGCACGGGCCGTCTCATCAACGCGTGGCTGGCATCGCCCAGCCCGGCTCACCAAAAACGGGGAGCTTAGACCAGGCGACCGGCCCGCGCATTGATCAGGATCAATCGACATAAGTGTCAAATGCCGAGGTAAGCCTCCCGGATCCGCCGATCCAGCCGCATCTGGTCGGCCGCTCCGCTCAGGTTATGGTGCCGGTCGCGATCACAAGGCGCGGTCTGCAACGGCCAGTGCCGCGCGCGCATTCTGCTCGACGAGCAGGATGCCGGCTCGCTCTATTCGAACGCAAAGATGCGCTTCCAGTCGTTCTTCATGCTGATCACGGTCCAGCCCTTGTTCTTCGCTTCGTCGTAGAGGGCCGGCTGAAGGTGCCGACCTTTGTGTCGGGGAGCCGTTGCGCCGGACCGTACGCATATTCACGCTGCCCGTCATCGTGCAGCAACAGCATCATCAGGCGCGCCCCATTGCCGGCCCCCGTGTACTCCAACATTTGCCGGTCACCCGTCGAATTGCCGAATGCCGCATACGGACGCTGGCCGATCATGAGGTGAATGCCCTCCGGTTTGCCCGCATTGTTGTCGTTCAGGAGCAGCTTCGGGTCCTTGGTAAGGAACGGCCTGCCGTTCTTGTCATAACCATAGCTGGTGCCCCCTGCGGTTCCGACCACCCGCTCGGGAGGAATGCCGTAGACCTTCTCTGCGTAAACGCGCACGAAGTCCTGGCCGCCGCCGGTCACGATGTAGGTCTTGTAGGCGTTATCGCGGAGGTAGCTCAGGACTTCGAGCATCGGCTGATAGATCAGCTCGGTGTAAGGGCGGCTCCAGCGAGGGTGCTTGGCGGTTTCCAGCCATTTCTTCGCCTCCTCGCGGAACTCCGCTACGGACATGCCGCTCAGTGTCGCGATCAATATTTTTTCAAGATCGGGCATGCTCACTGGCAATCGCCTCCTGGCTCCCGGTGAGCACGGTCTTGAAGGGCTCGATATTCTTGAGCTCCGGCTTCTGCGCCACCACTGCCGGGACGCGGTCGAGGCAGTAGACCACCTGCGTGTACATCGGGTGCTCGACCCACAGCGTGCCGTCCTGATCGAAAGTGGCGATACGGTTATCCGGCGGCACGAAGCGCGGACTTGCCCGATCCGTGGTGGCGCGCACGAAGTTGATGATCGCCTGTTTTGCGGGTCCGTCGTTCCATGAGGGCAAGACATCCGTCTGCGCCTGCGCAGGGATTGCAAGCAGCGTTTCAGACAGGGTTGGAAGCACGACCATGGTCGAGAGCAGGGCGCGACGGTTGATGCCGGCGGGTTTCATGTCTCCACCTTTCAATGCATTCGGAAGAGCGCAGCCGGAGCGGACCCCCGTAGCTGCACCTTGCACCCGAATGCGGTCATTCGGCGGCTTTGCAGCGTGCCTGCGAAAGCTCCCATAACCGGTGCGGACTTAGCGGGACAGCGAGGAGCGCGACCCCGTTACGCGGCAGGTCCAAAGCGTCCTCTATTGCTTGCGCGATTGCGGCCCCGACGGGAATAGCGCCTGCCTCACCGACGCCCTTGACGCCAAGGGGATTGAGCGGTGAAGGAGTCACGTGATGCGCAACGTCGATTCGCGGCAGATCGAGCTCGGTAAGGAGTAAATAGTCCGCGAGCGACGCATTCAGAAGCTGGCCGGCGTCGTTGAACACGAGCTGCTCGCAGGCATTGCGCCAGGGCGGACCATTTGTGCATTCCGACCTCGCAACCAATGTTGCCGCGCATGTGCGACAGACGAAGGGCGATTATGAGCGGGCGCTCCGCTCGGGCTGTTGCGCGCGCACCGCGAGCGGCCATGCTGCCGTCGCACCGCCGAGAAGCGTGATGAACCGGCGTCTTCTCATTCGATCACCTCGTCGGCGCGCGCGAGCAGGGTTGGCGGGAGAGCTATTCCGACTGCATCGGCCGTGCGCTTGTTTATGACCAGCTCAAAGGTGGTCGGCTGCTGGATCGGCAGCTCGCCGGGCGATGCCCCATGCAAAAGTTTATCCACGTAAGTGGCCAACAGCCGATAGGTTGCATCGATATTCGGTCCGTAGGACATCAAGCCGCCGGCCTCGACATATTCGCGCGCGTCGAACACGCCGGGGAGTCGGCGTTCTCGCGACATGTCGCCAATCAGCTTCAGGTAGGTCACGACCGTCGGATTACGAAAAGTTATTATCCCCCCGACATTTTTTGCCGATGCCTCGTCAAATGCCGCAGTTATCTCCTCTGCAGTTTGAACATTCAAAGCGAGCAGCTCGAGCTCGAGTTGACGAGCCGCCGATTCGGCGGTTTGCCAATCAAGTTTCGCAATACCGACACTCGGAAAATCTCGGCGCAGCAGTACGCCGACGCGCCGCACTGACGGCGCAGCCTCCTTGAGCAAAGCCAATCGCTTCGGGCTCATTTCCTCGGTCATCGTGTAGACGCCGGTTACATTGCCGCCTGGCCGAGCCAGCGACTGGGCCATGCCGTCTGTGACAGGATCGTCGACCATTCGTCCGATAACTGGGACGCTTTTCGTTACGCGCCAGGCTGCGGCGATCGAAGGTTGGCTCGTTGCCACTATGATGCTCACGCCCGATGCAATCAGCTCGGCGGCAAGAAGGGGCAGCCGGGTCTGGTCGTCATCGGCGTAACGCTCTTCGAGCACGTAG
>DATBHG010000002.1:0-262626 GCA_036557665.1 Xanthobacteraceae bacterium | reverse complement strand
CTGATCGAGCGCAAGGGCGCCATGACCGCCCTTCTCACAACGGAGGGCTTTCGCGACGTGGTGGAGATTCGGCACGAGAACCGGTTCGAGCAGTACGACGTCAACATCGATCTGCCGCCGCCGCTGGTGCCGCGCCGGCTCCGGCTTCCCATCCGCGAGCGCATCGATGCCCAGGGCGAGGTGCTCATTCCGCTGGACGAGGCCAGCGTGCAACGCGCGGTCGAGACGCTCGCCGCGCAGCAAGTCGAGGCCGTGGCGGTCGGCTTCCTGCACAGCTTCACCAATCCTGACCACGAGCGCGCCGTCGGGGACGCGATCGCGCGAGCGTTGCCGCAGGTTGCCGTATCGCTCTCCTGCGAAGTTGCACCGGAGATGCGCGAATACGAGCGTTTCTCCACCGCGTGCGCCAACTCCTACATCCAGCCACTGATCGGACGCTACCTCGCCGGCCTGGAAAGCGAGCTGGCGCGCGCCGGTTTCCGCTGCCCGTTGCTGCTGATGACCTCAGGCGGGGGTATCACCAGCATAGAGACCGCCATCCGCTTTCCCGTGCGCCTGGTCGAATCCGGTCCAGCGGCCGGGGCGATCTTCGCCGCCGGCATCGCCCGCCAACACGGGCTCGATCAGGTCCTGTCCTTCGACATGGGCGGCACGACCGCCAAAATCTGTCTGATCGACAAGGCGCAACCACAGAGCTCCCGCGGGTTCGAGGTCGCGCGAATCTACCGCTTTCTCAAGGGCAGCGGACTGCCGCTGCGCATTCCGGCCATCGAGATGGTCGAGATCGGCGCCGGCGGCGGCTCGATTGCGCGCGTCGATGCGCTCGGGCGGATCGCCATCGGCCCCGACAGCGCCGGCTCGGAGCCCGGGCCCGCCTGCTACGGCCGTGGCGGCACCGAACCTACGGTGACCGATGCCGATCTCATTCTCGGCCGCATCGATCCGGCAACCTTCTCCGGCGGCACGCTGACGCTCGAAATCGACAACGCCACGCGAGCCACCAGAGAGCACATCGCAACAGCGCTCGACCTTTCAACCGAGCATGCCGCGCTCGGCATCAGCGAGATGGTGGACGAGAGCATGGCGAACGCGGCGCGCGTGCATGCGATCGAGAGCGGCAAGGACCTGCGCCCGCGCACGCTGATCGCATTCGGCGGCGCAGCGCCGCTGCATGCTGCGCGCGTCGCCGAGAAGCTAGGCATTACCCGCGTGCTCGTTCCGGCCGACGCGGGCGTGGGCTCCGCGGTCGGTCTGCTGCGCGCTCCCGTCGCATACGAGGTCGTACGCGGCCGGCTCTTTCGCCTCGGCAGCTTCGACCCCGCATCGGCCAATCGCCTGCTTGCGGAGATGCGCGTCGAGGCGGAGGAAATCGTCCGGCGCGGGGCGCCCGGGGCCAAGCTCGCCGAGCGGCGCTCGGCGCTCATGCGCTATCGCGGACAAGGCCACGAGATCGCGGTTGCCCTCCCGGTGCGCGATTTCACGCCCGCCGATCGAGCCACCATCCGCGAGTTGTTCGAGGCGGCGTATCAGCGCCTCTACAGCCGGGCAATTCCGGGGGTCGAGATCGAAATCCTGAGCTGGGTGGTTGCAGTGAGCGCGCCGGCCGAGGGCCGGCTTGCCGCAGCGCAGGAGGAAATGCCGATCGAGGCAAAGCCGCGCTTACGCAGAGCGCTTGTCGAGCCGGACAGCGGAGAGCGGCGGGAGGTGCCGGTCTATTGGCGCGGCGATCTCGCGCCCGGGACTCGGATCGCGGGGCCGGCAGTGATCGGCGAGGACGAAACCTCGACGGTCATCGGCGCGCTGTTCGATGCACGTGTCGACCGTTTCGGCTACATTGAGCTCACTCGACGCGAGGCTTGAAACCATGGCCGCACGCCCCAACGCTGCGCTTGCTCAGATCCACACCCAGATCATGTGGAGCCGTCTGATCGCCGTCGTCGAGGAGCAGGCACAGACCATGCTGCGCACCGCGTTCAGCACGTCGGTGCGCGAAGCCGGCGATCTTTCCGCCGGCGTCTTCGACCGGCATGGCCGGATGCTGGCGCAGGCCGTGACCGGCACGCCGGGGCACGTGAACTCGATGGCCAACGCGGTGACGCATTTCCTGGATGTCTATCCGCTGGCCGGGATGAAGCCCGGCGACCATTACATTACCAATGACCCCTGGCTGACCTCGGGGCATCTCCACGACATCACCGTCGTCACCCCGAGCTTCTACCGCGGCGAGCCGGTCGGTCTCTTCGCGAACACGATCCACGTCGTGGACATCGGCGGCCTCGGCATGGGCCCGGACGGCCGTCAGGTGTTCGAGGAAGGATTGTCCATTCCGATCATGCCGCTCGCCCGCGAGGGGCGCATGAGCGAGGACCTGCTGCGGCTCGTGCGTGCCAACGTGCGCGAGCCGTTGCAGGTCGAAGGCGACATCTACGCATGCGCAGCGTGCAACGACGAAGGCAGCCGGCGGCTGACCGAGATGATGGACGAGTTCGAGATCGCCAATCTCGACCGGCTCGGAGAAACCATCCTGGAGGCTTCGCGCGATGCAACGCTTGCGCGCATCCGCGCCCTGCCGCGCGGCACATATGCGAACAGCATGACCATGGACGGGTACGACAAGCCGCTCGTCCTCAACGCCGCCCTCGTCATCTCCGATGACGGCATCCATGTCGACTTCGCCGGGACCTCGCCGGCATCGTCCCACGGCATCAACGTCGTCTACAATTACTGCCTCGCCTACACCGCCTTCGGCGTGAAATGCCTGGTGGCGCCCGAGGTGCCCAACAACTTCGGCTCGCTTGCCCCGATCACCGTGAGCGCACCGCAGGGCTGCGTGCTCAATGCGAAGCGTCCCTGGCCGGTCGCTGCGCGCCACACCGTCGGTCAGATGCTCCCTGACGTCGTGTTCGGTTGTCTGCACCAGGCCATGCGCGGCGGGGTTCCGGCGGAAGGCGCATCGTCCCTGTGGAACCCGCAGATCTTCGGCGGGGGCTCGCTGGTGGACGAGGTGGAGGACGGCACCGACGCCAACACGCTGGCGGAGTTCAGCACGGTGATCTTTCATTGCGGCGGCGCCGGCGCGCGCCCGGGCAAGGACGGGCTCAGCGCCACCTCCTTCCCATCGGGCGTGCGCACCATACCGGTGGAGGCGACGGAGAGCGTGGCGCCCGTGGTGTTTTACCGGCGCGAGCTCCGCGAGGGCTCGGGGGGTGCCGGCCGGTTTCGCGGCGGGCTCGGTCAGGTAATCGAGCTCGGCGGCGCGGGCGCTGCGCCGCTTGCGCTCCTGTGCAATTTCGAGCGGGTGCACAACCCGGCGCGCGGACGCAGCGGCGGCGGCAAGGGTGCGCCGGGCAAGGTGAGCTTGCGCTCGGGCCGGCCCATCCGCCCCAAAGGGCGGCAGACCGTTCCCCCTCGCGATGCCATCTGTCTGGAGCTGCCCGGCGGCGGCGGCTTCGGCGACCCTCGCGCGCGCGATCCCCACCGCGTACGCGAGGACGTGCTCGACGGCATGATCAGCGCGGACGAGGCGCATCGTGACTACGGCGTGGTGATCGATGCCCGCGGGGAGCTCGATATGGCGGCGACCGAGCGCCTTCGGGTAAATGAGTCTCGTAGGGTGGGTTAGCCACAAATCGGCTGCGCCGATTTGCGGCGTAACCCGCCAAATAAAGCCAGACATGAAGCTCACTGCGCAGGATTTGGAAAAGATTTCGCGCGTTACGCTGGATCACTACAACCGGCATGCCGAGCAGTTCTGGCAGGGCACGCGGGACCACGATGTCAGCCAGAACATCGCAGCCCTGCTGCAACACATCGAGGGGGAGCCGCCTTTCACCATCCTCGATTTTGGCTGCGGGCCGGGCCGCGATCTGAAAGTATTCTCGGAGATGGGACACCGCGCCATCGGTCTGGAAGGTGCAGCGCACCTCGCCGCGATGGCGCGCGCCTACAGCGGCTGCGAGGTCTGGGAGCAGGACTTTCTCGAGCTCGATCTGCCCGCGAGCCGTTTCGACGGGGTATTCGCCAACGCTGCGCTGTTTCATGTGCCCACCCAGGAATTGCCGCGCGTGCTCAGCGAGCTGCATGCGACCCTCAAACCGGGCGGCGCGCTCTTTTGCTCAAATCCGCGCGGCCATAATCAGGAGGGTTGGAGCGGCGACCGTTACGGCGCCTATCATGATCTCGAGGCGTGGCGCGGTTATCTGAGCGCCGCCGGTTTTGTCGAGCTGGCGCATTATTATCGCCCTCCTGGGCTTCCGCGGGAGCAACAGCCCTGGCTTGCAAGCGTGTGGCGCCGATAACGCGGACGGGGAATCTTTACCGAACCGTAACCAAGCCGGCGCTCTCCGCGTGTCTGATATCTCAGTGCTGCCGCAATCCCCGCGTTCCATTGGATTGCGTCTGTCTGAAGTAGAGGGGGCAACCATGAAGAGGTTGATTGCCGCGGCGGTAGTGGCAGTGGCACTGGTTCCGGCGCATGCGGTTGCGCAGGAGCGTGCCGGAGACGCCGCTCTGGGCGCGGTATCAGGTGCGGTCGTGGCCGGCCCCGTCGGGGCGGTCGCCGGCGCGGTGGTCGGCTATGCGGCAGGGCCGTCGATTGCGAGCTCCTGGGGCCTGCGGCGCGGAAGATACCATCGGCGTCATCGACATTATTAGGCGCGACGTCAACCAGGTGATCGTCATTCCGCCCGCACGTTGGCGTCGTGGATCACCTTGCGCCATTTCGGCTCGTCGGACGCGATGCGTGCTGCGAGCTCCTCCGGCGTGCCGGCGATGGATTCGAAATATTGCCGATCGAGGAAGTCCTTCTGAACCTCCGGATCGGCGAAGGTCGCGCGCACTTCTTCGTTGATCTTGTGGACGATGTCGGGGGGCATGCCCGGCGGGCCGAACAGGCCGAACCAGGACACGGCCGCGTAGCCCGGTAGCCCGCTCTCGGCTACCGTCGGGATCTCCGGCAGCAGCCGCATCCGCTCGAGGGCTCCCACGGCGAGCAGGTTGACCTTTCCCGCCTTCCACTGCGGCACGGCGCTCCCCACGCTGATGAACATCATCTGAATGTGTCCGGCCATCACGTCGGTCAGCGCCGGCGTCGCGCCCTTGTAATGCACGGCCTGAAATCTTGCGCCCGAGAGCGCCTGGAACAGCTCCATGTTGAGGTGGCCGCTCGAGCCCACCCCGAAAGTCCCGTAATTGATCTCGCCCGGCTTCTGCCTGGCGAGCGCGATGAGCTCCTGCACGCTGTGCGCGGGCACTGCGGGGTTGACGATCAGCGCATGATTGATGCTGACCAGTCCTGCGATCGGAGTGAAGCCTTTGATCGGATCATAGGCCAGCCTGGGATAGAGACTCGGATTGACGACGAACGTCGTCTCCGGCCCGATCAGCAGCGTATACCCGTCGGGCGCGGCATTGGTGACGTATTCCGCTGCGATCTGATTGTTTGCGCCCGGCTTGTTCTCGACCAGGGCTTGCTGACCCCAGACCCGAGTAAAGCGCTGCGCCAGGGTGCGGCCGAGCATGTCGGTGACGCCACCGGGGGACGCCGGGACAACGATGGTCACGGGTTTCACCGGATAGCTCGCTTGCGCGATTGCGGGCGCCGGGACGACGCAGCTCATCACCAGCGCAGTGATCCACATCCGCATCGCCTGATCTCGCTGATTTGTCCTCGCGCCCCTATCGACGTCCCCATGATACTCGCGCCAGTGAGGGGAGCAAAACCCGGCGAGACTTCTCGTCCGAGCTCAACGCCGGCCTCGGGCCTCATTCGGAGCCGCACGCCCAAGGGCAAACTGGCCGATCGGACCCTCGACGTGGAACTCGATCCCGGTCATCCGCTCGAACAGATCGATATTGACGCTGCCGATCGCACAGCCGCCGAGCCCCATATCGCTCGCCACCAGGTACAGCGTTTGCATCAGCACGCCCACGTCCTTCAGAATGAGCGCATAGGCGATCGAGCTGTATTTCCACGCCACCCGGCCGAAGCGCGCCGCAATCGTGATCAGCACCTGCGGCACGGCGGGCGTGCCCATGGCGATCTCGGCTCCGGTGAACAGCGCCTCGAGCGCACGCGCGTCCACCGCAATTGCAGTGAGTGCATGCCTGCCCGCATCGTAATGATAGAACCCGCTTGCCAGCCCTTCGCATTTGTCGACGGCGAGATAGAGCTCGAGCTCGTAGCTGGCGCCGCCTGAGGGATAGGGCCGCGCCGCATACCCGATGGTCGCACCATCCTTGCCGGGATCGAGCTTGCCGCGCCGTCTCGGGCCGACGCGGGCGGCGGTGTCGAGAAAGCGCGCGATCTCGGCGAGCGTAATCGGCCGTCGGTCGTCAAAGCTGCGGGTCGAACGACGTCGGCCCAGCAGCTTTGCGGCCGGCGAGACGGCTCGCGCATGCGTGTGCGAGAGCCGGCGCAGGTCGATTCGCTTTCCGGGCCAGCGCGGCCGCACCGCCGGCAGCGGGGCGATCACGCCGGCATAGGGATAAACTCCGCCGAGCGGGTTGGCATGGCGCCCTTGCGTGCTGCGCGCGTGGAACAGCAGATCGTGAAAGTCCCAGAGGATAAGACTTTCGTCGCCTTCCTCGGACCGCAAGCCGCTCGCGCGCGCAGAAGCGAGCTTGAACAGGATCCGCGAATCGAGAAGCAACGCGAGCAGCTCGTCTGCCGGAAAATCGAGCTCCCGGCGCAGGCGGCCGACGCATTGCGGCGACGCCAGCGTGGCGAGCATGCTCACGACCTTCGGATCATCGATCTTGAACAGTGCCCCCGCGAGCGGTGATTCCAACACCATGTCTTTGCCGCGCCGGCGCAGATACGCAAAGCGGGACAGGACGAGAATATCGGCGTTGCGGAGCTGAGGCGCTTGCGGCCAATAATCCGGCCGCTGCGGCTCAATCACCACCCCGTCCTCCCCTCCCGCGCCGCTGAGGCGATACTCCAACAGGCCATGCCGCGCCAATCGCCGGACCAACCCGTGCATCTCCTTGTTGATGCCGCCGGCATCGGAGGACAGTGTGCGCAGTGGCAGACCCGTGCGCAGGGTCTTGACGCGCTCCGCTGCGCCGGGGCTGAGCTTGCCCAGGCCAACCGAATGGGCCTCGAAGCAGGCGACGATCTCGCCGCCGGCGCGCCGTTCAAGAGCGATCTGGGGTATCAGCTGGGCGCTCAAGATGGCGGGCGGAGGTTGTCCGCGTCGTGGCCTGCCGCGAGCACGCACGCGGTGATCGCTTTCATGTCTGCGGGTGAAGCGGATTAAGCTCGCCCTCAGCGATCGGCCGGTCGCGCCATCCGAGCTTGACCGGGACATCGTAAAGCCGACCGGCCGCAAAGCGGCGATAGAAATGGCGCAATCCCGGAACGATCACTCTGACCACCGGGACCTCGATGTCGGGTCGGGTCTGATCGAGCACGAGAAAATCGAGTCCCTCGCGCTCGGCGAGCTTCACGCAGACGCGGGCCTCCTCGCCCGCGCCAAGACCGCCAAACCTGGAGTCGACATCCGGCCGGACGGGAGCCGCGCCGCTCGGCATCAGATAAGGATGGTCCTCCAGCCGAAATGGAGGCAGCACATCCGGGTCGCCTTCCTGGGGCATTGGCCTTTCGTTCCGCGCACCCATAGCGCCGATTGCGAGGAACTGGCTGAGCTCGCTCATCGCGCGGAGCAGCGCGATACGCGCATCGAAATGCGCGCCGGAGCCGAAGTCGACGAATTCCTCTGCGCCTTGCTTCCAGTGCGCAACGGCAACGAAGCTCGGAATGCCGAGATCGGCAGTGACGTCGAGGACCCAGACGCGCCGTCCCGCCCCGGCGAGCTGTCTTTTCAGATCGCCAATGTAGGGATCGTCGAACGCGCCGAGGTCCAGCTCCGGGCGCTGCAGGCGATTGTACCACCAGATTGCGTATGCATCCCGCTCGACCAGCTCCAGGAACCCCTGAACGATCGCTTCCTCGATCGTATTGCCGGCTGCGCAGCCGTTGGAATCCGCATGGACCTGATACTCACCCCTCCCGCGGTAGAAAAAATACACCAAGCTGGTCGGGAGATACTTGAAACGTTCCTCGCGCAGCGACCACACCGGCGACCATTCGATCTTCGCCGATGGGTCGAACGGGGCCGGGATCGGCATGCCGTGATGCGGGCCGCAGGCCTGCGCCTGATGTTCCCGGTATTGCGCCTCGCTGAAGAGCAGGACGTCGTTTGGGAGAATGGCATCGCCTGCCGGAAAATCCGCAAACCGCCGCGTCATTCGGATCTCGTCGCCGTGAAATATCCCGGAGTAGCGCTCGATCGCCTCCATCAGCGCGCTCGCTTCCCCCTGCTCGGCCGTACTGCCCTTACCGAAGCTGCCCCCGCTCAGCCCCGCCCGCAGCTCGTCCACGCTCTCCGGCCGCGCGGAAAAATTGTGGGTGGCAAGATAATTGGTGCTCATCGGCAGGTCGGTTTGAATCCGCTCGAGCCGCGAGACCACGCCCGTGAGCGGGCTGACGTGCTTGCGGTTGCGTGCAACCGTGGTCCCGGACGAAATGGAGCGGTAGCCGCCGCTGGTCATGAGCAGGCTGCCGCCGGTGGCGAGCACAACGGGCGCCGGCGCGCGGGAGGGGTTGCGCAGCTGCTTGCGGCCGCAGGCCGGACATTGCGGGCGGGCCGCAACGTAGTGCCTTGCGACAGTCGAGCCCAACAGGTCGAGGCTGATGATGTGATCGTGCAAATCCGTTCGAAAGTCGGTCGCAATCGCTTTTGCGATCTCGACGGCAGCGAGCTCGGTTCCGTTCTGTCCAAGCATGTCCCTGGCGAGAGCCGAAGTCGCGACGCGGCGCGCCCCTGTCCGGTCGAGCAACGCCTTGATCTCCCGGTTGCGCTCCATCCGCTCGGCGAGACAGAGCCAGCAGGCGCTTTTTCCCGGCCTGAACAGCGGCCCGACCAGCGGAAAAATGCCGGAGGGCTGAACCAGCAGCCAAGGGGTGCCGTCAGCCAGGCGCTGACGATTGAGCTCAGACAGCCTTTCTTCAAGGTAATCGTTCACCAGCGTAAGGGTGAGGTCGGCTGAGCGCTGTACGACGCGAACGCCCAGCCTTCGCAGAGCGCTGTCAAGCTCCCTGGAACCGCGCACATCGATGGATTGGATGCGTACACGGCACCGTTTCAGATTGCTCTCGGCTATCTCGGGCGTCAGGCCAAGGCTCGCCCAATAGCCGGCCGCCGCGTCTTGCAACGGGTGCGAGTTGAAAACGATGAACCTGCGGTCCAGCAGACGCTTGAGCGCTTCCTCGATCTTCTCGGAAGGGAAATCCCGCTCGAGCTCGCGAACGAGCTGCCGGGAGCCCTTGCTGCCATTTCCTATCGCGGAAGCGAGGGCGCAATACAGCGCGCCGTGAAGAAAGAACTTTCGGTCCTCGGAATAGAGACACACCGCATCCGGGGGCAGCATATAGACGGTGAAATTGGGAGCAAACCGCGGCACCCAATTCCGCCGATTCTGCGCCTTACGGCTCTGGCGAGCGCCTCTCGTGAGCGAAGCATGCGCGCGATCGACGCTGCGTTTGTGATGTCGTCCCATGCGCCCACAATCATTCCGGGCGGGCAACGCAATTTAGCGAAAGCTCGGGTCGGACGGCGCGAAGCGCCGATCCGAGTGCCCGAGCCTCGAAATGCCGGAAAATTACGCGGCTAGCAGACGCGACAAACTCCCCAAATCCAGCAGCAGCCGCAACCTCCGCAGCCGCAGCCTCCGCACCCGCAGCCTCTACAGCCTCGACCACAACCTCGGCAGCCTCGGCACCCACCGCACCCGCGGCAGCCGTGGCAGCCGCATCCTCGCGCGATCTGCGTACCCAGCAGGGGCGTCCCGGCGGTCTCCTTGTCGAAGACGTAGAACGTCCCCAAACTCACGTCTGCAATCTCTTCCTCGCTCAGAGCGATTTGCGGCGGGGCGCCGGTATCCCACAACGGCACATCCGTGGTCGTGACAGCGGTCGCTGCCGATGCGCCGCCTGCCAGCGACAAAGAAACTCCCACCATACCCACCATGGGCACGGCTTCCTTCCCACGCTTTCGACTCGAAGCTTGCTTCTTGTGCGCCATTTCAGACTCCTCCGCCTGGAGCTCGAAGAATGGACCACCCCGCTTGGTTCTTCGTACGCTTCGGACCGTTCTCATGCAAGCCCGATTACGCATGCTGACCATGCGAGGAAGCCTTACTGGAAGCTGAACAAATTGACAGGCACGAGATCGGCTTCCCTTCAAGTCGCCAGGATGCAACTCCGGCAAAACTGAGAACCGGTTTTGCGGAAGCGAGATGCCCAAATTAAAGAGAGGGAGAGGCGGGATCGCGATTCCGCGATAAGCTCATCCCGGTTTCGCTCGAAGCGAAATCCAGATCGTCTGGAACCACCTTTCACCCGTCAGCGGTAGAAACACAATGCTCGCTTCGCACGGCCGCTTCCTCTGGTACGAGCTCGCGACAACGGACGTGGCTGCGGCAAAGTCCTTCTACGCCGATGTGGTGGGCTGGGACGTACAGGACGTGGGGAGGCCGGGGACGCCTTACACCTTGTTTACTGCCGCAGGCGCCCCGGTAAGCGGGCTGATGAGCATGCCGCAGGAGGCAAGCGCATCGGGCTTCAGGCCGAGCTGGCTTGGCTACGTGGGAGTAGACGATGTGGACGCCGCCGCGGGGCGCATCAAGAAGCTCGGCGGCGGGGTGCACGTGCTGCCTCGCGAGATCTCCGAAGTCAGCCGGTTTTCCATCGGTGTTGACCCGCAGATGGCAACCATTGCCGTACTCAAGTGGCTCGACGAAAGGGAGCAGGCTCCCGAGCCGGACGCACCCGGCCGGGTGGGCTGGCACGAGCTTTTCGCGGCCGACTGGGAAAGCGCATGGGCTTTCTATGCCGATCTATTCGGCTGGCGAAAAACCGATACCGACATGGGGCCGATCGGCACCTATCAGTTGTTCTCGGCCGGAGGGCTGACGATCGGCGGCATGCTGACCAAACCTGCGAGCGTGCCGGTCCCGTTCTGGCTTTATTACTTCAACGTCGGCGACATTGATGTGGCCATGAAGCGGGTGAAGGCTGGCAACGGACAGATCCTCGCAGGCCCCATTGAAGTGCCCGGCGATCGATGGATCGTCCACTGCACCGACCCGCAAGGTGCCATCTTCGCTCTGGTCGGGAAGCGTCGCCACAACGGCATCGGGTATTTCGAGCGGGCATGCCGCGCAGGCTGAAGTGGGACGCCGGCATGATTGTAGTGGCGAAGCTCAACAGAACTCGCGAACGGGCAACATTCAATTCGCCATCAGCACCGGCAATTCGGTATTGCTCAAGATGTATCGGGTCGTACCGCCAAAGATCATTTGCCGCAATCGACTCTGGGTGTACGCGCCCTTGATGACAAGGTCGCACCCCAATGATTTGGCATGACTGAGAACCGCCTCGCCGGTGAGGCGGCCGTCGAGGCCAACTGTCATCGGCTTCGCGGGCACGCCGTTCAATTGCAAATACCGGCAGAGTTGCGCTCCGGCTGGTCCGGGAACAGCCTGTCCCCCCTCCACGGTGAGCACGATGACCCGGCTGGCCTGCTTCAGAATGGGCATCGCAAAAGCGGTCGCGCGGGCCTGCTCGGTGCTGGAATTCCAGTGGACCAGCACATTCGTGCCGATTTGAGAGCGCGGCGAGGGCGGCGCGATCAATACCGGGCGGCCGGTCTCGAACAAGGCCGATTCGAGCGTGGTCATGCGCGGGCCCCTGGGATCGCGTCCGGGCCGCCCCAATACGATGACGTCGAAGACCCGGCCGTGGCTGCCGACGAAGTAATCTCCCTGCGGCGCGTCCGGCAACCAGCCGCTGGACAGGGTTTGACTGTGGCCTCCTCCCGGTACGCCACGATCCCGCATGAACTCCTCGAACAAGGCACGGGCCCGATTCTCGTTATCGGTAATCTCATGCTCCAGAACCGCGGGTACCGGCAAAGTGCCCATGTCTCCGATCGTGAAAGCGACCGGCACCCCGACGCGTAACGCAAACCCTTCGATGTAGCTGTCGAACTTCCGCGCGAGGACGATCGCGGTCTCCAACGTCGAGCTCATGAGATCATGCTGCTCCGTCGGAACGAGAATGGTCTTGAAACTCATGGCGCGCTCCCATCCGTTCGGTCGGCCATTCTATTCCAATCCAAAGATCAACGTCAGTTGGATCTTGCGAAAGTCAGGGCGGCAATCCCTGCCATCCCGGCAAGCATCGCAATTACCATGGCAACGCATGCGGGCCAGCCGCCGGAATTCCAGGCAAGCCCCGGCAGGAACGCACCCATGCTGCCACCCACGTAAAAGGAGGTCACGTAGAGACCGACAGCCGAGGAGCGGCCCTCCCTGGCGATGGTCGTGACATAGCTGGTTGCAACGGTCTGGCAGACCATCCCGCACCCGGCACAGACGGTCAGTCCGGCGACTATTGCCGCTACCGGAGGCGCGAGCGTGAGGAAAGAGCCGCAGGCCCAGATGGCGATCGCGGCGAGCAGGCACGCGCGCCGGCCGAGCCGTGCAATGATCCGCCCCGTGACGGGCGCAAGCAGCGTTCCGATCAAATAGGTGATGAAGATCGCACCAAGCAGCGTCGAGGAGAAGCTGTAGGGCGGCGCTGCAAGATGAAAGCTCACATAGGTGAACACGGCCATGTAATTGAACAGAACGCCGAAACCGATCCCGTACGCGGAAAGGAGCTGCAAGTTGCCGATGTGACGCACCAGCTGCAGGGAGGAAGCACCAAACCCGTGCGAGCGGACGAACCTTGTTTCAGGGGGAAGGAGCAGCACGACAATGACGGCTCCTGCGAGCGAGAGGCCTACAAGCGCGAGGAAGGCGCTGCGCCAGCCCACAAGATCGCCGAGCACGCCGGGGATGAAGCGACCGCACAACCCACCGAGGCTCGATCCGGCGAAATAGATCCCGGCAGCATTCGCGACCTGCGCTGCCGGCCATTCGTCCCCGATGTAGGCGATGATGACGGCGAAGATCGGCGGCAGCAGCAGCCCCTGCAGGAAGCGCCATGCGATAAGCCCCGGCACGTCGACAGCGAGCGCGGCTCCCGCCATCGGTACGACTACAGCGAACATCGCGGTGGCAATGACGAGTTTCCTGCCGAGGACATCGGCGAGCGCTCCGGTGAACGGGGCGGTCAGCGCGATGGCCAAGGTGCTCGCGGTCATGATTGCGCTGATCTCTGCAGCGCCGACCCCGAATTCGCGGGACAGCGCGGGTAGCAACGCCTGCGGCGAATAAAGGTTGAGAAAGGCGCAGAAACCTGCCGCGGCAACTGCGATCTCGCGCGCCTCAACCTTCATGCCGCACGGCCAGTCACTC
The DNA here is from genome assembly GCA_036557665.1 of Xanthobacteraceae bacterium. Taxonomy (GTDB): domain Bacteria; phylum Pseudomonadota; class Alphaproteobacteria; order Rhizobiales; family Xanthobacteraceae; genus VAZQ01. The sequence continues at coordinate 249,261 of DATBHG010000002.1, read as the reverse complement.
TACGATATCGCCGGCGGCCCACGGCGATTCCAAATGTACGGAGCAACTGGCATATTCCTGGCTCCGAAACGGAGAGGCGCCATGGCAGCACGCATCCGGCACATTGCCCTGTCAGTAAAAGACATCGACGCAACCGCTGATTTCTACGAGAAGGCGTTCGGGCTCAAACGCTCGCCGAAATCCGAGGGGCCCACGGCCTTTCGCGTCTATATGAGCGATGGCGAGATCAACCTGGCACTGCTGCAATACAAGAGCGAGGTCGGATCCGGGTTGAAGCACCCCGGCGAGTTCGTCGGCATTCACCATTTCGGCTTCCAGTGTGATGATCTGCAAAGGCAGCAGCAGCAAATCGAACGCGCGGGCGGGTCGTTCTTCTTCGACCTCGGCGATCCTGACGATGACGATTTCGAGCGCAAGTTCAAGGATCCGAACGGCATCATCTTCGATGTCAACTGGAAAGGATGGGCCATGACCTCCGGCAAGGTCAAAGGCCAGAAGAAGCTCAGCTCGGCCACCGCAAGGGCGAGACGATCGGGCAAAGCCTCGACTCGAGCGAAGCTGAAAACGCGGCGGGCCGCCGCAGTCGACGCCGGGAAGCAAAAGAGATCGCGGCCGAGCGGCAGAGATTGATGCTCCTCGGGCACCAGCGGCTCTTCGAGCGCCGGATCATTTCCGTGAAAGAGGGGTGCGCTATCGGGCCGCCGCGACCCGGATCACCACTTTGCCGAAATGCCGCGCTGACTGGAGATAGCTGTATGCCGCCGGCGCCTGCTCGAACGAGAAGAGCTTGTCGATAACGGGTCGCATGCCGCTGGTTGCAATCGCGCGGTTCATGGCCTCGAACATCTGCAGCGAGCCGACCGATATGCCTTGCACATTTGCGCGCCGGGAAAAGATCAGCATCGGGTTGATCTCAGCCGCGCCGGAGAGCACCCCGATCAGGGTGATCCTGCCGCCGATCCGGATTGCCCGCAGCGAGCGGGCCAATGTCCCCGGCCCGCCGACCTCCACCACATGGTCCACGCCGCCGTCGCTGAGCTCAACAACCTTTTTGTCCCATTCGGGATCGGTCTTGTAGTTGATGCCGTGAGCGGCGCCGAGCTCCCTGGCGCGAGCGAGCTTCTCGTCGCTTGACGATGTCACGATCACCTGCGCGCCCATGAGGCGGGCAAATTGCAGCGCGAACATCGAGACGCCGCCTGTTCCCTGAACGAGAACGGTGTTGCCCGCGACGATGCCAGCGTGCTCCACCAGCGCATGCCATGCCGTTACTCCGGCGCAGGGCAATGTCGCGCCTTCCTCGAACGATAGATGAGCGGGCAGCTTCACAAGGCCGTCTTCCTCCAAAACGGCATATTCTCTCAGCATTCCATCGATGCCGCCGCCCAATGCGCTGGAATGCGTTCCAGCGCTCGGAGGTCCGCCGATCCAGCGCTGAAAAAAGCATCCGGCCACGCGGTCCCCGACCTTCACGCGGCTGACGCCCGAGCCGATCTCGACTACCTCCCCCGCGCCGTCCGAGAGGGGTACCACGTTCGGCTTGGTAGGCATGCGGTAGGTGCCCAGGGCGATGGCCAAATCACGAAAATTGAGCGAGCAGGCCACCACCCTGATCGATACCTGGCGGGCATCTGGCCTGGGCTGGGGGAGCTCGACTTTGGTCAGGGCCTCAACGCCCGTGCCCTGCGGCAGCTGGTAGGCGCGCATGGCGCTCCTCGGTCAAGGCGGGTGTGATCGCGCGCGAAGGAGCGCGCGCCCTCCTTCGCTTCCACGAAGAGCGTGCAGGCTCAAATGCTCAATGCGAGCAGCTCGATCATACCGATCCCGATGACCAGCACCGCGAGCGCGACGGGATCGTAGTCGAGCCAATGTTGCCTTCGGGCACGCATGATAGGCCTCCCCTCTACCCTAACTGTTTAGTCGCTGTGAGGGGCAGATGGTTCAATCGCGGTGCAGAATTTTGCCGGAGCGGTTCCGGCTCGGGGCCCTGCCCGGATCACGGTCTCCCACGGTCTCCTAGCGGGGACGCGCGTCCCGGTTGTTGCGCCTGACTCAGCGGGGCCAAGCGATGCCTCGGCGCAACGAGGTCGGCGGCCACGGTCATTCGGCCTTGATGTTGGCGTCTTTCACGATCGGCCACCATTTCTTGATCTCCGCCTCGTGGTAGGCGGCGAGCGCCCGGGGCGTCCGCTGGGCAAGCGGAGGAACGTCCTGGCCTTGGTCGGCAAAGCGCTGCGTTATGGCGGGGTCCGCCAGGCTCGCCCCCACGGCGGCATTGAGCCTGTCAATGATCGCCGCCGGGGTGCCTTTCGGCGCCCATAGCGCCTGCCAGAACGAGAAATGAAATCCCGGCAGCCCCGCTTCGTCCACGGTCGGGATATGAGGCGCAGAAGCCAGCCGGGTTTCCGCGGTAACAGCATAGGCCTTGATCCCGCCACTGCGCGCCTGCGGCAGGGAGTTCGTCGGGGTATCGATCATGCAGTCGATCTGTCCCGCAAGCAGGTCCTGCATGGCCGGAGCAGCGCCGCGATAGGGGACAAGCCCCAAGGGCGTGGCAGTTTCCTTCTCGAAGAAGACGGCGAACACGTGCCCGGCGGTGCCGACGCCCTGTATGCCCATCGTGGCCTTACCGGCACTCGCCTTCAGCCAGGCAAGAAACGATCAAACGACGCGACGCACGAAACCGCGCCGTTCATGCCGGCGAGAACGGATTGAATTCAGTACAGCGTCGCCTTGAGCCGCTCCGGGGCAGCCCGGTCGTGGTCCGGCCCGCCGATCCTGCCCTGGGTGAGATCGGCCAGAATGGTGCCGGCACTCGGCAGGCTGGTGCGGTCGATATGGCGCGATGCATCCCACAGCTTCGAGCGCACGATCGCCTTGGCGCATTGATAATAGATGCGATCCACCGACACGATGATCACGCTGCGCGGCGCCTTGCCGTCGATCAGAAAGCTTTGGAGCAAGGCCGGATCCGTCGAGATTCTGGCGCGGCCGTTCACTCTGATCGTCTCGCCACAGCCGGGAATGAGAAACAGCAGCGCGACGCGGGGATCACGCAGAATATTGCGCAACGTATCGATGCGGTTGTTGCCGCGCCGGTCCGGAATGAGCAGCGTCTTTTCGTCGGCCACGCGCACGAAGCCTGGAGCGTCGCCACGGGGCGAGCAGTCCATCCCGTCAGGCCCACCCGAGGCAAGCGCAAAGAATGGCGCGGCCTCGATGAAGGCCTGGTAATGCGCGGTAATGCGATCGGTCTCCTTTGCGATCGATGGCCCATATGGCACCCCATAAAGGCGTTCCAGCTCCTCGATGCTGGTGACGATGTGATCGCGCACAAGCGTGTCGGTCATGACAGGGATCCACAGGTTGCGAGCAATGCTAGGCCAGGTTGCATTGGCGGTGAGGCATAAAGGTATAACGTTCGGGCTCCCTTGCCGGTTGTGGAGAGGGAGCAGATGCACTTTGAAGCAGACCGAGCAGCTCGCGCCCGTCATGCCCGGCAATGGCTGCATCGACGATTGTTCCTGCCCCTGTCGGCTGATGGAGGCGCACCGGCAAGAACTGCTCAGTATGGCCGCGCTCGCCGGTTTCCACCAGCACGCGGCGGGAGCGGCCGATTTCCAGAGCAAGATGCCGGCGCAACGCCTCCTCCCCCTTGGCGCGCAGCACCTGGGCGCGGCGCCTCACCGTTTCGCGCGGGACCTGGGGCATGCGGGCCGCGGGGGTTTCCGGTCGCGGCGAGAACGGGAAGACATGAAGGTGGGTCAAACCGCAAGCATCCACCATGTCGAGCGAGCGCGCAAACATGTCCTCGCTTTCCGTGGGAAAGCCGGCGATCAAGTCGGCGCCGAGCGCAAGGTCGGGGCGCAAGCAGCGCAGCTGCGCGCATAGGGAAATGGCATCGGCGCGGCGGTGCCTCCGCTTCATGCGCTTGAGCACCAGATCGTCCCCGGCCTGCAGCGAGAGGTGGAGATGCGGCATGAGGCGGTCCTCATGCCCAAAGGCATCGAGCAGCTCAGTATCGGCCTCGACCGGATCGATGGATGACAGTCGCAGGCGGGCGAGCTCCGGCACGTGCTTAAGGATTTGCTTCACCAGCGCGCCTAGTCGCGGTGTGCCCGGCAGGCTCGATCCGTAGCCGGTCAGATCGACGCCGGTGAGAACGACTTCGCGAAACCCTCCTGCGCAAAGGCGCCGTATCTGGGCCACGACCTCGCCCATCGGCACCGAGCGCGAATTGCCGCGCCCATATGGAATGATGCAAAAGGTACAGCGGTGATCGCATCCGTTCTGCACGTGGACGAATGCGCGTGCACGGCCCTGGAACCCGTCGATGAGAGGCGCGGCCGTTTCCCGCACCTCCATGATGTCGTTCACCCTGATCTTCTCTTCCGCCGCGATCCCGTTGCGTCCAAGCTGCCCCTCCCACACCTCGGCGCTGATCTTCTCCTCGTTGCCGAGCACCAGGGAAACCTCCGGCATGGCGGCGAAGGTGCGCGGCTCGATCTGCGCCGCGCAGCCCGTAACGACGATGCGCATATCGGGATGCTCGCGCCTGATCCGCCGGATCGCTTGCCGGGATTGCCGCACCGCTTCTGCGGTGACCGCACAGGTGTTGATCACAATCGTGTCGGAGAGGCCAGCCGCCCGGGCGTGGTGACGAATGACCTCGGATTCCTGCGCATTGAGCCGGCAGCCGAAGGTGATGACATCCACGCTCATGCTAGGGATGCGCGCTCATGCGGCGGGCCGGGGAAAGAGCGCCGGGTCGAAGCGGCCCGTGAACTCGTAAGCCACCGGGCCGGTCATCAGCACGTGGTCATCGCTCTCGCGCCAATGAATGCGCAGATCTCCCCCCGGCAGCGTGACTGTGACCGTCCGGCCGGTCCGGCGCAGCCGGACCGCCGCTACCGCTGCCGCACAGGCCGCCGACCCGCAGGCACGGGTGAGGCCCGCGCCGCGCTCCCAGGTCCGAATGACGAGATGCACGCGCGAGCGCACGTGCACCAGGGAGATATTGGCCCGCTCCGGAAACAACGGATGGTGCTCGAGCAAGGGGCCTATCTTGCCGAGATCGTGAGCATCGATGTCCTCGACCCAGAACACCGCGTGCGGGTTGCCCATGTTCACCACGGAAGGCGAATGCAGAACCGGCCGGTCCAGCGGCCCTATCTGGAGCGCGATCGCGCGCGTGTCCTCGAATTTCTCCGATAACGGGATGTCGTTCCAGGCAAACCGCGGCTTGCCCATATCGACCGTGTATACCAGGGCTGCCTCCTCCTCTCTCCAACAGTCGAGCACGGCAGTGCTGGTTTCCAATCTGAGCTTCTTCTTCCCCGTTTGTTTGGACAGCAACTCTGCCACACAGCGCATGCCGTTGCCGCAGGCCCCTGCCTCCGAGCCGTCGCTGTTGTAGATGCGCACATAGGCGTCCGTGCCGGCGGTGCGAGGAGCGTGCAGTACCATCAACTGGTCATAGGATAATTTGCCGGTCTGCCCGGCCGCCCGAGCTTCTGCCTCGCTCACGGTGCCCGGTCCCGAGCGGATATCTACTACCACGATCTCGTTGCCGAGGCCGTTCATCTTGACGAAGGGATGATTGGCAAGGGCTATCATGGCTCGTAAGCCTCGTAGGATGGCCAAGACCATCAGATTGTGTCATTGCCGCGTGGGCACGGCGCTTACACACGCTCGCCTACCAGAAATGCGCGCCTCTTGCCCCGTCTTTAGCCTTTATATGGCGAAGTCCGGGAAAACCGGCCAGTGCGGCCGACTTCTTGACAGTTCCCGCCGCGGTGGGCCATAAGCCTGCTGTGCGGCACCAAGAAGCTGCGCAAGCAGCGCGCCGGGTCGCCGGTATTAAGGCCGCCAATCCAAAATTGCCAACCCAGCCGGTCCGGCCAGCCGCCGAGCATCGAAATTGGATAACGAGGCATCGCGATGTTCGCAGTGATCAAGACCGGCGGAAAGCAGTACCGTGTTGCCGCCGAAGATGTGATCAGGGTGGACAAGATCGCGGCGAATCCGGGCGAGATTATTCAGCTCCCCGAGGTCCTCCTGGTCGGCGGCGAGAATGTAACCCTCGGCGCACCGACGGTGGCCGGCGCCTCGGTTGCGGTGGAAGTTCTGGAGCAGGGTCGCGGCCCCAAAATTATCGCCTTCAAGAAGCGCCGTCGCAAGAACTCGCGACGCAAGCGGGGGCACCGGCAGGAGTTCACGCTTCTCCGGGTGACCGAGATCCTCACCAACGACGCCAAGCCGAGCGCGCGCGTCCAATCCCAAGGAGAGGCGCCGCGCGCCACCGAAGCCGGAGCGGGCAAGAGTGAACCACCTGCCACGTCACCCTCCGAAGGTACCACGGATCCGGGAGCCGGCGGCTGATTTCGCCGCAAACCGCGATTATGTAGGATCCAAAATCAAGGAACCCGAAGATGGCGCACAAGAAAGCAGGCGGATCCTCCCGGAACGGCCGCGATTCGCATAGTCAACGACTTGGCCTGAAAATCTTTGGCGGCGAGAGCGTGCTTGCAGGAAATATCATTGCGCGGCAACGCGGCACCAAATGGCATCCCGGCACCAATGTCGGCCTTGGCAAGGACCATACATTGTTTGCTTTGATCAACGGCCATGTGCAGTTTCGCACCAAAGCGAAAGGTCGCGTCTTTGTCTCCGTACTGCCCGCGCCGGAAGCGCCGGCGGAATAGCAGCTCACGGCGCACTGCATCGGCTTCGTATCAGGGCACCATTTCAGGGCTTCTTGTCTGCGCGGTCTTGCTTGGATCGCATCGCCCGCTTGATGATCTCTGAGAGTCTTCGGCCGAAAGTTCCGGGGTCGACCGGCGGCGGATACCCTATCGCCTGCATCTCCTCGTCAGGTGCGTCTTGAGCAGCATCGGACGGTTCGGTCTTCTTGTTCATATCGCAGCCTCCTGCGCGCTCAGGTCACCGCAAGGCTCGCGCTTAGCGGATGCCGCGGAAAAATGCCATCACTCGGACATTGGGACCGAGCCGTCGCACGAGCTCGTTACTCGCACGTCACGCTCCCGGCTTGCCCGCGCAACCCGGCAGGGCGAGCTGCGCGGCAGATAATTTTCGCTCAAACTGCGTCGACGCGCCCGACGGTGCACAAATCAGGGCAACGGCGACAGTCCCTGTATTTGCAACTAAGAGTTTTGGATGTGAGTCAGGATTGTCGTGTAAACCCATAGCCGAAAACTTCGCACCTGCAGCTCTGCACATGGACTACGACATCCTCATCCGCGGCGGGCATGTGCTCGACGGGACCGGATCCCCGCGAAGACAGGTGGACGTTGCCATCCGTGGCGGGCGAATCGTTGCCGTCGGCAAGAGTCTCGCCGGGAAGGCTGCAAAGGCGATTGATGCAGCCGGCCTCGCCGTTGCGCCAGGCTTCATCGACATCAAGACCCATTCCGATTTCACCCTGCCGATCAACCCAAGGGCCGAGAGCAAGGTGCGCCAGGGCGTCACGACCGAGATCATCGGGCACTGCGGTTTCTCGGTTGCCCCGGCACTCCCAGGCAAAGTCGATCTCCTGCGCGAGTACCTGAGCCCGAGCGCGCCGTGGCTGCCATTCAAAGAGACGAGCTTCCCGAATTATCTCGACAGCTTCCCGGCAACTGCTGTGAATGCGGGAATGCTGGTCGGCCACAACACGCTCCGCCTGATGGTCATGGGCATGGAGCCGGGGCCGCCCTCCCGGCGCGAGCTCCAAGCCATGATCGCGCTTTTGGAAGAAGCTCTTAAGGCGGGGGCGCTCGGGCTCTCGACCGGCCTTTTTACCGCCCCCGGCTCATATGCCGAGCCGGACGAGATCATGGCGCTCTGCCGTGTGCTCAAGCGCTACAATGCGGGGTATTTCACTCACCTGCGAGACGAATCCAGCAACGTGATTGAGGCGCTTGCAGAGGCGATCGAGGTTGGCGAGAAATGCGGGGTGCATGTCGAGGTTGTCCATCTCAAGTGCTCCGGGACGGACAACTGGGGGAAAGCCACGCGTGCTCTCGGCATGATCGCGCAAGCCAAGGCGCGCGGCGTCGATGTCGATTGCGACTCCTATCCTTATGCCGCCGGCAGCAACCCATTGAAGAACCTGATGCCGCAATGGGTCCAAGCCGGTGGGATGGATGCCATGATGCAGCGCCTGCGTCTCGCGGAGACGCGCGAGCGCATCCGTTCCGACATAGAACGTGAGGGACTCAACAACTGGGGCCGAATCCCGTCGTGGGATTGCGTGCAGATCTCGATCTCTCCCCATTTGCCGCAGAACGCCGGGCGTACTGTCGCTGCAATCGCCGCGGAGCGCGGGCAGGATGCCATCGATACCCTCGCCGACTATCTGATCGAGGACAAGGCCGCGACGCGGGTGCTCGTCACATCGATCTGCGAGGACGACATCCGGGAGATCATACGTTCCCCCACGGCACTGGTCGGATCGGACGGCAATTGTGTCGCGACCTATGGAACGGTGAGCCAAGGCATGCCGCATCCGCGTTTCTACGGCACGTTTCCTCGCATCATCAGCCGCTACGTGCGCGAGCTCGGGCTACTGCCGCTGGAGCTCGCCGTAAACAAGATGAGCGGCGCAACGGCTCGCGCCCTCAAGCTGAAAGATCGCGGCCTGTTGCGGGAGGGTTACCGCGCTGACGTGGCGATCTTCGATCCCGACGATTTTTGCGACCGTGCCACCTATACGCAACCCCATCAATATCCGAGCGGAACGCGCACCACCGTGCTCGTCAACGGCAACGTTGTGGTCGACAATGCGGTCCACACGGGGGCGCTGCCAGGCAGAGTGCTGCGCCGGGACAAGACGGGTGTGGTCAGCTGAGATTTTAGGCGGAACTTCAAATGCGCACCTATGTCGAATGCGCACCTATTGACATGCGGGGGAAGACTCACCAAACTGATAAGGGTGCGAAGACCGAACGGAGGTGCGATGCCCCCGGGTTACTCTAGCCGCGATGATCGCCGCGGCAGCGTTCGGGTCGCGGCGTAGCGGCAGCTTGGCGAACGGCAACGTCGGGAGCGGCCTATTGGGCCGCATCAGTGAGGCATGGCCCGCCTTGGCCCCTCCCGATGATTGCGTGCAGATTTTTCGTGCCCGGCGCGTGCCGGGCATTTGCGTTTAATGGCCAGCATAAATCTGTAATTCTTGGGGCTCGTCAGGTTGGCCGCGGCCAAAGGTGCCGTGCTCCAGCATGCGAGCCGCAGCGGCGCGTTTGCAAACCCATGAAATTCCTCGATGAGGCCAAGGTCTATGTTCGCTCCGGCGACGGCGGAAACGGCTGCGTCTCTTTTCGACGCGAGAAATTCATAGAGTTCGGCGGACCGAACGGCGGCGATGGCGGCAAGGGCGGCGACGTGATCGCAGAGGCCGTGGATAGCCTCAACACGCTGATTGATTATCGCTATCAGCAGCACTTCAAGGCGAAGAAGGGCGGCCATGGAATGGGCAAGGACCGCCACGGCGCGAACGGCGCGCACGTGGTGCTGAAAGTACCGGTGGGGACTCAGATCTATGAAGAGGACGGCGAGACACTGCTTGCGGATCTCACCCATGCCGGCGAGCAAGTGGTGCTCGCCCGAGGCGGAAACGGCGGGTTCGGCAACGCCCATTTCAAATCATCCACCAACCGCGCACCGCGCCATGCGAATCCAGGCCTGCCCGGGCACGAGCTCACGATCCGTCTCCGCCTCAAGCTGATCGCAGATGCCGGTATCGTCGGGCTGCCGAATGCGGGAAAATCAACCTTCCTCGCAGCGGTGAGCGCTGCCAGGCCCAAGATCGCGGATTACCCCTTCACCACGCTGCGTCCCCAGCTCGGTGTGGCCGAGATCGACGGCCGCGAGCTCGTGCTCGCGGATATCCCGGGTTTGATCGAGGGTGCGCATCAGGGTGCCGGCCTCGGCGACCGATTCCTGGGTCACATCGAGCGTTGCCTGGTTCTCCTCCACCTCGTTGACGGAGCCGTTGAGGATCCGGGCAAAGCCTACGAGACGATTCGGGCGGAGATCCATGCGTACGGCCACGCGCTGGCCGATAAGCCGGAAGTGGTGGCGCTCAACAAGTCCGATGCGCTGAACCCGGAGCAATTGATGCAGCAGACTGCGCGGCTGCAGCGTGCAATTGAACAGGACGCGCGAGCGCACCGCCGGGCGGCATCGCAGATAAGGCTTCGGGTGCTCTCGGCTGTTACCGGAGCCGGCATTCCCGACGTATTGCGAGATGTCATTGATGAGATCGATCGTGCGAAGTCCGCAGGCCTGGATCGCACCGCCACGCCGCAATGGCTGCCATGACTCGGTCATGACGAGCTCCCTGCAAAACCGGGCGAGGGCGCCGACGCCCATTGCATTCTCGCTCTTGCCTACGCTGCCGAGATCTCAGCTGAGCATATTGCGCAATCGCAGCGCGTCGATTGGAGCAGCGCTCTTTTGGTCGTTATCGAAATAGACGAAGACTGTATGGCGCCGCCGCTTCCATTGGGCGATGTCGCGCGCCCAACGGCGGAGGGTCTTGTCCGGGTAGTTGTCGCGGTAGCGTCCGCCCGGTCCATGACCCCGGACATAGACATGGCCGGCCGTCACTTCCCAGGGTGCCGGCGCGTCATGATGATCGGACAGGCACAGCGCGATATTACGCTGGTGCAGGAGGTCGAGAACATCCTCGTCATACCAGCTCTTGTGACGAAATTCGAAAGCGTAGGCGTAGCGACGGGGCAGCATCTCGAGGAACGAGGCGAGCCGGTCGCGATCCTTCGAGAACTGCGGCGGCAGCTGGAACAGGACGACACCTACTTTCGGCGCAAGCGCTTGCAGTCGGGTCTCCATCAATTCGATCGAGCTCTCACATTTCTCGGTCAGACGCTTCCAGTGGGTAATGAATTTCGAGGCCTTCCAGGCGAACAGAAAGTCGCGCGGAGTCTGATCGCGCCACGAGCGGACAGCTTCAAGCGAGGGCGTGCGGTAGAACGAGCCGTTGATCTCAGTCGTCGATAGCTGACCAGCGTACCAGGCGAGCCAAGCCTTCTTGGGGACGTCGGGCGGGTAGAACGGGCCGCGCCAGCCATCGTAAGTCCACCCGGAAGTGCCGATCCAAATGCGGCTCACATGTCCGCCCTCGTTACGGGATCGTATCAATGAGGCTTGATCACAATTTTGTGATCCAGGGTTATGGAAAGCACCAACCTCGTGCCGGAAGAGGTCGGGCAGCCCGACACCGAGACGGGTGTCATATTTGCGGCGCGCGAAGCGCCGGTGGAGCGTTTCCTGGCCGCCGAATCTCACATTTTCAAGGCGTTACGAAAAAGAAGACCCCGGCGCCTGAGGGGGCCAGGGTCTGTTCGTCGGATGGGTGAGGGGTTGGGGGCTGGGGGGCACTCCACCCGACGTTAGACTTGCAACTCGGAACTGCGGAGTCCGTTCCCGCCCGCTGCAAATTATTTTCGTCCAAGCCGCCTGGCGGGTCGGCGCCCCGCGTGCGAGCGGTCCGGATTGTGGGCCGGCAGGTCGAGATGCACCCCATTCGGAAATTCCAGGTACCGTGCACGGATGTGCAGCCCGCCCCGCAAACGCCTGCTGCCTTCAACGACATAGCGTGTCCCAACGGGAAACCGGCTGGGAAGCTGACCGGAACGCGATCGCATGGACACCTCCTCACTGCAGCACATGGATGCGGCGTAAAATGGCATAAACGAACAACCGTTCCATGACGCCGGGTGAAGGGTGTCGGAAGCCTGTGGAAGGCTGTGGAAACGCCTTCTTCCGCCCGCGTTGCGCCCAAACATGCCTCGTGCCGTCCGGCACGCGGCCGTTATTGGATCATGGGCAGCAGCCCTGCTCGGCCATTCGCACCGGACGGAAAGCCGGGCGGAGTCACAGGTCGAAACCATTCTCGCGCGCCAAATCCTTGAGCGATCCCTCGGGTCGGGCTCCGAGATGCTGGATTACCTCGGCGGCTGCAAGCGCTCCCAGTCGGGCCGAGTTGCGGTAATCGATGCCCCTCGCCGCGCCGACGAGAAATCCCGCGGCAAACAGGTCCCCCGCCCCAGTGGCATCGACCAGCCGCTCCACCGGATATGCAGGGACTAAATCGGTTTCTTCACGGGTCAGGATGACACAGCCTTTCTCGCTCCGGGTGATCACAGCGGCGCGGGCATCGTTGCGCAACGCCCTCACCGCCGCGTCGAAATCAGCCGTGAGGTACAGGCTGTGCAGCTCACGCTCATTGGCGAAAACGAGGTCGATGGTGCCGGTCCGCATCAACTCCAGGAATTCTGCCCGGTAACGGTCGACGCAGAACGCGTCGGAGAGCGTCAGCGCGACATCGCGTCCGGCATCATGAGCGATCCTGGCCGCTTTGAGGAACGCCTCCTTGGCGAGGGGCGGATCCCAGAGATATCCCTCGAGATACACGATCTGCGCCGCGGCAATGGTGTCGACATCAATGTCGTTGGGATGCAGATCCTGCGCCGCCCCAAGATACGTGTTCATGGTGCGCTCGCCGTCCGGCGTGACGAGCACGTAGCAACGTGCCGTGGAGGGGCCTGCGGAGGCCGGCGGCGTCGCAAACGAAACCCCGGCCGCGCGGATGTCGTGGGCGAACACGCGGCCGAGCTCGTCATCCTTGATCTTGCCGATGAACGCCGTGCGCGCACCGAGACTCGCGGCACCCACGACGGTGTTTGCCGCCGAGCCTCCCGATACCTCAACTGCCGGACCCATTGCGTCGTAGATTCGTGAAGCTTGGGCCTCGTCAATAAGCTGCATGCTCCCCTTGCGCATCTTGTGCCCGACCAGAAAATCGTCCTCCGTGCGTGCGATCACATCCACGATCGCGTTGCCGATGCCGAGCACGTCAAAGCAATCAGCCACCATCAAACAAAACTCCCAGACGTAAAACGGGGCCCACTATAACGACGGCGCGCATCGAGACAATCGGCGCCATCCCAGGGCGCTTCTGCGGCGGTCTTGCGGGAGAGCCGGCCAGCATGCGATGGAGCGGCACGAACGAGTGAGTCCTCAGGAATGGCATTCAAACAGCGGGTGTTTTCCGGTGTGCAGCCTACCGGCAATCTGCACCTCGGCAATTATCTGGGCGCCATCGCAAGATTTGTAGCCCTCCAGGAGCAATACGACTGCATCTACTGCATAGTGGATCTTCACGCGATAACCGTGTGGCAGGATCCGGCCGAGCTGCCCAAGAGCACCCGTGAGGTGGCTGCGGCATTCATTGCCTGCGGCATCGATCCCGGCAAGCATATCGTGTTCAATCAGAGCCAGGTCGCCGAGCACGCGGAGCTTGCCTGGGTGTTCAATTGCGTAGCGCGCCTGGGCTGGCTCAACCGGATGACGCAGTTCAAGGAGAAGGCCGGAAAGGACCGCGAGAATGCGTCGGTCGGGCTCTATGCTTATCCAGCGTTGATGGCCGCCGACATCCTGGCCTATCGCGCCACCCACGTGCCCGTTGGCGAGGACCAAAAGCAGCATCTCGAGCTCTCGCGTGACATCGCACAAAAGTTCAACAATGATTTTGCCGCCTCCATCCGCGCCCACGGATTTGGGGAAAGCTTTTTTCCGCTCCCTGAGCCGCTGATCCAGGGACCTGCGACCCGGGTGATGTCGCTGCGCGACGGGTCGAAGAAGATGTCCAAGTCGGACCCTTCCGATCAGTCGCGCATCAACTTGACCGACGATGCCGATACGATTGCGCACAAGATCCGGCGCGCCAAGACGGATCCGCACCCTCTGCCGGCGGATCCGAAGGAGCTCGAGACACGCCCCGAAGCAGACAACCTCGTCGGCATCTATGCCGCGCTTGCTGGCAAGAGCAAGTCGGATGTGGTGAGGGAATTTGCAGCCGCTCAGTTTTCAGGCTTCAAAAGCGCTCTGGTGGAGCTCGCTGTCACGAAACTCGGGCCGATAAATGCCGAAATGAAGCGGCTTTTGACGGATCCGGCTCATATCGATTCGGTGCTCGGAGAGGGAGCTGTGCGGGCGCAGGCTCTCGCCGCCGAAACGATGCGGGCGGTCAAGGATATCGTCGGGCTCGTACACCGCTGAGCGCAGGCCACTTCAGCCGCCACGCGGAGGTCTGTACTGCCGTCGAAGGCCATGGCAGGATTCCTCCTGCTGCCAAAATTCGGGTTGCCGGCGGCCGACTGGGAAAGGCGATGAAAAAGAAGCGCCGGAGCTACGAGGCCGGTCATTCGCCCAAGTTTCTTGTCGTCATCGACGATTCGCCGGAATGCGACCGCGCGCTGTATTTCGCAAGTCGCCGGGCATTGCGGATCGGTGCAACCGTGCTGATGCTCCGGGTGATCGAAACGGCAGACCACGGCCAGCAATGGCTCGGGGTGGCCGACATCATGCGTGCCGAGGCGCACGAGGAAGCCAACGCCGTGCTCGACCGCCACGCTTCGCGCTCGGCCGCCATCACCGGCGTCATGCCCCAGCGCGTGGTGCGTGAAGGCGACAAGGCACAGGAGCTGCTCGCGCTGATCGAGGACGAGGAGGATATTGCCATCCTTGTCCTCGCTGCAGCGACCGGGAAAGAAGGGCCCGGCCCTCTCATCTCCGCTCTCGTCAAGACCGCGGGCGAATACCCCATTCCGGTGGCGATCGTGCCCGGCAATCTCAGCGATGAGGACCTCGATTCGATGTCCTGAGCATTGAAGTTTCGGCCTCAAGCGCCAACCTTACTGGGAAGCCGCTCTGCAGGCTGGGTGACCTGCAGAAATTCAGGGAGCCTGAAATGTTTATCCAGACCGAGCCGACTCCAAATCCGGCCACACTCAAGTTCTTGCCCGGGCGAAGCGTGCTGGCAAGCGGAACCCTTGACATGCGCGACCTGGAGGCCGCAGCCCAATCGCCTCTGGCGGAGCGGTTGTTCGCCATCAGCGGCGTTTCTGGCGTGTTTTTCGGCGCTGATTTTGTGGCGGTAACAAAGTCGACAGGCGAGTGGCAGCAGTTAAAGCCGGCAGTGCTCGGGGCTATCATGGAGCACTTCATGTCGGGTGCCCCGATCGTTCGGAGCACGCAGGGCACCGCAGGACCGCACGAGGAAGAGTTCTTTGAGCCGGAGGATACCGAAACCGTGGCCACGATCAAGGAGCTGATCGAAACGCGCGTGCGCCCAGCGGTTGCCAATGACGGTGGCGACATCACATTCCGCGGCTTCAAGGAAGGAGTGGTCTATCTCGACATGAAGGGAGCATGCTCCGGCTGCCCGTCCTCGACGGCGACCTTGCGGCACGGCATCGAGAACCTGCTCCGCCACTACTTGCCCGACGTGGTAGCGGTCAGGCCGATGGGGTGATCTGCGCGCGCAACCGATGCGCGTGCTCGCCATAGACACTGCACTCGATGCCTGCTCGGCCGCCGTGCTCGACACAGCGGCGGGTGGTATTACCGTCAGCGAGACGCTACCCACTGTCCGGGGGCATGCAGAGGCATTGCTGCCCCTCGTAGCGCGCGTGATGGATCAAGCTGCGATCGAATTTGCCGAGCTCGATCGTATTGCTGTGACTACCGGGCCCGGCAGCTATACCGGGCTGCGCGTCGGGATATCGGCTGCTCGCGGTATTGCCCTGGCAGCCGCCAAACCGGCAATAGGTCTCTCAACCCTCGCAGGCCTGGCGGCACCGCTGATCGCGGTCGACGACAGCACACATGTCATAGCAGCCATCGATGCGCGGCACGATCACGTCTATCTCCAGATTTTCGGCAAGGGGGGACGCACCCTGGTCGCTCCGCGGATCGCCACATTGCGCGACGCATTGCGCACGGCAACCACGGGATCCGCCCGCGTCATCGGCTCGGGAGCAAGCCTCCTGGCAAAGGCGTGGCCGAAGGATGCCGATCCACCGCTCCTGGTCGACACCCGCAGTGCGCCCGATATCAGCTGGATCGCGCGGCTCGGCGCTGCCGCCACGGAGGGTTTCGGCCCGCCGAAACCGCTATATTTGCGTGCGCCGGACGCACAGCCGCAGGACGCAGCCCACCTGCCCCGCAGATGAGAAACATCGCGCGCCAGCTGTTTGCACGCAGCCGAGTCGTCCTCTCGGAAGCCGGCGTTGCCGATGCACGGGCGTTGGCTGCATTGCACGCAGGCTCTTTCCGGCGCGCGTGGAGCGACGGCGAATTCCGCGAGCTGCTCAGTCAGCCGAATGTGGTTGCCCATCGCGTCGCCATTGGCGGCAGCGTGGCAGGCTTCATCTTGTCGCGGATGGTTGCCGGAGAGGCCGAAATCCTGTCCGTAGCGGTCAGCTCCTCTGAGCGAGGCAGGGGACTCGGGCGCCAACTGCTGGAGCTGCATTTGCGTCGGCTTGCTGGCTTTGGCCTGGGTCCCGTCTTCCTGGAAGTTGCCGAGGACAACGTTGCGGCGCGGCGTCTTTACCAGCGCGCGGGTTTTCGTGATGTGGGCCGCCGCGAACGGTATTATCCAGAGCACCAAGGCTCAGCAGCGCTCGTCCTTCGCCGAGACTTGCCGTGATCCGGAGCTAGGCCATGAAACCGTCGGCATTCGCCCTGGCCCTCGCGTTTGGGATCGGCTTGCTCGGCAGCAGGAGTCCCACGCAAACGCCGAGCTTTCCCGAGCAGCCGATCAGGATCCTCGTGGGATTTTCAGC
This sequence comes from Xanthobacteraceae bacterium, assembly GCA_036557665.1. Lineage (GTDB taxonomy): Bacteria > Pseudomonadota > Alphaproteobacteria > Rhizobiales > Xanthobacteraceae > VAZQ01. The sequence goes on along the minus strand of DATBHG010000002.1, from coordinate 232,612 downwards.
CGGCGGCGGCACGGATGTGATCGCCAGGATCCTGGCGCAAAGAATGTCGGAGACCATGGGGCAGTCGATCGTGATCGAGAACCGCACCGGAGCGAGCGGTCTCATTGCCGCTGCGATCTCGGTATGAGCAGCGAGGACAGTACTCCGGAAGGGCTCAATGCCTATATCAGGTCGGAAATCGCGAAGTGGGCGAAAGTGATACAGGATGCCGATATCCACTCCCCGGAGTAGCGCATGAGCGTAGGCCGAAAGGTTTACATCAAGTCCTTTGGCTGCCAGATGAACGTCTATGATTCGCAACGTATGGCGGACACGCTTGCGCCGGAAGGTTTCAGCGAGACGCTCACGCCCGAGGACGCCGACCTCATCATTTTGAATACTTGTCACATCCGCGAGAAGGCGGAGGACAAGGTCTTTTCCGAGCTAGGCCGGATACGCGCGTTCAAGGAGACGGCTGCACGTTCGGGGCGCCAGGTGAAAATTGCCGTCGCCGGCTGTGTCGCCCAGGCGCAAGGGGAAGAGATCGTTCGCCGTGCGCCGGCGGTCGATCTGGTCATAGGCTCGCAGACCTATCACCGCCTGCCTGAGCTGCTCGCGCGCGCGGCCCACAATAGCAGAATCGTCGATACCGAGTTCCCCGCCGACAACAAATTCGAGCGGCTCAAGGCTCCAACCCGGCACGCGATCCAGACCCGGGGGGTGTCGGCCTTCGTCACAGTCCAGGAGGGTTGTGATAAATTCTGCACGTTCTGCGTCGTGCCGTACACGCGCGGGACCGAAGCCTCGCGTCCGGTGCTCCAGATTACCGCCGAAGTGGAGCGCCTTGCGGATGCCGGGGTGCGGGAGATCACGCTTATTGGCCAGAACGTCAACGCCTATCACGGAAGAGGTCCCGACGGGGCCGATTGGACGCTCGGAAAACTTCTGTACCGTGTTGCCGCGGTGCCCGGTGTCGCCCGCCTGCGCTACACCACCAGTCATCCCTGCGACATGGAGGCAAGCCTGATTGCCGCCCATCGCGATCTGCCGGCACTGATGCCTTACGTGCACGTTCCTGCACAAACCGGCTCGGACCGCATGCTGACACTGATGAATCGACGGCATACGCGAGTTGCCTACCTGGACATGATCGGGCGGTTGCGCGCTGCGCGGGGCGACATGGCGTTCTCCTCCGACTTCATCGTCGGCTTTCCCGGCGAGAGTGAGGACGACATCAAGGCGACCCTCTCGCTCATTGACGAGGTCGCGTATGCCGGAGCGTTCTCGTTCAAATACTCGCCTCGCCCCGGCACACCGGCCGCGGCCATGCCGGATCAAATCCCGGAGGATGTCAAACTTGCGCGGTTGCATCGGGTGCAGGCCGCGATCGAGCGCCATGCCGCCGCCTTCAACAGCCGCTGCGTCGAACGCACTTTCAAGGTCCTGTTCGAAAAACCGGGGCGTCATCCTGGCCAGATCATCGGCCGATCCCCATATCTGCAACCTATTCAGGTCATCGCACCACACGCCTTGATCGGCAAAGTTAGAGCAGTGAGGATCACCAGGGCGAGCTCGAACAGCCTATTCGGCGTGCTCGCGCAAGACGTCCCGGCCACGGGGGACTGAAGCCGTTGCGCTCGCCTCGAATTGGGAGTGGATCCCTCGCATCCTCCGCCGTGGTGACGACGAGCAATCCAGCGTCTCAGCTGTTGCTCACTTTCGAGGATAACCGACTGGCTTCCACCCTGTTCGGGCAATACGGGCAGAACCTTGCGCTGCTCGAGCGCAGGCTGGGCGTAGTCGCCGAGCAGCGCGGCAACCATGTGACTCTTGCAGGCTCTCGGGAAAGTGTAGAGCAAGCGCGGCGCGTGCTCGAAAGCCTGTACGAGCGCCTGAAGCAGGGCGGCGAGCTTGTGTCCGGCGATTTTGAGGGTGCCATCCGCCTGGCCATCGCCCAAGGATCATTGTTCGATTACGAGTCAGCAGAGGCGCGAACAAGCTTCGAAGAGATCAACTTGCGCAAGCGTTCGGTGCGCGCGCGCACGCAGGCGCAGGACGCGTACATCCGTGCTCTGCGTCGCCACGCGCTAGTGTTCGGGATTGGACCTGCGGGAACGGGAAAGACCTGGCTCGCCGTTGCGCATGCGGTGCAGCTTTTCGAGCGCAAGGAGGTTGATCGTATTATTCTTTCACGGCCAGCGGTTGAAGCCGGCGAGCGGCTGGGATTTCTGCCTGGCGACATGCGCGAAAAAGTCGACCCGTATCTGCGCCCCATCTACGATGCACTGTACGATCTCATGGACGCGCGCATTGTGGAGCGTGCACTGGAGACGGGCGAGATCGAAATCGCGCCGCTCGCCTTCATGCGCGGGCGAACCCTTTCGAATGCAGTCGTCATCTTGGACGAAGCGCAAAACACCTCTTGCATGCAAATGAAGATGTTCCTAACGCGCTTAGGAGAGAACAGCCGCATGATCGTGACCGGGGATCCGAGCCAGGTCGATCTGCCGCCTGGCCAAATCTCGGGGCTGGCGGAAGCCACGCGGCTGCTGCGGAACGTCGAAGGAGTGGGTATTGTTGCCTATACCGCCGAGGACGTCATCCGGCACGAGCTCGTAGCCCGCATTGTGGAGGCTTACGACAAGGAGGCATTCAAGCCGGCGAGCGGTGCCCGAGAGCGATGAATGAGCTCGGCACGGGACTACCAGCACATGCACGTACGGTCCACGCGCATTTCGCGGGCGACCACCATTGACATCGTGACCCGATCTCGCCTGTGGGACACCCGGCGCAATTCCACAGCCGTATTGAAACGCGCACTACGTCAGGCCGCGTCCGCGGTGGCGCTCAAAGGGGGTGAATTGGCCGTCGTGCTGGCAGATGATTCCACCGTGCGCGATCTCAACCGAGCATGGCGGCGGCAGGACAAATCGACCAATGTGCTTTCGTTTCCTGCAGATGCTCGGCCGATCCCGAGCGCAACACGGGCTCTGTTGGGCGACATCGTGATTGCCTACGAGACAACCGAACGCGAGGCCCGGGCACTCGGCAAGCCGTTCGCGCACCATCTTGCCCATCTCGCGGTCCATGGCTTTCTTCATCTGCTCGGCTATGATCATCGTGCTGAGCACGAGGCGCACGCGATGGAGGAGCTGGAAATCTGCATTCTCGGCCGCCTCGGCGTTCCTAATCCCTACTGCTGATCTGCCATGCCGGATCCCGATCCATCCAGCTCAGGCGGGCCAGGCCCCGTACCTAATCTGCCCGTCCTCGTGTCGAGACCCTCCGAGCTCAACCGGGAGGTCCGGGAAGGATGGTTCACGCGTGCCGTGCGCGCTGTGCTCGGATGGAGGACGAGCAGCGTCCGCGCGGATCTCAAGGATGTCTTGGAGCACGCCACCGGCGACACCGGGTTTTCGCCCACGGAGCGGATCATGCTCCGCAACATACTGGGCTTGCGGGAGCGCCGGATCGCGGATGTGATGGTTCCGCGGGCTGATATCATCGGGGTGCAGCGGGAGATCTCGTTGGGCGAGCTCATGAAGGTGTTCGAGAGCGCAGGACACTCGCGCCTGGTCGTGTATGAGGAGACGCTCGATGATGCTGCCGGCATGGTCCATATCCGCGACTTGGTCGCGTTCATGACTGTGCGCGCCGTGGCGGGGGCCAAAGGGAACACCAAGCGCAAGAAGCCCTTTCCGGCAGGGCTTGATCTGAAGGCGGTCGATCTTTCGATGCCGCTATCAGAGGCAAGCATAATTCGCGAAATCCTTTACGGGCCGCCTTCGATGCCGGTACTCGACCTGCTCGCCAAGATGCAGGCAACGCGCATCCATCTTGCCCTGGTAGTTGACGAGTACGGCGGCGCCGATGGTGTTGTTTCGATTGAGGACATCGTCGAGCAGATCGTCGGGGAGATCGCCGATGAGCACGACGACGAGTATGCGCCCGACATCGTCCCTCAACCTGACGGTTCCTTCCTCGCAGACGCGCGGGCGGGCCTAGAGCATGTCACCGCGATGGTTGGCCCCGAGTTCGATGTCGGAGAAGCAGCCAACGAGGTGGACACGCTCGCAGGTTACGTCATGACCCGGATTGGCCGAGTGCCAGTCCGCGGTGAGCTGGTGCCAGGACCCGGCCCGTTCGAATTGGAGATCCTCGACGCCGATCCGCGTCGGCTAAAGAAGCTGCGCATCTATCGCGTTCTGGATCGAGCCAATGGCAAGCAGGCCGCGAGGCACGAAGCGGCAGATTCCAATGCTGGGTCCCTGCCATCGACCCCGCTCTCCGGGTCCGACCTGCCGAGAGGCTTGGTCCCCCCGGACGCCCCGCCCCTGAAGTCCGCACGTCGCCCGTGAAGCTGACCAGAGTTGCGCATAGCGTTGTCCTGGCTTGGGGCTGGCGCAGGGCCACGATTGCGTTCTTCGCCGGAGCGGCCGCCGCGCTGCCATTGTTGATCTTGGGCTCTCGCCCTGCCGAGATGGTGGCCTGGCTGATCCCGTTCGTCAGCTTTCCTGCGGCCGTGTGGCTGATCGATGGTGCGGCCGGAAATCGAATCCATGCAGTCTTTGCTGCCGGCGCCGCAGGTTGGTGGTTCGGATTCGGGTATTTTCTCGTGAGTCTTTACTGGGTTGGTAATGCGTTTCTGGTCGACGCGAGGACGTTCGGTTGGCTCCTTCCAATAGCAGTGGTTGCGCTGCCGGCCGGGCTTGCGCTGTGGACCGCGCTCGGTTTTGCGGTCGCTCGACTGATCTGGACACCGGGCCCAACTCGGATCCTGGCCCTTGCCGTTGCAGTAACCGCAGCCGAGTGGCTGCGCGGGCACCTCTTCAGCGGTTTTCCCTGGAACACCTTCGGATACCTGCTCGCCTCGCCACTTTGGCTCGCTCAAGGCGCCGCAGTGGTAGGGATCTGGGGCCTGACGTTTGCTGCAATCGCGATCTATGCGACGCCCGCTGTCCTTGCGGACGAGAAAGTCGAAACGAAACAGCCATGGATAGTCGCGGGGCTCGCAACTTCGGCCATAGTTGCCATGGCAACCTTTGGGGCCATTCGTCTCGGGCAGAACCAGACCGCTTTTGTCAGCGATGTCCGATTGCGCATCGTTCAACCCAATCTGCAGCAGGATGAGAAATTCAACTACTCTCGCAAGCAGCAGGTGTTGAGCCGGTACATCGATTTATCGAATCGCTCAACGGACCCGAATTCCACAGGGACGCGGGGCGTCACTCACCTGATCTGGCCGGAATCCGCATTCCCTTTCTTTCTCACGCGGGAAGCGGATGCACTGGCGCGGATCGTTGCGTTGCTGGAACCGAATACCGTTCTGATTACCGGTGGTATCCGCCCACCTGATGTACGGCCGAATGCTTCAATCCGTCGTGCCTACAACTCCATTTACGTGGTCGGGCATGACGGATCTATTCTCTCCGTCTACGACAAGGTGCATCTTGTCCCATTTGGCGAGTATCTGCCGTTCCAGGGCGTCCTCGAGCAACTGGGGCTACGTCAGCTTACCAAGCTTCGGGGCGGGTTCATTGCGGGCAATCGGCGCCTGAATCAGCATGCCCCCGGCGCACCGGACTTTCTGCCGCTGGTCTGCTACGAGATCATCTTTCCAGGCGATGCCGTACCGCACGCCCAGCGCGCAGGCTGGGCCTACGAGCATGTGGGCCGCTATGTCGGATGGCCCTTCGTGTCAGGCAGCGGCGAGCGGCCAGCCTGGATGCTCAATCTCACCAACGACGGCTGGTTCGGCATCAGCGCCGGACCGCAGCAGCATTTCCAACAAGCGAGGATGCGCGCCATTGAGGAGGGACTGCCGTTGGTGCGCGCCGCGAATACCGGGATCTCTGCAGTCGTCGATCCGTTCGGACGCGTCATTACGTCGCTTCCCCTCGGCACGCAGGGCGTGCTTGATGCGTCGCTGCCACAGAGCATTGCAGCCACTCCGTATGCGCGTGCCGGTGATGGCACGCTGGGGGCGGTGCTCGTAATTGCGCTTGTCGTGGTCATATGGTCTCGCAGGACACGACATTGATCCTTCGCAGGTCAGATCAGCGCTCTGCGCATGTACATCGGGAATCGTCGGTAAAAGCTTCCTTACTTACTGACCAACCCGCACCATTGCATTTCCGCAATGGACACAGGGTGCTATTATTTGCCCGAGAAAAATCATTGCGTTCCCGAACGTCAGCATGAACACTGACCTTTGCGAGTGCCCGTTTTGATCGGCAGATGATTCGAGGCTCGCCGAAGATTAAAGTTGCGAGCCGGGTATGACGCACAAGGAGAGTATTTGATATGGCTGCCAAGAAGTCTCCCAACCCGATTGACAAGCACGTAGGAAGTCGGGTGCGCATGCGTCGCATGATGCTTTCCATGAGCCAGGAGAAGCTCGGCGATGCGCTCGGCCTTACATTTCAGCAGGTTCAGAAATACGAGAAGGGCACCAACCGGATCGGCGCGAGCCGGCTTCAGCAGATCTCCCACATCCTTCAGGTCCCAGTAGAGTTTTTCTTTGAGGGCGCTCCCACGGTGCACGCTGTCGGCGCCGGCGCCAAGGAGGCAGTCTCTCCCAGCTACGTATCGGATTTTCTCGCGACCTCGGAAGGGCTGTCCCTCACCCGAGCGTTCACCCGCATCAAGGAGCCCAAGCTGAGGCGTCGGATCGTTGACCTCGTTGAGGAAATCGCCGGCAAGGGCGATCGCTGAAACGCAAGCCGGCGATCCGTTCTCCGCCTGTTGAGCGTCCCTTGAAACGTTGATCGGCTCGCGCATATCTGCTCGCGCATATCTTGACCCCATTCCCCGGCGCTGCAACAAAGGCTCGGCCATAGCGTGGTTGCCGGGCCTGCAAGGGGAGCTTTTCAGTGTCACGCACTAATTATCTTTTCACCAGCGAATCGGTTTCGGAGGGACATCCCGACAAGGTCTGCGATCAAATTTCGGACGCGATTCTCGATGCGTTCATCCAGAACGACATCAAGCTGGGCATCGCCGATGATAGCAAGGTGAATACCCGGTTGGGCTGCGAGACCTTGTGCACCACCAACAAAATCGTCATTGCCGGCGAAGGTCGCGGCCAAGCGCCGTTTTTCAAGAGGTATCGCAATCATGCCGTCGTGAACCGCGAGATGATCGCTCAAATCGCCCGCGACGTCGTGCGCGACATCGGCTACGACCAGGAAGGCTTTTCCTATAGCGGCGCAGAGATCGAGGTGCTGCTGCACGGGCAGTCGCCCGACATTGCCATGGGTGTCGACGCCAGGAAAAAGAAAGGCGAAGAGCAGGAGGGCGCCGGCGACCAGGGCATGATGTTCGGTTTTGCCTGCACCGAAAGCGAGGTTTACGAGAAGGGCTCATTCATGCCCGCCCCTATATATTTCGCTCACAAGATCTTGAAACTCATGTCGGAGCGACGCCGCTCTCAACAGCTATTCGACTTGCAGCCCGACGCAAAAAGCCAAGTGACCGTCCAATACGTCAACGGGAAGCCAGTAGGCTGCACCAAGGTAGTCGTGTCGACGCAGCACAACCCCGAGACTCGCAACGGAAAAAAATACAGCCCGAGCATGGTCAAGGACATGATCGCGGACACTGTTGCATCTGCGCTTCCGGAGGGCTGGATGCCGCAGCGAGCTGGCGACTTTCTGGTCAATCCCACCGGAAACTTCGTCGTTGGCGGTCCAGATGGCGATTGCGGCCTGACTGGCCGTAAGATCATCGTAGATACGTATGGAGGCTATGCGCCCCATGGAGGCGGCGCGTTCTCCGGGAAGGACCCGACCAAGGTTGATCGGTCCGCCGCGTACGCGGCGCGGTACTTGGCCAAGAACGTCGTCGCAGCGGGACTGGCAGAGCGCTGCACAATTCAGATCGCCTATGCGATCGGCGTTGCCGATCCCATGTCCCTGCTTGTCGACCTGCACGGCACAGGTTCAGTCGATGAAAGGAAAATCGAGAAGCTGTTGCCGGAGATATTTCCCCTTCGGCCTACGAGCATCCGGCGGGCGCTCAAGCTCTCCCGGCCGATCTATCGACGGACCGCGGCGTACGGGCACTTTGGCCGGGCATCGGAGAAGGATGGCGGATTTTCCTGGGAGCGGACCGATCTGGCCGACCCGCTCAGACGAGCCGTGAGCTGAACGAGCCGGCGAAACCTCGACACTCCATTACTCAGCCGGTGCCACGAGCGCCTTGCGCTCGGAATTCGCGCGTGCCGTCCCCACGCACAGCAGGCTGGCGAGGAGGACGAAAGCGACCAGCACGAGGACCAGATCCGGCCGCCCTTGGTCGAACAGATAGCCGAATGGCACGGGGGCGAGCGCCCCGCCCAGCGGCAGGCCGGCACTGACAAATCCGAAGACCTTGCCTATCTGATCCGGCGGCGATGCGTCCTTGAGCATTACATCGCGTGGAGTGCGGCTTGCTCCGATGAGCAGGCCGACCGCGAACAGCACGCCCAGCGTGGCGACCTCGCTCATGCTCTTGAAGGAAACCAGCAGCATGAGCGCAGCAGCCACCATGGTCAATATCGCGGTAAAGGCGAGGTGGCGATCGCTCCGATCTGCCACCCATCCTCCTATCAGGACGCCGCTGCTGGCTCCAGCCAGGAAGCCCGTGAGCGCAAGGGATGCAGCTTCGACTCCGAGCCCGTGCACGTCGTGCAGCACGGGAATCAACCAGGATTGGATTCCTCCCGTGGCAATCGCGCTCAGCAGGAAAAATCCGAAGAAGAGCAGCATGGGTTTCGTCATGAGTAGAGTGCCCCCGCGAAATGCAGAGCCGCGCTCGGCGCTGTGCCGGGAGGTTTGCTCGCGCAGAATTGCGCTTTGCCAGAGAATGACGAGCACCAGCGGGAGCCCGAGCAGTCCAAGCACAAGCAGCGTGCTGCGCCAACCTAGAAGAAAGCTCAGTCCCGCCGTGACCGGCGGCGCGAACACCGAGCCCAGATTGCCGCTGAACGTGTGCAGCGCAAACGAGCGGCCCATCTGACTGCGCTGCACCGACGAGCTGAGAATTGCGTAGTCGGTCGGATGGATCACCGAATTGCCGATGCCGGACAGCATGCAAAGCAACAAGACCTGCCAATACGCCGTGGTAAAGGCCAAAGCGGAGATCGACAAAGCCATCACGAGGGTGCCGCATACGAGAAAACGGCGGGCCCCGTAGCGGTCCACGAGAAAGCCGACCGGCGTCTGCAGCAGTGCGGCAGCGCCGGACATCAGAGCAATCGAGAGCCCGAGCTCGGCAAAAGAGACCCCGAAGCTGGACTGCCACGCAAAAAACATCGGCGGGAGACACAGCTGATAAAAATGCGAGAGAAAATGCCCGGTTCCGATGAGCGCATTGACGCGGAGGCTGGGGCTCTGCAGCACGGTCATATGCAGTGACTCCGCATTCTCTGAAGCCAATACAGGCGCCTCACGTATAAAGTGGGCTCAGTGAAGACAAGCCTCGCCGCTCGGCGGATAGTGGCATGCAGCACCCGCCGCGCAAGTAAGACTGCATCGACAGGCCTCATTCCGCCGCAGACGGGCGGGCACGACGCATTCCATGGCCCGGCAGAGCGGGCGCTTGCAAAATGGCCTGCAGATGGCGATTTCTAAGCGCGGGGCGTGCCGTCCTTGGCGTGCTCACGTTGACGCAGCGAAGCTGCTCGCAAGGCCCTCGTGAGTGGAGGACCGCGGCTGCGATCCATGCGCAAAGCTGAGCGTGCATGAACCTTGAGCCCTCATCTTCGCCTGTAAACGCGAGCGCTCCCCTTCCACTGCTCGGTGAGGGTTCCGACGAGGCTGCTCGCCTGCGGCTGCGGCGAAACCGTGTTGTCGCCACTGCCCTGCTCGTTGCGATGGGGGCCATATTTGTGATTACCCGCATGGTCCCAGAGCCTGGTTTTGCCACACTGCTCGTCCGATCCGGGGCCGAGGCGGGGATGGTCGGCGGTCTCGCCGACTGGTTCGCTGTTACGGCCCTTTTTCGTCACCCTCTGGGATTGCCTATTCCACATACCGCGATCGTCCCCAGCAACAAGGATCGCATCGGTCGGACACTCGGACGGTTCGTCGAGCGCAACTTCCTGACCCCGGAAGCTCTTTTGATCAAGCTCCGGCAAATGGAGATCGGGCGCCGGGTGGCGGATTGGCTTGCGGCACCTGCCACCGCTCCACTGATTGCACGCAGCATCGCGGCGATCCTGCCCTACCTGATCCATTCGCTGCGCAACCGTGACTTGCACAAGTTTCTGCAGCGGACGCTCGGGGCGCAACTGCGCCAGACGGATTTTGCACCCTTGATCGCGCGCGGCATCCGCGTCCTGACAGCGAGCGGAGAGACGGACATTCTGTTCGATCACGCGATAGAGGTTGCAACCAGATGGCTCAAGAAGAACCGCGACAGGATCGACGAGCTAGTCAGCCAGCATAGCCGCTGGTGGATTCCCAAAGCCATTGATCGCCGAGTGGCTGCAGCCCTCGTGAACGGCACGATCGAGCTCCTCAGCGGCCTGCGGAATCCAACCAGCGAAGCATCCACGAGATTCCGGGAGGTGATTGATACCGTCGTCAACGAATTGCTCGCATCCAAGGAGAAGCGGGAGCGGATCAACGCCGGAGTACGGCGGCTGCTCGCGCATCCCGAAGCACAGGCGTGGCTGCGATCGGTTGCAGATGAGCTCGCCCAGAAGACGCTCGGTGATCTGGCACAACCATCATCGCGGCTTCAGCTTGCCCTTGCCAAACCGATCTCCATTGTCGCTCGCGCGCTTGCAACCGATGAGGTCATGCAGGAGCACATCAACAGCGCGGCCGAGCACCTAGCCCTATCCATGATGTCATGGCGCGGCGAGATCGGCTCGTTCATTGCCGAGGTCGTGCGGCGCTGGGACGCAAAGATGCTTACTGATCGACTCGAGCTCGTCGTCGGCAGCGATCTTCAATATATCCGGATGAACGGCACCCTCGTCGGCGCGTGTGTCGGATGCCTGATCTTCGTAATCGCACGATTGCTCGACTAGCCGGCAACCCTGAGCCGGACTCCGCTGCCATGTCGCAGGACAGCAAGTCGAACAGCCGCCGCGCAGTCTTCGGCCGGCGTAAAGGGCACAAGCTAACGGCGCGACATGCGGCTCTGATGGAGACGCTCCTGCCGCGGTTGGCACTCGACCTTTCGACCTGCCCGACCGACCTAGCTTCCTTGTTTTCCTGTCCGGTGCAGGATGTATGGCTCGAGATCGGTTTCGGCGCAGGCGAGCACATGATCGCTCAGTCGCAGGCGCATCCGCGGATCGGCATCATCGGCGTCGAACCCTTTGTGAACGGAATGGCGAGGACGCTGGCGGCAATTGCTGAGAAATCGCTCTCGAACTTCCGTCTGCACCACGGAGATGCCATTGAGCTGCTGGCCTGGCTCCCTCGTACGTGCCTTGGCCGGGCCTATCTCCTCTATCCCGACCCCTGGCCGAAACGCCGCCATTGGAAGCGGCGTTTTGTGCAGGAAGAGAGCATAGCCGCAGTCGCATCCGCCCTGCGCCCTGGCGGCGAGTTTCGCTTCGCGACCGACATTTCCGATTACGCCGATTGGACGCTCAGGCACATGCTTCGGTCCCCGTATTTTGAATGGACCGCCGCATGCGCGGACGATTGGCGCCGGGCGTGGCCATGCTTTGAAGGTACTCGCTATGAACAGAAGGCGAGACGGGAAGGTCGTGTGCCCTGTTACCTGACTTTTCGCAGGACTTCATTGCGCTGCTGAGGTCCGTTGCCAGTGCTGCACCTGCCAGAAGCGCATTACGCGTTGCGCAGTTGCCGGCGACAAACGCTCGAAATTCTCATATGCCATATCGAGATCGCGGTTGGACAGTCCACAACACCGAGGCATCGTCTCAAGGATAGCCTTGACCGTCTGCCAGCTCCAACCTGCTGACTTGCAGAGGATGAGGACGGGATCGGGCCGGTCCGTGGCCATGAGCCGTTCTACGACATCGATAGGCACCGCGCAGGAGAAGGAAAGCGCAGCAATCATGTCTTCCGACTGCCCGCCCTGGGCAAATTCAACCAGAGTAGCTTCGCCAAGCTTGCCTTGCTCGCTCAAGTCCAGGATTTTTCGATATGCGTTGGCATAATCCCGTTGGACCGTTTGAGCGTCCCCCCGCGCCGAGATTTCCGCCAATACGCGGATGATCTCGGATCGAATCTCTGGTGTTGCCATCGCCAGCAGTCGCTGCTGAAGGGTCTGCGTAGCATCGAGCAGGATCTCGCGGAACAGCCTCGGTGGAACGTCGGGGCGCAGTGCGACTTTTTCCGCGAGTGCCGTATCTTCAGCAGCCCTTGCCGCCAAGGTCGCGAAGCTCCGATCCGACAGTCGGGCATCCAAGTTCTCCGCAAGGCTGCGCAAGACCCCTTGGTCACCACGTCGAACCAGGATGTCTATTACGGGTTGCGGGAGCCATTTGCGCTTTGAAAGGGCAAGCAGATGCCCTTGGCTCTTGGTCTCAGCGATCTCGACCAACTCGCTCTGGTCGAGCCGTTGCGAGCGCCTGAGAACGACGCGTGCTACCGCCACATCATCGTCCGTCGCCAAGCGGCGGATCAACTCTCGCGGCGCATTAGCAAGCACGGCGAGCCGAGCAGAAAGCTCGGTGCGGGCATTTGCGTCGACCTCCGAAGCCAAGCGGCAGAGCACGTCATCGAACAACTGAACGTGACTCTCGTTCAACCTGCCGGCGCGATCGGCAAAAAAATCCGTGATGCGCCTGAGTGTCTCCGTTCGCTGGACGGAGGAGCCGCACCGGATCACATCCTCCAGCTCGGGAATGAGTGAAGCACGAGCAATCGAAAACACCGTCAGGTCCCCGCGAACCGGTGAATGGGTCCGCGTCGGACAAAATAAGTAACGAGTCTGAAGGAAAAGTTAGTTACCGGATTACTAACAGGGTCACTCTCCTCCAAGGGTTGCCACTCCCACCGTCGTGAGCTCCGGCGCCGACGGTTGTCCCATGAGGCCACAGCTCCTGGCGGGCCTGTTGCGGCGGGGCTGTCGGGACGGGCCTTGCACGCGGTAAGAAAATCGCTATATTTCGCTCGTCCAGTTGCTGGATATCTCATAACGGTCGAATAAGCTCGATCGGCTTTTGAGAGTGGGTTCCGCCGGGGCCCGCTCTTTTTTGTTACCCATCGGACGCGTGGCTGACGAGAAGCAACCCCGGGTTGAACCAGCCCCTGAGTAACGCTCGATGACGCAACCAGTCGAAACGATTGAGACCGATGCCGACCCCCGCCTGATCGTCGAGCAGGGGCTGGCAGCACGAGTTGCGCGAATTGTCGAGCCTGTGTTGGTTGATATGGGCTATCGGCTTGTGCGGGTGAAGGTGTTGGGGCTTGACGGCTGCACCCTCCAGGTCATGGCTGAGCGGCCGGACGGGAGCATGACCGTCGAGGACTGCGAGCGGGTTTCCCGCACGCTTTCGCCCGTGCTCGACGTTGAGGATCCAATCGAACGTGCCTACCGGCTGGAGATATCATCGCCGGGCTTGGATCGGCCTCTGGTGCGGCGCTCGGATTTCGGACGCCATATCGGTCACTGTATCAAAGTGGAGATGGCGAGCCCGGTGGCGGGGAGAAAACGCTTCCGGGGGGTGTTGACGGGCACCGAGGGAGACTGCGCCCGCGTGCGCCGCGAGGATGTTGCGCCGCAGGAGCCCGCTGACGTGCTGTTGCGACTCGAGGAAATGGCGGAAGCCAAGCTGGTGCTGACCGAGACGCTCGTCGCGGAATCGATCCGGCGTGGAAAGGCCCTTGAACGCGCCGCGCGTGCGGCAGGGCGGGACCCGAAGTCACCGATCGGGTTGCAGCGCGGTGCCGGCGAGGAAGAGGCTGGGAGCGAGGGAAACAGCTTGATTCCAACAGCGGCACGGCATCGTCCGTAATCAAGAGCGAAGGAGAATGAACATGGCCGTTAGTGCGAACCGGCTGGAGCTGTTGCAGATCGCCGACGCAGTAGCGCGCGAGAAGGCGATCGATCGAGGAATTGTCATTGCAGCGATGGAAGATGCCATCCAGAAGGCAGCGCGTTCCCGCTACGGCAGCGAAACGGAAGTCCGCGCCGAGATCAACTCCAAGACAGGCGAGATGCGGCTGTCGCGATTGCTGTTGGTGGCGGATCAAGTCGAGAACGACGCAACACAAATATCGCTGAACGATGCCAAGAAGCGCAATCCCGCTGCTCAGGTAGGCGACTTTATTGCCGAGCCGCTGCCGCCGCTGGAATATGGTCGTATTGCCGCCCAATCAGCCAAGCAGGTGATCGTTCAGAAGGTGCGCGAAGCTGAGCGGGATAGACAATATCAGGAGTACAAGGATCGCATCGGCGATATCGTCAACGGCATCGTCAAGCGAGTCGAATATGGCAACGTAGTCGTTGATCTCGGTCGCGGTGAGGCGATCGTCCGTCGTGACGAATTGCTGCCGCGAGAGACGTTCAGGAACGGAGATCGCATCCGGGCCTTCATCTACGACGTCCGCCGCGAGCCGCGGGGGCCGCAGATTTTCCTCTCTCGCACTCACCCACAATTCATGGCCAAGCTCTTCGCGCAGGAAGTGCCCGAAATCTACGACGGCATCGTGGAGGTGAAGGCGGTTGCACGCGACCCGGGCTCCCGCGCCAAGATCGCCGTCATCTCCCGTGACTCCTCGGTCGATCCGGTAGGCGCCTGCGTGGGCATGCGCGGATCGCGCGTGCAGGCGGTAGTCAACGAGCTTCAGGGCGAGAAGATCGACATTATTCCATGGACTGCGGACCCTGCCAATTTCGTGGTCAATGCGCTCGCCCCTGCCGAGGTGGCGAAGGTCGTACTGGACGAGGATCGGCAGAGAATGGAAGTGGTCGTGCCTGATCAGCAGCTTTCACTTGCGATCGGTCGGCGCGGGCAAAATGTGCGGCTAGCATCTCAGCTCACCGGCTGGGACATCGACATCGTGACGGAGCAGGAGGAGTCCGAGCACCGTCAAGCTGAATTCGAGAAGCGCACGAAGCTCTTTGTCGATGCCCTCAACCTCGACGAGGTCGTGGGCCAATTGCTTGCGTCCGAGGGCTTCAACTCGGTCCAGGAGCTTGCGATCGTGGATGAAAAAGAGCTGGCCGCGATCGAGGGATTTGACGAGGAGACTGCGCAAGAGCTGCAGGCACGCGCCCGAGACTATCTGGCGAAGGAAGAGGCCGAGCTCGATGCGGCGCGCCGGGAGCTCGGAGTTGCGGATGATCTGAAAGAAATTCCCGGCGTCACGACCGCCATGTTGGTGAAACTGGGCGAGAACGAAGTCAAGACCGTCGAGGATTTGGCAGGCTGCGTCACGGACGATCTCGTTGGCTGGAGCGAGCGCAAGGACGGGGAGCTGACGCGCAATCCCGGTATCCTCGACGGGTTCGATCTTTCACGCGAGGAGGCGGAAGCATTGATTATGCAGGCGCGCGTGAAAGCAGGGTGGATCAAGGAAGAGGATCTTGTCGTCCCGGAAGACGCTCTAGCTGAACCTGCCATGTCGCAGTGACGGCAGTATCTCGATGCTCGTCGTGGGCGAGAACGGCAAAAATTTTGCGGGACGCAGGCGAGCCGCCGGCACGGAACGGCTCTGCGCTGCGACCGGCGAAGTAAAGCCGGTTGATGACATGATCCGTTTCGTGCTCGGCCCAGGTCAGACCGTTGTCCCCGATGTGAAGCGCAGGCTGCCCGGCCGAGGGATTTGGATCTCCGCCAGCCGGCGGGCGCTCGAGCTCGCGATCCAGCGCAAGAGCTTCCAACGAGGCTTGAAACACGAGGTTTGCGTTCCGGATGATCTCATCGACCTCACCGAGCGACTGCTGCAAAGAGCTGCGCTCGATGCGCTTGCAATGTGCCACAAGGCCGGCAGGGCGGTGACCGGGTTCGCCCGGGTCGAGGCAGCGCTCGCACGCGATAGGCTCGCCGCGGTCCTGCATGCCGTTGAGGCATCGATGGATGGCATCAGGAGACTCGACCGGGCACTTGGGCCTCGGGTTGCGGGCCCGTACGTATTGAACGGCTTCACCTCGGCGCAACTGGATTTGGCATTCGGACGGTCAAATGTGATACATGCAGGCCTGCTTGCCAGCTCCGAGACTGGAGCCTTCCTTTCGCGCGTTGCGCGACTGGATCGGTTCCGGGCTGGGGCTATGGCAGGTTCCGGTGCGATAGCCAAATATGGGTTGCTTGCGTCTAGCACGGATGGAGTGGTCGATTATCGAGAGGCGAGGCTGGAGCAAACCGACGAGGGTTGAGTTGGATCGATAGGAATGGCTGAAACAACGGAAAAGACTACCGAAAAAAAGCTGAGCGTCGCTGGGGCGAAGACCCTGACCTTGAAGGGACGAGGGGTCGAGCAGGGCGTGGTGCGCCAGAGTTTCAGTCACGGCCGCAGCAAGGCGGTCGTCGTCGAGAAGGTCAAGACCCGCATACCTACCCGAGCAAAGGGTGACACGGCCATACCGGCGGCGGCGCCGGCCAAGCGCAGTATGGCAGCTGCCTCGGCGGTTCCGGCCGTGCCAGTTGCCTCTCCGGCTACGGCAACGCCTGCTGTGGCCCCCAAGCCGTCCGGGGTGGTGCTGCGAACGCTTACTGAGGAAGAACGTTCGGCGCGTGCACGCGCTCTGGGCGATGCCCGGTTGCGCGAAGCAGAAGAGCGCAGAATTGCCGAAGAGGAGGCCCTGCTCCGGAAAAGCCGTGAAACGGTGGAGCGCAGCGAGCGTGATGCTGCGGAAGCTCGCAAAGCTGAGGAAGAGCGCCGCCGTAAGCACGATCTGGAGACAAAGCTCAAGGCAGAGCAGGAGGCGAAAAAGCGCTTCGGTGATGAAGCAACACATGCGAAACTGCCTGGGCGGCCTGCGCTTGAACCGGATGAGGAGGAGGCGCCGCGTGCGCGACGTGGGGCCGGGGCTGCACGAGCCGCCCCCGCGCCGAAACCCGCGCGCGGCACAGCTCAGAAGAACCGCGGGCGCTTGACCGTCGTTACCGCACTCAGCGCCGATGAAGAGCGCGAACGATCAGTCGCCGCCTTCCGTCGTCGGGTTCAGCGGCTGAAAGGCCAGGCAGCCGACGAGCCAAAAGAGAAGCTAATTCGGGAGGTGACGATCCCAGAAACCATCACTATCCAGGAACTCGCCAATCGCATGGCCGAACGGGCTGTGGACGTGATCAAGCTGTTGATGAAGCAAGGCCACATGGCACAGATCAACGACGTGATCGACGCGGACACCGCCCAACTGCTCGCGGAGGAGTTGGGGCACACCGTCAAACGGGTGGCGGAATCGGACGTCGAAGAGGGGCTTTTCGATGTCACGGACGATCCTTCTGCATTATTGCCGCGCCCGGCGGTCGTAACCGTCATGGGGCACGTCGATCACGGCAAGACCTCTCTGCTTGATGCCATTCGGTCGACCGAGGTCGCCGCTGGCGAGGCTGGCGGCATCACCCAGCATATCGGCGCCTACCAGGTGACATCTCCATCGGGCAGCAGGATCACCTTCATCGATACACCCGGCCATGCGGCCTTCACCGCCATGCGCGCGCGGGGCGCCAAAGTGACTGACATCGTCGTGCTGGTGGTCGCGGCCGATGACGGGGTGATGCCGCAGACGGTCGAGGCCATCAATCACGCCAAGGCCGCCAGGGTGCCGATGATCGTTGCAATTAACAAGATCGACAGGCCCGATGCCAAGCCTGAGCGGGTGCGAAACGAGCTCCTGGCGCACGAAATCCAGGTGGAATCGCTGGGCGGGGATGTCCTCGATGTAGAAGTCTCGGCGACCAAGAAGCTCAACATTGATAGGCTTCTGGAGACCATCGGGCTCCAGGCGGAAATCCTTGATCTCCAGGCCAACCCGAATCGGCCGGCCGAGGGCACTGTGATCGAGGCGAAGCTTGATCGCGGTCGCGGACCGGTAGCCAGCGTGCTTGTGCAACGCGGAACGCTGGGTACGGGCGACATCGTCGTTGCCGGGGCGGAGTGGGGTCGGGTGCGCGCGCTGATGTCAGATTCAGGCCAGCCGGTGAATATGGCCGGGCCCTCGACGCCGGTCGAGGTGCTCGGGTTCAACGGCATACCCGAAGCGGGGGATCGCCTGGCGGTGGTCGACAGCGAGGCGCGGGCGCGCGAGGTGACCGATTATCGCGCCCGACAGAAGCGGGACAAGCTCGCGGCCCGCGCGACGGGAATGCGCGGCTCTCTCGAGCAAATGATGACGCAGCTCAAGAGCGCCGGACGGAAGGAATTCCCATTGGTGATCAAGGCCGACGTGCAGGGCTCGCTCGAAGCCATCAGCGGCGCTCTCGAGAAGCTCGGCACGAATGAGGTAATGGCTCGACTGTTGCACGGGAGTGTCGGCGGCATCACGGAATCGGACGTCACCCTGGCGGAAGCATCCGGTGCGGCGATCATCGGCTTTAATGTGCGAGCGCACAAGGAGGCGCGCGACGCGGCCGAGCGAGCCGGCGTCGAGATCCGCTACTACAACATCATCTATGATCTCGTGGACGACGTGAAGAAGGCGATGTCCGGCCTGCTTGCACCGTCGGTCCGCGAGACCACCCTCGGCAGTGCCGTCATTCTGGAGATCTTCAAGGTCTCGAAAGTCGGCAATGTTGCAGGATGCCGAGTAACTGAAGGCGTAGTCGAGCGCGGTGCGAGCGTCAGGCTGGTGCGCGACAATGTCGTCGTTCATGAGGGCAAGCTGTCGCAGCTCAAGCGATTCAAAGACGACGTGCGGGAGGTTGTTGCCGGCCAGGAGTGCGGAATGGCCTTCGAGAGCTACCAGGACATGCGGGCCGGCGACGTGATCGAATGCTTCCGTACGGAGACCGTGCAACGCACCCTCTGATGACTCGCCATCGCCGCGTGAAGGTCGAGCCAGGGCTCTCCCAGAGGCAGCTGCGTGTGGGTGAGCTGGTCCGGCATGTGCTTGCCGATTTGTTTGCTCGCGGCGAAGTGCATCACCCCGTCATCGAAGGCCATATGATCACCGTATCCGAGGTACGTATGACCGCCGACCTGCGTTTGGCAACGATTTACGTGATGCCGCTGGGCGGTCAGGACGTGGAGCTTGTAACTGCCGCATTAAATCGCAACAAACGATTCCTGCGCGGCGAGGTTGCCCGGCGCATCAACCTGAAATTCGCTCCGGAGATCAGATTTGCGATAGACCAGAGATTTGATGAAGCCGATCGAATAGAGCGGCTTTTACGCACGCCCGCCGTGCAGCGCGATCTCAACAAGCCCGCCGATGACAAGACCTGACTCGCTGGAGCGTCCCAAAGCCAAGCTCGAGCGGCGCGATGTGCACGGCTGGCTCGTGCTCGACAAACCCGTCGGAATGACTTCGACACACGCCGTCAGCGCGGTCAAAAGACTGTTTCAGGCCAAGCGCGCCGGCCACGCCGGCACGTTGGACCCGCTTGCTTCCGGCGTTCTGCCGATCGCACTTGGAGAGGCCACCAAGACAGTCCCTTTTGTGATGGAGGGTCGAAAGAGCTACGCGTTTACGATCCGCTGGGGCGAGGAGCGGGATACTGATGATGCCGAGGGCCACGTCACTGCCAGCTCGCGCGAGCGTCCCAGCGCCGAGCGCATTCGGGCTCTCCTGCCACGGTTCACGGGGTCGATTGAACAGATCCCACCGCGCTTCTCCGCCATCAAGATTGCCGGCGAGCGGGCGTACGACATCGCACGCGAGGGCGAGATCCTGGAGCTCGCGGCCCGCCCGGTACAAGTCCATTGCCTCGAGCTCCTCTCGATGCCCGATCCGGATCACGCGATGCTCGGGGCCGCGTGCGGCAAGGGAGCGTACATACGGGCGCTGGCGCGGGATATAGGTCGAAGCCTGGGCTGCTACGGCCACGTCTCCGCGTTGCGGCGAACAGCGGTCGGGCCGTTCCAAGAAGCCCATGCCGTCGAATTGAGAGCACTGCGGGAGCAGGAGCAAGCCGGAGTCCAGCTCACTTGCTTGTTGCCCGTGGCGGCGGGGCTCGCCGGTCTGCCGAGTCTGAACGTCAATTCGGCAGATGCGAGCCGGCTCGCACGCGGTCAGGGCGTGCTGCTGCGGGGACGGGACGCACCGGTTCTCCGGGGCTGGATTTCAGTGTTGACACGTGGAGCGCTGCTTGCGCTCGCGGAGGTGGATAAGGGCGAAGTTCGGCCGCGGCGCATTTTCAACCTGCGCCGAACATGAGCTCCCCTATCGTGCCATCGTTCCTCGCGCGGGTGCAGCCGCACCTGGAATCGAGGGGCAAAAGGCCCGGCTCACGGCTCCGCAGCGGTATAATTTCGCTGGCTTCCTGCACGGATTTGCTATATTGCGCGGCTCGCGCGGGTCATGGCCCGCGTTTCATGATTATGGCGACCGTGCTGGACGACATCCCGGCACCGGCCGCCTGACCGGCTCACCCATCAACAGGAATAGGACACCCGATGTCGATAACAGCAGGCCGCAAGGCTGAAGTCATCAAGACGTATGCAACCAAGGCAGGCGATACCGGCTCGCCCGAGGTGCAGGTGGCGATTCTTTCGGAGCGGATCAACAGCCTCACTGAGCACTTTAAAACCCATGTCAAGGACAATCATTCCCGGCGTGGATTGCTCAAGCTCGTATCTCAGCGACGCCAACTGCTTGATTATCTCGCGCGCATCGACAATGCACGTTACAAGTCGCTGATCGAGCGGCTCGGGATCCGCCGCTGAGTTGGAGCACGATGCGCGTTGCTAGCGCAGCTGTGATCTGTCCGCGGCTCATCCGGCGGCGAGTTGCCGCCGGCTCTGCCAAGACGAGCGACCGGGTTGCTCGTCCGTTCAACGGAAGGTGGAAAGCCATGGCAGGTCTGTCGCATCCCGTGGCAGCCCGCGGCGCCGCCAGCTCTCGCAGCATCCCGCTGCCTGGCTTGCGGCCTTTGCATCTTCGCAAAAGCAATGAAAGACAATCGGAATGTTTGATATTCATCGTATGGAGCTCGAGTGGGGAGGGCGCAAGCTCGTCCTAGAGACGGGTAAGATCGCGCGACAAGCCGACGGCGCAGTAATCGCCAGCTACGGGGAATCACGCGTACTGGCGACCGTCGTAGCGGCGAAAGAGCCGAGGGAAGGCGTCGACTTCCTTCCCCTGACGGTCGATTACCAGGAGAAGTTCTATGCGGCCGGACGCATCCCCGGCGGCTATTTCAAGCGCGAAGGCCGCCCGACCGAGAAGGAGACCCTGGTCTCGCGCTTGATCGATCGTCCGGTGCGGCCGCTGTTCGCGGAGGGCTGGCGCTGCGAGACGCAGGTCATCGTCACGACGCTCTCGCATGATCTGGAGAACGATCCGGATATCTTGGCCATGATTGCCGCCTCGGCGGCGCTGACCTTATCCGGCGCGCCCTTCATGGGACCTATCGGCGCAGCGCGGGTCGGCTTCATCAACGACGAATATGTGCTCAACCCGCAACTCGATGAGATGACCGAAAGTCAGCTGGATCTGGTCGTTGCCGGCACTCAGGATGCCGTGCTGATGGTCGAATCGGAGGCGAAGGAGCTGACCGAGGAGCTCATGCTCGGCGCCGTGATGTTCGGGCATCGGCACTTTCAGCCCGTTATCAATGCAATCATCAGGCTTGCCGAAAAGGCGGCAAAGGAACCCCGCGAGTTGCAGGCGTCAGACACCGGCTCGCTGGAGAAGGATATGCTCGTCTTCATCGAGCCGGATGTTCGCACCGCTTACGCTGTTGCCGACAAGCAGCAGCGCCATGCTGCATTGGATGCGGCCAAGGCCAAGGTGGTGGCACGCTTCTGTCCCGAGGGAGCGGAGCGCCCGCCCTATCCCAAGCAGCAGGTCGCCAATGTTTTCAAGAACATCGAAGCCCGCATCGTGCGTTGGAATATTCTGGACACGGGCCGACGCATCGACGGTCGCGAGGTGGGGAGCGTGCGGCCGATTGTATCGGAAGTAGGCGTGCTGCCGCGCGCGCATGGCTCGGCTCTGTTCACGCGCGGCGAAACACAGGCCCTGGTGGTCGCCACTCTCGGCACCGGAGAGGACGAGCAATGGGTTGACGCCTTGCAGGGTACGTACAAAGAGACATTCCTTCTGCATTACAATTTCCCGCCGTTTTCAGTAGGCGAAACCGGACGAATGGGTGGACCGCGTCGTCGAGAGATCGGCCACGGCAAGCTCGCGTGGCGGGCGATCCATCCCATCCTTCCTGGACACCATGAATTCCCGTACACGCTACGCGTGGTTTCGGAAATTACCGAATCGAACGGCTCCTCGTCGATGGCCACGGTCTGCGGAACCTCGCTTGCGCTGATGGATGCAGGAGTTCCGCTCAAGCGTCCAACCGCCGGCATTGCCATGGGTCTTATCCTCGAGGGCGATCGTTACGCCGTGCTGTCCGACATTCTCGGCGACGAGGACCATCTGGGCGACATGGATTTCAAAGTGGCAGGTACCGAGCGCGGGGTGACTTCCCTGCAGATGGACATCAAGATAGCGGGCATTACCGAGGAGATCATGCGTGTCGCGCTCGCGCAGGCCCGAGACGGGCGCATGCACATTCTGGCCGAGATGGCGAAGGCGCTTGCTCACCACCGCGCGCAGCTCGGCGAGCACGCGCCACGCATTGAGGTATTCAACATCCCGGTGGACAAGATCCGCGAGGTGATCGGCTCGGGCGGCAAAGTGATTCGCGAGATCGTGGAGAAGACCGGCGCCAAGGTCGACATAGCGGATGACGGCACCGTCAAAGTGGCGTCTGCCAGCGCAGATGCGATGAAAGCGGCCATCAATTGGATCAAATCCATCGCGTCCGAGCCTGAAGTCGGCCACGTCTACGAGGGGACCGTTGTGAAGGTGATGGACTTCGGAGCTTTCGTGAACTTCTTCGGCGCGAAGGATGGTCTGGTGCATATCAGCCAGCTTGCTCCGCGCCGGGTTCAGAAGGTAACCGATGTCGTCAAGGAAGGCGATAAGGTAAAGGTGAAGCTCCTCGGTTTCGACGAGCGCGGAAAAGTGCGCCTTTCAATGAAAGTGGTGGACCAGACGACCGGAGAGGATCTCGAAACCAAACAGAAGGCCGAGACTGAGCAGCAGCGCGACCGCGAGCAGGCAGCGGCTGGAGGCAGCGGGGATTAGGCCGGGAGCGTGGGTCCTGGTACGGCTGGGCAGCACGCCGGTGCGCAAGCACGCGCTGCTCGTCGACATGCCAGCTTCGAGCGCGCGATAGTGCAGCGCAGCGGTGCAGCTGCTTGCAGCTTGCGAAACATGCCGGCATTCGCCGAATCGACCAGGGGCAGGAAGAGGTCGCGGGGGGTTTTAGCCGACGGCTTCATTCTCGAAGCCCATGCCCAGCGGAGTTTAGCCGAACCATGCTCTGCGCCCATCATTGCGCAGCATCCTTGGCCGGCTCGCCGTTGACGGACTCGGAATCGAAACCGTTCTTCAGAGAGGACGGATGAGGCATCGCTATGATGTTGTATCCCGAATCGACGAAATGGATATTCCCTGTCACCCCGGTCGACAGATCAGAGAGCAGGTAAAGTGCTGAGCCCCCTATTTCGTCCAGTGTTACACCACGACGAAGGGGCGAATGGCGATGTTGAAAGGCGAACATCTGCCGCGCATCGCTGATACCCGCACCGGCGAGCGTGCGAACGGGTCCCGCCGATATGGCGTTGACACGAATGCCTGAGGTCCCGAAATCGACCGCGAGATAACGGACGGATGCTTCCAGCGCGGCCTTGGCAACCCCCATCACGTTGTAGTTCGGCATGGCGCGCTGCCCGCCATTGTAGGTAAGCGTCAACATGGCCCCACCCGCCGGCATGAGCGCGGCGGCGCGCTTGGCAGCCTCGGTAAAAGAGAAACAGGAGATGATCATGGTACGCACGAAATTTTCGCGCGTAGTATCGGCGTAGGGCCCTTTTAGCTCATTCTTGTCCGAGAACGCGATCGCATGCACGAGAAAGTCGAGCGACCCCCACTTTGCCGCAATCTCCGCAAACATCGCGTCCATCGATTCGATCTGTTCGACATCGCACAGCAGCACAAGGGAAGAACCTACGGACTGCGCCAGCGGCTTTACCCTGCGGCCGAGCGCATCGGATTGATAGGTAAAAGCGAGGGTTGCGCCCTGTGCGGCCAGTGTTCTCGCGATGCCCCAGGCTATGGAGTGATCGTTTGCGACCCCCATGACCAGCCCACGCTTTCCTTGCATCAGTTGCGTCATGCCTACCGACTCGTCACCCTCAGCACCGCTCTTTTCCGCCAAACCAGCTTTCCCTCAGAGAGAGTCAAGCCTCAACCCGCTTGAATACTACCGATGCGTTCGTTCCCCCAAACCCGAACGAGTTCGATAGCACGCAGGCGAGCTTCGCGTCGTCGCGCCGCTTGCGCACGATCGGCATGTCGTCGAATGCCGGATCAAGTGTTTCGATATTAGCGCTTTCACAGATGAAACCATTATTCATCATCAGGATACAGTAGATCGCCTCTTGCGCACCGGCGGCTCCGAGCGAGTGTCCAGTGAGGGATTTTGTTGCCGCGATTGCGGGGCAGCGCTCACCGAACACCTCCCGAATGGCATCCACCTCCTTGAGGTCGCCGATAGGGGTCGAGGTGGCGTGAGGATTGATATAGTCGACCGGAATCTTCAGTTGCTTGAGCGCCATCCGCATGCAGCGCACCGCGCCCTCCCCCGACGGGGCCACCATGTCAAACCCGTCCGATGTGGCGCCGTACCCCGCTACTTCGGCGTAAATGCGAGCACCGCGCGCTTTCGCATGCTCGAGCTCCTCGAGGATCAGCACACCAGCCCCGCCGGCAATCACGAAGCCGTCCCGGTCGCGATCAAAAGCGCGCGAGGCTTTCTCTGGTATCTGATTGAAACTCGATGACATCGCTCCCATCGCGTCGAACAGAACCGAGAGGGTCCAGTCGAGCTCCTCACAGCCGCCGGCAAAGATCACGTCCTGCTTGCCCATCTTGATCAATTCCGTTGCATTTCCGATGCAATGGTTCGAAGTCGCACAGGCCGATGAGATCGAGTAATTGACGCCCTTGATTTTGAACCAGGTGCCGAGGGTCGCCGAGGCCGTCGACGACATGGCCTTGGGTACCGCAAACGGCCCCACCCGTTTCGGGCTTTTACTGCGCGCAGTGTCGGCGGCGTCGACAATGGCGCGCGTGGAGGGTCCGCCGGACCCCATGATGATGCCGGTCATCTCGTGGGATATCTCGTGCGGTTCCAGTCCTGCATCACGGATCGCCTGCACCATAGCGACATGGTTCCAGGCGGCGCCGCCACCGAGGAAGCGCATGGCACGACGATCGACGATTGCATCCGCCTCGAGAGAGGGCGCGCCGTGCACCTGTGAGCGAAAGCCCAGCTCGGCATATTTCTCAGAACGGGAAATGCCGGATTTGGCCTCGCGCAGGCTGGCGAGGACCTCCTGCGTGCTGCTGCCGATGGACGCGACGATGCCCATCCCTGTAACGACGACGCGCCTCATCGCTCTCTCGCGTGGATGCCGGCCCATTCCAGGAAGGGCCGGGGCTGAAGACCGGGTTCGTCTAATGTAGGAACCAGCACGCCAGAGCCACCCGAAGCGTCAGCGTCCGGTCGGCTGCATCATCGGCTCTTCGCGGAACAACCCTACCTTGAGGTCCAGAGCCTGATAAATCACGGATCCATCGGCCGAGAGCCACCCGTCTGCAATTCCGAGGACAAGCTTGGACCGCATTACCCTCTTAATGTCGATGCCATAGACGACTCTCTTGACCGTAGGCAGGACTTGGCCGGAGAACTTCAGCTCACCAAGCCCGAGCGCGCGCCCCTTGCCCGGCGCCCCGAGCCAGCCGAGAAAAAACCCAAGCAGCTGCCAAAGAGCGTCCAGTCCGAGGCATCCGGGCATGACCGGATCACCTTTGAAATGGCAGGGAAAGAACCACAGGTCCGGCCTCAGATCGAGGACAGCGCGCACCAAACCCTTCCCGTATTTGCCGCCGGCCTCGGCGATCTCCGAAATGCGATCGAACATCAACATGGGAGGCAGCGGCAACTGGGCATTCCCTGCGCCGAACAGCTCGCCTCGTGCGCAGGCTAACAACTCGTCATAGCCAAAGCTGGTGCATCGGTTTTCCATTTGCCTCACGTCCGCCGCAGCTTGCCGTTGCATGACTCCTAACATAGCCCTTTCATGGGGCAAAGCCGATGCCAGCTCGGCGAGGGCTGTGTTTCGGTCCAAACCTGAGTCGCGGGGCAATATGCCTCTTGCGCCGGGGGTGCGGTCGCTTTATCGGTCTGCCCGGACCGACCGGGCCGAGCTCGCCTGAGCGGTGAATCGGCCCTTGACCGCGCTGCCATTGCGCCGCCACGGGGCCGGTTGCATCTTCGGCGCAATATGTTACAGATGCAACAATATATAGGCCGCACCGCCGTAAGACAAAGGTTCACCCGCTCCATGCTACCGCAGAAAGTGCTTTGCGCCAGCAGGTTTGAGACCGAGGGCGGCGTATCCGCCCTGCGCCCGGGCCTGACCGGGTGTCCCTGGCACGATGTCAAAACCAGGTTGCGCGACGTGGGTTTGCGGCCGACACGGCAGCGCATGGCCCTGGGCTGGATGCTCTTCGGCAAGGGCGACAGACACGTCACCGCGGAGATTCTCTACGAGGAGGCGCTCTCCGCAAAAGTGCCGGTCTCTCTGGCCACCATCTACAACACACTGCATCAATTCACTGACGCAGGGCTCCTGCGCCAGGTCGCCGTAGACGGATCGAAGACGTATTTCGATACGAACGTCTCTGACCATCACCATTTCTTTATTGAGGGGGAGAATGATCTCGTCGATATCCCGCCGTCCGAAGTGGTTGTGGACAGCACACCAGTGCCTCCGGAAGGTTATGAAGTGGCACGGATCGACGTTGTAGTCCGATTGCGCCGCAAGCGACGTTGACTGTCGGACCTTCCTCAGGGGACGGTCTCGTTCGCATACACCCCCCAGAGCTGCTCCTGGACGATCCAGCCGTCAAAGTGCGGGCCGGAGATGCGACACCAATGCGCGCTGCAATGCTTCACCTGGGCCAACACGCCGGCCTGCAGCTGAGCGACGACAGTCCCGCTGCTGTCACTTTTGTCATAGAGGGGGACGAGATGCGTTTTGTCCTTCGGGGCAACGAGCGCAGTCCGCTTGCCGGAAAGCAGCGAGTGATAGACCCATCCTTCTGAACCTTCCCAGTCGCGAATTCGCCGCCAGTTGTCCGATTCGGCGGTGATCTCCACCGGAAGCCCGGTGCGCGTGTAAACGAACGCTACATCGTGGTCCCTGGTCGGGCCCGTGCGCACATTCACCCGGTCCGGCTTGAGGCTGACGAATCGGGGCAGAGGCAACCCGCTCTTGGGGCCAATGGCTGTTTCCGCTTGGGAGCGGGCCATGCCCAGCATCAATGCGGTGGCAAGCGCGGCAAATGCACCGCAAAAGCTGACGATCTGCCAGGCACGATACGCGACCATCGGGGCCATTCTCAGCGAAATTGTTTGGCTGGGACCGGCAGCGAAAGTGGGCGAATGCTACGCATTGCGCTTGTGTTCGCGCTTCCATCTGTTAGAGAAAGTTGCGAGCCTGACCCTGCAACCCAGTTTCAGGTAGTGGGGTTAAAAGAAACCTAAAGATCCCGCCGCTTTCACTGCCACTGCGGTCCAAGAGGCGAACCATGGCAAATCGCAAAAAGCCGCTCGTGGTGGTGACACGCAAGTTGCCGGACAGAGTTGAAACGCGGATGCGCGAACTTTTTGACGCGCAGCTCAACCTTGAGGACAAGCCTCTGACGGTTGCAGAGCTTGCGGATACGATGAGGAGCGCGGATGTGCTCGTCCCCACAGTAACGGACCGGATCGATTCGGCTGTGCTCAGCAAGGCGGGAGACAGACTCAAGTTGATCGCCAATTATGGCAACGGCGTCGATCACATTGACGTTGCGACCGCGCTCAGTCGCGGTATTACGGTAACGAATACGCCGGGGGTCCTCACCGAGGATACCGCCGATATGACGATGGCGCTGATCCTTGCCGTTCCGCGCCGGTTGGCCGAAGGCGCAGCCATGTTCATCGACGACAAACCCTGGAGGGGCTGGTCGCCTACGTGGATGCTGGGACACCGGATTTGGGGCAAACGTCTGGGCATCGTGGGAATGGGACGTATCGGGCAGGCAGTGGCGCGGCGGGCCAGGGCCTTCGGCCTGCAGATCCATTACCACAACCGGCGCCGCGTCCCGCCCATCATTGAGGAGGAGCTCACTGCGACCTACTGGGAGAGCCTGGATCAGATGCTGGCCAGAATGGACATCATCTCCATCAATTGTCCGCACACGCCGGCTACCTATCACTTGTTGTCCGCTCGACGGCTAAAGCTCATTCGGCCTGAAGCTTACATCGTGAATACCGCGCGCGGTGAGGTCATCGACGAGAATGCATTAGTGCGGCTGATCTCTTCAGGCGAGATCGCAGGCGCGGGGCTCGACGTTTTCGAGCACGAGCCCGCAGTCAGCCCGAAGCTGGTCAAGCTGGCGCGGACCGGCAAGGTGGTTCTACTGCCCCATATGGGCTCCGCGACCATCGAGGGTCGTATCGACATGGGAGAGAAGGTAATTGTGAACATCAAGACTTTTTTTGATGGGCACCGCCCCCCTGACCGTGTCCTGCCCTCGATGCTTTGAGGCGTTTACTGCTATTTGCCGCAATTTGCAGTAGCATCTTGCCAGACACGCTCATGGAGAACCAGGCATGCGCGCTCTATTGCTGGCCGGCGCGGCGGCCCTCACTGGGATGCAGCCGGCGTCTGCCGCGACGCTTGCACCGGCCGACATCCAGGCCACGTTTTTCACCGGGCAGCCGTTCACGGCTGCGACGACGAACGTCAAATACAAGATGGTGTTCACAGCGGACGGAAAGATGACGCGTGAGCCGATTGGCAGCGGGGGTGCAAAAAGCGAAGGGACGTGGAAACTTTCAAAACAGGGTTTTTGCACTACCTGGAAGGGCTCGAAGGCCAACTGTTACCAGATCGAGGGCGCAGGCGAGAACAAATGGTCGGTGAAGAAAGGGCCTACCGTGGTAGCCACCTGGTCGAAGTGAATAAAGTCAGCTGCTGGTCGAGAGGTCGGTTATGGTGGGGCGCTCCCCCGAGAGCGGATTGGAGGGATCCCAGCCATAGACCAGCGTTTCGAAACGCATGGAGCGTGCGTCGACCATGATCAGGCGGCCGACGAGCCCTTCACCGAACCCGACTATTTCTCGGATGACCTCCAGCGCCATCATCGAGCCGAGCACGCCGGTAAGCGCACCCAGGATCCCAGCCTCGGCACAGAGAGGCACCGAGCCCGGCGGTGGCGGCTCGGGAAAAATGCAGCGATAGGTCGGGTTTGGCCTGCCGTCAGCGCTTCGCTCGTGCGCGCGCACTGTCGTAAGAGTGCCGTCAAAAGTACCGACTGCGGCGCTGACCAGCGGCCTCCTCGCCAGATAGCAGGCATCCGACACAAGATACCGGGTAGCAAAATTGTCTGATCCGTCCGCGACGATGTCATACGCCCCGATAAGACCGAGCGCGTTGTGCGAGGCCAATCTGGAAGCATGCAGCTCGACGACCACATGGGGGTTCAGGCGGAGGATCGCCCCCTTGGCACTGTCCACCTTCAGACTTCCGACCTCGGAGGTGGCGTGAATCACCTGGCGTTGGAGGTTCGAGAGCGCCACCGTATCGTCATCGATCACGCCGATGGTGCCAATCCCTGCGGCAGCGAGATAGAGCAGTACCGGTGCGCCAAGCCCGCCAGCTCCAATTACCAGGACCCGAGCTCGCTTGAGCGCGGCTTGGCCCGGCCCGCCTACTTCGCGCAGCACGATATGGCGGGCATATCGTTCGAGCTCGTCGGGGCCAAACATTGACACGTTCGCCTTTTAGCTCACTGCAATGTTCCTGGAAACCGGAGGGTTTGCAAACCATAGATGCCCTTGAATTTGCGCATGACCGCGGCGCAGCAGTAGATTTGCCCCGACCCGGAGCTGGAAGGCGCACAGGAAATTTCCCATGCGAATCCTCGCTGTTATCCTTATCCTTTGGCTCACCGCGCCTCCAGCCCAGGCGCAAAGCGGTGGTGCAGCAGTCGCGACCCCGAACCCGCAGGCGAGAAAGTTCCGCATTCCTGGAATCAAACCGGCAACACTGGACGCCCGCGCCGCCGCGAAGCGCTTCCATCGCGGGACGCAGACGACCGCGCCGGGTGCAACGGAAGCGGGCATGGTCCGCAGCGCAGCAGCCGCCGCACGCAGACGAGCGGCACCTCCGCCGACTGCCAACCGCGACGATGCAATAGCGGTTGCCGATCGCCTGTCGATCCAGATCGACCTTGCCTGGACCGGTGACTACACCGGTCTGGTCACCGGCGAGGCGAACGAGAAGGCAACGGCGGCGGTGAAAGCGTTCCAAAAAAACAGAAAATTCAAGGAAACAGGCGTACTAAATACGCAGGAACGGGCCCTCCTCGCCGCCGCCAGCAAGGCGAAGCAGAACCAGGTCGGCTGGACCATCGTCGATGATCCCATTACGGGCGCGCGGATCGGGATTCCCAAAAAGCAGGCACCCAACGGGACGGAAGGCAAATCCGGCTTCCGCTGGTCCTCGGCGCAGGGACAGGTGCAAATAGAAACCTTCAAGGTGAGGGAGCCGGGCACCACACTTGCCAGCGTCTACGAGCAGCAAAAAAAAGAACCTTCTACCCGCAGGGCTGAGCTCAACGTTTTGCGTCCCGACTTCTTCGTGCTCGGAGGCATGCAGGGCCTGAAGAAGTTCTATGTCCGCGCCGAAGTCAGAGATGGGGAGGTGCGCGGAATGACGGTGCTGTATGATCAGGCGACTGAGAACATCATGGATCCGGCAGCCACGGTCATGGCGAGCGTGTTCGCGGGATTTCCCAGTGCGACAGCAGCAGCAAGGGCAGGTCAAGCGGTAAGACGCAAGGTGGAATATGGAACCGGGACAATTGTCAGCGCTGCCGGTCATATCCTTACGGATCGTCAGTTGACGGAGGGCTGCAATGTGATCGCGGTAGGAAGGTATGGCGATGCCGACAGGCAAGCGGAGGATATGACTAACGGCCTCGCGCTGTTGCGTGTTTATGGCGTTGCCGACCTCGTTCCGGCGACTTTCGTTAGCGATCCGGTCAAGGAGGCGGATCTGACGATTCTCGGTATCGCCGATCCGGAGACTCAGGGCGGCGCCGCCGCGATCTCTGCGATTCCCGGTAAAGCGAAAGGCGAAAATATCGAACCCGCTCCCCAGCTCGGATTTTCCGGAGCTCCAGCCCTTGACGGAAACGGGCGCTTTGTCGGGATGGTGCAGCTCAAAGCACCGGTCGTCGCCAGTGTCGCAGGTGTGAGTCCCGCACCCCATGCCGCCGTCGTGCCGGGTCTGACCGTCCGCGGATTTCTCGATGCGCAGAATGTGCCGCCCGCGAACAGGCTCCCCGCCGTTCAATCTGCAAAGGCTTCGGTGGTCCGGGTGATTTGCGTTAGAAAATAGTAGCAGGACACGCCGCTCTCATTTTCAGGTTTCCCGTCTACTCATTCTTGAAAGTTGGTGGCCGTTTTGCGATGAACGCGGCCATTCCTTCCTTCTGATCATGCGTTGCAAACAATCCATGAAAGACCCGCCGCTCGAAACGTAATCCCTCGCTGAGCGAGCTTTCCAATGCCCGGTTGATTGCTTCCTTGGCAGCGACCACCGATGGAAGCGAAAGAGAAGCAATGGTTTCTGCAATTTTCATGGCTTCATCCAAGAGTGCCGATGCGGGAACCACCCGGGCCACGAGCCCCGAGCGTTCGGCTTCGACCGCATCCATCATGCGTCCAGTCAAGATGAGGTCCATCGCCTTCGACTTCCCAACCGCACGAATGAGGCGCTGAGTTCCGCCCATTCCGGGAATAACACCAAGCTTGATTTCTGGCTGGCCGAATTTGGCGGTGTCGGCTGCGACAACTACATCGCACATCATCGCCAGCTCACAGCCTCCGCCGAGCGCAAAGCCTGCTACTGCTGCGACGATCGGCTTGCGCACATGCGTGAGCCGCTCATAGTCTGCGGCGAAGTCCTCGGTAAAAACATCGATGTAGGTCTTGTTAGCCATCTCTTTGATGTCGGCTCCGGCGGCGAAAGCCCTCTCGGAGCCGGTGATGACGATGCAGCCCACAGTGGGGTCGGCATCGAAGCGCTCTGCTGCGGCAAGCAACTGGTCTTTTAAGGTCGCGTTCAGCGCGTTCAATGCTTGTGGCCGGTTCAGCCGGATCATTCCAACGCGGCCGCGGGTTTCGACGATAATGGCCTGCTCGGGCATGGGTTTCCCTCAAAGAGAGCTCATCGACGACAGTGTTGTTGGCATGGTCACCTCTGACATACCGGGCAGAAGAATGTCGATCGCCCGGCCTGCACGATCCGTTTTACCGTGCCGCCGCAGCCAGGACGCGGACACGGCTTATCTGCGCGATCATAGACACAGAACTCGTGTTGGAAGTCGCCGAGCGCACCATCGGTACGGCGATGGTCCCGCAACGACGAGCCGCCTGCCTTGATCGCAGCGCGCAACACTGTTTTGATTGCTTCAACCAGGCGCATCGCGCGCTCGTGAGGCAAGCCGGACCGTGTCGCGATCGTTGACGCGCGCCGCTTGGGAGAAAGGGCTGCGCGGTGCAGTGCTTCGCAGACGTAGATATTCCCCAGCCCCGATACCATTCTTTGATCCAATAAGGCTGCCTTGATGGAGGTCTGCTTGCCCCTGCAAGACCGAGCCAGCAGAGGAGCGTCGAACTCGTTTGCGAGGGGCTCCGGCCCGAGTGTGCGCAGAAGCGGTTCCTTGAACAACTCACAGCTCGGCACCAGCTTCATCATGCCGAATCGCCGAGGGTCGTTGAATGAAATAAGCGCCCCCGAGGACATGTGAAACTGTACGTGATCGTGCGCGGCATGCCGGGAGGGCGCGCGATAATAGCCTCCCGGCATGCGGGTCTTATGCTCTTGTGCGACACGAAATGAGCCGGACATCCCGAGGTGCATGATCAGCACCTCGCCCGATGAAAGATACGCGAGCAGATACTTGGCGCGGCGGTCGAGACGCTCGACCGTCTTGCCTTCCAATCGCTCGCCAAAGCGTTTTGGCAGCGGCCAGCGCAGGTCGCCCCGATGCGCCTGCACCCTGGTAAAATGCGCGCCTTCCATGACGGGCAAAAGTCCCCGGCGAACAGTCTCTACTTCTGGAAGCTCGGGCATAAGTTGGATCCGGTGCAGAGATAGCGCCCCTTGCCTCTGCACGCTATGGTCTTGCCGGACACGGATTTATTCGCGATGCCACACCTCACCGGGGAGGCGGGACTGCAAGACCAAGGCGCGCCGAGCGACAGGCAGGCCATGGTTGATGGCGTGTTTCGCAGTGTTGCGCGCCGCTACGATCTGATGAACGACCTGATGTCGGGCGGATTGCATCGCGCCTGGAAGAACGCCCTGCTCACCGCCGTGAATCCTCCAAAGGGCATGCAATCGTTTGCACTGCTCGACATTGCAGGTGGTACAGGTGATGTCGCCTTTCGTGTGACCGAGGCGGCCGGCGCCGGCTCCCGTGTCACCATCCTCGACATCAGCAGCGAGATGATCGAGGTCGGACGCGCAAGGTCGGTCGAGCACGGCTACCATGTAGCTTTCGTTCAGGGCAGCGGCGAGATGCTGCCGTTTCGTGAGCGGATTTACGATGCCGTCACGGTTGCGTTCGGCATCCGCAATATACCGCGGCTAGAGCTCGCGCTCAGCGAGGCTTACCGCGTGCTCCGCATCGGCGGCCGGTTCTTCTGCCTTGAATTCTCCAGCGTCGATATTCCGGGCTTGGATAAGCTCTACGACGCCTACTCGTTCAACGTGATTCCTGCGCTCGGGAGCGTGGTGGCTGGCGATGCGCAGGCCTACCGTTATCTCGTGGAGTCTATCCGCCGCTTTCCCCGTCCGGATGCATTTGCGGAGATGATGCGGCTTGCGGGTTTCGCGCGAGTGTCGTTTCAGCTGATGACTGGAGGGGTAGTCGCGCTGCATTCGGGCTGGCGATTGTGATCACAGGTGTCGCGCACGTAGCCCGCCTGTCCCGCGCCGGATTCGTCTTCGCCCGCGAAGGGGTGCTGGCATTGGTCGATACGACGCGGCTGCCGTTGCCTCTACGCGCCCTGATCTCACTTTCCCGACTGATTGAACGTCCGGCAAGCGCCGTCGCAGCAAACCGCCTGGCCAGGGCGTTGACACGGCTCGGTCCAAGCTACGTGAAGCTCGGACAGTTTCTGGCGACGCGCCCGGACGTGGTCGGGGCGGCGTTGGCGCGCGACCTCGAAACACTGCAGGACAAGATGCCGCCCTTCCCGCAGGATGCGGCGGTGCGCGCGGTGGAAATGGCGCTTGGCGAGCCGGTTCACGTTTCTTTCATCGCCTTTGGCCCCCCCGTTGCAGCCGCGTCCATCGCGCAGGTGCATCGGGCGGAGGTCGCCGTCGATCATGGGCAGCGGACGGTTGCGGTGAAGGTTTTGCGACCTGGTGTGGACCGCCGTTTCAAGCTCGACCTTGACGCCTTCACATTCGTCGCACGCCAAGCGCAGCGAGTTTCGGCCGAGGCCCAGCGCCTGCGCCTGATTGAGGTAGTCGACACGCTACGCCGCACCGTCGCGCTAGAGATGGATCTGCGGTTCGAGGCCGCTGCGCTTTCCGAGATGGCCGAAAACACCCGCAATGATCCGGATTTCCGTGTTCCTGGAGTTGACTGGGACCGAACCGCGCGCGACGTGCTTACACTCGAATGGATTGCAGGCGTCCCGCTTTGGGACCATGAGCGCCTGACAGCCAACGGGTTCGATCTCAAACGGCTGGCACGCGCAGTGATCCAGACATTCCTGCGCCACGCCTTGCGCGACGGCTTCTTCCATGCCGACATGCATCCCGGCAATCTGTTTGTGGACGACGCGGGCCAGCTCGTTGCCGTGGACTTCGGTATCATGGGCAGGCTTGCCCCGAAAGAACGCCGTTTCCTCGCTGAGATTCTGTTCGGCTTTATCACCCGCAACTATTGTCGCACGGCGGAGGTGCACTTCGAGGCAGGCTACGTGCCGCCGCACCATTCCATTGCCAGCTTTGCACAAGCGATCCGCGCGATCGGCGAGCCAATTCACAACCGGACGGCCGAAGAGATCTCGATGGCGAAGCTCTTCATGCTTCTCTTCGAGATTACCGGACTTTTTGATATGCGTACTCGGCCCGAGCTTCTGCTGCTGCAAAAGACGATGGTCGTGGTGGAGGGCGTGGCGAGGTCGCTCGACCCGAAGCTTGACATTTGGACGGTTGCCGAGCCGGTGGTGCGCGAATGGATGGAACGCCGTCTTGGGCCCGGAGGAAAGCTGGAGACAGCCGCCGAGGGCGCTCTCGAAATGGGCCGCTTCCTTGCAGAGGTGCCGAGCCTCCTCGCACGTGGTGCCGACCTAATGGAGCGTCTGGACCTGATGGCGCGGAACGGCTTGGTCCTCGCCCCGCAAACGATCGCCGATATTGGCCGCTCTCAAGCGCGCCAGAACCGCTGGATCGCCATTGCCCTCTGGATAATCCTGGGATTGACCGCCTGGATCGGCTACCTATTGCTTTATTGACGCCGCTTAACCGCTTGCATTGATTGCATTGCAATCATGCGCTAAATTGGTTGGCGCTATGGCAAGCATCACGATCCGGCAGCTGGATGATGACTTGAAACGCCAGTTGCGGCTGCGCGCCGCCCGCAATGGACGGTCCATGGAGGACGAGGCGCGAACCATTCTGCGCAGTGCATCGTCAGGTGAATCCGTCGAGCAAAGCAGAGCAACCGCGCTAACGGCCGACATGGCGCCGGTCGCACGCCGGGCCGCTCCATCGCTTTCCCGGTCTGAAGAACGCCGAAATCGTATCCTCCTCATCATCGGCGGCGGGATTGCTGCCTATAAGTCGCTCGAGATCATTCGCCGTCTGAAGGACCGGGGCGCGGAAGTGCGCTGCATCATGACAAAGGCGGCACTGGAATTCATCACCGTTCTCTCAGCGTCGGCACTTTCGGGGGAACGGGTGTTCGTCAATTTGTTCGACGCCACAGCCGAGCACGACGTTGGACACATTCGACTTGCGCGCGAGGCAGAGCTCGTTGTGGTCGCCCCAGCGACGGCCGACTTGATGGCGAAGATGGCAGCGGGCACTGCGGATGATCTCGCGACTGCTGTGTTGTTGGCGACCGATGCCAAGGTGCTGCTTGCGCCAGCCATGAACCCGCACATGTGGGCCCATCCTGCGACCCGTCGCAATGTGGCCCTGCTAGAGAGGGACGGAGTCATCGTGATAGGGCCAACGGCCGGGGAAATGGCCGAGGCCGGTGAAGCTGGTATCGGCCGTATGGCGGAGCCGCGGGAAATCGTCTGCGCGGCGCTCCCCTTCCTCTACGGCTCACGCGCGCAGCAATCTCTGAAGGGGCAGCGTGTCATCGTTACATCGGGTCCGACCCGTGAGCCGATCGATCCGGTGCGCTATATCGCCAACCGCTCATCGGGTAAGCAGGGTCATGCGATTGCCAGTGCGGCGGCCGCGCTCGGAGCCGAAGTCCTCCTGGTCACCGGCCCTGTCAGCCTACCGGACCCCGTGGGGGCGAAAACGGTCAAGGTGGAGACCGCGCAACAGATGCTAGCCGAGGTCAACCGCGGACTCCCAGCAGATGTTGCGATATTTGCGGCCGCCGTCGCGGACTGGCGTGTGGACGACCCAAATGCCAACAAGATCAAGAAACAACCGGGCGCAACGCCGAGCCTGCGGCTGATCGAAAATCCTGATATTCTTGCGGCGATTGGTCACCGCGACAAAGACCGTCCGCGACTTGTGATTGGGTTCGCCGCAGAGACGGAGCAAATCATCGAGCACGCAAAGGCCAAGCTGACCCGGAAGGGGTGCGACTGGATGGTCGCCAATGACGTATCTGCCGGATCGGGCGTGATGGGCGGAGATTGTAACACGGTCCACCTCGTCACTGCCCAGGGGGTTGAGTCCTGGCCGCCGCAGTCAAAGGAGGCGGTGGCGCGCGCACTGGTCGCGCGCGTGGCAGAGGCGGTGTCTGGAGCACAGCCGTGAAGCGAATCGACGTTCGCCTCAAGCGCCTTGCGCACGCGACCGGGCTTCCACTGCCTACCTACCAAAGCGAGTTGGCAGCCGGCCTCGATCTGATTGCAGCTGTGCCGGCGGACGCCCCGATCAGCATCCGGCCGGGAGAACGCGCCCTCATTTCTACCGGCCTTGCACTTGCGCTTCCCGCCGGCATTGAAGGACAAATCCGACCACGCTCGGGGCTGGCCCTGAGCAACGGTATCACTGTGCTCAATTCTCCAGGAACGATCGATGCCGATTACCGTGGAGAACTGCGCGTTCTTCTTGCGAACTTCGGCTCCGAAGTGTTTGTGGTTGAACGCGGCACGCGCATTGCGCAATTGGTATTCGCCCCAAGCATGCAGGCAACCCTATACGAGGTTGAAAGCTTGGCCGAAACCACCCGCGGAGTTGCGGGATTTGGTTCCACCGGCACCGGGCGGGAGAGGCGGGCTGACTGATGGCCAAGTACCGTCGCACTAAGACCGAGTACCGCACCGGGCGGCCGAAGGCCCGTCCGCGCCGGGTGTTGCGCATACCGCTCCTCGCTCGCAAGGGCGTTCTGGCGATCGCCGCAGTTCTCGAAGTCGCCGTTCACGGCGGCGAGAAACCGGTGAGCGCAGAGGTGCTCGCCGAGCGCTATGGTCTACCTACTCGCCACCTTGAGCCGTTGCTGCAGGCACTCGTGCGAGAGGGTATTCTCCGAGGCATTCGCGGGCCCCGGGGCGGCTATCACTTGGGACGTCCGGGAAGCAACATTACCGTCGAGCGGATATTGCGAACGGTCCGAACGACCGAGGATGCGCACGAGATCTCGCTCGCGCAATCACAGTTGCTGAGCAAGATCGTTATCCCGGCGCTCGGCAGGATAGAACGAACCTTCTCCGCCGCGCTTGCCCGGATCAGCATCGCCGACCTGACGCGCTCGGCCCAAAAGTAGGGAGGATCGCCTCCGCGCGCCAAGCATGCCCGCCGCGGCAGGCGTCATGCTTAGCTTCTACGCGCAGTCCTCTGCTCCAGCCTTTTCTTGAGGCGAGGATAGGCGCGGAGCGCATTATTTTCGAAAATCTTGCTCTTGTCCTCGGACGAAAGGTCCGGTGCGTTGTCGACGTATCGTTTGGTGTCGTCGAAATCATGTCCCGTTTCGGGATCGATCCCGCGCACCGCCCCTACCATTTCGGAGGCGAACAGGATGTTGCCGATAGGCACGACTTCGGTCAAAAGATTGATGCCAGGTTGGTGATAGACGCAGGTATCGAACCAGACGTTGTCTTTCATCATTTCGTGGAGCGGGGGCCGCTTGTTGTTCAGCGCAAGCCCACGGTAGCGCCCCCAATGGTAGGGCACTGCTCCTCCGCCGTGGGGAATGATCAGCTTCAGGGTCGGAAAATCCTTGAACAAATCCCCCATGATGAGCTGCATGAAAGCAGTGGTATCAGCATTGATATAATGCGCACCGGTTCCGTGGAAGCACGGATTGCATGACGCGCTGACGTGAATCATCGCGGGCACATCGAGCTCAACCATCTTCTCATAGAATTTGTACCACCAGCGGTCCGTAAGCGGCGGGGCCGTCCAATGACCGCCTGACGGATCGGGATTGAGATTGCACCCCACAAAGCCGAATTCGGTCACGCAGCGCTCGAGCTCGTCTATGCAGTTGTCCGGTGAGATTCCCGGCGACTGCGGCAACTGGCATACGCCGATGAAATTGTTCGGGTAGAGCGCGCAGACGCGATGGATCATATCATTGCACAGCTGCGACCAGGCGAGGCTTACGCTGAAATCGCCAATGTGATGACTCATGCCCATCGCGCGAGGGGAAAAAATGGTGACGTCCGTGCCGCGCTCGCGCTGCAGCTTGAGTTGGGCCCCTTCCAGGCTCTCCCGGATTTCATCGTCGCTCACCTTGAGCGACGCCTTTGAGAGCCGGTTGGAAGGAGCGTTCAGAGTTTCGATCTGCTCCTTGCGCCATCGTAGCAGATCTTTCGGCTCCGTCGTGTAGTGCCCGTGACAATCAATGATCATGACAACCTTGCGGCGTGGGGTGGGAGAAAGGCGCCGGATGCTAAGGACCGCACTTTGGCATTGTCAAATATCTCGACAACACGGCTGTTCGCTGCCAAGGCCATTCTTCGCATCTTTCAGTCTAACCACGGCTATGCCGTAAGCACCTCCATAACGTGGCCGCTCGGATCGCGAAAATAGAAACCTCGGCCGCCCCGCCGGCGATTGATTTTCATGTCTTCCAGCGAATGCGGCCCGCTGCCGTACGAAATACCCTCTGCACGCACCCGCTCGTAAATTGCGTCGAACTCCGCCTCATCGACTTTAAAGGCGTAGTGGTGACTTTCGAACCGCTCGTCATTGTCGAAGTCGAGGGTAAGGGTGTCGTTGATATGAAGGGGAGCAAAGTGGGATGCCTCCCCATCATAGCGCAGGCCCAGAATTCGAGCGAGAAATCGCGCCGACGCTTCCTTGTCGTGAGCCGGGACGATCGTGTGATCGAGTACAATGGTCATGCGGCCTCCGCCTTGCTTCTGGTTTCTTCAACATAGGAAGTGTCGCGACGAGAGCACAGGCGTCCGGGGGCGGATCATGCCGCGACCTCAGCCCGGATTTGTTGTAGAATTTCATACCGCAAGTCGATCGCAGGGAGCACCATGGCTGATATTCCGCGTCTCAATGGCGTGATCCGCGCCCTCGAATCCGGGAAACCGGCATTCACGTCCTTCTGCCAGGCCGATCCGGAGACCGCTATTGCAATGGCCACGGCCAGGTACGACGGCATCGTCTTCGAGATGGAGCACAATCCTTGGGACATAAGGGCACTACGGGATGGTCTGCAGTACATGCTCAATCGCGCCCAGATCGTCAAAGCCACCTCGCCCGCGCCAGGAGTAACTCCGATGGTGCGAATTCCGCCGAACGGATCCGAGAAGGCACAGTTTCATGCCAAGCAAGCGCTGGATCTCGGGGTGTACGGCATCGTTTGGCCGCATATTTCTTCGGTTGAGGAGGCCTACAATGCGGTCGCCGCATGCCGATACCCTCGCCTTAGGACTGCCCCGGCTTATGAGCCTGCCGGTATTCGGGGAGACGGTCCGACCGCTGCTGTGCGCTATTGGGGGCTCTCGCAGCAGGAGTACTATGATCGGGCCGATGTCTGGCCGCTCAATCCCAGGGGCGAGATTTTCACGATCCTGATGATGGAGGACACTCGCGGGATTGAGGCCCTTCCCGAGATCCTCGAGAAAGTCCCCGGAATAGGCGCAATCCTGATTGGAGAGGGCGATCTCTCCCAGGAGCTGGGCTTTCCCAGGCAGTACGAGCACGCGGAAGTCCTGAAGTGGATGGCGCGGGTCGTGAACACCTGCAAAGAGCATAACGTGGTCGTCGGCCATCCCCACGTCGACGCAAGCAATGTCGAGCGCATCCTCAGGGAGGGCTATCGCTTCCTGATGGCAGCCCCGGTGCGCAGCTACGCCGCTCTGGAGAAGGGCCTGAAGCTGGCGGGGCGCTAGGGGACGGGAGAGGGCGCGCGGACCGCCCGGGTGCGCCAAAATCGCTTGTTCCTTCTCCGCTCGTGTGCCATCCGCTTCGTTCACGTTCTGGACTCGTACCACCGAGCTCGGGTTAGAGGTAAAGTGTCTTGATTCGCACAGGCATACGGCGGTCCAGGCCAGCCGGCACATGACCTGCGAAGCCGGCGATCATCGATGCCGGAATGCGGCGATTGGGGGCAATCGGGATGCCGGACAGGCTCCGGACCACCGTGGACGGCTTGGGAGCTCGTCCGCAGCGGAGCAGCCCCCTTGTCGTCTGCAAAATCGCGATTGCCGGCTTGTGTTGCTTTGCATCCGGCTGGGCCGAGGCGGCAGGCCCTGGATTCGATGGCTCTACCATCGACACGTATGTCTCCGCGCTTCTGCTGCTCGATCGACACGAGATTGCCGCCTTGGCGCTCACGCTCGGTATTCTCTGCTTTGCGGTCGTCACTGCAATTCTGCTCGTACGCACGCGGCAACGGCTTGCTGCGATGGCGACCGCGACACGTGACGAGGCAATGGCATCGCGCGCCGCCATTGATCGGGCATACGCCCTGCTCCTGTCGGAGCCGCAGATCCTGATCGTTTGGTCGGCCGGCGCGGAGGGGCCCGAAATCATCGGCGACGCCACTCGCGTAATCGGTATCGACGTTCGCCAGAGCATTTTGTCGTTTGACACTTGGCTCGAGACGCAAGCAGCTTTGGACATGGAGCGTTCCGTCGACGCGTTGCGGGCTCGCGGCGTAAGCTTTGCGATGACGGTTTCCACCTTCGCCAACCGCGTAGTGGAGATCGAAGGCTTGGTCATCGGAGGGCGCGCTATCGTGCGGCTGCGCGAGCTCAGCGGGATCAAGTACGAGCTGGCCGAGTTGACGCAGCGGCATCGTAGGCAGATCGAGGACGCGGCAGCCTTGCGCGCGCTCATCGAGGCAATTCCGGTCCCTGTTTGGCACCGGGATCCCTCGGGCAGGCTTGCCTTCGTCAATCAAGCCTACGTGCACGCCGTCGAGCCTAAGGCCGGTGAGCAGACGGGTGGGCAGAACGCCGAGCAAGGAGTCGAGTTGTTCGACCGTGCGGCGCGCACGGAGCTCCTCAGGGCACACGAATCGGCACAGCCCTATTCAGGGCGACTCGCTGCCATTGTGGCGGGAAAGCGCCGGAGTCTCGATGTGATCTGCGTACCCGTTAACCGCGGGAGCGCCGGGATGGCCATCGATGCAACGGAGGCGGAGATCATGCGCGCCGAGCTCAGGCGCATGGTTGATGCCCACCGCCGCACCCTGGATCAGCTGGCGACCGGGGTGGCTATCTTCGAATCGGATCAGCGCCTGAGCTTCTACAATGTCGCATACCGCTCCTTATGGGACCTCGACCTCGAGTTCCTCGACGGAGGACCGACTGATTCGGCTGTTCTTGACCGCTTGCGTGCTGCGCGGAAGCTTCCTGACGAGCAGGATTTCCGACAATGGAAGAACGCATTGCACGAGGCTTACAGGGCCGTGGAGACGAAGGAGCACACGTGGCATCTGCCCGACGGGCGGACGATGCGTGTGGTCACGACTCCGAATCCGGAGGGTGGAGTTATTTATCTGTTCGAGGATGTCACCGAGCGTCTTGATCTGGAGCGGCGATACGACGCCCTGATCCGGGTTCAAGGCGAGACCCTGGATAATCTCACGGAGGCTGTGGCGGTCTTCGGCAGTGACGGTCGCATGAGGCTCCATAATCCGGTCTTTGCCCGCATGTGGCAGCTCGGCCCGGAGATGCTTGGGCGTCGGCCTCACATCGAGACGGTGAGCACCGCCTGCCGTCCATTGCACGGCGAGCATCCGGTCTGGCAGCGGCTACGTGCAATGATGACCGCGATCGAGGATCGTGAGCCGGTCACCGGGCGGATCGAGCGCCGCGACGGCAATGTTGTCGATTGCGCCGCCATGCCGCTGCCCGATGGCGCCACCCTGCTCACGTTCCAGGACGTCACCGATACGGTCAACGTTGAGCGCGCGCTGCGGGAGCGCAATGAAGCCTTGGAAGCTGCGGACAAGCTCAAAATAGATTTTGTGCACCACGTCTCTTACGAGCTGCGCTCGCCGCTGACCAACATCATCGGGTTCGCGTATTTCCTGGGAGATCCTCTTACCGGGCCGCTCACGGACAAACAGAGGGAATATCTGAGCTACATCACAGTATCCACCAATGCGCTGCTCGCGATCATCAACAACATCCTCGATCTGGCGACGATCGATGCCGGTGCCATGACGCTCAATCTCGGCGTCGTGGATGCTCGCAAGACCATGGAATCAGCCGCGGAAGGAGTGCAGGACCGACTGATCAAGAACGGGATCAAGCTTGAAATCCGCGCTGGGGCCGACGTCGGCAGCTTCATTGCCGACGAGCGGCGCGTGCGGCAATCGCTGTTCAATCTGCTTGCAAATGCCGTGGGCTTTTCGCCTGCCGGGGAGACCGTTACCTTCAGCGCCCAGAGGCGGAGGGATGCCCTCGTTTTCTCAGTCACCGACCGCGGGCCCGGTATTCCCGCCGACGTACAGGACAAGGTATTCGATTGGTTCGAGACTCATTCCCTCGGTTCACCGCATCGCGGCACGGGATTAGGCCTTTCACTCGTGCGCTCCTTCGTCGAGCTGCACGGTGGTTCGGTCACGCTGGAATCGATCGTCGGACGGGGCACCACCGTCACATGCACGTTCCCCCTCGATCAGGGCGCCCGGCGAT
The DNA here is from genome assembly GCA_036557665.1 of Xanthobacteraceae bacterium. Classification (GTDB taxonomy): domain Bacteria; phylum Pseudomonadota; class Alphaproteobacteria; order Rhizobiales; family Xanthobacteraceae; genus VAZQ01. The sequence continues at coordinate 189,105 of DATBHG010000002.1, read as the reverse complement.
CTGCGGCTTGATATCGGCTCCATTGTGGCGAGGGCCGCGATGCTCCTGACGACCTCGGGGACATCGAGCTTCTCTGTGGCTCTGCCGGACGAGCACGCCACCCAGCGACTTGCCATCGACATTGCCAACTCCCTCGAGCCCGGCGATCTCGTAACCCTGTCAGGGGACCTGGGCGCGGGAAAGACGACGTTCGCCCGTGCCGTCATTCGCTATCTCTCGGGCGATCCCTCGCTCGAAGTGCCGAGCCCGACTTTCACGCTGGTGCAGACCTATGATCTGCCGCAGTTCCCGGTGGTACATGCCGATCTGTACCGGCTGTCCGGTTCGGCCGAGCTTGCCGAGCTTGGCTTCGATGACCTGCCCGACGGATCGGTCGTGCTGATGGAATGGCCGGATCGGGCAGCCGGCTTTCTGCCGCCGGACCGCATCGACGTGGGGCTCACGCTCGCGCCTAAGCTCAAGCTCGAATTCCGTCATGCGCGCGTAACCGGCTATGGCAGACTTGGGTCGCGGGTGGATCGCATGGCCGCCGTGCGCCAGTTCATCGCCGAGAGCGGCTACAGGGATGCCTTGCGCGCAAGACTTAAAGGAGACGCGTCGACGCGAATCTACGAGCGCCTTGGGATGGCGGACAAACAGGTCATCCTGATGAATTCACCACGCCGCAGTGACGGCCCGCCGGTGCGGGACGGCAAATCCTACAACGAGATCGCGCATCTTGCGGACAGCGTGCTCCCCTTCGTGGCAATCGCCAACGGACTGCGCCAATACCGGTTCTCAACACCTGAAATCTACCACGCCGACCTGGAGCAGGGGCTGTTGATACTTGAGGACCTCGGCGACGAGCAGGTGGTGCAGGGCGACCCTCCGGCCCCCATCCGGGAACGGTATGAAACGGCGGTTGACGCTCTCCTGGCGCTGCACGCGGAACGGCTGCCGGAGCGACTGCCGGTCGCGCCCCGGGTCGAGCACCGCATCCCGCAATACGATATGAATGCATTCCTCATCGAGGCCGAGCTGCTGCTCGACTGGTTCTTGCCGCGCCTGAATGCCACGTTGCCCGAGAGGGAGCGGGACTCTTTTCGGACCCTGTGGCGCGAGCTGTTGCAGCCCGCAATTGATGCACCCCCGACCTGGGTCTTGCGCGACTTCCACTCTCCCAATTTATTGTGGCTGCCGAACCGCAGCGAAATCGCTCGTCTGGGGATCCTGGACTTCCAGGACGCCGTCATAGGGCCCGCCGCATACGATCTGGCCTCACTCCTCCAGGATGCCCGCGTGGATGTAGCCGAGCAAATGGAGCTGGCGCTGCTGGGACGCTATGTGCGCGGGCGCCGCCAAGCTGATCCGGAATTCGACGCTACTGGGTTCATCAAGATGTACGTTACGCTTGCCGCCCAGCGCGCCAGCAAGATCCTTGGCATCTTTGCGCGCCTCGACATCCGGGACGGGAAGCCTCAGTATCTCCGCCACATGCCGCGGGTGTGGGGCTATCTGCAACGGTCCCTCGGTCACCCGGCCCTCGAGCCGCTGAGCGCGTGGTATATTGCCCACGTGCCGGCATTGAACGCCGTTTGAGCCGGCGAGTGGCAGCGCCGTCATGAGCCAATCGGGGATGCCAGCACCCACATGCGCAATGGTCCTCGCCGCTGGACTGGGCACGCGAATGAGGCCCTTCAGCGGTCGGATCCCCAAGCCGCTGGTGCAGGTCGGCGGAAAGGCGCTCATTGACTACGTGCTGGACCGGCTCGCGGCCCAAGGCGTGGAGCGCGCCGTCGTGAATGTCCATCATCTTGCCGATCAGATCGAGGGGCATCTCGCGTCGCGTCGCCAGCCGCAGATCATTATCTCGGACGAACGCCGGGTGCTGCTGGGTACGGCGGGCGGGGTTATCGAAGCATTGCCACTGCTGGGCGATAAGCCGTTCTTCCATGTCAACTCGGATACGATCTGGGTGGACGGGGTGAGGCCCAACCTGGCCCTGCTTGCCTGCGCTTTCGATGCGAGACGGATGGACGCACTGCTTCTTCTCGCGCCGATGGCATCCAGTATCGGCTACAGCGGCTCCGGCGACTTCGTCATGGCGCCGGATGGCACCCTCGCGCGGCGCGGCGAGCGGGAGATCGCGCCGTTTGTCTACGCCGGAGCGGCAATTCTCGCGCCTGCTTTCTTTGCAGGGGTGCTGCATGGGCCTTCATCCATGTCGCCGTTATTCGATCGCTCTGCGCAAGCGGGTCGTTTGTTTGGGGTGCGGTTGGAAGGACTCTGGATGCATGTGGGTACGCCCGAGGCGGTCAAGGCCGCCGAGGCGGCGATCTTGACGGGCGTAGCCTAACAGCGGCTCATCTCGCATCGATCGCGGAACCGAGTTTGTGAGATGATAACGCTAGGACGCACAGCGCTCGCCCTCGGAGGTTTTTTTATCATAATTCCGGCTTGGCCTGTGTGCGCGCAGCACCCCGTAGATGTAACGATTTTGGATTTTCGGCTGACCTGCGATCGCGAGCAGTGCAGAACTCCGGTCCTGGAAGTGCACGAGAATACCGGGGCTGACGCGAGCTCCGTCGTCTATGTCTTCGCTCCTCCGCCCGGCATTATCCTCGCGGACGGGCATACTACGGGTGTCGAGGTCGACGGCGGTGGGGAAACTCATTATGTGCGCGCGGTTGCTGCCAGCCCGACCTGGTTGAAATGCGAGTGGGTTGCGAAGGGCCGGTCAACCAGCGAGCCCGGGCTGAGCAAAGGTTATTGCTGGATTGCAAGAAAAAAATAGCCGTACGGGCAACACGGGAAGAACCGGGCTGAGTGTCAGGCTTCCTCGTGCAGGCGATCTCCACGAGCGAGCCGGGCCGCGATGTCAGCCGTCTGCAGCCAAGCGCGTTCAGTCGGTGAGTGTGCCGCAAGGTAACGCGTGACCGCCACGAGGATGTGCCGTCCTGCCGGCGTATTATTCCATTCCTTGAACTGATGCACGCCGGCCTCGAGCATCTGGTAGGCGTGAAAGCCTGCGTCTTCGCGCAACAGCGCCCGGGCCAGCGCGTCAATGAGCAGATCCGGGGAATGACCCAGAATGAGGTGACGCGCCACGAGCCGCGCTGCTGCCTCTATCTGATGCTGGCGATCGAATGCGTCCAGCAGTGCTGTACGGATCTCCGAGGGCCTCGACGGAAGGGCCTCCAGCCCGTCCTCTCCTTCACCGGGCAATCGCGCCGGCGGGACGTTGAGATAGCGAATGAGATAGATTGCGGCCGCACCGTGCAAGATGGCGCGCGCTGCCTCTGGCAACCCCGGATCATCATGATTGGCCTCGATGCGCTTGAGAGCCTGATGCACCGCATTGCAGTAGGTGAAGACGTGATGTGCCGTGTCCCAGTCCCCGTGCTCGTTCGCTGTGCCGAACCGTGCGACCCGCAGCGCCCCGGCATAGGCGAGCGAGCGGCCGAGGTCCGCGAGCGAGGCACCGTCGGACATGGCGCTCCCGAGCGCACCAAAGATCGTGCGCGGATCGTCGCCTAGCAGAACCCGCGCCAGCTCCGCATGCTTCAACCATTTGCCTCGATCTCGAGCGGCTGTGAAGCGTCTTGCCAAGTCGGCGGTGGCTTCATCGCAGTGCGCGATGAAGTCGATGGGCTGGCGCCACTCCGTCGATTCGTCCGCCCCGCGCGCCACCGTCATTTGTCCCACAACCGTCGGGATGACGTCGCCTGCCTGCTCCCATCCGATCAGGTCGAGACACTCGAAGGCCTTGTTGATGAAGTCGAGCGAATGCCCGGTATCCGCAAATACGCGATCGGTCTCCGCCGCAAACAGGAGGTCGGCTATCGATGCTGGCGCTGCTCGCTGCGCGACGGCAGTCAGCACCGTGCGCTGAGCCGCCTCGCCGTGCCGCACGGCGTTCCAGCGCCGCAGCCAGCGCTTGACCGTGCCCGCATCCGGGCGACTGCCAAGAGCCGCCCGCTTGCGGCCGGGAACCGCGCCGTCACAATCCGCCGCGACTCGACGCACACCGTGGAACAGCGCCAGATAGACATTCTCTCCCTCTAGCTGGGGCAGCAGATTGCCGAGCGCCGTCAGGATCGTCATTCCCGTGCTCCAGCCGTCAAGATGACGCACGCCGAAGAGCGCGGCTTGCCGCACGATGTCGAGCGGCGCCACACCGGATGCGAGTTGACCCTGCACCGCCTTGGCAATGACGAGGCCGAGATTGTGTGCCATCCCGTCATGCAGACGCTGCTGCCAGTAAGCAGCAGGGTCGGCGTGCCCGAATTCAGTCTTTACCCAAATCTCGGCGCCCCGCATCTCTACCGGGCAGGTCGGGACATCGTCCGCCCAGAGATCGAATGTGCAGCCGCTCGCAAGGTCGAAGCGGGCGTGATGCCAATGGCAGGTGAGAATGCCATCTTCCATGCTTCCACGGTCGAGGGGGAAACCCATGTGAGGACAGCGGTTGTCCAGGGCGACGACGCGCTCCCCATGCCCTACGACGAGGATCGGTCGATGCTGCCCGCGGACGACGAGCCGCTCCTTGCGCTTGAGGTCTTCGAGCGTGCCGGCGTACACGAATTCAATGGTCGGCATCAGACCTCCACGTATGAGCGCCAAGGTGGCGACTTCAGCCCGAAACCATTACATTCGACCCGCGGGGCTGTGAGGTACGTCAGGAGCCATATCCCCGGGGCCTTATCGATCCTGAAGGGAGCTGTCCCTGACCGGGCTCGTGGGCTCGGACATATGGCGCCCACCTACTTACGTAGGGAACCCGGGATCGAGCTCCAACGGCCATCGCGGCTCCGCACGCCTGCTACCTTGGATCTTATTGCGATTGGATTCCCTTGAAAACGCCAAAGCCAGCCTTCGCCGCGAGGCAATCGCCCGCCGCGATGCGATGCCGGGCGCAGTGCGCGCTGCCGCAGCGCAGGCCATTGCAGCGCGGCCGTTTCCGCGCTCGCTGTCTGCGAGCATGTGGCTGTCCGGCTTTATGCCGCTGAAAAGTGAGATCAGCCCGCTCCCGCTCATGCGCAAAGTGGCCGATGCCGGTGCCAAGCTTGCGCTGCCGGTTATAGTCGGGCGCGGTAAGCCGCTGGCAATGCGCGCCTATGCATTCGGCGATGACTTGGGCTCGGGAGTGTGGGGAATCCGCGAACCCCTACCGGATGCACCGGAAGTGTTCCCCGATGTTTTGCTGGTGCCGATGCTGGCATTCGATCGCCGTGGCCATCGGCTGGGGTATGGTGCGGGCTATTACGATCTGACGATCACTGCCTTGCGGGCACGACAGCCGATAATCGCCGTAGGGATCGCCTTTGCCGAACAGGAACAAACAGCAGTGCCCACGGGCCCCCGCGACGCCGCTCTCGACCTGGTGCTGACCGAGCGTGAGGTCATCGAATGCCGGGCAGCATGATCCATGCGGATACTGTTCATCGGTGACATCGTGGGCCGCAGCGGTCGCGCAATGGTGCGCCAGCGTGTGCCGGAGTTGATACGCGCATGGAAGCTCGATTTTGTTGCGGCGAACGGCGAGAACGCCGCCGGTGGATTTGGGATTACCGAAGCGATCTACGACGAGCTCGTCGATGCCGGCATCGACGTCATCACCGGCGGCAACCATTCCTGGGATCAACGGGAGGCCTTGGTCTTCATCGAGCGCGCGCCCAAATTGCTGCGACCGGCCAATTTTCCTGCCGGCACGCCCGGTCGCGGCGCCGCGGTGTTGAACGCCAGGAACGGCGCCCGGGTGCTCGTCGTGAACGCCATGGGTCGCATCTTCATGGACCCGCTCGATGACCCGTTCGCAGTGGTTGAGCGCGAGCTTTCCGCATGCCCGCTCAACGGCTCGGCCGACGCCGTCATTGTCGACATTCATGCCGAGGCCACCAGCGAGAAACAGGCGATGGGCCATTTCTGCGATGGGCGGGCGAGCCTGGTGGTAGGCACTCACACCCACGCCCCGACCGCCGATCATCAGATCCTGCCGCACGGGACGGCCTTCGTCTCGGACGTGGGAATGAGCGGCGATTACGACTCGATCATAGGGATGGACAAGGACGAGCCGCTGACGCGATTTTTACGCAAGATTCCAGGGTCCCGCTTCGAGCCGGCTATGGGCGAAGCGACGCTATGCGCCCTCGCGGTCGAGACCGATGATGCCACCGGATTGGCGCTGAGCGTCGCTGCAGTCCGGCTCGGCGGCCGACTCGAGCAAGCCATGCCCACCGTTTGGATTGATGCTGGATGAGCCTTGTTCAGCTGATCTTTTCACCCCGCGCCCCTGTGGGTTGCACCGCAAGACATTCAGCTCAAACGAATCAGAACGAGTCACGATTGACTTTCATGTCCTGGATTTCAGGTGTGGTGCATCCTATAACGCAGCTGCGCTTTCCCGGCCGGTTACCCGCAATCATTGCTCTTCCCCTCCGGCAATCTCATTGGATGCGCGGCTCAAGCAATCGATCAGGATCTCGACTATGGCTGGACATTCACAGTTCAAAAACATCATGCACCGCAAGGGGCGGCAGGATGCGGCGAAATCCAAGCTGTTCGGCAAGCTGGCTCGCGAGATTACGGTTTCCGCCAGACTGGGGCTGCCTGACCCCGCAATGAACCCGCGTCTGCGAGCGGCCATCCTCGCTGCGCGCGCCGAAAACATGCCCAAGGACAATATCGACCGCGCGATCAAAAAGGCGCTCGGCGGTGATGCCGAGAGCTATGATGAAATCCGTTATGAGGGGTACGGTCCGGGCGGCGTCGCGGTTATCGTCGAAGTGTTGACCGACAACCGCAACCGCACGGCCGGGGAGGTGCGCGCGACCTTCACCAGGTCAGGCGGTCACCTGGCGGAAACCGGCGCTGTCTCGTTCCTCTTCGACCACGTCGGAGTCATTGAATACGACGCTGAAGCTGCCAACGCCGACGCCATACTGGAGGCCGCAATCGAAGCGGGCGCGGAGGATGTCGTCTCAAGCGGAGCCGGGCACGAGGTCTACACCTCCCAGGATACGCTGCGCGACGCGGCAAAGGCGCTGGAGGTCAAGTTCGGGGAGCCGCGCAAGGTGGCTCTGGTGTGGAAACCGCAAAACACCCTCGCCGTGAACGACGAGCAGGGAGAAAGGGTCCTCCGGCTGATGGAGATGCTCAACGAGCACGATGACGTGCAAAACGTCTACGCCAATTTCGAGGTTTCTGACGCGCTGATGCAGAAGCTCGGCGCCTGAGGTCCGAATAGTTGAGATTCCATCTATGCGTGGCCCGCCGCCGGGGTTATCACCGAATCGATCATGCTCCGGCCGATTCGCATTCTCGGCATCGATCCTGGGCTTCGCCGCACGGGCTGGGGCATGATTGCGGTCGAGGGTTATCGCCTGCGTTTCATTGGCTGTGGCTCGCTTGCCACGGACGAGCAGGAGGGGCTCGCGACTCGGCTCCTCGTCATTCATCAAGGCTTGAGCGAAATCATCAGGACGCACGCGCCGCACGAAGCGGCGGTGGAAAAGACCTTCGTGAACAAGGATGCGGCCGCCACTCTCAAGCTTGGCCAGGCGCGCGGGATCGCGATGCTGGTCCCCGCCATTGCCGGCCTCCCGGTTTCGGAATACGCGCCTAACCTGGTGAAAAAAACCATCGTCGGCACCGGGCACGGCGAAAAGGCGCAAGTGCGCATGATGATTGGCGTGCTGTTGCCGAAAGCCGATGCGCGGTCCGACGATGCAGCGGACGCGCTCGCGATTGCGGTGTGTCACGCGCATCACCGCAATGGAGCGAGCCGCAACTGCGAGCTGCCTGCCGCGAGGACGCGATGATCGGCAAGCTCAAGGGCGTCATCGATTCGTATGGCGAGGACTCCGTCATCCTCGACGTGAACGGCGTCGGGTACCGCGTGCATTGCTCGGCGCGCACATTGCAGGAGCTGCCCGCGACGGGACAAGCCGCAACGCTCGCCATCGAAACCCATGTTCGCGAGGACCAGATCCGGCTGTTCGGCTTCATGACCGAGGTCGAGCGCGAATGGTTCGGCTTGCTGCAGACGGTCCAGGGTGTCGGCGCGAAGGTCGCGCTGTCGGTGCTGGGAACTCTCAAGCCTGCCGATCTCGCTTCCGCCATCGCCATGCGCGACAAGGCGATGGTGGCGCGCTCGCCGGGCGTCGGGGCAAAAGTGGCGGAGCGCATCGTCACCGAGCTCAAGGACAAGGCCCCGGCCTATGCCGGGATGGACCCGTCGGTTGTTCGCCTCTCCGGCGCAGTCGATGAGAAGCGCGCGCCGCAGCCGGTCGCCGATGCGGTCTCGGCGCTGATGAATTTGGGTTACGGTCAGCCTCAGGCCGCGTCTGCCATCGCAGCGGCAGCGCGCAGTGCGGGCGCAGCCGCGGACGCGGCAAGCCTGATACGGCTCGGGCTCAAGGAGCTCGCGAAATGAGATGCCAAGGGTTGCCATGCTGAACGTGCAGGATCAGGAGTTGATTGCGGCAGCAATGCAGGCCATCACCCAGCGCTATCGCAACGATTGGCAGGAAGTCGGGGCCGCGCTGCGCACCCGCGACGGACGGATCTACACCGGGGTCAATCTGGATGCGTATCTGGGCCGGATGGCGGTGTGCGCCGAGGCGGTCGCACTCGGGCGCGCGGTGACCGAGACAGGCGAGAGTGGAATCGACACTATCGTTGCGGTGCGTCACCCCGAGCCGATGGAGCCCGATCGGGCCGTACGCGTCGTCTCGCCCTGCGGCAGTTGTCGCGAGCTGATCTGGGATTACGATCGCAACGCTCGCGTCATTGTGCCGACCGCGAACGGACCCGCGGTTGCGGCCATCGGGGCGCTGTTGCCGAACAAATATAGCCGCGAGCGGACGCTGTGAGGTCGGCTTGAGCTCGGCCCCCAGGCTCGTAAGTGGCGAGCGGCGCGACGAGGACAACGCGGACGGCTCCTTACGCCCGCAACGCCTCACCGAGTTCATCGGCCAGCAGCAGGCGCGCTCGAACCTGTCCGTCTTCATCGCGGCCGCGCGCTCGCGCCATGAGGCGCTCGATCACGTCCTGTTCGTCGGTCCGCCCGGATTGGGCAAGACCACTCTGGCGCAGATCGTGGCGCGCGAGCTCGGCGTGAACTTTCGTGCTACCTCGGGGCCGGTCATCGCCAAGGCCGGAGACCTTGCAGCGCTGCTTACCAATCTCGAGGAACGCGATGTGCTGTTCATCGACGAGATCCATCGGCTCAACCCGGCAGTAGAGGAGATTCTCTATCCCGCAATGGAGGATTTTCAGCTCGATCTTATCATCGGCCAGGGGCCGGCGGCACGCTCGGTGAAGATCGACCTTGCGAAATTCACGCTCGTCGGCGCAACCACGCGTGCCGGTCTGCTTACCAATCCGCTTCGCGATCGCTTCGGCATTCCGGTGCGGCTGAGCTTCTACTCCGAGCCCGAGCTCGAAGAGATCGTGAATCGTGGCGCGCGGGTGCTTGGAATCGGCATGAGCCCCGACGGAGCTAACGAGATTGCACGCCGTGCCCGCGGCACTCCCCGCATTGCTGGCCGGCTGTTGCGGCGGGTGCGCGATTTCGCCTCTATAGACGGGTCCAAGATCATCGATCGGCGAGCAGCGGATCGTGCGCTCACGGAGCTCGAGGTGGACGCCGCGGGGCTCGACGCGATGGATCGGCGCTATCTCACGACCGTTGCGCAGAACTACGGTGGCGGACCAGTCGGCATCGAGACCATCGCTGCCGCGCTCTCCGAGCCGCGCGACGCCATCGAGGAAATCATCGAGCCGTTCCTGATCCAGAAAGGCCTGTTACAGCGCACCCCGCGTGGCCGGCTGCTCACATCCCATGCCTTTCGGCACCTCGGCCTCGCCGAGCCCGCGCGCGATTCCACCCAGTTTCAGCTATTTGACTCTTCCGAGGACCAGTAAGTGTTGCGATGATGACTGCGCCGTCGATTGCTCTCGATGGCACGATCCGCAATGGCCGCCACTGCATGACAGTGCGCGTGTACTACGAGGACACGGATTTCTCCGGGATCGTGTATCACGCCAACTATCTGCGCTTTATGGAGCGGGGCCGCACAAATCATTTGCGGCTGCTGGGCACCGGCCATCGCGCATTGTTCGAGGAGGCGGAGCGGGAGGCGCCCGGTTTTGCCTTCGTGGTGCGGTCCATGCGGATTGAGTTCCTCAAGCCGGCGCACATGGACGATGTGCTCGACATCACGACCAGCCCGCAGGAGGTGAAGGGTGCCTCGATCAGCCTGCATCAACAGATCCTGCGCGGCGACGAGCTTCTGGTGGAGGCGCATGTGCGCGTGGCATGCGTGTCAGGCGGACGGGCGCGCCCGATCCCGAAAGCCCTGCGCCTCGCGATGATGGCGGACCAAGCAGGCGCCGCAGAATCGCTGTGAGCGCCGCGTCCGGGGCAGGTCGCACCGTCATGCCCGGATTTGCCTGATTTGTCTTGGTATCCTCGTCTTCGCCCCGCGACCAGGCCGCGGAGGCAGGCCAACGGTCCCGCGATTCCCGGTCCGGCCGTGACGGACGCCCTAGTTTGGACACCTTTCAACCGGAAGCCGTTCTCGACCGGCGGGGGTGGGTTACTGCGCTTTGGGGTCTTCGGCGACGGATCATAGCCTGGGGTGTGGCGCGCCGGCATGCCCGCCGCGGCGATCCCGTCGCGGCCGCTAGCCTGCGGCCTCCGCAAGGAGCCAGGTCCAGCCCAAGGGACAGCCGGAAGGAACTGCAATGCCGTCCGCTGCGCCGATTTCGATCTGGGATCTTTTTCAGAACGCGGACATCGTCGTCAAACTGGTGATGATCGGCCTCCTGATTGCTTCGATCTCGGTATGGGCGATCGCGATCGAAAAGCTCGTGCTCTACTCGCGTACGCGGCGCGCGATGGATGCCTTCGAGCAGGCGTTCTGGTCGGGACAGTCGCTGGAGGAGCTCTATCGCTCGCTGGCGTCGCGGCCGAGCCACTCGATGGCGGCGCTGTTCGTCGCAGCGATGCGCGAATGGAAGCGCAGCCTCGAGGGGCATCCGCGTTCGTTCGCAGGCCTGCAGGCGCGCATCGAGAAAGTCATGGACGTGACGATCCAGCGCGAAATTGCGCGGCTCGAACGCTACCTGCTGGTGCTGGCCACCATCGGCTCAGCCGGACCCTTCGTCGGCCTGTTCGGGACGGTCTGGGGGATCATGACCAGCTTTCGCGCCATTGCCGGGCAGCAGACCACCTCGCTCGCGGTGGTTGCGCCCGGCATAGCGGAAGCCCTGTTCGCGACCGCAGCGGGACTCTTCGCCGCCATACCCGCGACGATTTTATACAACAAGTTCGTGTCCGATGTGAACAGACAGGCGCAGCGCCTGGAGGGGTTTGCTGACGAATTTGCTGCAATTCTGTCGCGGCAGATCGACGAGCGGACATGAGGATCAGCGGATCGGGGGGTCTGAAATGGGGATGAATGCGGGCGCGAATGTGGCGGCCGGGCGGCGGCACCGTCGCCGGCCGGTAATGGCGGAGATCAATGTGACACCGATGGTCGATGTCATGCTCGTCCTGCTGATCATTTTCATGGTCTCGGCGCCGCTGCTTACCGTCGGGGTTCCCATCGATCTGCCGCGAACGGAGGCCAAGAGCCTTGACCAGGACAAGGAGCCGTTAACCGTCTCGGTGAATGTAAAGGAACAGGTGTACCTGCAAAACACCGAGATCCCCTTGGACGAGGTTGTGCCGAAGCTCAAGGCCATTACGGAAGCGCGTGGGGGGGCAGATGAGCGCATCTATGTGCGTGGCGATCGCCAGGTCGATTACGGCACAGTGATGAAGGTGATGGGGCGGATATCGGCGGCGGGATTCCGGCGCGTGGCCTTGGTGACGGATACGGAGCAGGGCCGGGCACGTTGAGGGTTTGACGACGGGTTGATGAGGACGGCCTACACCATATCGGCCATCGGCCATGCAGCCGTGCTGCTGTGGAGCGTCTGGTCGCTCGCAGCGAGACCGCTGAACGTACCCGCGAGCGATTCCTTGCCGGTCGACATCGTGACGTCCAGCGAGTTCTCGCAGATCACCCAAGGGGTAAAGAGCGCGCCGCAGACGGAGACTCCGAAGCCGCTGGTGGAAAAAGTCGCCGAGGCAAAGCCGGTCGATGACCCGACGGCAAAGGTTGTCGAGAAGAAGGAGGTCAAGGCCGCGCGCGAGACCGAGCCCGCCCCGGAAGTGAAGCCGGCCGAGGAGAAACCAAAGGACGCCAAGCAGGCTGAGACCAAGGTCGATCCCATTGCCGAGGCGCTGAGCAAGGAACAGCCCAAGCATCAACCGAAGAAAGCGGAAGCGAAGCCGCAGCCACCGACGCCGCCAAAGAAGCCGGCACCGCCGGCACCGAAATTCGATCCGAAGCAGGTCGAGGCCTTGCTCGACAAGCGCAACGCCACCCGGCTCGCGGCTGCGGGTGAGACGCTCAACAGCAGCCCCGGTCTCGGACTACCTAACGGGCACGCGGCGCAGTTGTCCCAGAGCGAGCTGGACGCCTTGCGGGCCCGGTTGCGCGAGCTTTGGAACCCGCCTTTGGGGAGCAATCCCGAGGAGCTCGTCGTCGTGGTCGAGGTCAGATTCAGGCCGGACGGCACTGTAGAGGGCCAGCCTCGGGTCTTGAGCAGCGGAAGGACGCCTATGGCTGCGGCAGCGCGCGACAGCGCCGTGCGTGCGCTCCTGCGCGGGCAGCCTTTCACGATGCTGCGACGTGAGCATTACGACCTTTGGAAAGACATAGAGATCAAGTTCGATCCGCGCGAGATGATCCGCGGCTAACACCAGCACATGATGACCAGCGCGAAATGACGTCCTTGCCTGTGAGACTCACCCGACGAAAAGTGATGACGCTCGGAGCGGGAGTTGCTGCCGGCGCCCTCGGCGCACTGCCGGTGGAGCGTGCACTTGCAGTGCTCAAGCTCGACGTCACCCAAGGCAACGTGCAGCCGGTACCGATCGCAATTCCCGAATTCATTGCGGTCGCGACACAGGATCCGGCCCTCGGGCGCAACATCAGCCAGATCATAAGCGCAAATCTGCAGCGCTCCGGACTGTTTGCCCCGATCGACCCCGCTGCCTTCATCGAGAAAATCACCACCATCGACACGTTGCCGCGCTTTCCCGATTGGCGGCAGATCAACGCTCAGGCGCTGGCAACCGGTCGCGTGACTCAGGCCGAGGGACGACTCAAGGCGGAGTTTCGGCTGTGGGATGTATTTGCTGGCCAGCAGCTCCACGGTCAGCAGTACAACACCACATCCGATAACTGGCGCCGCATCGCCCACATCATCTCGGATGCGATCTACGAACGGCTGACCGGAGACAAGGGCTACTTCGACAGTCGCATCGTGTTCGTCGACGAATCGGGTCCCAAGGAGCGCCGCATCAAGCGGCTCGCTCTCATGGATCAGGATGGCGCCAACGTCCGCTATCTCACGCGCGGCGATGATCTTGTGCTCACACCGCGCTTCTCGTCCTCGGCCGATACCATCACCTACATGTCCTACGGTCAGGGCGATCCCCGAGTCTATTTGATGAACATCGAGACCTTGCAACGCGAGATCGTCAGCAATTTTCCCGGAATGACATTCAGCCCGCGGTTTTCGCCCGACAGCCAGCGTGTCATCTTCAGCCTGCAACGCGCCGGCAATTCGAACCTCTTCGTCATGGACTTGCGATCAAAAGCAACGACGCGCCTGACCGATACGCAGGTGATCGATACTGCGCCATCCTACTCTCCTGATGGCTCGTACATTTCCTTCGAGTCCGACCGCGGCGGCAAGCAGCAGATCTATGTCATGACGGCCGATGGCGGGCAGGCGCAGCGCATCAGCTTCGGTGATGGCGTCTATTCGACCCCGGTCTGGTCGCCGCGTGGCGACTATATCGCGTTCACCAAGCAGGCCGAAGGGCGGTTCGCCATAGGGATCATGCGCCCCGACGGCTCCGGGGAGCGCATCCTCACCGAGGGCTATCACAATGAGGGGCCGACATGGTCGCCGAACGGCCGTGTGATCATGTTCTTCCGCGACCCCGGCGGGAATGCCGGGCCCGGCCTCTTCACCGTGGATGTGACGGGACGCAACGAGCAGCCGGTCAAGACGCCAAGCTATGCTTCTGATCCGTCCTGGTCTCCCTTGCTGCAATGAGCGTCCGACCCGCAAGAAGATGAATGGCGAGCCAAGAAGGCGCCGCATTCATCCTCTATTAACCAATACAAAGGGTTTCGGGTTTTTGCTGCGTTTGTCGGATCGGGGCAACACTCCGGCAAGCTTGCCAACAACTTTGGCTTAACCACGCAGCTGCTAGACCTGCGCCATGTCCGGTAACGCGGCAACCAAAGGGGGCACCGGAATGACGAAAGCTGTTGAACGTGCCATCCAGTGTGCGACTCTCCTCGGCGCTCTGGTCTTGGCCCTCGCCATGGGGGGATGCGCGAACACCCCTAATGTGAGCCAGGCGGCCGGCATCGCCACGCCGGGCAGCCAGCAGGACTTCGTCGTCAATGTGGGCGACCGGGTCTTCTTCGAATCGGATTCCACCGAGCTCACCGCGCAGTCGATCGCGACCCTGAACAAGCAGGCGCAGTGGCTCCAGTCCTACGGCCAATACACCTTCACCATTGAAGGCCATGCAGATGAGCGCGGCACCCGCGAGTACAACATCGCGCTAGGCGCACGCCGCGCCCAAACGGTGCGCGACTATCTTGCCTCCCGCGGCGTCACTGCACAACGCATGCGGACGATCTCCTACGGCAAGGAGCGTCCGGTCGCCGTGTGCAACGACATTTCCTGTTGGTCTCAGAACCGGCGGGCGGTGACGGTGCTAAACACCAGCTCCTGAACAACATAGGCAACACGAACACGGGGGAAGGGGACGAGCCGGCGCCTTCGGGCGCCGGCTGCGCTTCATCAGTCACAATTTGGACGCACCGACTCGTATGGTAGCTTGCGTCTTCAACCGCGCCCTGAAATCTATGACTCGCTTCGTCCCTCGACGGGCATCAGCGCTCGCTCTCATGGCGGCCTTTGCTGTCGGCGCGAATCTCTCTCCGTCATTCGCACAGGATAGCGAATCGCCCGGGCTGTTGAACCTGTTCTTCGGCGGGAGTGAACGCATCTCGGGCGAGCGGAACGCGCCGCAGCAATCATTGGAGCGGACCGCCCAGGTTGGCGGGTCTGATCTCCTCGTTCGGCTCGAGCGCCTCGAAGCCCAAGTGCGGCAGCTCACCGGAACCATTGAGCAGCTCCAGTTTCGTAATCAGCAGCTCGAGAATCAAGTTCGCCGCATGCAGGAGGATGCGGAGTACCGGGGAGCGGCCCGATCACCGCCGCAGGGCCGCTCGCAAGCCGCCGTGTCGCCACCGGCGCCGGGCCCCAGCCCCGCTCCTGCGCGACATGGGGATGCTTTCGATCCAACCCTCAACCCCACTGCGCCCGGCGCACCGCGGAGCCTGGGAGGAATGCCGCCCGGGCAGCACCCGGGTCCTGGTGACATGGCGGACGCATCGCCAGGTTCGCCGACGCATCCCGGCCCCGGGCCCGGCGGGGGAGCCACGCTCGCCACGCTTCCGCCCACGCAGACCCCGAAAGACGAGTTCGATCTCGCATACGGCTACGTCCTGCATCGGGACTACGCGCTTGCCGAGGACAGTTTCCATAATTTCTTGAGCAAGTATCCGAGCGACCGCTTGGCAGGCGAAGCGACCTTCTGGCTTGGTGAGAGCCTGTTCCAGCGCCAGCGCTTTCGCGAGGCGGCAGAGGCCTTCCTCAACGTCTCGACCAAGTTCGAAGGCAATCCGCGAGCCCCGGATGCACTGCTTCGGCTCGGGCAATCGCTGGCGTCGCTTGGCGAGAAGGAAGCGGCCTGCGCCTCGCTGGGTGAGGTCATACGGAAGTTTCCGCGGACATCGGCGGCCCTAAAACAGGCGGTCGAGCGAGAACAGAAGCGTGACCGCTGCTGAGCCTGCGAAACCTGTTTCCGCAGCCGAGGCAAACAAGCTCTTTCAATCACTGACGCAGGCCCCTGCCCTGGTCCTGGCGGTTTCCGGCGGCCCCGACTCCACGGCGCTCCTCGCCCTGGCAGCACGCTGGCGCGCCGCCCGCAAGAATGGACCAAAGCTCATCGCCGTTACCGTCGATCATGGACTGCGCGCCGAATCGGATGCCGAGGCACGTGCCGTGAAGCGGCTCGCACGCCGGCTCGGCGTGCAACACCGCATCCTGCGCTGGAGAGGGCAAAAGCCGAAAACCGGTCTCCAGCAGGCGGCCCGGACGGCACGCTATCGACTGCTCGGGAGCTTTGCCGGCAGCGTCGGGGCCCATCACATTCTGACTGCCCATACCATCGATGATCAGGTCGAGACTGTCTTGTTTCGCATGAGCCGCGGTAGCGGCATCAGCGGCCTTTGCGGCATGAGAGAGGTGACTCCTCTGGCGCTTGCCCCGTCGTCAGGAGAACAACCCGCGCCGAGCCGCGGCGCACGCAATACCGGCATCGTGCGGAGTATGTGTGCATCCACCAGAAGGACGACAGGAGAAGCTCTGCTGGTGCGGCCTTTCCTTGGAATCCCGAAAGCGCGGCTCATCGCAACGCTGCAAGCGGCCGACATTCCTTACGTTGAGGATCCTTCCAACCGCGATCCGCGCTTTGCCCGCGCGCGGCTGCGCAACGTGATGCCCGCGCTCGCACGGGAGGGTCTGGATGCAGGCCGGATCGCCCTGTTTGCACGACGCTTGCAGCGGGCCGAAACTGCGCTGGAGGCCGCGGTTGACGCAGCTGTGGCGCGCGCGGTTGCGCGCGGTTTTCCCGAAGCCGCCCCGGTCGTGCTTGATCCGGCGACTTTCTTTGCGCTTCCCGCGGAGATTGCCATCCGGCTGCTTGGCCGCGCCGTCGCACGGACCGGCGATGAGGTGCGGGCGCAACTCGGGAAGCTGGAGGCTTTGTACGATGCGCTCGCAAGTGCCAGACGGGCCGGCAAGTTGCGTCTGCGCCGCACGCTGGCTGGCGCAATGATCACGCTGAACAGGACCGGATTGACCATCGAGATGGCGCCGCCCCGGCGCACGAGGCGCTTCTCCAATCCCTCCCCTGAAAAGAGGTATTGAGGTCCGTCCCTGTCACCGAGCCGTATCCAATCGCTTGAATTACCCCCAAGTGGCCCGAAATAAAGAAAAAACCGGTTCTCTTGGCAGAAGGATGCCCCGCACATAAATTGTGACGGCGATGGACGCGAATCGGCCGCAACGAGTTGCTATAGTATGGCCTGGGCTAGAAGATGACCCGCGGCCAAGTTAGGACAAGGGATGAATGCCAATCTGCGCAACTTCGCCCTGTGGGTGATTATCGTCCTCCTGCTGCTTGCCCTTTTCACGCTGTTTCAAAACCCGGGTCAGCGCACCAGCGCGCAGGACATCTCCTTCTCGCAACTCCTCAGTGAGGTCGATCAAGGCCGGGTGCGCGATGTCCTGATCCAGGGGCCGGAGATTCACGGCACATTCACGGACGGTCGCAGCTTCCAGACCTACGCTCCGAACGACCCCAGTCTGGTGCAGCGGCTTTATGGCAAGGGGGTGTCCATTACCGCCCGGCCGCAGCAGAACGACGTTCCCTGGTTTGTCTCGCTGCTGGTGTCGTGGCTTCCGTTCATTGCGCTCATTGGCGTGTGGATCTTTCTTTCCCGCCAGATGCAGGGCGCCGGCGGCAAAGCTCTCGGCTTTGGCAAGAGCCGCGCGAAGCTTTTGACCGAGGCGCACGGACGGGTCACGTTCGAGGACGTGGCCGGGGTCGATGAAGCCAAGCAGGATCTCCAGGAGATCGTCGAGTTCCTGCGCGATCCAGGGAAATTTCAGCGCCTCGGCGGGCGGATTCCCCGCGGCGTTTTGCTCGTCGGGCCGCCCGGCACAGGCAAGACGCTGCTCGCGCGCGCCATTGCCGGCGAGGCGAACGTGCCGTTCTTCACCATCTCGGGCTCGGACTTCGTCGAGATGTTCGTGGGCGTCGGCGCCTCGCGCGTGCGCGACATGTTCGAGCAGGCGAAGAAGAACGCGCCGTGCATCATTTTCATCGACGAGATCGATGCCGTCGGCCGCCACCGCGGAGCGGGGCTTGGCGGCGGCAATGACGAGCGCGAGCAGACGCTCAATCAGCTCCTCGTCGAGATGGATGGCTTCGAGGCGAACGAGGGCATCATCCTCATCGCCGCCACCAACCGGCCCGACGTGCTCGATCCGGCTTTGCTGCGCCCGGGCCGCTTCGACCGTCAGGTCATCGTTCCCAATCCCGACGTGGTCGGCCGCGAGCAGATTCTCAAGGTGCACGTGCGCAAGGTGCCGCTGGCGCCCGACGTCAATCTCAAGACCACCGCTCGCGGCACGCCGGGTTTCTCCGGCGCCGATCTCATGAATCTGGTGAACGAGGCTGCCTTGATGGCGGCACGGCGCAACAAGCGCATGGTGACCCAGATCGAGTTCGAGGACGCCAAGGACAAGGTGATGATGGGCGCGGAGCGCAAATCCCTGGTCATGACCGAGGAGGAGAAGCTGCTCACCGCCTATCACGAGGGCGGCCACGCCATCGTCGCGCTCAACGTCAAGGCCACCGATCCAGTGCACAAGGCCACCATCATCCCGCGCGGTCGGGCGCTGGGCATGGTCATGCAACTGCCCGAGCGCGACAAGCTTTCCATGAGCCTCGAGCAGATGACCTCGCGGCTTGCCATCATGATGGGGGGCCGTGTCGCCGAGGAGCTCGTCTTCGGGCGCGAGAAGGTCACCTCCGGCGCCGCCTCCGACATCGAGCAGGCGACCAAGCTCGCGCGCATGATGGTGACGCGCTGGGGGTTGTCCGAGCAGCTCGGCACGGTTGCTTACGGCGAGAACCAGGACGAGGTTTTCCTCGGCTACCAGGTTGCCCGGCAGCAGAATGTCTCGGAGGAGACAAGCCGCAAGATCGACGGGGAGATCAAGCGTCTGGTCGAAGCGGGCTATTCCGAGGCGCAGCATATTCTGGAGCACAAGCGTGCGGATCTGGAGTTGCTCGCCAAGAGCCTGCTCGAGTTCGAAACGCTTACCGGTGATGAGATCAAGGACCTGCTTGCAGGCAAACGCCCGACCCGTGAATCCGTGATCGAGCCGATAACGCCGCGCGGGTCGGCAGTGCCGCCTGCGGGCAAGCCTCGCCCGCGTCCGGATACCGGCGGCCTCGAGCCGCAGCCGCAGGCGTAGTTCTCACATTTCAGGTCAAAATCTAGATAGGGGGCGCAGCCGTCTTCCATGATGCGGCGAAGTACGAGCTTCGTCGCGGTCATGATCCCGAGGCCGGCAGGGGGATAGCCAGCTGCTTGCGCAGCGCGATGGTCTTCGCCTCGCTAGTGCTGATCCATGCGCCACGCGACACGCTGACCTGTTCCGATTGTCCGATTGCCCCCAGATCTCCGTAAGACTACATTTGCCCTATGCGACAGATTCTGAGTGACATTGAGGCAGGCAAGGTGAGCGATGAGTTGCGTCGGCGCGGCATACCACCGCGGCAGCGGTTGCGGGTCGTGGTTGAAAGTATCGATGTGGGCGAACCCTCTATTACGGCCATCAATGCTGCGGGTGGTGCGTTCGACTGGCTGGCCGAGGAGCCCGATCTGTACAGCGATGCTGATTTGATTGAGCGCTTCCGCACGTGATCGCGATTCCATTTGGCGCAATCGTTCTGACCGATTCTCCCTTTACCGATCTGAGCGCTGCCAAGCGCCGCCCAGCACTGGTCAGTTCCACGGACAATGAGCGCCGGACAGACGTGATTGTCGGCTACATCACCTCGATGCCTCGTGAGGATGGCGATGCCATGCCGATAGCACCGACCGCCGGAACCGGACTCAAGGCGCTCTCGTTGGTGCGGTTCGACAAAATCGCCACGCTCAACAAAGAGATTGTCGCGGGGCGCATTGGCGATGCGGATCCGAGCTGGCTGGCCAACGCACGAGAGGTGTTCTTTGGCGTGTTCGGGTTCGGGCGTCCAGGCGGTTCGCGGCAGTAGCAGCTACAACCGCTACCGCGCAGAAACTTGCTATCCGGAGTATCTGTCTGCCCGCTGACTTTTGTACGCGACATGTTGAGCCTCTGATATGAGCTACTGGTCAGCTCGCTAATTCCAGAATCAAGTTCCCCAAAGGGTCCGTTCTCCCGCTGAACCCCGGCTCGATGACCGTGGTGGAATCGGGCTGCTCGAGGATTGCGGGACCCTGGATGACGCTGCCAGCCGGCAGATCGAGCCGTGACCAGATACCCGTCTGACGCCATCCCCCGTCGAACCAGACCTGCCGCTCGCCCTGCCGCGCCTTCTCCAGCGACGAGCACGGCTGCGGGGCAAATACTGAAGCGTCGAAAGCCGGGCGTTTCCCGATCGCCGTAGCGCGCAAAGACATGATGCCCACGGGCAGCCCCGGCAGCAACCGGCTGAACGCGACGGAATAGGCCTGCTCGAAGGCGGCGCGCATTGCGTCTTGCGTAAGCCCAAGCGGACCATATGTGCCGTCCGTGATGCAGACCGGCACGGCGAGCGTATGCGTTTGTCCGAGGTAGTACATGTCGAGCTCATAAACGATGTCCGTGCGCTCGATCAGAATCCCCGCGCCCGCAACCACGGCATGCGCCGCCCTCCCCGCGATAAGCATGCGCTGCTCCAGATCCTCCACCTGCAACTCATCCAGCATGAGGCTCACGGTCTGCACCACGTCGTGCTTGAGATCGGCAATGGCGCAGCCGAGCGCCGAGGTAATTCCGGGCAATCTCGGCACCAGCGCACACTTCAGCCCGATCTGACGAATGAGGGCGGCGACGTGCAAGGCGCCGCCACCGCCAAAAGGCATGAGGATGAAATGATCGGGATCATGCCCGCGCTCGATGGAAACCAGACGTATGGCTCCGGCCATCCTGGCTTCTGCCACCTGCACGATGGCTTCCGCTGCCTCTACAACTGAAAGTCCGAGGCTCGCGCCCACATGCGTTGCAACGGCTCGCTTCGCGGCCTCGACATCGAGTGACTTGAGCTCACCGAGGGGGCGGTCTGCATTAATGCGGCCCAGGACCACCTGCGCATCGGTCAGCGTGGGGCGGGCGTTGCCGTACCCGTAGCAGGCCGGTCCCGGCACGGAGCCTGCGCTTTCCGGCCCGACCTGGAGCAGTCCGCCGCGATCGACCGAGGCGAGCGAGCCGCCGCCTGCCCCTATGGTCGTGATCTCGATCATGGGTGTGCGGATGACGATGCCAAAATCCACGGTGGTCTGCGGCGCCACTGCTGCCTTCCCTGCGGCAATGACGGAAACGTCGAAAGACGTGCCGCCGAGATCGCAGGTGATGACGTTCTCGAATCCGGCAGCTTGCGCCAGTGCCGTTGCCGCCACGACCCCCGCCGCCGGTCCGGAGACCGCCGTTCGCACCGGGAGCCTGCGTGCGCTTGCGACCGACATGACGCCGCCGTTCGACTGCACGACATGGAGGCCGCCGCCGAATTGTCGGGCGGCAAGCCACGCTTCGAGCTTGGCCAGATACGCTCCGACGACCGGTTGCAGGTAGGCATTGATGGCGGCGGTCGAGAAGCGCTCGAACTCCCTGATTTCGGCAAGCACTTCATGCGAGGCGGTCACGTATTCGTTCGGCCAGACGCTGCGGATCTCGGCGGCGGTGCGCCGCTCGTTCTCAGGGTTGGCGTAGGCGTTGATGAAGAGAACCGCGAGGCTTTGCGCCCCTGCGGCGAGGAGTCGCCGTGTTGCGGCCCTGACCTCGGTCGGATCCACGTGCCGTCGAATTGCTCCGTCGGCAAGCGTTCGCTCGCCCACCTCCATGCGCATGTCACGTTCGACCAGCGGGATGAAGTCACCCCAAAGCCCCCATACCCGCCGCCGGTCTCGGCGGCGCATTTCCAGCACGTCGCGAAAACCCGCAGTCGTGATGATCCCGACCTTTGGCCCGCTCCGCTCCAGCAGGGCGTTGGTGCCGACCGTGGTGCCGTGCACGACCGCTCCCGCGATCCGAAGAGCTTCGAGCGGCATGATGTCATCCGCAGGGGCGAGGCATGAGGGGCACCCCAAAAAACGCTTTGCGTTTTTTGGGGACCCCGACTCGTCCCTGCATAGGAGGGAGAGGCCGTTGGCAAATCCGCGCGCCTCATCGCCGCGATGCGACGCAACCTTGCAGCTTCGGAAGCTGCGAGAGGCGGGATCGAGCAGAAACAAGTCGGTGAAAGTGCCGCCGACGTCTACGCCGACGACGAGGCCTGAACCTGAGCCGCTCATCGCGCCACTTCAGCGCGTGTGCGCAGCGTGGCGTCGCGGTCGAGCCGCCCGTCCCTCCGCAGCACCACCTTGTAGTCACGTTGCGCCGCCTCGGGCGTCACGTAGCCGAGCCGCACGTCGCGCACGACCCGTTCGGGCTCACGCGTCGCCGGATCCCCGAAGCCGCCGCCGCCCGGGGTTTCGAGTCGCACCTTTTGATGGCACCGGAGGTGCACATCCGTCATCTTGGAGACCAGGGGCGGCACGACTTCGCCTGCATCCGTCTCGTAGAAGGCGCGGTTGGGCGCCGCCGGTTTGCCGCCGTTGACCCCGAACGGCGGATACTTGCCTCGTTCCCCGAGCAGGAACACATCAGCGCCGCTCTCCGCCAAGACCTCGATCTCATAGATTGCGCCGAGCCCGCCGCGATGCCGGCCGGGGCCCCCCGAGTCCGGCCGCAGCGCCCATTGCGTGAACATGACGGGATAGAGCGTCTCCAGAATCTCGACCGGCGGTATCGTCGCGGTAGAGATCGGGTTGTTGCTGTGATTAAGACCATCGCCTTCGGGGTTGCCGCCGAGACCGCCGCCGAAGAAGCAAAACATGACCCATTTGCGGCCGTGCTCTCGCCAGCCCGCCAGCGAAAGCGCGTTGATTGTGGCAAACGGGCTGCCATGCGCGCGCGGCGGCACGGCTTGGGCAAAGGCGCCGAAGATGACGTCAATGACGCGCAGGATGGTTTCGGTATAGCCCCCGACCGGCCGCGGTGCCGATACCGCGAGCAGGGTCGCGTCGGGAATGACGAACTCGATCGGCGCGAGACAGCCGGCATTCGCGGGGACGTCGGGAAAGAGATGCTTGAGCGCGACATAGCAGCAGGCAATCGTAGTCGAGCGCGCAATATTGAGGGGGCCGGCGCATGGGGGCGCCGAGCGGGAGAAGTCCATGCGCATGCGATCACCGGTTATGGTGAGGTCAAGCGCGATCCGCAGCGAGGCATCGCTGACGCCGTCATTATCGAGGAAATCGTCACGGCTGTAGCTGCCGTCGGGCAGCGCAGCAATGTCGGCGCGCATCAGCGCTTCGGCGCGTGCGCCCAGTGCAGCAAGCGCTGCGGCGATGGTGTCATCGCCATACTGGTCGAGCAATTGATGCAGGCGCCGCTCGCCCAGATCGAGCGCGTTGAGCTGGGCGTTGAGGTCGCCCCAATTCGATTGCGCGACGCGTGAGTTTGCAGCAAGGATGTCGATGATATCATGCTGAAGCACGCCCCCGCGCACGAGCTTCACCGGGGGAATGCGGACACCCTCCTGAAAACTCTCGGTCGCTTTTGGATTGAAGTTGCCGGGCACATTGCCGCCGATGTCGAGCCAATGGCCGACGGAAGCGAGCCAGGCGAAGACGCGACCGCCGCGCAGGAACGGGCGGACGAGCCTGAAATCGTTGAGATGCGTCCCTCCGTCGTAGGGGTCATTGAACAAAAACGTGTCGGCCTCGGCGAGCCCTCCGTCCCTTGCAACCTTGTCGATCACCGCTTTGACCGCGAATGCCATCGCCCCGACAAAGATCGGCAGACCGGAGCTTCCTTGCACGAGCGTCGCGCCCGTTTGCGCGTGATAGATGCCATGACAGGCATCGTGCGCCTCGGCGATGATGGGATTGAACGCAGAGCGATAGAGCGTCGCGTCCATCTCATCGGCGATCTGCACCAGCCGACCGTTGAGGACGGCGAGCGTAACCGGATCGATCGTGGCCACCAATTGTCCTTTCTCGTCGGTGTCGGCGGAGGCGGTCAACATACCCTCGAGAAGCCCATCGAGATCGAAAGCCTTGCCTTGCGCGGACGCCTTTTTGCCGCGCCGCTCTCGACGATAATCCGAGGCCCGGTCCCCCTGTGGTCAGTTTCGTGTCTCACCCAAGGGGTGCACTCCAGGGGGTGCGCTCCAACGGCACGCCCCTGTAAATCCCTGTAAAGGGGGCGGGGCGCGATAGGTGACTTCTAAAAAGCTACGTAGAATCAATGAGATGCAACAAAAATAGCCGCGCCAGAACAGGGAAATAACAGGGCCCGAACAGGGAAGGAAACAGGGGAATCGCGGCTAAGAGCGCGGTTCCCGAAGAGAGGACGATGCAGGACAACAAGTGCGGGCCTCGTTTCGCAGGGGCCCCCTGCGCAAAATGCAGCCACATCGGCCGGCCGCCTGCCGCCTGCCATCAGCTATGCAAAAAAGCCCGGCGCGGTTTTCCGCCCGGGTTTTATACAGAAATCTCAGATTACGCTTTCTTACACGAGTCGGGTTTCACTTGTCAACGAAATTCTCATGCCATGTCGAAAATTTTAGGCGGTTACGCCAGTTGCGGCGTAATGCCGAATACCGAGCCGGGCCGTCCACCGCTTCCGACCCGGCGAGATCAGGGAGCCCCGAAGCGGTCAAATGATGTGCTGCGAAAATCGGAGAACTTGACCAGCTCTCGACCAGCAGAATCCTTTATCGATGGAAATTCTTCTGCATGGAAATCTTCTGCGCTCGAAATCTCTGCAGCATTTTCCCCGACATGACGACTGCGGCCGCTATAGCCCAAGATAGGCACGGCTGAGCTTGGGATCATCGCGGATCTGCGCGGCACTTCCATGCATGATCAACCTGCCGTTTTCCAGCACATACGCCCGTTGCACCAGCTCGAGTGTCTGGACAACGTTTTGCTCGACCAGGACGACCGCGATGCCTTCGGCGTTGATGCTCCTGACGAGCGCGAAGAGATGCTCGACGAGCACAGGCGACAATCCGAGCGAAGGCTCGTCGAGAATGAGCAGCCTGGGCTCGCCCATGAGTCCGCGCCCGATCGCCAGCATCTGCTGCTCTCCCCCGGAAAGCGTCCCGGCACGCTGGGAGCGCCGTTCTGCCAGGCGCGGGAAGAGTGTGAAGACGCGGTCGCGGTTCGCTTCCCGCCTCAGGCGCGCGCGGCGATAGGCACCGAGATCGAGATTCTCCCGCACGGTCAGGGCGGGAAAAATGCGGCGGCCTTCGGGGATGTGGATGAGGCCGCGCTCCACGATGTATCCGGGTTTTGCGCCACCAATGGATTCGTTGGCAAAGAGTATGGCGCCGCGCGAGGGCTTCAGCACGCCCGAGATGGCGCGGTTGAGCGTTGATTTTCCCGCGCCATTGGAGCCCAAAACGGCGACGAGCTCGCCGGGTGCCACGCTCAGATCTACCTCGTGCAGAACTTCCCTTCCCGCGTAGCCTGCGCACAGGCCGCTGACCATGAGCAGCGGAAGCGGTCGGGCGGGAGTCCGCCGCGCGGCTTGTGCATTTGGCGATGATCGCACCGCGGGCTTGACCTCCACCCGGCTCGCCCCGACAAAGCCGGGGGTCGCCGACCCCGGATCAAGTCCGGGGCAGGCTCTCCCCCTTTCGGGGGGAGGTGCCGCGCTCTGCGCCAGCATGCGGGCAGCCGTGCCGCGACCAAAATAGGCATGCACCACTTCGGGATCGGCGACGACCGCTCGGGGGGAGCCGCGAGCGATGATGCGACCTTCGGCCAGCACTACGATCTCCTCGGCAAGGCTCATCACTGCCTGCATCACATGCTCGATCAGGACGATGGCGACGCCGCGATCGCGAATTGCGCGGATGACCGGCACGACATCGCGGATCTCGGAGGGATTGAGCCCTGCCAGAATCTCGTCGAGCAGAAGCAGGCGCGGCTTGATGGCGAGCGCTCGCGCAAGCTCCAATCGCTTGAGCGCGGCGAGGGTCAAGGTGCGGGGCAGACGATGCAGCACGGTATCCAGCCCGACAAGTTGCGCGATGTCCGCTGCAGCCGCCAATGCATCCGACCGCGCCGGTCGTGTGAGATACGAGCCGACCGCAATATTCTCCTGCACCGTCAGCTCCGCGAAGGGCTGCACCAGCTGAAATGAACGAGCAATGCCGCGCCTGGCGCGCGCGTGCGGCGCCTCGCGCGTGATGTCAACGCCGGCATAGAGGACAGAACCCTCGCTGGGCCGCACAAATCCGCTGATAATGGCGAAGAGTGTGGTCTTTCCCGCGCCGTTGGGGCCGATCAGGGCGGTGACGCTTCCTTCCTCGGCTGTGAGCGAGACATGATCGAGAGCGAGCAATCCGCCAAAACGCTTGCACATCCCCTCAACGCGAAGCAACGCGGCAGCCACATGGGTGCTCCATTCACGCCGGCACGGCCGCAACGCCTTTTCCGAGATGGTCTCGGATGTCCGCCAGCAGTCCGGCAATTCCCCGTGGGGCAAAGGCCACGACCGCAATCAGCATCCCGCCATACAAGACGAGGTCAAGCCCGGGCGCGTCGCCGGCAATGAGCTTGGTCAGCTCGCCGAACGTCTTGATCACGATCGCGCCAAGCAGCGGCCCGAACACGGTCCCAAGACCACCGATGATGGCAGCGAGCAGAGCCTCGACGGATACGCGGGGACCGTAGGCGATGCCGGCGTCCACGAACAAAAAGTATTGTGCATAGAAGCCGCCCGCGGCCGCGGCAATCGCTGCCGATACGGTCATGGCGGTGAGCTTGATACCGAATGCATCGATGCCCAGCGCGCTCGCCGCCTCCTCGTTCTCGCGCACCGCAACAAGCCATGCGCCGAAGCGGCTGCTTGCAAGCAGCCGGACAAGCGCCAGGGACACGGTCACCAAGGCAAGAATGATCCAGTAGAATGGTGCGCGGCTCTGGAATTGGAAGGCCTCCGGACGAAGATCAAGTCCGATCAGAGTGCCGACGCCTGCTCCGGTTATGGGCGTGACGCTTGCCACGATCCGCAGCACCTCGGCAAATGCGAGCGTGACCAGGGCAAAGTAGGAGCCGCGCAACCCCGAGCGAAAGCACAGCGCGCCAATGACCGTGCCCACGAATGCTCCAGCTGCAATTCCGATGCAGAATGCGACCCAGGCGTTGCTGCCGTACCGCACCTGCAGGATCGCGCTGACATATGCGCCGGTTCCGAAGAACGCTGCGTGTCCGAAGGAGTATTGGCCACCATAGCCGCCGAGCACATTCCAGGCCTGGCCCAGGAGCGCGAGCAGCAGTGTCGTGACGAGGAAATTGAGGACGAGGCTCGATGCGGTAACTATGGGCACACATGCGAGCAGCGCAGCAACAAGCAGAACCGGTGCGAGCGGTCTCATGCCACCTGCCCGAACAGCCCTCTCGGCCGAAGCAGCAGCGTCAGGATGAAGATGACGAAGATGCCGACCTGCCCGAGCGACTCTCCGAGGTAGAGGCCCGAGAGGCTTTCCACCACGCCCACGAGCAGCCCCCCGCTCAAAGCCCCCACGACCGATCCCATGCCGCCGAGGACGACAACGGTGAACGCGATCAACACAAAGGCATTTCCCGCCTGGGGATTGACGTAATAGGTCGGCATCAGCAGACAGGCGGCGATTGCGAGGCAGGCGGTGCCCAGACCGAAGGTGACGGCGTAGATGTGGCCCACTTCGATGCCTGCGAGCTCGGCGCCCAGCTTTTCTCTGGCCACCGCGCGAATGGCCTTGCCGGTATCGCTCAAACGCATGAACAGCCACAAACCGATCGTTACGAGGATCACGGCGGCAAACGCTGCAACCCGCGGCACGGCCAGGAACGCGGGGCCGATCTCGATGACATCGAAACCATAGCCAAGCGCGAGCGTGCGGGTGTCCGCACGAAAAGCGTAAAGCAACACGTTCTCGATCACTACAGCCAGTCCGAGCGTGACGAGCAGATAGTTTCGATCCTCGCCGTGAGAGGCTGGACCGATCACGAAGCGTTGCAGGCCGTAGCCCAGACCAAAAAACAAGGGCGTAAGCATCAACGCCGCAACATAGGGATCGAGTCCGAGCAGTTGGTAGGCGAAGAACGCCGCGAACATCGCCGCGGTGAGCAAAGCTCCATGGGCAAAGTTGATGATGTGCAGAACGCCGTAGATCAGCGTGAGCCCGAGTGCCACCAGCGCATACACGGCGCCCGTGAGAAGTCCATTGAGGACCGCTGGAATGAGGATGCCCGGCGAGAGCATGGCAGATCGGGCGTGACCAAGCCGGAGCGCAGGTCGCCG
This sequence comes from Xanthobacteraceae bacterium, assembly GCA_036557665.1. GTDB lineage: Bacteria > Pseudomonadota > Alphaproteobacteria > Rhizobiales > Xanthobacteraceae > VAZQ01. The sequence goes on along the minus strand of DATBHG010000002.1, from coordinate 160,755 downwards.
CTGTTGCGCCCTCAGGCGCGCGGCATGGGGAACACCGGCTTTGCCGAGGCAAATCGTTCCGGAAGGATGACCTGGATGTCGTTCCCGAGCACCTGGGTGTTGACCGGCGCGGCGCCTTGGTTCTGGCCATTGACGAATTTGGTCGGACCGTAGGGCATCACGTGGCCGCTGAAGGTCGAGCTCTCCAGGGCGGTTATGAGCTTGGCGCGGTCGATGCTCGCCGCGCGCGAGATGGCATCGGCCACAAGCAGGACGCAGGAGTAATTCATGTAGACTTCGTAGGTATAGAACTCGCCCTTCGCCTCGACCTTTTTCCGCAGCGCCGCCGATTTTGCGCTGCGCGGGTCGAACCAGTGATTGCAGTCCATGATGTATTGCGCCGCCTCGGGGAATTCCTTGACGAACTTGTAAGACGATGCCGCCCCGCCGAGCACGGAATAGATCCCTTTCGGTCGAATGCGCTGCTGTTGCATGGTGCGGGCAAGAAGCACATACTCGTTGTAATAGCTCGCCGGGATGACGAGGTCGGGGCTCTGCGCCCTGATCTTGAGGGCGACGTTGTTGAAGTCCCGCGCAGGGGTCGGATGCGAGATGGTATCGAGCACCTGAAAGCCTCGCGCCGGCAGCTGGTCATTGAGCAGCTTCGCCAGTCCCGAGCCGAATGCCGAGTCCTCGTGCACGATCATCACGGTCCTCGCGGGCTTGCCCGCCTGGTCGTTGATGCTGACGAGGTTGTCGAGCGCGGTCTTGGCGATGACCCCGAAGCCCGGTCCGAAGCGGAAGGTGTTCTTCAGCCCGCGGGTCACGATGGCGTCTACCACGCCCACATCCACCACGTAGGGCAGATCATACCGGGCTGCGGTCTGGGTTGCGGCAAGGCAAATGGAGCTGGCGTATCCGCCGACGATCGCAACGACGCCGGCTGCATTCATCTTCTCGACTTCGGCATTGCCGCCTTCCGGGGTCGATTGCGCATCCCCGAGCACCGGCTCTATTTTCGCGCCGCCGAGCGTCTTGATGCCCCCTGCCCCGTTGATCTCGTCAATGGCCAGGAGCGCACCGAGACGGCCCTGCTGGCCCGAATAGGACAATGCACCGGATATGGGATGCAGAACCCCGAGCTTCACGGCCGCAGCCTGCGCCCGCAGAACGGACGGGAGCGTCAGGACACCGCTCGTTGCCGCAGCCGCGCCGAATACAACACGTCCCAGCAAGCGGCGGCGACTGATCCATCCGGCGGCGCTCGACATTTCGCTTCTCCCTTTCTTGCCCCTTTCTTGGAGCTAAGACTACAGCATGTCTCCATGTGATGGAATTCACCCGCCGTCATGTCGCCCACGGCATCCCTGCTGCGTTTGCGCAGCGGGGACCCTGGTCCGGGCCATCCACTCTTTGGCTGCCGCGCGAGAGGCGGGGGTGCACCGGTCAAGCCCGCCTCTAGCGTGGACACAAACGAGCAAAAGCAACGACAGGTCAAGCCAATGCTCAAGACCCCGATCGATCTGAGGCGACTTCGCGTCGATCAGAATGGCAGCCTCGTGGCGCCGCAGCCTCTCCGCGAGACGTTCGCGCGGCACGCACGCGCGGAGATCGATGATGCCGAGCTTCGCGCCGCTCAGGACCGGGCCATTGTCGATGTCGTGCGCAAGCAGGAAGCGATCGGCTGGCCGATTGTGACCGACGGCGAGCTCCGGCGGCGCAATTTCCAGGAAAGCTTCAGCGCGGCGGTCAGCGGCTTTGACGTCCCTGCCGGTGTCGAGCGCCTCACCGACTGGCGCGAGCCGAACCGCCCGCTGCACCGCACGGAGCAGGATTTCGATGCGCAAGGTCCTGCGATTGCGACTCGACGCCCCGTGGTGGGACGTCTGCAGCTCGAGCGCAACGTCGTGCTCGAGGAGTATCGCTTCACCGCGCGCTTCGCGCAAAATCCCGTCAAGGTCAGCTTGATCGGCCCGGATCGGATTTCCCAGCGCTTCGCCTGGGAGCGCTCCCGGGCGACTTACAAGGATATGGACGAATTCATCGCTGATGTCGTCGCCATCGAGCGCCAGATCATCTCCGAGCTGATCGAGGCCGGCTGCCGCTACGTTCAGATCGACGCGCCTGGGTTCACCGCCTACGTCGATAAGGTGTCCCTGGAGCGGATGCGGTCACGAGGCGAGGACCCCGACAAGAACCTCGATCGCGCCATCAAGGCGGAGAACGCGATCATTGCAGGATTCGGTGGCGTGACCTTCGGACTGCATATCTGTCGCGGCAACCCGCGCGGTACCGATTCCGTGACCGGGAAGGTAATGCCGCAATGGCATCGCGAAGGACACTACGATGCCATCGCGGAACGGCTGTTCTCGGGCCTCAACCACCACCGCCTGCTGTTGGAATACGACAGCGAGCGCGCCGGCAGTTTCGATCCGCTGCGGTTTATCCGCAAAGCCACGATCGCGGTGCTTGGGCTCGTCACCACCAAGAGCGCAGACCTCGAATCGCTGGATGGTCTCAAGCATCGCATCGACGATGCCGCACGCTATCTGCCGCTCGATCAGCTCGCGCTCAGCCCGCAATGCGGTTTCAGCAGCGGCGTCGGCGGCGCGCAGCTCGGGGAAGACGAGCAATGGCGGAAATTCGAGCGGATCATGGAAACGGCGCGCGCGGTATGGGGAACGCTGTAGCCATTCCCTCGGCTGTCATCCCGGCCAAGCGAGTCCGCCCCCAGCGGGCTCGCGTACGCGGGGGCAGGATCCGGTAATCGCGGCTCCCAAAAATGCTGTGCACGGCCCGGCTCGCTCGGCCGGAATGACGGGCAATCGTTGCCCTGCCTCTGATTATGACTCATGCTGCAGCGGTCACGGAAAAATGCCGTCCGAGAACGGTCGTACGCAACACTGCCGCGAGCGCGTTCTCCTCCTCCTGCGTCAGGGAGCCATACGGCGGGTAAGGGTGCCCCACCGGCACGCCGATGATGCTCATTGCCGCCTTCATGACCGGGGCAAGACCGCGATGCATCCATTTCGAGGGGAAGAGCGCGAACTGGAGCTGCAATGCGGCCGCACGGTCGTGGTCTCCAGCTACGAACGCATCAATGACGTGCCGGGCGATCTCCGAGCCGGGTGGCGGCATGGTCGCGCCGGAGCCGCCGAGCTGCAGCGTGGCGAGCAGCATCTGCATTGTCGTGAAGTAGCGCGCGTGTCCGGCTCGATCGATCTCGACGATCAGGCGAGAAACCCGGGCGAGATCGCGCGAGCTCTCCTTGATGAGCTGTACGCTCGGCAGCTTGGCGAGCGCGATCGTATCTGCAATCGAGACATCGGCACCCGGGCCGGGATTGAGGTAGAGCGTGACCGGGAGCCTGGTCTCACGCGCCACGGCCTCAAAATAGGCGATCAGCTCGCCCTGCGTAGGCGGGCCGGCAAACGGGCGCAACGGCGCCAGCAATTGCACAGCGGCAGCGCCGAGGTTTTCCGCCAAATGAGCAAGCTCGACCGCGGTCTTGAAGGACGCATGCGAAATCCCGACCATCACCGGGACGCGCCGATCGACGCATTCAATGGTGCGGCGGATCAGCCCCTTACGCTGCTCCAGGCTGAGATAGGTGTATTCCTGGGTCTCCACCCCGGCGGCGACCACCATCGTCGCGCCGCAGTCCCTGAGGACATAGTCGATCTCCCGCCGCAGCGCGGTCTCATCGACCTCCAGATCGGCGGTGAACGGGGTCAGTGGAGCAACGATCAACCCGGGCATCGCCATCCGCTCGTCCTCCCGTCAGGCTTGGTTTAGGTAGCACGGATAGGGCGCAGGCCGCATCACGGAAAGGCCACTGCGGGATTTCTCTACGCGCACCCGCCGCGTTAGCGCCGGGCAATTGCACCGATGACGATGCGGCCCGCATTCCCGAGCTGCGCCGCGAGCTCGCGCAGGCTCAGCTGATCGCGCCCGATACGCAGCCGATCGAGCTGCACGAGCTTTGCTTCGTCGATCTCCATGGCGAGCCGCGCCCAGAGCGCGTCGATATTATAGGGCTCCCGGCCGGGCGGCGCCGCGACAGGGACGATCGCGTCGGCGGGAACCTCGAGCGCACCGCCGGCGGCATCCATGGCAGCGCGCATCGCCCGTGCTTTCGCGCGATCAGGTGTCACGATATCGTAGGGCGGCGCCCACTCCGCGGCTGGACGAAGCTGGTCCACATGCGTGAGCGCAAGCAGAATCGACGGCGGCCGCCGCGCGAGCTCATTGGCCCAGTTGCGCACCGTTTTAAGGCCGTTCCGGTCCGCCGCGCGGGCCGGCTGCGTGGCGGACGCGGTCCACAGGATAAGATCGGCACGCGCGGCCTCCCGCAACAGCTCCTCCGGTTCAGTCGAATACTCGCCGAGGCCGGGCATGTCGACGAGAGTGACGGCAGGCCGTCCTTCCAATTCCAGTCGATGCTCCAAAACCTGGCCGGTCGTCGGCAGCGGCCCGACTGCGGCGCATATCGCCTGCGCCATTGCATTCACCAGGCTCGACTTCCCTGCACTCACTTGCCCGACCAGCAGGACTCGCACCGGCACGCGCGCCGGAGGCCCGGAACCAGCCAGGTCGAGATCCTGCGCGGAACGGACCTCCTCATCCGACAACGCGAGACGACCCGAATAAAGGTCGATGGCTGCCCGACCGACCTCCAGAACAAGCAGTCGGGTGGCATAAGCGCGCAGGCGATACGAAAGGACGCTGGCGGTTTTCTCCACGATGAAGCCGCTGGTCTCCTGCCCGGCGGCCTGAAGCGGATTGAGCACCGCGCGAGCCAGGCGGTAGAGGCCGAAGCCTACGCGCCATCCTTTCTGGGCGAGCGGACCATACTGCTCGGTCTGGTCGTGCGCCCACAGCACATGAGTCAGCTTGATCTTTCTTATCCCAGGAATGTGACGCAGAGCCTCACGGCGGACATCACGCGAGAGCCGTTCCGTCAGCAACAGCAGCTCCGGAAAGCTGAACTGAGACCATGCGCTGCGCGCTTGCGGATGGAAACGGCGTGCCACCGCCTCGACCGTTTCACGTGCACGCGAGACAAGCGGGTCGAGCTCCAGGAAGGAGAACGGGGCGGTCGCATCCGCGATCGCCAGCACCTCGCTCCAGGCGCGCTGCCCGACAGCATCCCAGCCGGCTGCGGGCTCGGCGAGGTCGCCCAGTCCGTGGCGCGCCTCTGCATTGGCCCGCCGCCGCACGGACGCCGCGAGCGGCCATGCGAGCACACTGAGCGCCGCGGCCGTGATTGCCCAGACCGCGACATGCCCGCCTTGCCACAGCCAGAGAATGCCAAGCGCGAGCAGCGACAACCATGGCAGCGTCACCAGCATCACGAGGAGAAGCTCTTGCCAATACCGCCGGAGCGCCACGGCGAGATTCATCCATGGACTCCTGGTGACGTCCTCGAATTTTTTGTTTGTCGCAGTCCGGCCGCCAATCCTTCTGCAAAGGCGCGCCGGACCTCGTGGCCCGGAGCATTCAGCCCGCGCCGTCGATAGCCGAGCCAGACGCAGGCGGCCTCGCCCACGGCAACGGTGATGGCAAAGGCGGTGGCTGCGTTAAGCGCTCCCGCCATTGCGGTGCCGATGACCGGGATGAGCTTGAGCAGCTCGCGAAACCCATATCGGATGCCCCACCATGCGAGCGCGCCTCCCCCGATTGTTCCGCTGAACTGCGCGAACGTCCCGCGCGTCCACGTGACACCGTAGCGGCCGGCGAGCGCGGTCAGCATGAGGGCAAGGGAGCCGGCAAGGCCGCCCACGCCCACGAACGGGATAGGGACCGCGCCCGCGCCCGCAGAAGCAGCCCCGTGACCGTAAATGAGCGGGCGCGCTCTCGCACGGATCTGATCGTTCTCGGCGTCCGTGCGCGCCCGGTGCAAAGCTTCGAACGCGCGGGGGCCGGCCACTTCAAGCGCGTGCCAGAGCGCTTCCAGCCCGAATTCATGAGGCGGGTATCCGTCCTCCGGCAGAGTGAAATCGATGGGAACAAACAGCGGCGGGTGGCCGGAAAGCCCGGCCAACAGCCCGCGCTGGTAGCTCAATGCTTGGCGGAGCGGTTGCGAAATCGACGCGTCGTGCTCGTCGTCCCGGCCGCCGGTGAAGGGATACGATGCCGGATGCCGCGTGCCCGCCCGATAGAGCCGATGCAGACCGGTTTGGACGGCAACGACCGGCCATTCGGGATGGCGGCGGCGAACGAGCCGCAAAACTCGCACCACGCTGTCCTGAGCGGGGTCGGCAACCTGCATCGCGACCAGGAGAAGGTGCGCCCGCCCCTCGCACCAGGCAATGTCGGCGGCCGGATCGTAGTCCGCCTCGCCGAGCCCGCGCGTATCGAGAAAGCGAAGGAGCGGCGCCTCGGCGGGCACATCATAGAATTCCGCGGTTCGCGTGCAGGGCGCAAATCCTTCTCCTATTTCCGCCCGCGTGTCGCCTGTGAGCGCGGATATGATGGCGGTCTTCCCCGCCCCCGTCTTACCGAGGAGCCAAACCACGGGAGCAGCGATCTGGGCGCGCGCGCGGACGCTCTCGATCTCGCTGCGCGAATCCGCGTCACCGAAAAGCGCCTCGCTGATGGCGGTCCAGAGCCGGTCCAGTGCCACGGTCGGGTGCTCTCAAGTGTGCCGTGATTGCTGGAGATTGCGAGATCTCGCAGATGCGAGCCTGAGATAGAGCAACTCTTCAACAGGCGCAGGTTGACTTTGTCCTTAATCGTAGCCCGCCATCAGCTCGTCCACCATCCCGGTCCAGTCCTTCCACGGTCCGGTGAGATAGCTGTAGCTGTTCATCGCGAAGCTCGGTCCGGCATAGAGCTTCTCATATTGCAGGTGACGCCCACCGAAGTCGGAGCCCAGCAGATCCCACGCCAGTTTCAGGAGCTTCATGCGGTCTCTCGCCCGCTGGCCGGGAACCGACCAGTAGGTCTCGAATTTCTCGCGCAGATCTGCATCCTCGAGCACCGATGCATCGGCCGGCATCTGGAACACGCCGGCACCCATCAGCTCGCGCACCTTCTCGCAGATTTCGGCATAGTGATTGGTGCACCAGTGCAGCGCGCCATAGACATAACGGCGGTTCACGGTGTGGAATCCCGGCACCTGCGCCTCGCCGCAATTGATCTGTCCCATTACCAGCCCTTCGAGGGTCGCCTGCATGGCCGCAAGCTGCCCGAGCGTGAGCTGCACCGCCGGGATCGCGTCCATGCCGTTCATCTCGGAGAGCTTCCTCGCGATCCCCAGGATCAGGTTGAGCTTCTCGAGGAACCGAACATTGGCCTGATGATTGGCCATGGCGTGACCGGGCGTGAGCATGTAGATCGCGCGCGTCATCTCGGTGTTGTCGTGGCAGAACACGCGCTCCCACGGCACTTTCACGTTCTCGAACAGCACGGCGCTGTCGGTCTCGTCGAAGCGTGCCGCCAGCGGGTTGTCGAGCTCGCTCACCGCGTAACGCTCATAGGGCTTGCGCGACCAGATGCTCACGCCCGGCGCATTCAACGGCACCGCGCAGGTGATCGATTCCTTGCCCTGATCCGGCCCGAGCGGTTGCAGGTTGCCGCACCACGTCTCGTGGCAGAACACCGAGGCGGTGCCGAGCATCTTGATCCCATTGATCGTGACCCCGCTGTCATCCTCGGCGATCGCGCGCAGCGTGGGGCTCGGGCGTCCGGAAGCATCGCCGGCGCCGGCAGGTCTTGCGCTGGAGGTGGGGCGCCAGCCCTGCGGGTTGGTGACGGTGTGGGAGACGAAGAGGTCCTGCGCGCGCATGTGGTGATAGTAGCGCTGGATATTCTCGCCGAAGCCCTGGCGGATGCGGTCGAACATCGCGGGGTCCATCACCAGCCCGCTCACATAGCTCGGAAAGTTGTCGGGCGATCGGCCGATCAGGCCATAGGTCCACGAGGCGATGCGGCGATGCGTCTCGAACCGGCGCTGCAAATCCTCCCGGCTGCGCGGCAGCAGGAAATAGGTCGAGAAGGTGTCCCCGCCCTCGTCGCAGGCCATCACCGGGCGGTTCTCCGGCGCCCGCTTGCGGTCGTAGATCATCGCGACCGTGCGCGCCGCATTGCGAAATGCCGGATGGGTCGTGACGTCATCGACCCGCTCACCGCCGACATAGACGCGCCGCCCGTCGCGTATGCTGTCGAGGTACTCCGCACCTCTCATCAACATGTCATGACCCCACCGGCGTCAGCGGCTGGGGCTTAAGCCATTGGCGCCGTTCGCCGCAAGTGGCTGCACCGTGCGGGCAAAGGGCGAGCAGGGCTGCTGCAGGCGCGATTGCGCGAACGTAGCAGGCGCCCTAGTGTAGGGGACAACAGGAAATGATCCCGGCAGAGCCAACGCCGAAGGAATCATCCGGCCCGCAAGTCTGCACGCGCCGGGAGGAGGAGATCAGATGAAGCTTTCTCGCCGTCAATTCGGAATGACGATCGGCGCTGGCGCGATCACGGCCGCTTATGGCCGGCCCGGCTGGGCGCAACAGCCGATCGTCATCAAATTCAGCCATGTCGTCGCCAACGACACGCCAAAGGGAAAGGGCGCGCTGAAGTTCAAAGAGCTGGCCGAAAAGTATACAACCGGCAAGATCAAAGTCGAAGTCTATCCCAACTCCAGTCTGTACAAGGACAAAGAGGAGATCGAAGCCCTGCAGCTCGGCTCCGTGCAGATGTTGGGGCCGTCGACGGCCAAGTTCGCACCACTCGGCGCCAAGGAATTCGAGGCGCTCGACCTGCCCTGGCTCTTCAAGGACGATGCGACCTATGCCACCGCGATGAAAGGTCCAGTGGGTAAATGGCTGTTCAAGAAACTGGAATCGAAGGGCATCCTCGGGCTCGCGTACTGGGACAACGGCTTCCATATGGTCTCCGCCAACAAGCCGTTGATCAATCCGACGGATTTCCAGGGCCTGAAGATCCGCATTTCCGGATCGAAGATCGCAGACCGCTACTTCCGCGATGTTGGCTCAATCCCGCAGATCATGGCCTTTTCGGAGGTCTACCAGGCGCTGCAGACCGGCGTCGTCGATGGATGCGAAAACACCCCCTCGAACTACTTTACGCAGAAATTCTATGAAGTGCAGAAAGATATTACGGTGTCGTATCATGCGCACCTGCAATACGCGGTGATCGTCAACGCCAAGTTCTGGAATGGTCTGCCCGCCGATCTGCGCGCGCAGACCCAGAAAGCAATGGATGAGGCCACCGACTACACCAACTCGATCGCTACGAAGGAGAACGAGGACTCGCTGGCCGAGATCAAGAAATCGGGCAAGACCACCCTGCACTATCTCACGGACGCGCAGAAGGTCGCATGGCAGAACGCCATGCACCCGACCTATACCTGGGCGAAGAGTCGCGTTGGCGGCGAGGTTCTCGATCTGCTTGCGAAAGAGCTCAACGTCAAGATGAACTGACGCGTCGGTTCAAGGGGGGCTCGTGCGACCGGCAATGCCAGGCGTTCGCGCTCGGAGGGGTTTGCAGAGCCTTCCGCAATTGCCGGTCACCCCGCTCGCTTGTCGCAGTCGCATTGCCGGCGCGCGGACCGCATGACAAGCCAGGTCCAAGAAAAGGGTGTGAGCCGACCGGACGCTGTGGGGTACCGCGCGGCGGGCATTCTGTTGCGTGTCCTCGATCATCTCGAGGAATGGCTGATTGCTGCGCTCATGGGGGCGGCGACGGCGCTGATCTTCTTTGCTGTCTTGCACCGTTACGGCACCGGACTGTCCATCAATGGCGCGAAATGGGCGGAAGCGCACGGCATTCCGCTTGTGCCGATCGCACTGCGCGCAATCTATACCTCGCTTTCCGACCTCGACGTCTCCTGGGCGCAGGAGCTCTGCATCTTCATGTTCATCTGGATGGCGAAGTTCGGCGCCGCATACGGGGTGCGGACCGGCATTCACGTGGGCGTCGATGTCATCGTCAATCTATTGCCCCCCGAGAAGCGCAAACGGGTGATCCTGTTTGCGATCGCCTGCGGCGCATTCTTTACGGGCGTGATCGCGGTCTTCGGCATCACCTTTGTCGCGCAAATGTATGCCACCGGCCAACAGTCCTACGATCTCGAATGGCCGATGTGGATGATTTATCTGGCCATCCCCGCCGGCTCCGGCCTCATGTGCTTTCGGTTTCTGCAGGTCTTCTGGTCGTACTACTGGACGGGAATTCTGCCGCATCACAGTGAGGCCCACGTCGAGGGTGCCGACCTCCCACTTCATCCCTCGACCAGCCCGCACGGCACCGTACCTCAGCGCTGGTCGAATCCTCTGGCGCTGGCACTGATCCTGGCACCGATTTTCATCATCCTCGTTTGCGTCGCACACAACAGCGGCGCGATCGTGCTGCCGCAATCGCTGCGCGCGCTGCTGCTGTTCGTCCTGCTGATCGCCTTCATGCTCACCGGGTTGCCGGTATCCATCGCGCTCGGCCTCACCGTGCTGGCATTCCTTTTCACTCTCACCAGCGTGCCCATCGAATCGGTCTCGATGAAGCTGTTTACCGGTCTCGAAAGCTTCGAGATCATGGCCATCCCATTCTTCATTCTTGCCGGCAATTTTCTCAGTCACGGCGGCGTAGCCCGCCGGATGATCAATTTCGCGGTCTCCCTGATCGGCCACTTTCGCGGCGGGCTCGGGCTCGCGGGAATCGTCGCATGCGCGATGTTCGCACTGGTCTGCGGATCGAGCGTCGCGACGGTAGCGGCGATCGGCGCCATCGTGCTGCCGGAGATGGTCCGCCACGGCTATCCGATGCGTTTCGGCGCCGGCATCATTACGGTTGCCGGCTCGCTCGGCATATTGATGCTGCCGTCAATCCCCAAGATCGTCTACGCGGTGTCGACCAATACGTCGATTGGAGCCTTGTTCGTGGCGGGGCTGCTGCCGGGGACGCTGCTCACCGTCATGCTGTGCACCGTCACGTGGTATCTCGCCAAACGGCGAAACTACCCGTTCATGCAGAAAGCGACCTGGGCCGCCAGCTGGCAGGCATTCCGCGAGAGCGTCTGGGGATTGATGCTCGTCGTCATCATCATCGGCGGCATCTACAGCGGCATCTTCACCGCGACCGAGGCCGCGGCAATGGCGGCCGTGTATTCGTTCCTGATTGCCGTGTTCGTTTACAAGGCGATCAAGATCAAAGACGTGCCGCGCGTGCTGCTGCGAGCGGCGAACACCAGCGCGATGCTGCTGTACATCATCACCAATGCCGTGCTGTTCTCATTCGTCCTGAGCAACGAGAACATCCCGTCCGCTCTCGCCGATTGGATCCTGGCGCAGAATCTCGGCTGGTTCGGCTTTCTTCTGCTGGTCAACGTGCTCCTGCTGCTCGCCGGCAATTTCATGGAGCCGAACTCGATCATCTTGATCATGGCCCCGATCCTCGCGCCGGCCGCGAAACGACTGGGCATCGATCTGGTGCATTTCGGCATCGTCATCGATGTGAACATGGAAGTGGGTTTGTGCCACCCGCCGGTCGGTCTCAATCTGTACGTCGCCTCGATGATCGCACGCATGCGCATCATCGATTTGGCAGTCGCCGTTTGGCCGTGGCTGGTGACGATGCTGCTGTTCCTCATCCTGGTCACCTATTGGCCCGGGCTGACGCTGTTCCTCCCGCGGCTGCTCGGGATGATGTGAGCGCGCCTTGCCGCCTGTCCCAGAGTGCGGCGGCGTGCTGCTTGGGCGACGATGTCAGTGAAAGCCGCAGCTCGGCAGGGCGCAGCCCGGGGTTGGAATCTCCAATTGAGGTGCGAAGGGGCGACGCATGCGACGCCCCCACGGAGTCTCAGGCCACGGCCGCCGCAGGGGCCGCGACAGCTGCAGCGGACTGGCGGTCGAGGCGCAGCGTCAGGCAGAAGGCCGAGCCGCCGCTGCGCAAAAAGGACGGCAGCGGCGTGTCTATCACCCGATAGCCCCGCGACTCGAGCTTTCTCCGCAGCCCCTTTCCCGCACCGGAAACGATGATATTGCGCCCGATGCAAACGGCGTTGGCGGCGAGCCGGCAGCCATCCTGCAAGCCGATCTCGATGCGATCGGCCACGGCGACACGGTCACGCACGACCGCGAGCCCCGCCGGGGAGAACGCAGCGGGCAGATACATTACTTCGCCGCCCGAGAGCGGGCAGAGCGCCGTGTCCATGTGGTAGAAGCGCCCATCCGCGAGCTCGAGCGCGACAACCTCATGCCCGAACATGCCGCTCACGACATCCCGGGCGGCGGCATCGGAGCGCGGCCCGTATCCCATCCAGAACAGGGAGCGCGTGGCGTCGAAGACGCAGTCCCCCGCGCCTTCGAGCACCACGCCGCCGGGCAGCCGCGCAATGGAATCGACGAGGCCGCGTGCCTGCAAGGCACGAAACGCAGCTTCGAAATGCGGCTCCTCGCGGCGGCGCTCGGGATGGCGAAAGCGCGCGAGCAGAACCTGCCGGTTGAGCACCACGCCGGCATTCGCCGTGAACACGAGATCGGGCGCCCCGGGCGCGGGCGGCATAAGCTCGAGCGCGGCACCGAGCTCCACGAGGCGCTTGTAGAGCGCGCGCCACTCGCGCACGGCAGCAAGGTGCGCGCGCTCGTCCCGCGCCCAGCTTGCCGGATCCATCCACGGATTGATGGCGTAGCTGACGGCGAAATACTCGGGACGGCACATCAGGAATCGCCCGCCCGGGCCGTCGTTGTTTGTTACATCCATTGTCCGCTCCTACGATGTTGCATCACGCCGCCTGCGGATGCCGGCGAGAACCGCCGATCTCGTTCAGCACCTCCTCGAAGCGATCGATTGCCCAGTCGAGATCGCGCCGCGCAATGACAAGGGGTGGCGCAAGCCGCACCACCGTGTGGTGTGTCTCCTTGGACAGGACCCCCTTGGCCAGAAGCCGCTCGCAGACATCGCGGGCGGTCGCCATCGCCGGGTCGATCTCCGCGCCGGCCCACAGTCCGCGTCCCCGGACCTCCGTGAGCGCGGGCTGATCCATCGCGCGCAGCCGCGCGAGCATGTGCGCGCCGAGGGCAGCGCTGCGCTCCGGGAGTTTCTCGTCCTGCATGACCCGCAGCGCCTCGAGCCCGACCGCGGCCGCCAGGGGATTGCCGCCGAAGGTCGAGCCGTGCGAGCCGGGAGTGAACACGTCCATGACCTCGCGCCGCCCGACGAAGGCTGACACCGGCAGCACGCCGCCGCCGAGCGCCTTGCCGAGAATAACTCCATCGGGACGGATGCCCTCGTGCTGGTAGGCAAACCAGGCACCGGTGCGGCCCAGCCCGGACTGCACCTCGTCGAGGATCAGAAGGACGCCATGGGCATCGCAGATCCGCCGCAAGCCCGCGAGAAAGCCGTGCGGCGGCACGATGACGCCCGCCTCGCCCTGAATGGGCTCCATCAGCACCGCTGCGGTGTTGGGTGTGATCGCGCGCTCGACTGCGGCGAGATCTCCGAACCGCACCGGACGGAAACCCGGCGTGAACGGGCCGAAGCCGTCGCGATAATCGGGCTCGGTGGAGAACGAGATCACGGTCGTAGTGCGGCCGTGGAAGTTCCCGTTGGCTACGATGATCTCGGCGCGATCCTTGCGAATGCCCTTGACGCGATAGCCGTAGCGCCGAGCGGCTTTGATCGCCGTCTCGACGGCCTCCGCTCCGGTATTCATGGGGAGCGCGGCATCGAGTCCGGTGAGCCTGCAGATCTCCGCCAGGAATGGACCAAGACGGTCATTGAAATAGGCGCGAGAAGGCACCGCGAGGCGACGCGCCTGAGTGTCGAGCACGGCAAGAATGCGCGGATGCGCATGCCCGTGGCTCGCCGCCGAGTACGCACTCATCATGTCGACGTAGCGCCGGCCGGCGGTGTCCCAGAGATGGGCGCCCTGGCCGCGCGTCAAGACGACCGGCAGCGGCTCGTAATTGCGAGCGCTGTGTCGGGTCTCGAGCTCGATTGCGTTCATGGCACGCCTCCTGGACTGCGCTGATTCGGCACACTCAATCTAGGGCGCGGCTGCAACATTGCTGGCGAAAGTGAGAAATCGGCACGGCCGAAACGGCGTCACGCAATGCTTCGTGCGGCCGAAACGGCGGAGCAGGCCGCCTCGAGTCGCTGCGCTTACCCGGCTACGCCGGTTGGGATCCGTAGGGGCGCGGCACAGCCGCGCCCTCGATCCGCTTGCTCGCAAATGGATTGAGGGCGACCCATGGGTCGCCCCTACGGAGATCTGCCCTGCTGTTACCCGGGCCGCGGCACCAGCAGCCTTTCCGGGTAGCCGGAGAAACGGCGTACAGGACGCAGCGCCACGTGGCTCACGATGCGTGCCACTCCGAGGGTATCCTCGTCGATCAGGCTGCTGGTCAGCTGCTCGTACTCGGCCAGATCCGCACAGACGATGCGGGCCACATAATCGACGGCGCCGCTGACCTCCCAGCACTCGACTACCGCGTCCAGTCCGGCGAGGCGCTTCTCCAGCCGGCGGCCGTTGGCCTGCTTCTCGAGAATGATCTCGGCAAACACATTGACGGGACGGGAGAGATGGCGCAGCTCGATCACCGCCTGATATTCAGCGATGATCCCCGCTCCTTCCAACCGACGCACGCGCTCCAGGCAAGCGCGCGCAGACAATCCGATCCGACGCGCAAGCTTCTGAATGGTCGATCGCCCCTCGCGCTGGAGTGCTGCGAGAATCTTGACGTCGATGGCGTCCAGTGCCGGCGGTCGCTTTGCAGCCATGGACCCCGTCCGGGTCAATCGAGCGCTTCGTCCTTGACCGGCACGGTGTAGTTGAGCGCCAGCCTGCCACCGTCGGCGTAAACGGTTTCTCCGGTGATATAGCTCGCATCCTTGGAGGCAAGGAACACGGCAATGCCTGCGACCTCATCGGGCTCGCCGATACGGCCCAGCGGCGTGCGTGCCAGGATCGCACGCTTGGCATTCTTGTCGGTCGCGACGGACTTGAGGATGTCGGTCATGATCGAGCCCGGCCCGATCGCGTTCACGCGAATGCCATAGGGCGCAAGCGCAAGCGCCATCGCCTTGGTCAGTTGATCGAGCGCGCCTTTGGAGGCGCAGTAGGGCGCATGATTGGCAATCGCCACCACGGCGTTGATGGAGCTCATGTTGATGATCCCACCGGCCGGCTTGCCGGCTTTGACCTGTTCCACCATGCGCCGCGCAGCCGCCTGCCCGACCAAAAACGCGCCTTTGAGATTGACCCTGATGACGCGATCGAAGTCGGCTTCCGCAAGCTCCAAAAAATCGGCGCCATGGGTGACGCCGGCATTGTTCACGAGAATGTCGAGATCGCCGAACGCGCGGCATGCCTCCTCAACCACGCCGGCCGCACTGCCGGCATGCCCCACATCGGTTGCAACGAACCGGCAGTTCCTGTCTCCGAGCACGCGGGCAGCGGCCTCGCCCGCGGCGGTATCGATGTCGGCGATGACGACCCGCGCGCCTTCGGCGACGAAGCGCCGGGCAATGGCGAGCCCGATCCCGTTCGCTCCTCCGGTGACGATGGCAACCTGGTTATCGAGCTTCATCCCTGCGCTCCGCGGCCTGCGCTCGCACGAGATTATCAGCTCACGCCTGCGCTGCGAACCGTTGTGGGCCTCTTTATCTCACCGGCGTCCGAACAGCCGGTCGAGAAACCAGAGATCGAGACCCCGCTCGCTGCGTGGGGAGCCATAGGGATCGCGCCCGATTGCTGCGGGCGGAATAGGCCCCTCTGACGGAGGTCCGGCCGACGCCAGGGACAGGCCGCCGGCCAAGCCCGGCAGTCCCGCTACCGGTACGTTGTGATGGCCGGCGCGCATGACGCGGCTCCATATCTCCACCGGCAAGCCGCCTCCGGTTGCCTTTTTGCCCGGCGACGAATCGTCGTTGCCCAGCCAGACGCCGGTGACGAGGTGGCTGGTGTAGCCGATGAACCAGGCGTCGCGGAAATCCTGACTGGTCCCGGTCTTGCCGGCAGCCGGCCAGCCGGGAAGCTGGGCCTTTTGCGCGGTCCCGCTGGTGAGCGTCTCTCTCAACATGGCGTTCATCATCCCCACGTAACGGCCATCGATGATGCGGCCGAGATTTTGCGGCGCGCGAGCAAACAGCACCTTCCCATCGCGGGTGCGCACGCGTTGCACGACATGGGTGTCGACCGCCTCTCCGCCATTCGCGAACGGAGCATAAGCGCCGACGAGCTCGAGCAGTGAGACTTCGGATGTCCCGAGCGCGAGCGACGCATTGGGCTCGAGCTTCGAGGCGATGCCCAACCGGTGCGCGGTGCGTGCCACCGCAACGGGGCCGAACTCTAGGGTCAGGCGCACGGAGACGGTGTTGAGCGAGAGCGCAAGCGCCTGTGTCAGCGTGACCGCTCCGTGATAGTCGCGACTGTAGTTTTCCGGTTTCCAGCCCTTGACCGCGATCGGCTTGTCCTCTCGCACCGTATCAGGCGTCAATCCTCGCTCGAGGGCGGTGAGATAGACGAAAGGCTTGAAGGCGGAGCCGGGCTGGCGCTTGGCGGCAACCGCCCGGTTGTACTGGCTTTCGGCATAGCTCTTTCCGCCGACCAGGGCACGAACCGCCCCGTCAGGCGTCATGACCACGATGGCGCCTTGCGACAGATCGAGCTTCTGGCCCTTGGTCG
Source organism: Xanthobacteraceae bacterium (assembly GCA_036557665.1). GTDB lineage: Bacteria > Pseudomonadota > Alphaproteobacteria > Rhizobiales > Xanthobacteraceae > VAZQ01. Next base: position 144,140 of record DATBHG010000002.1, on the reverse strand, counting down.
CGAGCTCCTCGACAAGAGCTTTCTCCGCGGCATCCTGCAACGCGGGATTGATCGAAGTCTCCACCACGAGATCGTGCTCGACGTGTCCGACCAGATCGTCCAGCACGTCCATGATCCAGTCCGCGACATAGTTGATGGAACCGGCGCCGTCCGGCTTCACCGCATGGGCCGGTTGTGCCAACGCCGCATGTGCTGCGCTCTTGCTGATAAAACCGGCCTCGGTCATGGCCATGAGCACGACCTGGGCACGCCGCTCTGCTCCGTTTGGATTGCGGCTCGGCGCCAATCGGGACGGCGAGCGCACCAGTCCCGCCAGCATCGCGGCCTCCGCAATCCTCACTTGCCGCGCCGACTTGCCGAAATAGCGCTGGGCTGCCGCTTCCACACCGTAGGCGCCGGAGCCGAAATAGACTCGATTGAGATAGAGCTCGAGGATCTCCGTCTTGCTGAATTTGTGCTCCAGCCAGAGCGCCAGGACCACTTCCTGCAGCTTGCGCCAGAGGGTGCGCTCCTGGGTGAGAAACAAATTCTTGGCGAGCTGCTGGGTAATGGTCGAGCCCCCCTGCGAGACGTGGCGGCGCAAGGCGTTTGCCGTCGCGGCACGCAGGAGTCCCAGGGGATCGACACCGAAATGGCTGTAGAATCGGCGATCCTCTATCGCAACGAAGGCCTTCGGCAGATAAGGCGGAAGCTCTTTGATCGGGACGTCGGTCCCGCTCATCTCTCCACGGCTCGCGAGGACGTGCCCGTCGACTCCAACGATCTCGACGGTCGGCGGCCGCTTGGGGACCGCGAGCGACTGGATGGGCGGCAGCGTCGTGGCGGCAACGACCAATGCAGCGATCGCGGCCATGCCGGCCCAGAGGCCGAGCACCAGCGTCCAGTAGAGGAGCCGGGAGAGCGCCGAGCGCCCCGGCGCGCGACGACGGCGCTTACGCGGACCCGCGCTCAAATGGCTGCCGCGGGTGGGCGATGGCAAGGCATTCTCGCCCGTGTTGCGCGAAGGCGCAGCCCCGCTCCCTTTGCGCCCGGCGCTTCGTTTCGCCATTCCGCCTCCCCCGAGGGGCCGAGTCCCGGGAGCAGCGTAAGGAGCCCGATTTAAAGGGACGTGAACACTCTCAAGGGAAATCCGGAGCAGCACCAATTGATTGCATTTATGTTTTTTCGGTTCGCCTCATTTTCTTGTGCGAGCTCGGTGCAAAGTAGATCGGGCAAGCGCCATCGCGGAGCTGCGGAGAGCGATTGTGGCTGAGTTTTCGTACAACCCTAGGATGCGGAGAAGACCAGACTGCCGCTGCGGGCCAGGGTTCAAGTAGCCGGGCAATGCGATCGTTGTATTACCGTGAGCCTGGTCGAAACGGGGTTCAGGGCGTACCACCTCATTGCGATTGCAGGGCTCGTTGCGCGGAATGCGCGGACTAATCTTCTGCCGGAATAGGTCCAGGGCGGACAGGCATGGGTGTTTCGGCGTCGGCCGGTATTTCGACGTTGACCTTCAATTTCTTGAGCTCGTTGGCGGCCCGCCTCTTTTTGTTTTTCATCCTTTTGGCTAGCCGCCGCAGTTTGTCGTTCTCGTCCTTATAGCGCTGTAAGTCCTCTTTATAGCGCTGTATGTCTTCATTTTGCCGGCTTATTCGAGCGTTGAGCGTGCTTATGTGAAGGGAATAAGCCCAACGGACAATAAGCACCGTTACAAATATAATCGCAATTGCTCCGCCAATCGCGATGACCGGCGCGCCGGTGACCAGCAACCATTCCTTGGTCAAGAAGTCAAACTCGGGCGGCGACATGAACCAAAGTATAACCCGTCTATACGCCCATCGGGGATCGTTTCAATCAATCCGCGACTAATGCTCCAAGTCACGTGAGTGTAGGCCTCTGTGCTCGTTTTCGTAGAAACGACCGCCGAAAGTCGGCGGGCTGACGCAGTCCGAAGGACCTACGACGATTTAAGGGGGCGTTACCGCGGGTTTCAGCTCGCGGCAGCCCTGCGCGGAGCGCTTCTTTCCGGCCTGTCGTTCTCATGCCGGGAGGGGAAGAGGCTGATGAGCGCGCGCTTGATCGCCGCCTGTCGCGTCGGTGACGTTATCTTCGCGCCGAACAGGTCGGTAACGTAGAACACGTCGACTGCCCGCTCGCCGAAAGTCGCGACGTGCGCGGAGGCGATATTGAGGTTGAGCTTTGAGATCGTCGACGTGAGCTCGAACAGCAGGCCGGGCCGGTCGAGCCCCGCCACTTCGATCATGGTAAGGCGATCCGACCAGTTGTTGTTGACCGTCACTTCCGGCTCGAGCGCGAAGGCACGCAGGCGAGCCTTGGCGCCGGCCTGCCGGGCCATCACCTCGGGCAATCGCACATCCCCGCGCAGCGCCTTCTCGATGGTATCGGTGATCCTCCCGGCGCGGCGAGCTTCATCCTCATCACGATCGAACTCGCGCGAGACCGCGATGTTGTCGAGGGCGCGGCCGTCAGTGGTGGTGAAGATCTGAGCATCGACGATATTGGCGCCGGCGACCGCGCAGGCTCCGGCGATGATGGAGAGAAGCCAGGGATGGTCCGGCGCGACAATCGTGAGCTCGGTCACGCCGCGCGCGGCGGGGAACGCGACGGAAGTCGCGAGCGATTTTCCGCCCTGTGCGACCGAGCGCAGGAAACGCGCCTGCGCGATCTGGTGCGGCAGATCGACCTTCAGCCAATAGGCAGGGTAATGCAGGCCTTCATAGGCGGCGCACTCCGTGTCGCTCCAGTCCTTCATCTCGGCGCGGAATTCCGCCTGGGCCTGTCCAACGCGCTGCGCCCGATTTACCTCCGAGAAGCCCCCGGTGAGCACCGGCTCGGTTTCGTAATAGAGCGTGCGAATGAGCTGGGCCTTCCACCCGTTCCAGACGCCGGGGCCGACTGCCCTGATATCGGCGGTGGTAAGAATGGCGAGAAGCTTCATACGCTCCACCGATTGCATGACCGCGCTGAAATTCTCGATGGTCATGCGATCGGAAAGATCGCGAGATTGCGCCAGGGTCGACATCAGCAGATGCACTTCGATGAGCCATGCCACCGTTTCCGTCTCGGCCGGGGTAAATCCAAGGCGCGGGCACAGGCTGCGGGCGATGCCGGCCCCGACAATCGAATGATCCTCCACACGGCCCTTGGCGATATCATGCAGGAACAGCGCCACGTACAGGAGATCCCGATGCCGCGGCTGGATGGTCGCCATGAGCTCGCTCGCGAGCTTCGTGTCCTCGCTGCGGCCCGCTTCGATATCTGAGAGAGTTCCGATACAGCGCAGGAGATGCTCGTCCACCGTGTAGTGGTGGTACATGTTGAATTGCATCATCGCCACGATCCGGCCGAACGCCGGGATAAACCGGCCGAGGACGCCTGCCTCGTTCATGCGGCGCAGCACTGTCTCGGCATCGTTCTTGGACGTCAGAATTTCCAGAAACAGCCGGTTGGCCTCGGGATCCTCGCGCAACGGAGCATCGATCAGCTTGAGAGAGCGCGTTGCGAGGTGAATGGCGTCGGGGTGAAATGCCAGATTGTATTTCTGCGCGAGATGGAAGATGCGCAGCAGATTGCGCGGATCGCGCTGGAACACGCTTTCATCGGCGACATTGATACGGTTGTAGTCGACAACGAAGTCGTCGCTGTCGGCGAGGGCGGAGCGGGCGCGCGGCCGCAATCGCGCCATCATCCTGCTCAGCACCGGCATCGGCTTGGCGTGGCTGTTTTCCAGCTTGGCGCAGAGGATCGCGGTGAGATCGCCCACGTCCTTGGCGACCAAAAAATAGTGCTTCATGAACCGCTCGACGTCGCGCAACCCCGGATGCTCGGTGTAGCCGAGCCGCACTGCAATCTCGCGCTGGATGTCGAACGACAGACGCTCCTCCGCTCGCCCGGCGAGGAAATGCATGTGACAGCGCACTGCCCACAGGAAATTGCCGCAACGGCGGAAGCGCCGGTACTCGCGCGGATCATAAACGCCGTGGTCGATCAGTTGCTCGCGCTCGCGCACGCGGTAGACATATTTGGCGATCCAATAGAGCGTGTGCAGATCGCGCAAGCCGCCCTTGCCGTCCTTGACAATGGGCTCGACCAAATATCGCGACTGCCCCGCCCTGCGGTGGCGCTCCTCGCGCTCGGCGAGCTTTGCCGCGACGAACTCCGCGGCCGTGCCCTGGACGATGTCCTTGTCGAAACGTGCCACCAGGTCGTCGTAGAGCTTGCGATCTCCAAGCAAACAGCGCGCCTCGAGAAGCGCGGTGCGCACGGTCATGTCGACTTTGGCCTGCCGGATGCATTCGGGAATCGAGCGCGTTGCATGCCCGACCTTGAGCCCCATGTCCCAGAGACAATAGAGGATGGTTTCGGCGACCGATTCGCCCCAGGCGGTTTGTTTGTATGGAAGCAAGAAGAGGAGATCGATATCCGAGCCCGGAGCCAGAATGCCGCGACCGTAACCGCCCGTGGCGATAATCGCCATGCGCTCGGCTTCCGAGGGGTTCTGCGCGGGATAGAGATGCTTGCCGGCGAAGTCGTAGAGCACGCGGATGATCTCGTCCTGCATCGCGCACAGCCGCTCCGCGCAACGCCGACCAGCGCGTTCCTTGATCAGCAGGCCTTCAGCTGCCGCACGCCCCCGTTGCAGAGCGGCTTTGAGCCGGCGCGAGACCGCCAGTCTGAGCTCGCGCTCGTCGCCCCGGTGACCGGCCAGCAAGCCTTCGAGGTCGCTCGCTACGACAGCGGCGTCGAACAACTCGACGGCGAGCGGCGCCTCTTTATGCGGCGTCAGCATGGCGCGAGCGATGCAGCGGAAAGAGGAGGAGCGCTCGAAATACGGCCACTGGGCGTAACCGTCTCCGGCGAGGCTTTCCGATGGAGAAACATTCTACAGCTGCGCTCGAATCGGTAATTCTTTGCCATTGACGCTGAACATTGGCCTTTCTAAAGAATAAGTACAGCGCCGATTTGAGCAAGCAGCTTGCGGGCGCTCAATAAATGCAGCTAAAGCGCGGGGCCTGCCCCTCGCTAAGCTGACGGCGGGCCGAAAAATCCCGCATTCGTCAACCCGGGCGACGCGCGACATGAACGCGCGGAGGCCCCTTGTTATGGAGGTCATCATGACCATGATCTCGCGGCGTCCTCTGCTGGCACTTTCCTTCCTTGCTGCGATTTTTCCCGCGGCAGCGGTCTGCGCCGCGGACAAGCCCAAGGAAGTGCGCATCGACTGGGCGACCTTCAACCCGGTCTCGATGCTGTTGAAGCAAAAGGGGTTGCTTGAAAAGGAGCTCGGCAAGGACGGCATCGCCGTTCGCTGGGTGCAGACCAACAGCTCCTCCAACGCATTGCAATTCCTCAATGCCGGCTCGATCGATTTCGGATCGACCGCCGGCTCGGCTGCGCTGGTGGCGCGGATCAACGGCAATCCGATCAAATCGGTTTACGTCTACTCGCGGCCGGAATGGACCGCGCTCGTCACGACCAAGGACAGCACGATCAACAAGGTCACGGATCTGAAGGGCAAGAAGGTCGCAATGGTGCGCGGGACCGATCCCCATATCTTTCTCGTGCGCGCGCTGTACTCCGCCGGACTTACCGACAAGGACATCGTCCCGGTCCTCGTGCAGCAGCATGCCGATGGGGGCAACCTGCTCATCCGCGGCGACGTGGACGCGTGGGCCGGGCTCGACCCGATGATGGCCCAGCACGAGCTTCAGGACGGGGCGCGCCTGTTCTATCGGAAGCCCGAGGCCAACACCTGGGGTATCCTCAACGCACGTGAGGAGTTCGCCAAGGATCATCCCGACATCGTGCCGCGCGTGATCTCGGCCTATGAGGAGGCGCGAAAATACGCGCTCGCCAATTACCCGGAGCTCAAGCAGGTCTTCATCTCGGTAACCAAGCTCGACGGTGCCGTCGTGGACAAGCAGCTCAAGGAACGTACCGGGCTCACCTACAACAAGATCGGCCCGCCGCAGCGCGATTCGATCCTGGAGGCCGGCATCGCCTTGCAAAAGGCAGGCATCATCGGCGCCAACGTGGACGTGAGGAAAGCGGTCGATGACCTCATTGACGATCACTTCGTCACCGCCGCGAACTGATTTCGGCCGGTGATCGCGTATAGGCCGCATCAGCGCAGTGAAATGCGGCGCACGCATGACGCCTGAGCCCGGATGCTGTTTCGCTCGTCCGGGCTGCCATTTTCTGCTGCAAACTTGCATTTTGTGGGTGCTGCCGTGTCTGTTGCGCTGATGACGGTTACCGGCCACGCACCGGTTGAGCAGATAACCCCGAGGAAACGGCTGCACGTTTGGCTGGGACCGGCGCTCGGGTTGCTGGTGCCTGTTGTTCTCGCCGTCTCCTGGGAGATAGCCGTGCGGATCGGGCTGTCCAACGGCCGGCTGATCCCTCCGCCCTCGGTGATCTGGAACACGTTTGCCGATCTCGCTGCAACGGGCGAGCTCGAGCGACACGCGCTTGCGACGCTGTGGCGCGTCGGCTGGGGTTTCGCGTTCGGCGTCGCGGCCGGTACGCTCGTTGGCGCACTCGCCGGTTATTCCGGCTCGAGCCGGCGCCTCCTCGATCCCACTCTCCAGGCGTTGCGTGCAATTCCCTCTATCGCCTGGGTGCCGCTGTTCATCCTCTGGTTCGGGATTTTCGAGGCATCCAAGATCACGCTCATCGCGGTCGGAGTATTTTTTCCGGTTTACCTCGGCGTGATGGGTGCGGTGATGTCGGTAGATCGCAAGATCGTCGAGGTGGGGCGCGCTTTTCGCCTGTCCGGAGTGGACATGGTCAAGCGCATCCTGCTCCCGGCGGTGATGCCGGCCTATGTGATCTCGCTGCGCGCCGGCCTGGGCCTCGGCTGGATGTTTGTGGTGGCGGCGGAATTCCTGGGAGCCTCGACCGGCCTGGGGTTTTTGTTGATCGACGGTCAGCAGCTCGGAAAGCCCGCACAGATCGTCGCTGCGATTGTCGCGTTTGCGATCCTCGGCAAGACCACCGACTGGATCATCGTTCTCGTCTCCTCGCCTTTCCTGCGCTGGGAAGACCGCTTCGCCCGCGCGTAAAGGAGAGCCGCCATGCTGATGCTCGAGCGCGTGGGCAAGATCTATCCCAATGGCGTGCGGGCGCTCGACGGCATCTCGCTCGAGGTCGCGCCCGGCGAGATCCTCGTGGTGATCGGCGGCTCCGGCTGCGGCAAATCCACCATGCTGCGGGCGATCTCGGGGCTCGACCCGCCGACCCAGGGAACAGTGCTGCTCGACGCCGTCGCCATCACGGCTCCGCGCGAGCAGATCGGCATCGTTTTTCAGGAGCCGCGGCTGCTCCCGTGGCTGCGGGTTGCGGACAATGTCGGCTTTGGCATCGGGCATCGTCCCAGGGAGGAACGGACAAAGCGGATCGCCGCGGCGCTCGATCGTGTCGGCCTGGCCGAGAAGGCGAGGATGTGGCCGCGCGAGCTCTCCGGAGGGCAGGCCCAGCGGGTCGCCCTTGCGCGCGCCTTGGTGCCGCGCCCGGAGGTGCTGCTGCTCGATGAGCCGTTCTCCGCGCTGGATGCTTTTACTCGCGTCGACCTGCAGGACCATCTGCTCGATCTCTGGGCTGATGCCAAGCCGACGCTGGTGATGGTGACCCATGACGTGGAGGAGGCGATCGTGCTGGCGGACCGGATCATGGTCATGCGGGCGCATCCCGGACGGGTCTACGAGGAGATCCGCTGCGACTTGCCGCGTCCGCGCGACCGCCAGTCGGCGGCATTCGATTTTGCCAAGCGCCGCGTGCTCGCGGCGCTCGACCGCTCACTCGAACGCGCGGCGATTATCGATGAGGGCGAGACCAGGGCGGCGGCAGGCGGAGGACTGTGGTGGTAGGCGAGAGGGAATGATCATGGACTCTACGGCTTTGCGCGCAATGCAGGCGCCGCTGAAGGATCGCTATAAAAGCGATCCGCAATCCGCCTACATTACCTTGAAGGCAAAGGGTACGCTCGATGCGGCGCATATCGCCTGCAAGGTCGAGACCGGCCGCGCGCTCGCTGTCGCCGGGCTCCATCCCGCCACGGGGGGCTCCGGCCTCGAGCTGTGCTCCGGGGACATGCTGCTCGAGGCGCTGGTGGCCTGTGCCGGTGTTACCCTGAAAGCGGTAGCGACCGCGCTCGACATTAGCCTCAAGTCCGGTACCGTATCCGCCGAAGGCGACCTCGATTTCCGCGGCACGTTGGGAGTTGCCAAGGACGCGCCCGTCGGTTTTGCGCAAATGCGGCTCCGTTTCGACGTGGAAACCGATGCGCCCCAGGACAAGGTCGATCAGCTGCTCAAGCTTACGGAGCGTTACTGTGTCGTCTATCAAACTCTCAGGAGCGCTCCGTCAATCGAGGTGAAGCTCACTCGCTTCTGAGCGGGCACGCTTCGCCCTGCGAGCTCATGAGCACGACTTGCTTGTGATCCCTGCTGAGCTCCTGTTCTGGTGCGAGCTGGCGCTTAAAATGGCGCTCACGGCAGCGATCGTGGTGGGAGCCTCGGTTGCGGTCGAGCGCAGCGGCCCATTCATTGGAGCGCTGATCGCGACGCTGCCGACCGCCGCGGGCGCGGCCTATCTCATTCTGGCACTGGAGCATCCGCCCTCCTTCATTGCGGCAAGCGCCATCGGCAGCGCCGCGACGAATGCGGTGGTCGCGATCTTTGCGCTCACTTATGCCTGGCTGGCGCAACGTCACGGGGTGGCGCTCAGCATCAGCATCGCCATCCTGGTGTGGTTTTGTGCGGCCGCTGCTCTGCGGCTGATCGACTGGACACCAGGGCGCGCGCTGGCGCTCAATGCGATGGCGTTCGGGATCGCCATACCGGCCTCGGCACGCTTTCGCCGCTATGCTTTCACGCGCAAAGACATCGCACGCAGGCGTTATGATCTCCCGCTGCGCGCGGCCGCGGCGGCGCTGGTGGTTGGCGTGGTCACGACGGTGAGCCATCGCATCGGCTCGTTTGCTTCGGGTACGTTTGCCGTTTTTCCGATCGTGATGGGGACGTTCGTCGTGATCCTGCACGCGCACGCGGGCGGCAAGGCGGCAAGCGCGGTGTTCGCTCATGCCGAGCCGCCGCTGGTCGGGCTCGGTCTCGCCTTTCTCGGCGTGCACTATCTGGCCGAGCCGATCGGCGTGTGGTGGGCCTATGCTGCCGGCCTTGCGATCACCGTCGCCTGGAGCGGCGCGCTCTGGATCGTGCGCCGCTGGCTGCCGGCGTTGCTGTAAGGCTACGCGACAAATCGGGGCGGCCGATCTGGGTCAAACTGTCCTATTGAATCGTAAGGTGCTGTTGGCGGATGAGGCTGCTCCATTTGCCCTTCTGTGCCTCGATGTAGTCCGCGAACTCCTCCGGCGAGCTCGCCATCGGCTCGAAAATCTGGGGGCCGAGGAATTTCTCGCGAAATTCCGGCTCGTCGAGGATGCCAGTGACTTCTTTGTTGATCTTCAGGACAATCTCGCGCGGGGTTCCCGCAGGTGCAAACAATCCGAACCAGGAGCTTGCCTCGTAGCCGGGAAGCCCGCTCTCGGCCACAGTCGGTATATCGGGCGCCGCGGCAAGACGTTGCGGGCTGCCGATCCCGAAGATCCTCACCTGTCCGCTTTGGGCCGGCGGCAGCGCGGCGCTGACGCTGAGCGACATGAGACTGACATGCCCGGCGATCACATCCGCAAGCGCCGGCGCCGCGCCGCGATAATGCACAGGCTGAAGCTTCAGTCCTGCCATACTCGCGAACAGGACCATGTTCATGTGCAGCGCGGAACCGATGCCGGCCGTGGCGTAAGTGAGCTCTCCCGGTAGTTTGCGGGCGAGCGCGATCAACTCGCGAACGTTTGTTGCCGCAAGGGAGGGGTGACCGAGCAGGGCCTGATGGATGCGCACGAGCCCGGTGATCGGGATGAAATCCTTCTCGTCATACGGAAGCTTGCCCTTACCGTAGAGGGTCGGGTTGATCACGAACGCGCCCGCCTCTGCGAGCAGGAGCGAATAGCCGTCAGCTGCCGACTTGGCGACCGCGGCAGCGCCGAGCACATGCGCCCCGCCGCCCTTGTTCTCGATGACCACCTGCTGTCCCCAGCTCTCAGATAGCCGCTGCCCGATCGCGCGTCCCACCACATCGGTTACCCCGCCGGGGGCGGCCGTCACCGTGATGGTGATAGGCCGCAGCGGATAGGACTGCGCCTGCGCAACGGCGGCGGCGTAAATCCACGCCACGAGGATCAGCAAGAGGCGTGTCATTTGACCGCCGCTGCCTTCGCCTTCAAGGCGTAAAGCGCTTCCAGCGCCTCGCGCGGCGACATGTCGTCGGGGTGAAGGGCTGCCATGACGGCCATGACGGCCTCGGATGTCGCTTCGCGCGGCCCCGGCTGCGGCACGGCGGGCGCGGCGGCGAACAGCGGCAGATCTTCAAATCCCCGCGGGGACGCGCGATCCTCGGCCTCGAGTTTTGCCAGTACCGCCTTGGCGCGCTCGATCACGGTCGGAGGCAAGCCCGCGAGCTTGGCGACCTGGATGCCGTAGCTGCGGTCGGCCGCGCCCGCCATCACCTCATGCAGGAACACGACCTCACCATGCCATTCCTTGACCCGCATCGTCGCGTTGAACAGCCGCGGCAGCCTTGCTGCCAGGGTGGTCAGCTCGTGAAAATGCGTTGCGAACAGGGCGCGGCAGCGGTTGTTCTCGTGCAGATGCTCGATCGTCGCCCAGGCGATGGAGAGCCCATCGAACGTCGCCGTGCCGCGGCCGATCTCGTCGAGAATGACCAGCGAGCGCGTCCCCGCCTGATTGAGGATAGCGGCAGTCTCCACCATTTCCACCATGAAGGTCGAGCGCCCGCGCGCAATATCGTCCGCGGCCCCCACGCGCGAGAACAGCCGGTCGATGGCGCCGATCCTGGCGTGCCGTGCCGGCACGAAGCATCCCATTTGCGCGAGAATGGCAATCAGCGCGTTCTGGCGCAGATAGGTCGACTTCCCCGCCATGTTGGGGCCGGTGAGCAGATAGATGCGCCCTTCACTGTCGGGATGCGGCGGCGAAAGATCGCAATCGTTAGCGACGAAGGTGCCGCCCTCGGCCGCGAGCATCTGCTCCACGACCGGATGGCGCCCGCCCTCGATGACAAAGTCGAGTGATCCATCGACTTGCGGGCGCACAAAGCTGCGCTCACAGGCGAGCTCGGCGAGCGCGCTCGCCACGTCGAGCACGGCGAGCGCCTCGGCCGCACGCTTGATAGTGTCCGCCGCTGCGGTGACCGCCGAGGCGAGATCATCGAAGACGGCAAGCTCGATCCCGAGCGCCCGTTCGGCCGCGCTCGCGATCTTGGCCTCGAGCTCGCCCAGCTCCGTGGTGGTGAAACGCACCTGGCCGGCCAGTGTCTGACGGTGGATGAAGGTCGCATTGAGTGGGGGAGCAAGCAGCTTCTCGCCGTGCTGGGCGCTCACTTCGACGAAATAGCCGAGCACGTTGTTGTGCCGGATTTTCAGCGCACGCACCCCAGTTGCCTCGGCATAACGCGCTTGCAGCGCCGCGATGACGCGGCGCGATTCGTCGCGCAACGCCCGCGCGTCATCGAGTGCGCGGTCATAGCCGGGGCGCACGAAGCCGCCGTCGCGCTTGAGGTGAGGAAGCTCGTCGGCAAGCGCAGCCGAAAGCCTGGCCGCGAGCGCGGGATCGGGCCGGCGCAATCCCTTTGCCGCCTGCGCCAATTCCTGCGGCGCCTGCGCGGACCGTTCCAGCTCGGCGGCGACGGCAGCGGCTGCAAGGATGCCGTCGCGGATCGCGGCAAGATCGCGCGGGCCGCCGCGATCGACGACGAGCCGCGCCAATGCGCGCGCGAGGTCGGGCGCGGATTTGAGCCGTCCGCGCAGATCGGACCTCAGATTCGCTTCGTCCACGAGGTAGGCAACCGCGTCATGCCGGGCTCCGATCGCCTGCGGGTCGGTAAGCGGAGCGGCGAGCCGCTGCGCCAGCAGGCGCGAGCCGGCCGCCGTGACGCTGCGGTCGATCGCGGCAAGCAGGCTTCCGCGCCGCTCGCCGGCAAGCGTGCGCACGAGCTCGAGGTTCGCGCGCGTCGCCTGATCGATCTGCAGTGTCGCGCCTTGCGCTTCCCGCGCCGGTGGCGAGAGCGGTGGACGCTCCCCGAGCTGGGTGCGCTCGATGTAGCTGATGCAGGCCGCCGCCGCCGCGAGCTCGAGCCGCGACAGCGTTCCGAACCCCTCGGTGGTGGAGACGCCGAAATAGCCGGCAAGCCGTCGCTCCGCGGTCGATCCGTCGAACACGTCGCGGGCAAGCGGCGTCACCCGCGGCAGCGAGCGCAGATAGGGCGCAAGCTCGGGATCATCGTAGAGGGCATCGGAGACGATGATCTCGCCCGGCTCGAGCCGGGCGACCTCGGCGGCAAGTCCGGCGCGGTCGCGGTCCGCCAGCCGGAACTCCCCGGTCGAGATATCGATCCAAGCCAGCGCAAACCGGCTCTCGTCCCCGCCGCTTGCGCGAGCGCGGGTGAGCGCGAGCAGATAATTGTTGCGCCGCGGGTCGAGCAGCGCGTCCTCCGTCAGCGTGCCCGGGGTAACAAGGCGCACGACATCGCGCCGCACCACCGTTTTGCCGCCGCGGCGGCGCGCTTCGGCGGGATCCTCGAGCTGCTCGCAGACCGCGACGCGATGTCCCTGCAGAATGAGCCGCTGCAGGTATTCGTCGGCGCGATGCACCGGGACGCCGCACATCGGGATGTCGCGGCCGAGATGCTTGCCCCGCTTGGTGAGCACGATGCCGAGCGCCCGCGCTGCGACTTCGGCATCGTCGAAAAACAGCTCGTAGAAATCGCCCATCCGGTAGAACAGGAGACAATCCGGATTGGCGGCCTTGATCTCGAGGTATTGCTCCATCACCGGCGTCGGACGCGAGGCGCTCTCGGCCGGCGGAGCTTGCTCGAAGCCGGGAGGACTTGGCGCGCGCAGGGCATCCATGGCGGCACCGACGCTAGCAGAACGCGCTGCGGGATTCACCGACCAGCGTCCAGCTAGCCACAACGAAGATGCTCCCTTTTACGACCGGGTTTGAACCACCGCCGAGCTCTGCGGCTACCGTGGCAAGCCCTGGTGTTTTCGCAGGAACGACGCGCTGTGTCCCGCTGGGACAAGAACCGACTACGATGCGCAGCGGTCGGCTCGGATAGGCCTGTGCACTCGCATCGCGTTCCAATGCCGGCAGCACGAGGCCACCGGCGGCGAGACGCAAGAATTCTGAACGTGGAAGTTTCATGAAGCACCCGTCGGCACAATGTCGATCACACATTGACACGACTGCGTTTACGACGGGAGCGGTTGGTCGTCCGGAGCTCTCTTGCACGCCGCACGCCGCCTGTTATGACGCGACGAGATCGAGCGATTGCTGCGGTATCGAGGACGTCGCGATGAGCGCGCACGCGAGCATCCTTCTGGACAAGCGAAAAAACGGGGTGGCCGTCATCACGCTCAATCGCCCGCAGGCGCTCAACGCGCTCGACGTGCCGGCAAAGGAGCTCCTCGGTGCAATCTGGCAGGAGCTTGCCGATGATCCCGCCGTGCATGTTGCAGTGATCGCCGGCGCCGGCGGCAGGGCCTTTTGCGCCGGCTCCGACATCAAGGAGATCAACCGCACCGGCCGCATGGTCACGACGGATACCCTTATGCGCGCCATCCCCGGCGTCGGCATAGCGCTCGACAAGCCTGTCATTGCCGCGCTCAACGGCTACTGCGTGGGCATGGGCATGACGCTCGCCTTGCATTGCGATCTGCGCGTTGCGGCGCGGGACACCGTCCTCGGCTATCCCGAGGTGCGCCACGGCATGATCTCGGCCGTGAGCGCGTTGCGCCTGCCGCAAGTCATGCCGAGCGCGCGCGCGCTGGAAATGCTGCTGCTCGCCCGCAACATCTCGGCCGAGGAGGGCTTGCGCTGGGGTCTCCTCAACGCCGTGGTCGAGGATGCTGCCGCCGAGGCACAGAGATGGGCGGAGACAATCGCGGCCTACCCGCCGGCAGCGGTGCAGGCGACGAAGCGCCTCGCCGTCTTCTCCCGCCGGCTGTTGGAGGCCGAACGCGCCGAGATTGCAGCGGCCAGGGCGCAGGTCGAGGGTGCCGACGATTACCGCCAGGGGGCGGCCGCTTTTGCCAAGCCAAGGTGAGGCTTGATGGCGCGCATGCAGGCGGTCAGGTTCGAAGCGTTCGGCGCGCCCGACGTGCTCCAAGCCCGCGAGGTCGAGCGGCCGGAGCCCGGTCCGGGCGATGCGCTCGTGCGCATCCACGCCGCCGGCATCTGCTATCACGACGTGCTGTCCCGCGCGGGCAAGATCGGCGGCCGCCCCGGACGCGTTCTCGGCCACGAGATCGCCGGCGAGATTGTCGCCGCCGGAGACGGCATCCCATCGCAACGCATCGGCGAGCGCGTGGTGATCTATCAGCGCCTGTTCTGCGGCAGCTGCCGCGACTGTCGGCGCGGCCGGCATGATCTCTGCCGCAAAAGCCGTGTGCTCGGCGAGGAGGGAGCCGGCGGCTACGCCGAGTTCGCCTGCGTGCCTGCGCACAACGCCATCGCGATTCCCGATCCGCTCGATATGACCGCGGCGGCGCTTGCGGTCTGCCCGGTCGGCACCAGCGTCCGCGCGGCTCTTGGTGTTGCAGCGGCCGCACCCGGCCAGACCGTGCTCGTGACCGGGGCGGGCGGTGGACTGGGCTTGCATCAGATTCAAGTCGCAAAGAGCGTGCAGGCGCGCGTGCTTGCCGTCACCAGCTCCGAGCAAAAAGCGCAAGCGGTGCGCGCGGCAGGGGCCGACGAGGTCATCGTCAGCGCGAACCTGAAGTTCAGTGCCGAGGCCTGGCGGCTCACACACAGGCAGGGCGTCGATGCGGTGCTGGACAACGTGGTGACGGGGACGTTCCGCGAGAGCGTGCGCGCGTGCGCCCAGAACGCCACCGTGGTGGTGCTTGGGAATATCGCCGCGCAACCGGTCGAGCTCGATCCGGGGCTCGTGATCATGCGGCGCATCCGCATCGCGGGATCCGGCAACGCCACCTTTGCCGATGTCGATACCGCGCTTCACCTGCTCGCGACAGGAAAGGTCAAGCCCTGCATCGGCTGTGTGCTGCCGTTCGCGAAAGCGGCCGAGGGCCATGCCATGCTCGAGCAGCGCGCAGTGGCCGGGCGGGTGGTCCTCCAGGGCTGGTGAATGGAGGACGCTGCGCCACATATCGGGGCGCAATGGCAGGCGCTCGCACGGCGTTACGGCGAGCGTCCTGCCATTGTGGACGACGCGGGCAGCTGGACCTATCGCGACATCACGCAGCGCATCGCTCGCTTCGCCAGCGCGCTCCTTGCGCTCGGCCTGCGCAGGGGCGAGCGGGTTGCGCTGCTCATGCCGGACGTCCGCGAGTACCTCGAGGCGGATTACGCCATCATGTCGGCGGGACTCGTGCGCGTCCCGCTCGATCCGCGTCTCACCGCTGCCGAGCTCGCTGCGCTGCTGCGCCATGTGGAAGCGCGCGCACTCGTCACCCACGCTTCCCTTGTCCCGGCGGTCTCTTCGCTCACTCGCGAGCTGCAAACCCCGGGGCTGGTGATCTCGGTCGGAGGCGCCGCCGGTCTTGACTATGAGCACCTCTTACAGAATGCGAGCGACGAGCACTTGCCCATCGGCGACGGCAATGATCTCGCCTCGCTCAATCTCAGCGGCGGCACAACCGGCACGCCGAAGGCAGCGATGCTGTGCCACCGCAACCTGGTGACGGCGGCGTGCACGACCATCCGCGGCTTCGATATCGGTGAGGACGGCATCTTCCTCAACGTGCGGCCGCTATGGCCGATCGCCCAGGTAATCCTGATGTCCTATCTGTTTGCCGGCGCGACCGTGGCGCTCGGCCGCTTCGATCCCGCAACCCTTGCCGACACCGTCGCGCGCAGCGGTGCAACGCGAACCTCGCTGGTGCCCACCCAGCTCGTTCGCTGGCTCGATCACCTCAGCGCTTGCGATTCGCGGCTCGATCGGCTGCAGGCGATCCATGTCGGCGGATCGCGCATACCCCCGGCAGTATTCGAACGCGCACTGCAACTGATCGGGCCCAAGATCGGCGTGCTCTATGGGCTCACGGAAGCGCCGATCACCTGTTATCTGCCGCCGCGCAGGCTGGTTGATGAAGGTGGGCAGCGCCAGCGACTCATCCATTCCGTCGGTCAGGCGCTGCCGGGGTACGAGGTCGCAATTGCGGGGTCGGATGTCGCACACGGCGGTGCCGGCGAAATTCTCATCCGTGGCGGAAACGTCATGGCCGGCTACTGGCGTAATCCGGCCGAGAGCGCGCTCGCGCTGCGCGATGCCTGGCTCCATACGGGCGACATCGGCCGTTTCGACCCGGCAGGGAATCTCTTCATCGTCGGCCGGATCAAGGAGGTGATCCGCTCGGGGAGCAGCACGATCATTCCGCAGGAAGTCGAGGACGTGCTGGCGCGCCACCCCGCGGTCGCCGAGGTCGCGGTGGTGGGCCTGCCCGACGCGGAATGGGGCGAGGCAGTGACCGCGTTCGTCGTCCTGCAGCGCGGAATCTCGGCCAGCGAGAGAGAGCTGATCGAGCACTGCCGCTCGCAGCTTGCGGGCTATAAGAAGCCACGCTCCATCCGCTTCGTCGCCAGCCTGCCGCGCTCCCATTACGGCAAGGTCCTGCGCACCCAGCTGCTCGCTTCGGAGTCAAACTGATCGCGACCCGGCCCGCGGCCATTCGTGCCTATGGTCCCTACGCATCGGGTGCGCGATGCCGGCCACAAGGACTCGGAGCAAAATCACTCCGCCTTGATGTTGGCCTGGGCAATGATCTTCTCCGCCCGTGCCATCTCGCTGCGGATGTAGCTCGCGAAACCCTCGGAACGCATGCCCAGCGGCTCGAAGCCGAGCTGCTGGAAACGCTCCTTCACATCGGGCTGCGCCAGCACCTTGCCGACACCTGTTTGCAGCGTCTCCAAAACGTTGGGTGGCAGGTTCTTCGGCCCCCAAAGGCCGTACCACGAGACGAAGTCGAAGCCCCGCACGCCCGATTCGGCAATCGTGGGAATCTCCGGGGCGGCGGCAGCCCGCTTGGAGCTGGTGAGCCCGAGCGCCTTGATCTTGCCGCCGCGAGCGAGGGGCAGCGAGGACAGCATGGGGTCGGCAAGCAGCTGAATCTGTCCGCTCATAAGGTCGGTGAGTGCAGGCGCAGTACCCTTGTAGGTGACGACCAGAGTGTCGAGACCGGCCTCGTGCTTGAGCAGCTCGACGGCGAGATGGCTGGCCGAGCCGATCGTGGTGGCGCCGAAGGTGAATTTCTGCGGCTCCTTGCGCACCAGATCGAAGAAATCCTTCAGAGTATTTGCCGCTACGCTCGGCGTGGTGCTCACGATCAGCGGGCCGTCGCAGATGAGCATCACCGGCGTGAAGTCCTTCACCACGTCATAGGGCACGCTCTTGTAGAGAAACGGATTGATCACGTGCACGGAAGCGGAAAGCAGCAACGTGTAGCCGTCGGACGGCGCCTTGGACACCGCATTGGCGCCGACGATACCGGAGGCGCCGCCTGCGCGGTTCTCGACGATGAAATGCTGCCCGACCGTCTCGTTGAGCTTCTGGACCAGGATGCGGGCAACGCCATCGACCGATCCACCCGGCGGAAACGGCACGACCACGCTCACGGTGCGGGACGGATAGGTCTGTGCTGTTGCAACCTGCGGCGCCGTTACGATCAGCGCAACCGCGAGCGCACTGCGAAAAATGATCCCCGCGCTCGTCATTGCCTACCGCGACCCTAACGCCACAGGAGCGGGTTTGAAAGGCGCGCCTTGCATGCTTTGGCCGAACGCGGCCCTCACGCTGCGACGGCCGAGATTGGCGACACTTTGTAGCCGTAGCGCCGGTCGAGCCCAAGCTCCTGAACGACGCGGACGCCCTTCGTTAGCGCTGCCGCATCGAGCCCGGAGAGCGGCTTGCGCAGCTCGCCGCTGGGAAGGCCGAGCGCCTTCATCAGCGATTTGACGGCGACCGGATTGATGGCGGAATAGGTGAAATGCAGGAGCGGCAGCATGCGTAAATATGTGCTGCGGAAATCCTCCGCCTCGCGATAGCTCGTCCACGGGGTCGAAATGGTCGCGAGCTCGGCGGGGGCGATGTTGCCGGTCATATTGGCGGTGCCGTGGCCCCCGAGGCTCATGGTCGGAACGACAAGCCCGAGATTCGGACTGTCGCAGCACATCACCGACACGTCCGGGTTGCCGGCAAGCACCTGCGCCACCTGTCCGACACGCGCGGTCGATTCCTTGTGCACGATGTAGCTCGGGTGTCTGAAGATCCGCAACAGTTGCTCCCAATGCAGGTCGCTCGTCACCCGGGGCGGATTGTTGTAGATGCCGAGCGGCAGGTCGGTCGCATCCGCCACGTCGAGGAAGAAGCGCTCGACGTCGGCTTCGGGCGCGCAGATATAGGCGGGCGCCGCCAGTATCGCGCCGTCGGCGCCGTTATCCCTGGCAAAGCGCACATTGGCGATGGTGCTTTCGGTGTTGTTGCCCGTTGCGCCAAAGAAGATCGGCAGGCGCGCGCTCTTCATCTTGGCGCATTCAACGATGATGCGCTTTTTCTC
The DNA here is from genome assembly GCA_036557665.1 of Xanthobacteraceae bacterium. Classification (GTDB taxonomy): domain Bacteria; phylum Pseudomonadota; class Alphaproteobacteria; order Rhizobiales; family Xanthobacteraceae; genus VAZQ01. Next base: position 125,488 of record DATBHG010000002.1, on the reverse strand, counting down.
CTCGAGAGAGAGCATCGACGTCTCGCCGGTCGAGCCCATGATCAGCACCGCGCGCGTGCCATGCTCCTCCTGGAATTCGAGCAGCGCTCGGAAGGCCGCGAAATCCACCGACCCGTCCTTGTTGAACGGCGTGATCAGCGCCACGAAGGAGCCGGTCAGCTTGCTGCCGCGCATGTGGAACCTCCGACCTTCTCCGGGCGAGCCGGGTCAAGGAAGCCTTTCGCCGGCTATCATAGCATGGAAGCGCTGACTCGCCAGAGAGTGGCAGCGCCACAAGAGTGGCAGCGCCACAACGTCGCTTGACCGTAATCGCCAGCGGCACTGCTGCTCAAAAACCTGCGGCGTGCACCTGTGATCTGGGCGGGTATTGGCTCGGGAAATCGCCTTCATGCCCGCTGACTGGTCGCTTCCGGCTCGCTATCATCACGGGTCCGTGCTCTCTGGCCGTTGGACGTCAGATGCCGTTCGTCGATCGCTTGGCGCGACGTGAATTCATGAGGCTGCTGGGTGCAGCGGCGTCCTGCCCGCTCGCCGCACGCGCGCAGCCCGCTGACCGCATGCGGCGCATCGGGGTGCTGATGGGGATCGCCGAGCGCGATCCGGAAGGAGAGGCGCGTATCGCGGTCTTCCAGCAAGCATTGGGCGAGCTCGGATGGGTGGAGGGTCGCAACCTCCAATTCGACATTCGCCGCACTCCTGGCGAGACCGAGCGGATGCGGGCGTTCGCCAAGGAGCTGGTCGAATTAAAACCCGACCTGATCGTAGGTGTGACGACCCCGGCGGTCGCGGCCATCTTGGCGGAGACCAAAACCATTCCGATCGTATTTGTGCAGGTCACCGATCCGCTCGGCCGAGGATTCGTCTCCGGTCTGGCGCGCCCCGGGGGCAACGTCACCGGGTTCGTCACTTTCGAGTTCTCCATGGGCGGCAAGTGGCTGGAGACGCTCAAACAGGTCGCCCCGCATGTCGGGCGAGTCGGGCTCGTCTTCAACCCGCAGACGGCACCGTTCAGCCATTCTTTCATCGATGTGATGGCAGCCGCGGCGCCGTCCCTCGCAGTCGAGACGACCGCCATCCCCGTTCGCGAAGGCGCCCAGCTTGGCAGCGCCATCGCGACGTTCGCGGCGGAGCCGGAAGGTGGCCTGATACCCCTGCCTGATAGCTTCAACACCGGCCATCGCGACACGCTTGTGGCACTTGCGGAGCGATACCGCCTGCCGGCGGTCTACCCGTTCCGTTATTTCGTGACGAGCGGCGGGCTCATTTCCGATGGGGTCGACACAGGCGATCTGTTTCGCCGCTCCGCCGGCTATGTGGACCGCATCCTGAAGGGCGCCAAGCCAGGCGAGCTTCCCGTCCAGGCACCGAGCAAGTTCGAGCTGGTCATCAATCTCAAGACGGCCAAGACGCTCGGTCTCACCGTCCCGCAGACGCTGCTCGCCACCGCCGACGAGGTGATCGAGTGATGGGTCCATCGGTGTGACGTGAAGATCCTTGCTCCTAGAGGCGAGGCATGGCTCGCAACCCCCGAACAATACACACCGCAGGCTTTCTACCATCGTGCGCGCAGGCCGGCATAAGCTGCAAGCGGCGCCCCGGGAACGAAGGTGCGGGGATCCGTCAAGTTGAGGTAGGAGAACGAATCGGTCTGGAAGAAGGTACCGAACGTATAGTAGCGCTGGTTGAAGAGGTTGCGCACCAGCCCGAACACCTCGACGTTCTTCGTTATCTGATACGTCGAGTGCAGGTTCACGAAGCAATACGCCGGCACTTGCGGGTTCTGGTTTGATTGATCGCCGACGAGATATTGACTGCCGATCGCATTGATGTCCGCTCCCACCGTCCACTGATCGGTGACCTTTGCCTCGGCTCCGGTCTTGAAGCGATAATTCGGCACCGCAGGAATGCGATCGCCGGGGACGACGAAAATGTTGCCGTTGGCATCGGCGAACGGATTGTTGGGCGACGACAATATCAGCACGCTCTGGAACGTGGCGTCTACCCGCGTGTAGTTGGCATAAAGGCTCCAGCGATCCCATTTGAGCGCAGCGCCGGCCTCCATGCCCTGGCGCAATGTGCTGCCGCCGTTCTGGAAATACTGGTGTCCCGGCAACGGGCTTGCGACGTTGATGATGTCGTCGGTGCTCACCGCGTGGAACACGCCCGCGTTCCAGGTGAAGAGGCCTTGCTTGCCGCCGGCGCCATACTGCCCGCGCAACCCGGCCTCGTAGGTGTGCGAGACCACCTGCCGGAGCGGCGGGTCGCCGACCAGGGCGTTGTCGAGGAGGCACGGCCGCAACGGATCGGAGCAGCCAAGCTCGAGCGGAGTGGGCGCGCGGTTGGCTTCCGCATAGCCGGCGTAGGCGGTGACGTTGGGTGTCACCTTGAAGGTCAGGCCGATCACCGGGTTGAACCGGCTGTAGCTGTGATCGCCGTTGAGGCCCGTGTTGTTGCCCAAGGTATCGCGCAGGCTGATCTGGGCAACATTGTATCGGCCGCCGAAGGTCAGCGACAGCCTCGACGTCAGATCAAGGGTATCCGTCGTGTAAATTCCGGTGTAGCGCGTCAGCGCAAGCACTTCGGAAGGCGCTACATCGCCGGAGGGCTGGTTGATGTAGATCCCCACGCCTTGCACCCACGGCCAGGTATCGGGATTTATCGTTCCGAGCTCGCTCGTCGTGTTGAACTGCACGTGACCGTTGTCGCTGCTGGCGCCGATGACGAATCGGTTGTCCTGGCCAAAAATCTTGGCGTTGGTAGCCGCCTGGACGGAGCCGCCAAAGCTGTTTGCTGCCGTGGACGTGCGGTCGATCTCGCCCAGGGTGCTGTTGGCGAGCAGGTCCGTGGCTACGACCGGCAGCCCGTTGAGACCGATGAGATTGCTCAGATTGCCGTTGAGATCGGGAAAGCACAAAAAAGCTGCTTGGGTTGCTGTTCCTAGGTCTGAATCATCTCCTGCGTCCGGAGCCGGACAGCTCTGCGCGGAGGTGCCGTTGCCGTCGACGTGTCGCTGCCAGTATCCGCGGTAGTACGCATTTGCCTGCAGCGACAGAGTATCCGTCGGATTCCAGCTGCCGCTCGCAGTCAGGAAGGCAAGCTGGTTTTGGACGCTTTGCGGCACGGTGTAGACGCTCGCCCAGCTCCTGTTCAGCAGCTCGATCGGGGTTGCCGCGGCGGCACCGAAATTGTTGGAGGCGCCGGTAAACGTGATGTGGAATTCGGACCGGTCACCCCGGGCGCCGAGGTCAGTGTAGATGCGCCGAAGCTTCGAGGGTGAATAGAGGCGCCAGCCGTCATCGTTGATGGCATCGGCGGCGAGATAACCCGAAAGGTTGCCGACCTGTCCTCCTTGCTGGATCAAAGCGGAGCGCCGCCCGAACGAGCCGCCGCGCAACTCTGCCTCGCCCCCCTGGTAGGTGAAGCCGTTTTTCATATCGATCGAGATGGCGCCGCCCAGGGCATTGAGGCCGTAAACCGGATTGCTGGGCATCAGGGTCATGCGGTTGATGGCGCTTTCCGGAATGAAGTCCCAGTTGACGATGTCTCCGAAAACTTCGTTGACCCGAACTCCGTTCTGATAGACCGCGAGACCCTGCGGGGTGCCGATGACGGGGGATGCGGTAAAACCGCGGTAGTCGAGGTCGCGCTGAAACTCGTTTCCGGTCTGATCCTCCAGCGCCACGCCGGGCAGGCCTCTCGACATCGCATCGAGCAAGCCGGGGGCTCTGGAGTGATCGAAATCGCTGGCCGAAAGCGTCTGGACATTGGCCGGGATCTTGTCGCGCTCGATCAGGGCCGGATCGCTGACGGCCGGCGCGGCTGGAGTGGGGGCTTGCGCGGGGGCGGCGCTGCGTGGGGCGGCCACCGCCTGCCGCGACGGACGCTCGGCGCTGCCGCGCGTCGGTTCGGGTTCAGGCGCACGCGGCGCCGACCTTTCTGCTGCCCGGGCGGCTCGCCGGGGACTGGGCGGGGCCAATGGCGTATTGGCAATGACCCTGACTTCCGGGAGAGTGACGGAGCTCTCCTCGGCGAATACGTGCGATGCCGCTACGGCGAAGCCGACGGCGCTCAGCAGGCCGCGGGAGATGACACGAAGCCCCAAGACGGTCGTACGACCGGGACTGCCAACGCGACCATGCATACGCAACACTGAGCTTTCCGCACTGCCCCCTCTATTTTCGGACATTCCCGCGCGCTTGTCCTGCGATGTCCTCTCCGCCGCAAGAAAATCGGGACTTCTGTGTTTGCAGAGACACACAAGCCGACGCTTGCCTTCCGCAAGGAAGGGCAGTTCGATAGCCAATGCGGGGAGCCGACCATGAGCGGCTATTCGATGCGCCTGTTTTTGGTAATAATCGCGCTCTTCGCCTGGATGGCAGCTTGCGCGGACGCTGCCGAGCTGAGGATAGTTTATCTTCGTGAGTCAGAGTCGAAGTCCCGTCTCTCCCTTATCGATATACCGGCAGATGATAACGGAGTGGCAGGCGCCCGGCTCGGGATCGCCGATAACAACACCACGGGCAGGTTCCTGGACCAGCAATTCTCGCTGGAGGAGGTGCGAGCCTCACCACGTCAGGATACGGCCGCTGATGCGCTCATCCAGGGGGGCACTGCCTTCGTCATCGCCGACGTAGGACCAGATCTGCTGGTAAAGCTCGCTGACGCCAGACGCCCGCGCAATGTCCTGTTCTTCAACGTCGCTGCGCCCGACGACCGTTTGCGTGAGGAGGACTGCCGCGGCAACGTGATCCATGTCGCTCCAACCCGCTCCATGCTGGCCGATGGGCTGACACAGTACCTGGTCTGGAAGCAGTGGCGTAAATGGCTCCTGGTTGTCGGCTCCCACCCCGAGGACCGCCTGTATGGCGACGCACTGCGACGGTCGGCGAAGCGGTTCGGAGCGCGCATAGTGCAAGAGAAGGTGTTCGAGGACACTGGCGGCGCGCGCAGGACAGACAGCGGCATTGCACAAATACAACGGCAGCTGCCCGTCTTCACCCAAGGCGCCCCCGCCTACGACGTTCTCGTGGCCGCCGACGAGAGCGAGGTCTTTGCCGGCTATCTGCCGTACCGGACCTGGGATCCCAGGCCGGTGGCAGGCTCCGCCGGCCTCATTCCGACCAGCTGGGATCCGTCTTTCGATCAGTGGGGAGCCGTGCAGATGCAGAATCGGTTCATGAAGATGTTCAACCGGCGAATGAGCGCACGCGACATGCAGGCCTGGTCCGCGGTGCGCATGATCGGAGAGGCCGCGGCGAGAACGCGTTCCTTCGACCCAGGAACAGTGCTCGATTTTCTAAAGGGCCCGGACTTTGCCCTCGCCGCTTTCAAGGGACAGCGCTTGACGCTGCGAGACTGGAACCTGCAGCTTCGACAGCCGATCCTGTTGACAGACGGCAGAATGGTGGTCTCGGTCTCTCCGCAGGAAGGATTTCTGCATCAGGTATCGGAGCTGGATACGCTCGGCGTGGACCGGCCAGAGACGAAATGCAGGCTCCAGTAAGCCGGGTTGCGATGAAACCGGATGGCGTTCGCAGCATGCTGCTCGGCACTGCCCTGCTCATTGCGGCGCATGTCCAGGCAAGCGCGTTCACTGCCTACATCTCGAACGAGAAGGGCAATACCATAAGCATAGTCGATACCGACAAGCTCGCGCTGACAGGGACGATCAAGGTCGGCCAGAGGCCCCGCGGCATCGAGCTGACCAAGGACGGAAAGCTCGTTCTGGTCGCAGTCGGAGACGACGACACAATTCAAATGATCGACACGGCGACGAACGAAATCGTCGCCACCCTGCCGTCCGGCCCCGATCCCGAGCTGTTCACCCAGGATCCAACCGGCAGAGTCCTTTACGTCGCGAACGAGAATGACAATACGGTGACCATCATCGATCTCGCGAGCCGCGCCCGCGTCGGCGAGGTGCAGGTGGGTGTAGAGCCCGAAGGCATGGGCATCAGTCCCGACGGCAAGATCCTCGTCAACACGTCGGAGACGACCAACATGGCGCATTTCATCGACACCGAGACGCGCCGGATCGTCGCAAACGTGCTGGTCGATGCACGCCCGCGTTTTGCCGAGTTCAAACGCGACGGCTCGGAGCTGTGGGTATCATCCGAGATCGGAGGAACGGTCAGCGTCATCGACCCGGTAAAGCACGAGGTGAAGGCCAAAATCACATTCGAGATACCGGGGTTGCGAAAGGAGGCCATCCAGGCAGTCGGGATCAGCATCACCGGGGACGGCAAGACCGGCTTTGTGGCGCTCGGCCCCGCCAATCGCGTCGCAGTGGTAAACGGTGCAACGCATGCGGTGCAGAAATATCTTCTGGTCGGCCAGCGCGTCTGGCACACGGCGTTCACACCGGATGAGAAGTACCTTCTGACCACCAACGGGATATCGAACGACATCTCCGTCATTGACGTCGCCAGTCTCAAGGTGATCAAAAGCATCCAGGTGGGGGAATTACCGTGGGGCGTTGCAATCTCACGGAAGTAACAGTCGCAAAATCCGAGGGACCGTCTCGATCAATGCGGAGGTGTCCACCGGCAGACAGGCAGGTATGAGACAGATCGACGGTTCCACGTTGGCCATAGGGGGCGTGAGCCATCGCTATGGAGCGCGTCGGGCGCTCATCGACGTGAGCTTCTCGGTTGCGCCATCCACGTTCACCGTTTTGCTCGGTCTAAACGGCGCAGGAAAGAGCACACTGTTCTCGCTGATCACGCGTCTCTACGCGATCCAGCATGGCTCCATCCGGGTGTTCGGTCATGACATCGCCCGCGAGCCGAGCGAAGCCTTGCGCATGCTCGGCGTGGTATTCCAGCCGCGCACTCTCGACCTCGATCTCTCAGTCGCGCAGAACCTGACCTACCACGCCGCCTTGCACGGCATCGGCAAGCAACATGCAAGAGCGCGCGTCCAGGAGGTGTTGGCCGGTATCGGACTTTCCGAACGGGCCGATGACAAGGTGCGCAATCTTTCCGGCGGGCAGATGCGTCAGGTTGAAATTGCCCGCGCGCTGCTTCACAAGCCGTCTCTATTGCTGCTGGATGAGCCGACGGTAGGGCTCGACATCAAATCAAGGGCCAGCATCCTGCAGCGCGTGCGCGGCCTGGTCGAAACCGGGGTCACGGTACTCTGGGCCACGCATCTCATCGACGAGGTCACCGTAGACGATCATGTGGTTGTGCTCCACCAAGGCCGCGTTCTTGCGCACGAAACAGCCGCACACATTGTCAAGATCGCCGGCGCTGCCGATATCCGCTCGGGCTTCATTCATTTGACGCAAGCCAGCGAAGCCGCGCATGAGGGCTCATGAGCACGCAGGTTCTCGCCTTCCAAGGGGCGGCGGGGTTCACGCCGCTGCAGTACGCCGTCTGCCTTAAAGGCATCGTCTGGCGAGAAGGGCTGCGTTTTCTTCATCAGCGCGAGCGCTTCGTCGCCGCGCTCGTGCGCCCTCTGGTATGGCTCTTCATCTTCGCCGCGGGCTTTCGGCAAGTCCTCGGGCTCTCCATCATCCCTCCCTACGATACCTACGTCTTGTATGAGGTCTACATCACACCCGGTTTGATGCTGCTGATCCAACTGTTCAACGGCATGCAGTCCTCGCTCTCCATGGTCTATGACCGCGAGATGGGGAACATGCGCACGCTCCTGGTAAGTCCGCTGCCCCGGTGGTTTCTCCTCGTATCGAAGCTGGTCGCGGGGATGGCTGTGTCACTTCCGCAGGTCTACACGTTTCTGGCCATTGCCTGGTTCTGGGACATCGAGCCGCCCCCGCTCGGCTATGTCGCCGTTCTGCCGGCCTTGATCCTCTCCGGGCTCATGCTGGGGGCGCTCGGGATGCTCATGTCGTCGGTCAGCAGGCAACTGGAGAACTTCGCGGGCGCGATGAATTTCGTGATCTTCCCGATGTTTTTCGCCTCGTCAGCCCTCTACCCGCTGTGGCGCGTGCGGGAAGGAAGCCTCTGGCTTTACTATGTCTGCGAGCTCAACCCGTTCACTCACGCGGTGGAGCTTGTCCGTTTCGCTCTCTACCAACAGATCAATTGGACTTCCCTTGCCGTGGTGACCGGCTGCACAGCCCTGTTCATGGTCGGCGCAATTCTCGCCTACGATCCGTCGCGCGGATTCCTTGCGCGCCGCGGCGAGCCCTGAGGTGGTGTTGAGGTATTTGTCGCTCCTTCTCGCGGCAATCGTCTGGATTGCCCCGCAAAATACAGGGATGGCCGCCGATCCGCGCTTTCCCGATTGGCCGTGTGTTCAGCTCAAGGTGCCGGAAATCTCGGTTGCTGCGGTATGGGCAGGTCCATCGATTGATGATGTCGGCAACGCCTGGGAAAGCGATCCCGCCATCAGGAATCTGGTTGCCCGCCTCGCCGCCCGGCGCACTCCGCTCGAGGCGGCGGAAGCAGCAGTTTCCGAGTTTATCGCCGGCGATACTGCCGACCGGCAGAAAAAAGGGAAACTCCTTTTCGCGGGATTGTTCTCGACGCTCAATCAGGAGCACAGCCAGGTGTTGGATGGCCTCGAGCGGTTTTCTCGCCAACAAGCTGCGTTCGCCGACAGGATCCGCCTCGAGCTTTCCGAGCTGAGGGAGCTCCAGCATGCGCCGGACCACGACCAGAATAAGCTCGATGATCTGGCCAACCGCATCGACTGGGATACGCGCATTTTCGACGAGCGGCGCAAGACCATCAGCTATGCCTGCGAGGTGCCCGTCCACATCGAGCAACGCTTGTTTGCCCTCGCCAGGGCGATCCAGCAATCGATGGAGTAAGCTCACTCACTCGCCGGGATGCGGCGCCGGCTTTGCCTCCTCCAGGGGAAGCCCGGCATCCTGCCAACCATCGGTTCCCTCAGGATACCAGATCACCGCGGTATATCCCCACATCACCGCCCGCTTGGCTGCGTTCCACGACATCCAACAATTGCGCTGGCAGTACATCACCAGCTGCTTCGCATAATCGCCGCCCGTGATCCGCTCCAAACCCGTTTTCAGATAGGCTTCCGCTGCCGGCGAAAGCTCGCCGTATCCCGTGTCCGGGAGCCAAGTGCTTCCCGGGATGTCATATCGGCGCTGTCCCTGCCACACCGTTCCCGCAGGAAGATTCGGCGCAGGTGGAAATTGGGGCAGCACATCGATGAAAGCTGCGGAGGCTTCCCTCCAAATGGCTTGCGCTTCAATGGTTGAGACGACGCGCGCGCCGCGCAGGGTTGCAGGCGTCGGAGCGCGATAATTCTCGGTGCGATAGCCTTGCGGCTCATCGGTTGAGGAGGGGGTCTGGGCAGCTGCGCCGCCGCTCGCGAGCGCCAATGCCCCGAGGACAATGACCCTGAATCCCCTGCGACCCATGCTCTATCTTGGCATTGAGTCCACAGACAGGGGTCGATCCTTGTCGTCGAGCAACGGTACCCCGAAGCTCAGGAGGAGCTTGTTGATTGCCTCCTGGTTTTCCGCAATCTTGCGATTGAGCAATCGTTTCCACTCCTGGTCGGTGTGGCGCACGCCCATGGCGATGTAATAGGCAAGACGCGGACCGCCGGCCTCCTTGACCAGCGGCGTGACGCCAACCTCGGCGCCTGCTTGCCTCGCGTAGTAGCCGGCCATCGGCCCCCAAAGTACGCCTGCGTCGATCTCACCGGCCGCCAGGTCATGCATCATTGCTGCCGCGGAGGAATCAACACGGGTATCGACGACGAGCGGGTAAGGCTTTGCATGCGTCATGAGGCCGTTGCGCACGAGATAATCGGCGGGAGGTGTTCCAGCGACGATTCCCAGACGCCTCTCTTTGAGCCGCGGGTCCGCAAGTGTATCCACGCCGTCCAGGCCGCTGCCGTGCTTGAACACCAGGGCGTAAGCCGTGCGGTAATAAGGATTGGTGACCTGCACGATATCGTCACCTTGCGGAACGCCCATCAACAGGTCGCATTTGTAGGCGCGCAGGGTATTGCGCACGAAGCCTGGCGCTTGCGGATACCAGGTATATGCAAGGTCCTTGCCCAATTGCGCGGCAAGCAGCTCCGCGAGCTTGTTTTCAAAACCCCCGCCGCTCTCGGTGGAGAAAGGCATGTTGTGCGGATCGGCGCAGACCCTCAGCACCTTGGGATCCACGAGATCGAGCGACAATTCCCGAGGGGAAGCCTGCGCCAAAAGGTCGCCCGCCGCGACCGGCACACAGAGAGCAGCGGCACACAGAGCATATAAGCCAAGGGCGATCCGCCCCGTGCCCGTCCCGGATCTCAGCATGGTGTGCTCTCATAAGCCCCCGGGAAACTCCAAAACCTCCGCGGGAAGTGCAGTTCAGCCGCTAGGCCCGAGACAGCTGTCCTCTGTTTCTGCGGCGGACTTGGGCTTGTCGGCACGCTTTTGCGGTCGCCCGCGCGGGACGGCATCGTTCGCGCGCGCGCGCAGATAAATGAAGATGTCGTCGAAATAGCACATCACGTTGCGGTTGGTGCCGAACGACGGCATCACGTTCTCCTGCGCGGTGTTGACGTTCTTTCGCCCATTCACGACCACGCTGGAGTAGTCCGAGTAGCTCATCGTCTTCAGGGAATGGCTCAGCGCCGGGCCGTAGGACGACCCTTCTCCATCAGGCCCGTGGCAGACATGGCAATCCGCGTGATAGCGGCGGTACCCGGAATAGGTGAACCAATCCACCGTTCCGTCGGGCTGTATCTTGTAGGTCGGGTTACCCGCCTTGTCGTAATACTTGCCGTCCTCGCTCTTCACAGCCGCCGGGTCCCCGGACCCATCGGCTAATGCGAGGCCGATGCCGAGGAGCCCTGCCCCGAGCACGACAGCCAGGTCCAGACCTCTCACGGTGCACGCTCCTTCGCGTGGAATCTCGTGGGGGCGGGTTTCAAACCCGCCCCCACGGCACAGAGTAAGCGTGTCCTTAGGGCAGCGCAAACACTGTGAGCTGGCCGCCAAGCGAGGTGTAGTTGTGGAGCGCGGCATAGCCGCCTACGGCGCCGAGGCCCGCGGTCGGCTCGGTCAGACCGGCCGCAAGACCGATCCCGGCCCAGCCACCGACGCCCGACAGCACCGCAATGTATTGTTTGCCGCGATGCTCATAGGTCATCACGTTGCCGATTATGCCGGAGGGCGTCTTGAACTTGTACAGCTCCTTGCCCGTTCGAGCATCGACAGCCTTGAGATAGCCTTCGAGCGTTCCGTAGAACACCACACCCCCGGCTGTGGCCAGAGCACCTGACCAGACCGAGAACAGCTCCTTGTTGGACCAGACTATCTTGCCCGTACGAGCATCCCAGGCGATGAAGTTGCCCATGTTATTCTCGCCGGGCGGCGGGAACATGGACAGCGTCGCTCCGACATAGGGTTGACCCGCGGTGTAGCTCACGCGGAACGGCTCATAATCCATGCAGACGTGATTTGTCGGCACGTAGAACAGCCCGGTGACGGGCGAGAACGCTGCGGGTTGCTCGTCTTTGCTGCCGAGTGCAGCAGGACAGACGCCCTTCGTGTTGACGTCCGGCCCGTTCTGCTCGGTGGAGTATTGCGAGACCACCTGCGGCCGACCATAAGTGCTGGAGCTCTTGTCCATGTCGACCTTGGTCGCCCAGTTGACCTTCGGGTCGAATTTCTCGGCTACCAGCAACTCGCCGGTGACGCGGTCCAGCGTATAGCCGAACCCGTTGCGATCGAAGTGGACCAGGATCTTCCGATTGGCGCCGCCTACGTTCTGATCGGCAAGGATCATCTCATTGACGCCGTCGAAATCCCATTCGTCGTGCGGCGTCATTTGATAGACCCATTTGGCCATGCCCGTATCCGGGTCGCGTGCCCAGATCGTCATCGACCATTTGTTGTCGCCCGGGCGCTGCTTGGGGTTCCAGGTCGATGGATTGCCGGACCCGTAATAGACCAGATTGAGCTGGGGATCGTAGGAGAGCCAGCCCCAGGTGCAGCCTCCGCCGATCTTCCACTGATCGCCTTCCCACGTCTTGAGGCTGGAGTCCTTGCCGATCGGCTTGCCCAGCGCCGTCGTCTTCTCGGGATCGACCAGCAGCTGATCGTCCGGCCCTTCCGAATAGGCACGCCAGACCCGCTTACCGGTTTTGAGATCGTAGGCGGTCATGTGACACTGCACCCCGAACTCGCCGCCCGAGATTCCGACAAGAACCTTGTCTTTCACCACCATGGGCGCTGACGTGCCGGTCTCGCCCTTGCTCGGATCGCCGTTCTTCACCTGCCACAAGACCTTGCCGTCCTTGGCGTCGAGTGCGACGAGAGTGGTATCGGCCTGATGCAGGAAAATTTTTCCATCGGCGTATGCGAGCCCGCGGTTGACGGTATCGCAGCACATGACCGGAATGACGTTCGGATCCTGCTTGGGCTCGTATTTCCAGAGGATCTTGGCGTCGTTGTTCAGATCAAGCGCATAGACCGGATTCGGAAACGGCCCATGCACATACATGACGTCGCCAATGACCAGCGGAGCGCCTTCGTGGCCGCGCAACACGCCGGTCGAGAATGTCCACGCGACCTGCAATCTGCCGACATTCTGCGGGGTGATTTGTTTGAGCTGGGAATAGCGTTGATTGGCATAGTCGCCGGTCGGCATCACCCAATCTTTCGGGTTCTGCGACATCTTCAGGAGCTCGTCATTTGCATGGGTAGCCCCCGCGGCGAAGACCGCCGCAGCACCCAAGCAGGTCGAAAGCAGAAATCTGCGCATCAAAACCTCCCTGCTGACAACGGGTCGCCGATGCGAGAGCACCAACAGTGCCGCCGGTCGGCACCCGTTTGACGGGAACGGATTCCGGCAGTGTCCCAGGACTTACAAAGCAGGTGCCCTGCAGCGCTGGCGATGGTAACGTCAGCCTCCCGCCGAGCTGACGTCCTCGTGCCGAAATCTCGAAGGACCAAAGCTTATGCGGGCCTGCACGCCCCCGCAACCAAAACCTTTGCTCTTCCGTCCGGCCGCAGGATCGTCGAGCCTGCGACTCGTGAGCCAATGAGCCCATGCATCATTTTTACATGATCGGTATTCAGATGCCGGGGGTCAGCTCGGAAGGCTCGCGATGACCCATCCGTCCGCTACGGCTGCGACGGGGGTGCTGCTCGCGTGCGGGATGATGGTTTGCGGCATTCGCCTTGCCGCGCATTCGCAGGAACCGGCAGAGCCGCTCGCCGTGTCGGAAGTGGCAGCCGGCGTGTTCATGCACACGGGAGCTCTCGCTTTGATGACTCGTGCCAACGAGGGGGGCATCGCCAATATCGGTTTTGTGGTCGGCAGCGAGGCCGTTGCCGTAATCGACACGGGCGGCAGCGTGCGGGAAGGCCGCAGACTGCTCGCTGCGGTTCGCGCTCGCACGGCCAAGCCGATCCGCTATGTCGTCGCCACGCATGGCCATCCCGATCACATCTTTGGTCACGCTGCGTTCGAGAGTGAGGGTGCGGTGTTCATCGGCCACCACAATCTGCCGCGTGCGCTCGCCATGCGAGGGCAGTTCTACCTCGACGCGTACAGGCGCTTGATGGGCGAGGAGATCATGGCCGACGTGAAAATCATTCCGCCGTCGAGACTCGTTGATGCGACGGCCACTCTCGATCTGGGAGCGCGAAGGCTGGTCCTCAAGGCCTGGCAGACCGCCCACACGGACAGCGATCTCACGGTTTTCGACGAGGCTTCCGGCAGCCTGTTCGCCGGCGACCTTGTAGTGGCGCGGCACGTGCCGGTCCTCGACGGAAGCATTCTGGGATGGCTCTCGGTCTTGGACGAGCTTGCGCGCATGCAGTCCAAACGCATCCTGCCGGGGCATGGTCCGGTCATCGAAGATTGGCAAGGTGCGCTCGCCGAGCAGCGGCGCTATCTGGAACGTTTGACCGCGGACGTGCGCAGTCTTATCTCACGCGGAGCGCCCATCTCCACCGCGGCGCGCAGTGCCGGGGAGGCTGAAAAGGATCGCTGGAGCCTGTTCGAGGAATACAATGCGCGCAATGCGACGGCGGCCTTTGCCGAGCTCGAATGGGAATGACGCCGGTCGCAGTTGGGCTTGGCCGAGACAATCCTCGCGGAGGTTGCACGATGAACGGACCCGGGTTGCAGATCATGCGCGCCATGGGCCTCTCCTTTGCGCTTCTCGCCCCAACGCTCACCGAAGCGCTGGCGCAGTCGTCGCCTCCCCGGGACCCATGGCCGGAGCTTGCGAGCAATCTTTTCAACGGGCGTCCCTTGGCGGACGGGACTGCCCTTCTCGCGATCGAGATGCCCGGACGCGCCGAGGATGCCGCTATCGTGCCGCTGACGCTCCGCACCACGCTGGCGCCCGCGGACACTCGGCGCATCGTGTCTGTCACCGTGGTGATCGACGAAAATCCCGCTCCCCTTGCTGCGATTTTCCATATCGGGCCAAGCGCAGTGCTGCCGGAAATCTCAACCCGCGTGCGGGTGAATTCGTACACCAGCGTGCATGCGGTCGCCGAGCTCGACGATGGAAAGCTCTATGTGGTGAAGACATACGTGAAAGCTTCGGGTGGATGCTCGGCTCCGGCGGCCAAGGCCGATAAAACCAACATCGGGGAGATGCGGTTTCGGCAGCTGGGCCAAACGCCGGAGGCCGCGAGCAACACGCGCACGGCGCAGATCATGATCCGCCACCCGAATAATTCGGGGCTGCAAATGGATCAGGTCACGCGGCTTTATGTTCCGCCCTATTTCGTGCACTCCCTGAAGCTCTGGCAAGGCGACGAGCTCCTGTTCGCAATGGAAGGAGGCATTTCGATCTCCGAGGATCCCAATTTCCGGTTCACCTATGTCTCGGACGGCTCAAGCTCGCTGCGGGCCGAAGCGATCGACACCGCGGGCCACATATTTCGGGGCAGCTGGCCGACATCGGCGATCGAAGCAGTAGAATAACGGTTTACGCTAAAAGCAGCGGACCCGGGCCTCGGCCTGCGCGCGTCGCAGGTTATTGACGGCCGATCTCGCCTGCTCCGGCGTCTGAAACATGGCGCCGAACCGGCCCGGCACCTGCGACAGGCTCAAGACGGTTTCTGCCGACACATACCGATCATAGGGAAGAATGGAGGCAATAACGTCGATCGAGCAGGAGCACTGCTCCAAGGACTGCCGCGTCTCGCCATTCGTCTTCATGCATGCGAAGACGTAGTCCGCGCGCGCCTCGGTCGGATAATCGTTGAGCTCGGTCGCGCCAAGCGGCGTTGGCGCCACCACAGCTGCCGCGACCGCCAGGAGGAAGGGTCGCATCGCTGCCGTGCGCGTCATCGGAACCTCCGTCGCCAGCCTTTAAGGTAATGTTATACGCGCAAACCCGAAGCTCAAGGCGCAGCGAGGATAAATGGCAAGACACATCCCAGGGGTCATCGCATGGGCAATGCTCGGTCTTGCGGCAGTAGGCGCCACAGCCGAGGACATGATGCAGCATGTCGATCTGACTTCTCCGGAGATGACGTCGGCGGAGATGACCCGTGCCGACCTGGAAGCCGAGATCGCCAAGGCAGGCAGCTCCGAACGGGTTGATCTCACCGGCAAGAAGCTGTCGGGCCTCGACCTGTCCGGCCTCGACCTCTCGCATATCGTTTTGCGAGCCGCGAGGCTCAACAGGACGAAGCTTGCAGGCGTCAAGCTCGACGGCGCCGTCCTCGATCAAGCCTGGGCGCTGGAAGCCGATCTCAGCCGGGCGAGCCTCAAAGGCGCCAGCCTGTTCGCGGCGCAAATGCAACGCGCAAGAATCGATGGAGCCGATCTCTCCCACGCGCGGATCGCGGCTGACCTGAGCGGAGCAAGCCTGGCCGGCGCTTCGCTCACAGGCGCCGATCTCGGCGCTGATATGAAAAACCAGTCCATGGGCCTCATGCGCGCGGTGCTGAGGTCCGCCAATCTCGATGGGGCGATCATGCGCGACGCCAATCTCTCTCGCGCAGACCTGGAATTCGCGTCTTTGCGGAATGTGGACCTGACC
Organism: Xanthobacteraceae bacterium; assembly: GCA_036557665.1. GTDB lineage: Bacteria > Pseudomonadota > Alphaproteobacteria > Rhizobiales > Xanthobacteraceae > VAZQ01. The sequence continues at coordinate 109,534 of DATBHG010000002.1, read as the reverse complement.
AATGCTTCGCTCGCAGGCGCCGCATTGGGCGGCGCGACGCTCTTTCGAGTCGTCCTCATCGGCACGGATTTTCTCGGCGCCGATCTCGCGTCGACCCGGCTCATCGCACCGATCGGGCTGGAGGCTGCCAAGAATTTCGACAAGGCTCGCAACCTCGATCGGCTGTTGCGGGAGTAAGATGGCCTTGCCCCGTTGCTCCGCGAAGATCCTCAGCCCGCTGCTTGCCTTGACTGCCCTCGCGCACGGCAGCTTTGCGGCCGCGCAGGAAGGTAAAGGCATCAGATTCTGGAACCTCACATTGCATACGATCACGCATTTGCACATGTCGCCGGCCGGCCAGAACCGCTGGGGTGCCGACCAATGCCGTAACGATCGCGATGGAACCGTCGAGCACGATGAGCGTCTGCGGATCACCGGCATCACCCCTGGACGTTATGACCTGAGCCTGGAGGATGACACCGGCCGCAAATGCATCGTGCGGAATATCGACGTGCAGGCAGGTGCGGTCTTCGCAATCGAGGAGCGGCAACTGACAGGCTGCGGCGACTGAGCGTGTTGAGCCGTTGGCGTATGGCTCCGCAAGTCGGCTCGCAGGGACGAGGCATGGGGGGCACCCCAAAAAACGGCCATGCGTTTTTTGGGACCCCGACTCGCCCCTATGAGCGGCTGACGGTGTCGAAGCCGGTGCGCCTGACTGTCAGGCTCGCAGCACTCCCGATTGCTTTGCGACGTGAGTGGCAATGGCGTCCATCAATGCCGGCGACAGGCAGTCGTAGGGCTCGAGCCCCAATTCTTTCAAGCGCCCCCGCACTGCCGGCATTTGGCTGGGAGGGGTCCCGGATTCGATGATGGAGGAAACAAAGGCCGCGAACTCCGCGGGCGCCCAGCCTTGATCCTTGGAAAGCTCCGTGTGGATGAAATCGAATCCATGGAACGGGTGCTTGGTGTTCTCGATGCGGCCGTACATGTGAACCCCACATTGACTGCACGCATAGCGGTGAATCGCCGCGTTCGTATCCACGATCTTGAGCTTGTCGGCATTCTTGGTCACGCGGAGCTTGTCGCGCGGCACCACCGCGACCTGCGAGAACACCGCTCCCGCGGGTTTCCAGCATTTGGTGCATCCGCACACGTGATTGTAGGCGCACTGACCCGTGACGCTCACCTCGACCGGATTGCTGCATTTGCATTGAAGCGTGCCGCCGGCAAAATTCGGGGAGCCCGGCTTGATACCGTTATCTACTGCGGGATGGATGGGGATCTGTGCCATTGGAATGTCCTCCCAGACTCGGCAAAAACGGAGCTATTGCTACGCCGCTCACAAGCCGTCATGCTCTCCTGACACCGTTATTGCCACAGACGTCAAGTGACGCATCGAGCGGCCACGCCCTGCCATACTACGGTTTGCGGACGAGGAGGAAAAGCACCATGAAAACTCGTGCTGCGGTTGCATTGGAGAAGGCCAAGCCGCTCCAGATCACAGATGTCAATCTCGATGGTCCCAAGGCCGGAGAAGTTCTGGTCGAGATAAAGGCGACCGGGATCTGCCACACCGACGAGTTCACGCTCTCCGGCGCCGATCCCGAAGGGCTGTTTCCTGCCGTTCTCGGCCACGAGGGCGCAGGCATCGTTGTCGATGTCGGGCCCGGCGTGACCAGCGTGAAGAAGGACGATCACGTCATTCCGCTCTACACGCCGGAATGCCGCCAATGTCCCTCGTGCCTCTCGCGCAAGACCAACCTGTGCACGGCCATCCGCGCTACCCAGGGACAAGGCGTCATGCCCGATGGCAGCTCGCGCTTCTCGCTCGATGGCAAGAAGCTGCACCACTACATGGGCACCTCCACCTTCTCGAACTTCACGGTGCTTCCCGAGATTGCCGTCGCCAAGATCCGCGAGGACGCGCCCTTCGACAAGGTGTGCTACATCGGCTGCGGCGTCACGACCGGGATTGGCGCAGTGCTCAACACGGCCAAGGTGGAGCCCGGCTCCAAGTGCATCGTGTTCGGCCTCGGCGGCATCGGCCTCAACGTGATCCAGGGCCTGCGGCTCGCAGGCGCCGACATGATCATCGGAGTCGACGTCAACAACGGCAAAAAACAATGGGGCGAACGATTCGGTATGACGCATTTCGTCAATCCGAAGGAGGTCGGGGGCGATCTCGTCGCGCACCTCGTCAACATGACAAAGCGCGGCGCCGATCAGATCGGCGGAGCCGACTACACCTTCGATTGCACCGGGAACGTGACGGTCATGCGCCAGGCGCTGGAGGCCTGCCATCGCGGATGGGGGCAATCCATCATCATCGGCGTTGCTCCGGCCGGGGCGGAAATAGCAACCCGTCCTTTCCAGCTCGTCACCGGCCGGGTCTGGAAAGGCACGGCGTTCGGCGGAGCCCGCGGCCGCACCGATGTTCCGAAGATCGTGGACTGGTACATGGAAGGCAAGATCGAGATCGATCCCATGATCACGCACACGATGCCGCTGTCGGACATCAACAAGGGCTTCGACCTCATGCACGAGGGCAAGAGCATCAGGAGCGTGGTGGTATACTGACGCTCAAGGCTTGACGCGCCGGCTGATTGCGCCCGCATCGCTGCACTCAGCTTCGCTGCCCGCGTCCGATTGGACCTTGACCGAGGATCGAGCACGGAGCGAAGCTCAACGCCCATGAACGAGGGCAGCGGCTCCACAATGGGCTCGAACCTCAGGCGAGGTATCGCGGTATTGCTGCTGTGCAGCTCGGCAGTGCTCGCACCCAGCAGCGGCGCGCTCTCCCAGCAAATTGCCCCAAGGCAGCCCGCAGCAGAGCCTCCGCGCACCGCCAAAGAGCGGTTAAGCAGTAAATCTGCCGACGAGCAACGCGTTGACAACTGCAAGGTGCCACTTGAATCGCGAGGCCAAAAGCCGCGCCCGGATAGCTGCGGGGACGATGGAAACGCGAGCTCCAAGGAGTGACATCACGGCCGCAGACCAGCCCATCTGCAAGGCGGAGGGAACGGACCTTGCATCGGTCGAAAGGTAGCTTTAATCTACTGGCGACAATGCGGCTGCCACTCAGGTTGCGCCAGTCACAAGCGGAGGAATGCGATGGCCTGGAACACCCCCGTCCTTGTAGAGATCTGCATCGGTCTCGAGATCAACGGCTACCTGCCAGCCGAATTCTGACCGGACGCGCTTCATTCGCAGTTGGGGCGCCTCACCGCTATTGTGCTCGGCTCGGCGGCGGGGGGTGGCTTCCCGCAGTGGAACTGCAGGTGTCCGCCCTGCCGACTGGCGTGGGCGGGAGATCCGCGGGTGCGACCCCGGACCCAGGCTGGGCTGGCAGTCAGTGCGGACGGCGCCACCTGGGCTCTGTTTAATGCTTCCCCGGACCTCGGCCAGCAAATTCGGCAATGCAAGCCGCTACAACCGCAGTCCGGCATTCGTGGAAGCCCGATCAGGTCCGTCGTTCTAACCGGAGCGGAAATCGATCAGGTCGTGGGGCTATTGAGTCTGCGAGAGCGTGAGCCCTTCACGCTGTTCGCGACCCCCGCCACTCTTCGTATCCTCGCCGATAGTCCCGTGTTTGCCGCGCTGGCGGACGAGGTGGTTACGCGCCACCCTGTGCTTCCCGGGGAGCGCCTACAGCTGCCGGGCGGGTTGCAGGCAGAAATTTTCGCCACTCCTGGGAAAATTCCGCTGTACCTCGAAGGGGGAACCCCGGAGCTTGCGAGCGAGACGGCGACGTGCGCGGGCATCGAGGTCAGCGCCGCGAATGCACGGATGGTCTACGTTCCCGGAGCTGCCGCCGTTACCAGCGCCATGATGGATCGCTTGAGGAGCGCGGACGTCGTTTTCTTCGACGGCACGTTGTTTCAGGATGACGAGATGATCAAGACCGGCACGGGGAGCAAGACCGGACGCCGCATGGGACACATGCCGATCGACGGCGAGAGCGGATCGCTCGCTCTCCTGCGATCCCTGACGGGTCGGCGCATTTTCATCCATATCAACAATACCAACCCTGTTCTCGTGGACGGCTCGCGCGAACGCCTGGAAGTGGAGCGCAGCGGCTGGGAGATCGCAGAGGATGGGCTCGAGGTCGTGCTGTGAACGCGATGCCGGCGAACGATCTCGAGCACGCGCTCCGCGAGATCGGTGCCACGCGTTATCATCGGCTGCACCCGTTTCACGCGCTGCTGCACGGAGGCAAATGCCGCAAAGGCCAGGTGCAGGCCTGGGCCCTCAATCGCTACTATTATCAATCAATGATCCCGGTGAAGGACGCGAGCCTCATCGCCCGCTGCGACGACCCTGCGTTGCGCCGCGAATGGCGAAAGCGACTCGTCGATCACGACGGTCAAACCGGGAATGACGGTGGGATTGCGCGCTGGCTGGTGCTGACGGACGCCCTCGGCCTCGATCGCAGCTACGTGGTCTCGCTGGCGGGCCTGCTGCCGGCAACGCGCTTTGCCGTGGATGCCTACGTCCATTTCGTGCGCGAGCGCTCGCTGCTGGAGGCGGTGGCTTCGTCGCTGACCGAATTATTCTCGCCGCAGGTCATCAGCGAGCGCGTTGAAGGCATGCTCAAGGGCTATGATTTCATCGATCGCGATTCGCTTGCCTATTTCAGCGCGCGCCCGCCGCTCGCCCAGCGCGATTCCGAGCTCGCGCTGGACTACGTCAAGCAGCGCGCAAAATCCCCGGAAGCGCAGCAGGCGGTGCTCAGCGCGCTGGAGTTCAAATGCGACGTGTTGTGGGCCATGCTGGATGCGCTCTACCATGCCTATGTCGCGCCAGGGCACCCGCCCCCGGGAGTTTTTGTTCCGAACGAGCTGGGGAAGCGAGCCTGACCGAAGCACAGCCAACTCCGCTGGATCTCGATGCGCGACCGCGACTGCCGCATGGCGTCCGGCTGGTGCACAGCGAGGCGCACGGCGGCTGGGTGCTGCTTGCGCCGGAGCGCGTGTTCAAGGCGGATGCAATCGCCGCTGAGATCATCAAGCGCTGCAACGGTGAGGCGAGCGTACGCGAGATGATCGACGACTTTGCGCAGGCTTATTCGGCTCCGCGCGAGAAAATCGCCGCGGACGTGACCGTGCTGCTGTCCACGTTGGCGCACAAGAAGCTGCTGGACCTGTGACCGCAACGCGTTTCGCTGCTGGTACCGCGGCCTGGCGGTGACTACATCCGAGAGAGCGCAACCGGAGCCCTGGAACCCGAGGGAGCTTGAGCCCATCGATCCCGCCACCGTTCCACCGCCCCTTGGTCTCCTGGCGGAGCTGACGCACCGCTGTCCGCTCGGTTGTCCCTATTGCTCGAACCCGCTCGCCCTCGATCGGCAAGGTGACGAGCTCGACACGAGCACCTGGATGCGAGTGTTCAACGAAGCCGCGCAACTCGGCGTGATGCAGGTGCATCTCTCCGGCGGAGAGCCGGGCGCACGCCGCGATCTGGTCGAGATTGCGGGCTCGGCTCGCGCAGCCGGTCTTTACACGAATCTGATCACTTCGGGCGTCGGCATCACCGCGGCGAGGATGGGCGGCCTGGCGAAGGCCGGACTCGATCATGTTCAGATCTCGATCCAGGATTCCGATGCCATCTCCTCTGATCACATAGCCGGGTATTCCAGAGCGTTCCAACGCAAAATGGCGCTTGCGACGGAAGTGGTACGGCTCGGTCTGCCGCTTACGATCAATGCCGTCGTGCACCGGGCCAACATCGCGCGTATCGACAAGATGGTCGATCTCGCAATCGAGATGCAAGCAAAGCGTATCGAGATCGCCCACGTGCAATACTATGGCTGGGCTCTGAAGAACCGCGCAGCGCTTATGCCCACCCGCGAGCAAGTCGATCGGGCGGTGGCACGCTTGGACGAGCTGCGGCGCAGCCATGGTGAGCGGATCGTCATCGACGCGGTCGTACCGGACTATTATGCGCGGTTTCCAAAACCCTGTGTCGGCGGCTGGGGTCGGCGCTCGCTCAACGTGACCCCGTCCGGACGAGTGTTGCCCTGTCATGCCGCCGAAAGCATTCCCGGCCTCGCGTTCTGGAACGTTCGCGATCATTGCATCAAAGACATCTGGCTCTCGTCGCCGGCCTTCAATGCGTTCCGCGGTACGGCCTTCCTGCGGGAGCCATGCGCAAGCTGCGAGCGGCGCGAGATCGATTTCGGGGGATGCCGGTGCCAGGCCTTTGCCCTGACCGGCGATGCAGGCGCCACCGATCCGGTGTGCCATCTGTCGCCGCGCCATTCGCTGGTAGTGGAGCTTGCAGCAACGCAAGAGGAGAGACCTTATTCGTATCGGCGAATGGAACGCATGGGCTCAGCACGAGCGCTGAGGAGATCCTAGCCGGTGCACTCGGCGCGCATGGCCTTGCAATACCCCCGACGCCTCCCGACAGCTCGATTCATCAGCTGATTAGCGAGCTAGGCCGGCGACTTTTGCCGCAGCGCCTCCGGGTTCACCACGTTGATGGGTCTTCCGGCGAGGTAGGCGGCGATCTGCTCGAATATGTCGCTGAACTGCACCTCGTATTCCTCGCGCGAGACGTAGCCGAGATGCGGAGTGCACACGACATTCTCCATGTGCAGCAGCGGATGGTGCGTGTCGAGCATCGGCTCATCCTCGTAGACATCGACGGCGGCGAAGCCCGGCCGCCCTGAGCGCAGCGCGTCGGCCAGGGCGCCGCGCTCAATGAGTGCCGCACGGCTGGTGTTGACGATGAGTGCCGTGGGCTGCATGCGCTTGAGATCGGCGGCAGTGACAATCCCCCGCGTGGCATCGACGAGCCGCATGTGCAGCGTGATGACATCGCATTCCTGGAAGAACGCCTCCTTGCTCGGAGCGGCCGCGTAGCCGTCCGCCCGCGCGCGGGCAACTGAAGCTTCACGCGCCCAGACGCATACGTTCATCCCGAACGCCTTGCCGTAGCCTGCCATCACGCTGCCGATACGACCGTAGCCGTAGATGCCGAGCGTCTTGCCTCGCACGGTTCTGCCGACCCCGATCTGCCAGCGGCCGGCTTTCAGCGAGGCCATCTGCTGCGGGATCTGGCGCATGGCCGCAAGGATCAGGCCCCAGGCGAGCTCAGCCGTGGCGTAGGATGGCGACTCCATGTGCAGGTTCGACGAGACTACGATCCCACGCCGTGTGCATGCATCGACGTCGATGTGGGGATAGACGCTGCGCTGGCTGATGAGCTCGAGCGCGGGCAAGCGCTCGATCAACGGTGCGCGGATGGCCGTGCGCTCGCGAATGAGCACGAGCGCTTGTGTGTCGCGCAATCGCTGCGCCAGAGCGTCCGTGTCCTGGACGTGATCGTTCCAGATTGTGACCTGGTGCGCGGCAAGCTTTTGGAAACAGGCCAGGGTGCGTACGGTGTCGTGATAATCGTCGAGGATGGTGATGTTCATGCGCCTGCGTCCTCGCGGATCAGGGCCGCGCCTTTCTCCGCGATCATCATGGTGGGGGCATTGGTGTTGCCGGAGGTGATCGTGGGCATCACCGAAGCGTCAACGACGCGCAGGCGCTCGACCCCGATGAGACGCAGGCGCTCGTCGACAACGGCGAAAGGATCGGTCGGAAGGCCCATCTTGGCCGTGCCCACGGGATGAAAGATGGTCGTGCCGATATCGCCCGCCGCCTTGATCAGCGCCGTATCATCGTCGCCGACCTGCGGCCCGGGCAGATATTCCTCCGGCTGGAACCGGGCAAGCGCGGGCTGACGCACGATTCCGCGCGCCACGCGAACGGAATCGGCTGCTACCCGGCAGTCCTCGTCGGTGGACAAATAGTTCGGTTTGATGACCGGCTTCTGCTCGGGGGCAGCCGAGCGCAGGCGCACGAAGCCGCGACTCGTCGGCTGGAGGTTGCAAACGCTCGCCGTGAATGCCGGGAACAGGTGCAGCGGGTCGCCGAATTTGTCCAGCGACAGCGGCTGCACGTGGAACTGGATGTTGGCACGCTCGCGTGAGGGATCGGAGCGGGTGAACAGGCCCAGTTGCGATGGGGCCATGGTCAGCGGTCCGCGGCGAAACAGTGCGTAGTCGAGCGCCATGCGCGCACGGGACAGGGGGGAGCGGTACATCTCATTGAGCGTCCTGACTCCCGAGACCTTGTAGATGAGGCGAAGCTGCAGGTGATCCTGCAGATTTTCCCCTACCCCGCGACGATCCAGGGCGACCGGTATGCCAAGAGATTGCAGCTCGGCGCCGGGCCCGATGCCGGAGAGCTTGAGAATCACCACGGAGCCGATCGCGCCGGCGGCAAGGATCACCTCACCGCGGCAGCGCGCGGATTTGCGCTCCCCGTCATGGCGCCAGCGCACGCCTGACGCGCGCCTGTCCTCGAGCGAGACCGCTTCCACGAGCGCATCGGTTTCCAGCCGAAGGTTGCGCCGGTTGAGCACCGGTTTGAGAAACCCTCGCGCCGCGGACCAGCGGCGTCCGCGCTTCTGATTGACGTGAAAGACGCAGCATCCCTCGTTGTCGCCGGTGTTGAAGTCGGAGATCGATTTGATGCCGGCCTCCTGCGCGGCGGCGCGAAAGGCATCGAGGATATCCCAGCGCACGCGTGGTGCATCGATGCGCCACTCTCCTCCAATGCTGTGAGCCTCGCTTGCCCCGAGGAAATGATCCTGGTGACGCTTGAAGAAGGGCAGCACGTCATCCCAACCCCAGCCGGTAAGCCCGAGCTGGCGCCAATGGTCGTAATCTGCGGCCTGACCGCGCATATAGATCATGGCATTGATGGCGGAGGAGCCGCCGATCACCTTGCCGCGGGGATAATGCAGGCTGCGGCCGTTGAGCCCCTCCTCCGGCTCGGTGCGAAACATCCAATCGGAGCGCGGATTGCCGATGGCAAAGAGATAACCCACGGGGATGTGAAACCAGATCCAGTCATCATGGCCGCCGGCTTCGAGCAGGAGCACGCGCGCCGAAGGATCGGCAGAGAGCCGGTTGGCGAGAATGCAGCCGGCCGACCCCGCGCCGATGATGATGTAGTCGTACTCGCCTTCGTTCTTCGGCGCACCGTCCATCTGGGATGCCCGGTCGTAGATGTCGCGCCCAATGTGCGCAGGCCGTTGTGCCTTGGCAACCGCCATTGCGCGAGTCATTCCGGCCGGAGCGAGCCGGGCTGCACCCGGCAAGCGTGTTCCGATGGTTCATGTCAGTCACAACGCCGCCGAGCTCTCTCGTCTCGCCACTTCTGTCGTATGGCTGGATCGCGGGCGCGTCGTCGCATCGAGCGGGGTGGAGTTGCTCGCTCCGGCGCGCACGGCTGTTGACCTCGCTGGGGTGGGTTTGAAACCCGCGGCGATTATGTACTTGACGTACCATGCCCGCATCCCCTACCATTTTTGCCGCTTCGAACTCCGGCGAGGCTGGCGCGCCCGACAGCATTCCCGCTGAATTGATCGAAGAAATAACCCTGCGTCTGTTGCGGTTCACCCGCGACGACCTCGAAGACGAGTATGCGCGCAATCTCATTCGCTTGGTGCTTCGCTACTATCGATTGATCTAATCATTGCGTCGTACTCTCGTCTGACGCCTTCGTCGTTGGCCTCCAGAAAGCGATGTTGGGCGATTCTCACCAGGCTTCCGAAGCATGCCTGCGCAATGATTCCGATGCATGATCGCTTGAACATCTGTCTCTCCAAACACTCGTCTGGCTCTACTGCGACGGCGGCTGAAGTGACCCGTAGGGATCGACACTGGGTGTAGTCGCTGAGGTGCAATTCTGTGGGGGAATGGGCAAAACCGTTCCGGATCGTGTTGATGATCTTTAGATCGTGCCGAGCGTCACCAACGATATTACCCAAGCCAGTGCACACGTCGATTTTTGCGGAGAAGGTAGCGAGCGGGCCTTTGCCTTCGAACACGTTAGCGACTAACGTCTTGCTTGTGACACTGGCGCGAAAGCCAGAAATGAGGGACATGCGTAGCACTCTCTCAATGAGACTGGTAGCGAGTAGAACGACAGCGATGTCGGCTAGGCCGGGTTTGAGGAACGCGACGCCATGGTGCAGTCCGTGGCTGACGGCGGCAATTTCCTCCATGATGTCATAGCGCGGCGAAGCAGAGCGTTTTGAAGATGTCGAATCGTCAGCCATCGGATGCCCCCTATAGCGAAGCTGAAGCTGTGCGACGCCGCGATTCAACGCTGTTGCGCATGCTAAAAACCCCACCGAAGCCGCACAGCAAAATGAAGCTCGGCAAGCCTAGAGGCAAAAAAGCTAGGAGTCCCGGCCGGAAACGCGCTTCCGCCAAGCGATGAACCGCCGTGCTTTCTGCTTATTGGTCCGCGGCTTGACGAGGCTGCCGGTACGTGAGGCGCTTGCCCCGTGCGCCAGTAATGGCGCGCGCCGCACGTTCCCCATCGTTCACGCCAAGCTTGGCACGGTTTGAATAGCGAAAATCGAACTCGGCAAGATAGCGGTGCAAGTGAGCTTCGCTCACGTGCTGATACACGCCGTAGATGCCGCGCTTGAGGATCGAAAAATAATTCTCTGCCGTGTTGGTGTGGATGACGATCTTGTCGCCGTTCGGCAGCTGGCCATAGCGCACGTACTCGTCTTGCCAGTGATTGACGCTGTGATGGCTGGCAAACTCCTCGCCGGGGCGAATGTACCATTTGCCTTCGTCGGTCATCAGATGCGACTTGCGGGATGCGGTGCTGACCAGGATCGGCCGCAGCATCTTGGCCGTGACCTTGGCCACATGGAACGAGCGCACGTGCCCGCCGCGCTCCACCAGCGCCGCGACGACATGCTTTTTCGGTGGCTTCTTGACGTAGGCACGATTGCGCCCCGACCCGCCAACGTGCGTTTCGTCGGCCTCTACAATTTTGCCTTCGCCGCCCAGCGGAGCAGGCGCGCTGGGCTTCATGGCCTCTCGGATGCGGTGGGCCATAAACCATGCAGTCTTGTACGAGACGCCAAGCTCGCGGTGGAGTTGGTGTGCGCTGGTGCCCTTCTTGCCGGAATTCATCTTGTGGACGGCATAGAGCCATTTGTTCAGCGGAACGTGACTGGACTCAAAAACAGTGCCCACGGTCACACTGAACGGCTTCTCACACTCATTGCACTTGTACACGCCGGGACGCGTGCTCTTGCCCTCAAGCTTGGTGATTCGCTCGGGATCGGCGTTGCCGCAGTGCAGGCAGAACGGGCCTTGAGGCCACAGGAGCTTTTCGAGATGCTCACGCGCCTTGCTCGGGTCGCTGTAGATCGGATCGGTGATGTCCACGGTCTGCCCCCACTGTTGTGCCGATCCTATCATGCAGCGCACAGTACGTCAAGTACATAATTGCCAAACCCGCCCCCAAAGGCGTTGCAGTAAACTGAGGTCGAGCTCACCCGAGCGCGGCCCATAGACGCAAGGCCAACCGTTTTGCCTTGGCCCAGAGCGTCGCCGGCGCATCCTCCTCCGCCAGGCGCAAACCGACGGAGCTCACCTGCCCTCCCGTCACGCGATGCGCCACCAGCGCAATTGGCCCGAGCGGCACCACGTCCCCCAGCTTCGGGGGGCGATGAAGCTCCTCCGCCATATGCGCGGCAAGCGTGATGGACGCCGCGTGCGGCGCAATGGTGAGCCCATAGATTTCCGCCAGCGCCCCGAGCGTCGCGTCGCCAGAGACGAAGAAGTCGCCCAGGAGGCGCGGGTCCGGGGCAGCAGGCGGCGGCATGCTCATGAAAAAACGGTCGAGCGCCTGCGCCTTCTCAGGCGGTGCGAGCAGATAAACATAGTCGCCAGCCCGCACCGGCTTGGCTTCCGCAGGGCTCAGGATTTTCTCCTCCCGCACCACCAGGGTCGGTCGCGCCCACGAGGGCAACAGTCCACGCGTGAGATATGGGCTGTTGGCCGAGAGCGGATAGCCGACGATCTCCTGCTCCAATTGGCCCGGCAGATCGAGCTCGACCCTTCGCGGCAGCGGGTCCTGGCGCGGAAAAGCGATGCCCAGCCGACGCGCCGCAGGCGCAATGGTCCAACCCTGGACCAGCAGCGATACGAGCACGACGACAAAGGCGATGTCGAAATACAGGTAAGCCTTGGGCAGGCCGACCAGCAGCGGAATGGACGCAAGAAAAACACCGACAGCCCCGCGCAAGCCAACCCACGCGATGAATGCTTTCTCTCGCCATGAAAAGCGAAAAGGCGCGAGGCACAGAAACACCGCAATCGGGCGCGCCAGGAGCATGAGGGCCGCCGCCACCGCGAGTGCCGGCCACACGCTTCCCACCAGCCGCAGCGGCCACACGAGAAGCCCGAGCAACACGAACATCACGATCTGGGCAAGCCAGGTGGCCGCATCAAGGAACACGATGATGGTGTTGTGCGCGCGCATCGGCCTGTTGCCCAGCACGAGGCCCGCGAGATAGACCGCCAGAAAGCCCGAGGCATGCGCCCCGGCGGCAAGTCCGAAGATCACGACGGCACCCGTGGCCACGAACGGCGCGTGCAAGCCCTGCGCCAAGTTCAAGCGGTTGAGCACGAGCACCATGGCACGGCCGCCGAGCACGCCGATGATGGTGCCCAGGATCGCCTGCTGCGCCAGCTCTGCCGCGACGTGCTGCCAGGATTGATCGCCTAGGGCGAGGAACTCGACCAGCAGCATCGTCAGCAGCACCGCGAACGGGTCGTTGCTTCCCGATTCCACTTGGAGCGTTGCGCTCACGCGGGGCCGCAGACGCAACCCGCCCGCATGCAGCAGAAAGAACACGGCGGCCGCGTCGGTGGAGGCCACCACCGCGCCGACGAGCAGCCCTTCGATCAGACGCAGATCGAACAAGGCTGCCGCTATCGGGGCGGTGATTGCCGCAGTCAGCAGTACTCCCGCCGTTGCCAGCGTGACGGCGGGGCCCAGCACGCTGCGGAATGTCGCAAACCGGGTGCGCACACCGCCGTCAAAGAGAATGAGCGCAAGCGCGATCGAGCCGACAGCGTAGGTCGTACCCACGTCGTCGAACTTGAGTCCCAGCGGCCCGGATTCGCCGGCGAGCATCCCGACGACCAGGAACACGAGAAGGAGCGGCGCCCCGAAACGCATCGCCACCAGGCTGGACATGATGCCCGCGAGCACCAGGAGCCCGCCGAGCAGGATGCCGATGCTGATCGCGTCGAGAGAGCCCATGCCGAATTGTCCCTCCGCATTGCCGGTTGTACGTGTTAGCCGCGGTAGGGGCGAGGCATGAGGGGAACCCCAAAAAACGCTTTGTTTTTTTGGGGACCCCGACGCGCCCTGCGGCTTGCGCGGCGTAACGCACCGCGAAGAGGGCAGCGGGGTTAGGCGCTAAGCGGCTTTTTTGCTGGCGAGAAAATTGCCCATGCGATCGAGGGCCTTGAGGATGTTCTCGGTGGAGTTGGCATAGGAGAGGCGCAGATATCCTTCGCCGAGCACACCGAAATCCGGGCCGCCGATCACGGCTACGCCCGCGTCCTCGAGCAGCGCGGAAGCGAGCGCCTTCGCCTTCCAGCCCGTGCGCTTGATGTTGGGAAAGGCATAGAACGCGCCCTTGGGCGTGGCGCATGTCACACCAGCCAGGCGGTTGAGGCCGGAGACGACGGCTTTGCGCCGCTGGTCGAACTCCGCCACCATCTTGGCGACGTCGTCCTGCGGTCCTTGCAGGGCGGCCAGCCCCGCATATTGGGTCGCCGCGTTGACGCAGGAATGCAGATTGACGGCCAGCTTGCGTGCATAGTCGTAGAGCTTGCCTGGCCAGACCGCATAACCGAGGCGCCAGCCGGTCATGGCATAGGTCTTCGACCAGCCGTTGAGCAGGATCAGGCGGTCGCGAATGGAAGGGTACGACAGCAGGCACACATGGGTCTCGCCGTCATAGAGCATGTGATCGTAGATCTCGTCGGACATGACCGCGACGTGCGGAAATCGCTCGAGCCCGGCAACCAGCGCGTCTACCTCGCGCTTGGGCGTGACGCCGCCGGTCGGGTTTGCCGGCGAGTTGAGAATAATCAGCCTGGTCTGCGGCGTGATCAGGCTCAGCATCTCGGCAGCTGAGAAGGCAAACCCGTTCTCCTCCCGTATCGGCACCGGGATCGGCCGAGCGCCGGTGTACTCGATCATCGAGCGGTAGATGGGAAAGCCGGGATCGGGATAGAGAATATCGGCGTCCGGCGCTCCAAACATCAGGATGGACATGAACATCGTGGGCTTGCCGCCCGGCATGATCATCACTTCGTCTGGGGAGACGCTCACCTCGAAGCGCTTGTGGAGGTCGGCAGCGACAGCCTCGCGCAGGGGCGCAATTCCGATCGCCGGCGTATAGCCGTGATGACCGTCCCGCAGCGCTTTCACCGCGGCCTCCACGATGAAATCCGGCGTGCGGAAGTCAGGCTGCCCGATCCCGAGATTGATGATGTTCCTGCCCCTGGCCGCGAGCTCGGTCGCGCGCGCCAGCACGGCGAACGCATTCTCCTCGCCGATGCGGTCGAAGGCTGCCACTGTCCTCATGAGAGATCACCTCAGGCCGGTTGCGGCTGGCATGGCGCCGCGTGTCGTTGCATCCTACACGCTGCTAATGACCACACAATCCGAACCAGGAAAGAGCATCACCATGCCCAGCATCGCCGAGCGACGCGACGCATTTCGCAAGCTGCACGAAGCGGGATGCTTCGTCATGCCCAATCCGTGGAACGCGGGCACGGCGCGCTATCTTCAGGGTCTTGGCTTCAAGGCACTGGCGACCACCAGCTCGGGCTTTGCCCACGCGCTGGGGTGCGCCGACGGCGCCGTGCCGCGAGATATGGTCCTTCGGCATCTGCGCGATATCGTGGAGGCGACAGACCTTCCGGTGAACGCGGATTTTGAAGGGGGGTATGCCGATGCGCCCGAGGATGTGGCCGAGAATGTGCGCCTCGGCGTCGAGACCGGGGTGGCCGGGCTGTCGATCGAGGATTCGACCGGGGATGCTGCCAACCCGCTTTACGATTTCGATCTCGCCGTCGCGCGGGTGCGCGCAGCGCGGGCGGCAATCGACAAGGCGGGTGGCAAGGTCGTGCTCACCGCGCGCACCGAGGGCTTCATCGCCGGGCGCCCCGATCTCGATGAGACGATCCGGCGGCTCAAAGCCTTTGCGGAGCTTGGCGCCGAGTGCCTCTACCCTCCGGGCATCAGGACGCGCGAGCACATTACCGCCGTGGTCAACGCGGTCGCGCCGAAACCTGTCAACCTCCTGGTCTCGACCAACGCGTTCACTGTAGCGGAGATCGCCGCAATGGGCGTGCGCCGTATCAGCATCGGCGGCACGCTCGCGCGCGTTGCCTGGACCGCGGTCATGCAGTCGGCGCGGCAATTAGCGGAGACCGGCAGCTTCGACAGCTTTGCAGGCACGCTGCGGAACGCGGAGCTCAATGCCCTGTTCCGCGAGCCTCGGGAGCACTGAGGGTGCACGTCCTCATTACTGGCGCCGCGGGCATGATCGGGCGCAAACTGACGGACCGGCTTGCGCAGGAGGGCGCACTGCACGGCAAGCCCATCGAGCGGCTTACGCTTGTCGACATCGTTCCGTCGCTCGCGCCCGCGCAGTTTGCAGGCCGCGTTGAACTCGTCGCCACTGATCTCTCGCAGCCGGCGCAAGCGGGCAGGTTGATCGGAGCGCGGCCCGATGCGATCTTTCATCTCGCGGGCGTCGTCTCCGGCGAGGCCGAGCTCGATTTCGAGAAGGGATACCGGGTCAATCTCGACGGAACACGTGCGCTGCTGGAAGCAATCCGCGGCGTTGGAGACGGCTACCGGCCGAGGCTCGTCTACACCTCCTCGATCGCCGTGTTCGGCGCGCCCTTTCCGCCGTCGATCCCGGATGAATTCCATCTCACCCCCCTCACCTCCTACGGCACGCAGAAGGCCATCGGGGAGCTTCTGCTCGCCGATTATACCCGGCGCGGCTTTTGCGACGGCGTCGGCATTCGCCTCCCGACCATCGTGGTGCGGCCGGGCAAACCCAATGCGGCCGCTTCCGGCTTCTTCTCCGGCATCATCCGCGAGCCCCTGGCAGGGCTCGAGGCTACGCTCCCCGTCCCTGAGACGGTGGTCCATACCCATGCGAGCCCGCGCGTCGCAGTGGACTTCCTCCTGCATGCAGCGGGGCTTGCGCGCGGCGCTCTCGGGCCGCGCATCAACCTTTCGATGCCCGGCGTGTGCTGCAGCGTGGCCGAGCAGATCGCCTCACTGCGCCGCGTTGCCGGGGAGCGCGCCGCCGCTCGCATCCGAAGGGCGACCGATCCGCTGATCGCCCGCATCGTGGAGGGCTGGCCGCAGCGCATCGAGGCGCGGCGGGCACGCGAGCTCGGCTTCAAGGCAGAGAATTCGTTCGACGAGATCGTGCGGATCCACATCGACGAGGATCGCGGCGGCAACTTTGTTGCATGACATGTTGCTTTGGTCTTTGTAGGGGCGGGTTTTAAACCCGCCCCTACAGCAACGGATGCTGCATGCGTTTTCCTCCGCTCGTTCCCGCAACCCTGGTGAAGCGCTACAAGCGCTTTCTTGCCGACGTGATGCTCCCGTCCGGCGAGACCCTCACCGTTCATTGCGCCAATCCGGGCGCCATGACCGGGCTCAACGCGCCGGGAGCGCGCATTTGGCTTTCGCAGTCTACCAATCCGGCGCGCAAGCTGACGCACAGCTGGGAGCTGATCGAAGTGGATCTCGGCGCCGGCACCGAGCTCGTCGGTATCAATACCGCCCATCCCAATGCGCTCGCGGCCGAAGCCATCGCCGCGGGCCTCATCCCGGAGCTTGCCGGCTACGCTTCGGTACGCCGCGAGGTCAGATACGGCGCGAATTCCCGCGTGGACTTTCTGCTGGAAGCGCCGTCCCGCCCGCCCTGCTATGTCGAGATCAAGAACGTGCATTTGATGCGTGAGCCGGGCCTGGCCGAGTTCCCCGATGCGGTGACCAAACGCGGGGCGAAGCATCTGGGCGAGCTTGCGGCGGTCAGTGCGGTCGGGGCCCGCGCCGTCATGCTGTTCCTGATCCAGATCGGCTCGGCGCAACGGTTCACGCTCGCCCGGGATATCGATCCCGCTTACGGGCGTGCCTTTGACACGGCTCGTGAGGCCGGCGTCGAGGCGCTGGCCTATCGCTGCCTGCTCGCCTGCGATGGGATCGAAGTGGCCCAGCGGGTCGCCATAGTCGAGTAATCCACGGCGCTTGCGTCGCCTGCATGCGGGCTTACATTGCGAGAAGAGCCGCGGCACTGGCGCCGCGAGGAGGCGGCGCGGCCGCTCGATAGTTGATGAGCTACGTCGACGCGGCGCTCGCGCCGCAGCGCAAGACCGGGCAGATCAAGCTGCATGGCGCCGCGGCCTTCGAGTCCATGCGCGAGGCGGGCCGGCTCGCAGCTGAGTGCCTCGACATGCTCACCGATGAGATCCGGCCCGGCGTGCCCACGGAGAGGATCGACCGGCTCGTGTTCGATTTTGCCCTCGCGCACTGCGCTACGCCGGCAACCCTGATGTACCGCGGTTATCGCAAGGCGACCTGCACATCGGTCAACCACGTGGTCTGCCACGGAATCCCTGGCGAGAAGCCGCTGCGCGAGGGCGACATCGTCAACGTCGATGTCACCCTCATTCTGGACGGCTGGCACGGCGATTCCAGCCGCATGTACGCGGTGGGCGCGATCCCGCGCCGCGCCGAGCGGCTGATCGAGGTGACCTACGAGGCGATGATGCGCGGCATTGCGGTGATCCGGCCGGGCGCAAGCACGGGCGATATCGGTGCCGCGATCCAGGCCTATGTCGAGGCCCAGCACATGAGCGTGGTGCGCGATTTCTGCGGCCACGGCGTGGGCCGCCTGTTCCACGACGAGCCCAACATCGTGCATGTTGGGCGCGCGGGCGAGGGCATCGTGTTGCGGCCGGGGATGTTCTTCACGGTCGAGCCCATGATCAACC
This sequence comes from Xanthobacteraceae bacterium, assembly GCA_036557665.1. GTDB lineage: Bacteria > Pseudomonadota > Alphaproteobacteria > Rhizobiales > Xanthobacteraceae > VAZQ01. The sequence goes on along the minus strand of DATBHG010000002.1, from coordinate 91,632 downwards.
TCGGCCGCGCCCATGTGAAGGTGCTCTCCGACGGCTGGACCGCGGTGACCCGCGACCGCTCGCTCTCAGCCCAGTTCGAGCATACGGTCGCGGTAACCGAGACCGGGGTGGAGATCTTCACCCTTTCGCCCAAAGGCCTCGACAAGCCGCGCCTTGCGAGCTGATCGGCGTTCCCAACGGTACGAGGCATCATAGGGGCGAAGAGCGCCCCGTCGGCGGTGTCGGCCATGTGTGGCCATGTCGGCCATTGACTGTGTTCCTGATATGTTCTTTACTGGCCGGATGCTTCGGGCGAGAGAAAAGCCGCAATCCGCGCTGGCCCCATGTGCCGCCGCAGGAGAGGCGGCCGTCCTCGGGCAAACGCTCGCTCCCGAGCCAGCGCCGCACTACCACGAGCACCGCACGCGGTTGCGCGCACGCTTTCTCGCAGCCGGCGCGCAGGCGCTGGCCGATTACGAGCTGCTCGAGCTTGTGCTGTTTCGCGCCATTCCTCGCCGCGATGTGAAGCCGCTGGCGAAGACTCTGCTCGCCAGGTTCGGGTCGTTCGCCGAGGCGATCTGCGCGCCGCGGGAGCGGCTCCACGAAGTGAGCGGTCTCGGCGATGCCGCGATTGCCGAGCTCAAGATCGTGCAGGCGGCAGCCGGCCGGCTCGCGCGCGACCAGGTGAGGGAGCGGCACGTGCTCTCATCGTGGTCGAGCGTGCTCGACTACTGCCGCACGGTCATGGCCTATGCCGAGCGCGAGGAGCTGCGCGTGCTGTTTCTCGACAAGCGCAACCACCTCATCGCCGACGAGTGCCAGCAGGTCGGCACCGTCGACCACACCCCGGTCTATCCGCGCGAGGTGGTCAAGCGCGCGCTCGAGCTCTCCGCCACCGCGGTAATCCTGGTGCACAATCATCCCTCCGGCGATCCGACCCCGTCGCGCGCGGACATCCAGATGACCCAGGCAATCATCGATGTGGCGGGCCCGCTCGGCATTGCGGTGCACGACCACATCATCGTCGGCAAGGACGGCCACGCCAGCCTCAAGGCGCTGAAGCTGATTTGACGGCTTTGACTCGCTTGAATATCGACTTGCGCTGGCAGGATGGCTAAAGCGTGAGCACGACCAACAAGGAAAGCCACCCAGTGCGTTACACGGTCGTTTTGGAGCAGGAAGAGGACGGGGGGTATGTCGCTAGCGTGCCGGCGTTGCCGGGATGCGTCAGCCAGGGTGACACCCGTGCCGAAGCGCTGAACAACATCCGGGAAGCCATTGAGCTTTACATCGAGGATTGCCGCGACGCGGGCGATTCTGTCCCTACCGAGGCAGGCAAGGAATTCGTCGAAATCGAGGCCGCATAAGCGGGCTTTGCCGCGCCACGTGGCCAAGCTCCCTACCGATTTATCCGGCCGTGAGGTCCGCGCCGCCCTGGAGCGCGCCGGGTTCGTCTTCCGCCGCCAGACCGGCAGCCATATGATGCTTCGACGCAACCAACCTTACGCCAGGGTCGTTGTTCCTGACCACAAGCAACTCCGATCCGGCACGCTGCGTCGTATCGTTGCGGATGCCGGACTCACGATTGAACAGTTTATCCAACTGCTTCGGCGCTGACGATGACATGAAGCTTCGCTAATTCCAGATCGGGATGATTCACGAAGCAAGAAAGTTTCGACTCGAACCGAAGATACGCAAAGCCCTTGAGGGCGCGCTGCCGGGCACAGAGCACGCCACTACGCGGCGTGAAGCGGGTGCGGATAGCACGTTTCTTACGGCTCAAGCCACACATCGTCCGCAATGTTTCGTGTCTCACCCAAGGGGTGCACTCGCCGGCCTAAGCCCATTCCTCGAGCCGCGGTAGTTGCGGAATCCTCAAGCGCTCTTTGGTCTCTTTTGAGAGCGGACGGGGCGAGCGGTCGCTCGCACCGACGTGTTCAGTGCCACCGCGGCGCGAACGAGCGCCTTCAACGCCTGTTCATCGATCTTGTCCCCCTCGTGGAAATCGATGGCACGCCTGGTGTTGCCTTCGAGGCTGGAGTTGAAGAGGCCTGAAGGGTCCTCGAGCGAGGCGCCCCTGGCGAAGGTCATCTTCACGACATTCTTGTAGGTCTCGCCGGTGGAGATGATTCCGGCGTGCGACCACACCGGAACCCCTCTCCACTTCCACTCCTCGACCACTTCGGCGTCGGCCTGCTTGATGAGAATTCGGACCCGGGCGAGCGTCTCGCCCCGCCAATCGCTCAGCTCCTTGATCCTCGCATCTATCAGCTCAGACGGAGAGTCCCCGCCTTTCGCTTCCGTCGTGCCGCTCTTCCTGTTCTTCACGGTTGTTGTCGCCTTCATGGTCGGTGTCCCTCGCCTGTCAATTGAGCATCGCTGATCATCACTTGGTAATGCGCCGAGCTGCCCGCCATAGCGCGGGTCGCCCTCCGGAACTCACACTCGTCAGGCCTGCCCCAGCCGGGCAATGGCTGGCTCGCTTCACCCAACCAGGTCGAGCGCGCGCTGAGGTTTGGTCGCAGGTGGACCGGGGGAACGGGCGTCAGGGTTGCGCCGTCGAAGAAGACCAGATCGAGGTGGGCCTTGAAGGAGGCGATCATCGACCTGGCGGCCGCTCCCGGCATCGCCGTACATTATCGCATGATCGCCGAAAGGGCGGCCACGCAAGCCTCAAGGCGCTGAAACTCATTTGAACGCCTACGGCGCGATCGAGCAGCTCTTCATCGGGTGGAGCCCGCGCCCCAAGAGGCCGAACCACTTGCGCATGCGCGCATGGTCCTTGGCTGTCCTCACAAGGAAGGCGTGCCTGCAGGCTTTGCGGCAGAAGCGCAGCCCCCAGTGCTGATGACTGACAAGGCCGAACTTGCCCCCACAGTTGGCACACTGATTCTCTGACCTGCGCATGCAAGTCCTCCCTCGGCTGGAGCTGTCGGGCAAGGCTGCGAGTGACTGCTCGACGACCGATCTCGGCTGTACTGTTGGCTTCAGCGCGTTCGGGAGCGGCGCTGGAGCGCAAGCCGGAATGGCGTGCGGGTCATACATAGGCAAAGCCGCGTTGCCGCGAGATTTCGACCGAATTAATCTTTGGCAATGGTCAAAGCTTCAGGAGATGGCGCGGCATGATCGTCGATTCGCAAGTTCATCTGTGGAAGGCGCAGACGCCGGATTGGCCCTGGGTGCCCGGGCGCGTCGCGCAACTGCCGGAGCCGTTTACGATCGAGAAGCTGGTGCCGCTGATGGACGAGGCGGGCGTCGACCGGGCCGTCATCGTGCCGCCGTCATGGCCGGGCGACCGCAACGATTATGCGCTCGAAGCCGTCAAACGCCATCCCGGCCGGTTTGCGGTGATGGGCCGCATCCCTCTGGAAAAGCCGGAATCGGCGGCGCTTCTGCCGAAATGGCGAGAGCAGCCCGGGATGCTCGGCGTGCGGCTCACGCTGCACCGCGCGCAGGCCGCGCTGCTGGAGAGCGGGGCGGCCGATTGGTTCTGGCCGGCGGCGGAGAAGGCCGGCCTGCCGGTCATGTTCCTGGCCCCGGAAAATGCGCCGAGGTTCCACACCATCGCGCAACGTCACCCGCAATTGCCGCTGATCATCGACCACATGAATCTCACCGTCGAGATCGCGAAAGCCGGAAAGATCAAGAATGCGGTCGACGACGTTGTGGCACTCGCCAGCTATCCCAACGTCTCGGTGAAGCTGTCCTCGGCGCCGACGTATTCGCTGGAGCCCTATCCGTGGCGCGACATGACCGAGCACCTCAAGCGCTGCTTCGATGCCTTCGGCCCGCAGCGCTGCTATTGGGGCACCGACCTCACCAATGCATTCGCCAAGTCCACCTACCGGCAGCGGATCGCGCATTTCACCGAGGAGCTGAAATTCCTCTCCGAGGAGGACAAGGACTGGGTCATGGGCCGGGCGATCCTCACCCGGCTTGGATGGAAATAGGCAGTGGCCAGGCTAAGCTGAAAGCCGCTCCGGCGCGGCCCCTGAGCTGGTTCGCCGGGCGAGCCAATCCCAAAGCGCGGCAACTTCCGCCGCAGCCTTTCCCGCGGGCTCGACCTCTTGCGCGCACCTGCTTCTGGCCAGTGCATGGCCGAAGACGGCGCGCTGGTGCAGGATGATCGGGCAGATCTCCACGCCGTACCTCCTGCCGGCCTCCTCCCCTGCCGCAAAGCCCTGGCCGCCGCTCGCGGGTGCGGCGTTGATGACGAGGGCGACCGGTTTGCCGGCAAGCTTGGCGATCTGGACGTTGATCCCGATCGAGCGCAGATCGAGGACGCCGGGACGCGACACGATCAGGCAAAAGTCGGCCGCACGCACCGCGGCGAGCGCGGGGCTCTCGACGGCCGGCGCGGTATCTATGAACGCGACACGAGCGCCACTCTGCTTCGCCGCATGCAGCGATACGGGCAGCCGGGATGCCGGACAGGTCACCACCGCCGGCTGTGGCGATTGGCGGTCGTCCGCCCACTGCGCCGCGCTCGCTTGCGGGTCGGTATCGATGATGACGGCCCGGCCGCTCCTGGCCGCCTCGACGGCGAGATGCAGCGCCAGGGTTGTTTTACCAACGCCGCCCTTTTGGGCAATGACTGCGACGGTCAACATGTCGCGTCTCCGGAATGGCAAGGCGTTGGCGTGTTCTGTTAAATGATTCGCACCGGCGCGGCTACTGCCGATCAGCTACATTCGGAAGGTACGATGGGCATCCAGCGCCGTGACTTGCTCTATGCTCAGGTTTCCAAGCTTTGCAACGTAATGCGATGCAGCCGCGTCAGGGAGCGCGCAGTGAAGGTGCAAGTCGATCGAGAAGCGCTGCGGCGGAAATCTGCGCCGCTGCTCTTGTGCGAGCGCGCCCGCAGCACCCCCGGCGCAATTGCGTTCCGGTCGAAGCGCCTCGGGCTCTACCGCGAGCGAAGCTGGAACGATTATGCCGGATTGGTCGCGCGCGCCGCCCGCGCCTTCCTCCACATGGGGCTCGGCCGCGGCGAGCGCGTCGCCATCATGGCGGACGCATGCGAGGAGTGGCTGATCTGCGATCTCGCCGCCCAATCCATCGGCGCCATCGTCTACGGCATCTACCCGACCGCGTCGGTATCCGAGCTCGAATACCAGCTGCGCGATGGCGCGGCCGTCATGTTTGTCGCCGAGAACCAGGAATACGTCGACAAGATCCTGATGCTTGCCGACCGGTTGCCGTCGCTTGCATGGATCCTCGTGCTCGACGGATCCGCGATCTATCACTACGACCATCCGAAGCTGCGCAGCTTCGAGCGCTTATTGGCGCAAACGCCCGAGCCGGGCCGCGACTGGCTCGAGCAGCAAGCGGCGGCAGTCTCTCCCGGGGCGCCTGCCTTCATCGTCTATACCTCCGGCACGACCGGGCATCCGAAAGGGGCGGTCATCGCCCACGGAAAGCACCTTGCGGCCACCGCAAACATTGTCGAGCACTACCCGACGCTGAGGCAGAAGGAGCACCGCACGCTCGCTTACCTGCCGCTGTGCCATGTGCTCGGCCGCGACGTCGCGATCACCCTGCCGTTGATCTCGCAGCTGGTCCCCCACTTCGGCGACGACCCGGAGGACCTCGCAACGACACTGTTCGAGACAGCACCGACGGTGCTTTTCACGGTCCCGCGCTATCTGCAGAAGCTAGCCGCCCAGGTTCTGCTCGGTATCCGCAACTCGAGTCCGCTGAAGCGGGCAATCGCCGAGCGTGCCGTGCGTTTCGCACGCGAGCACGCGCGCCGCCGCTGGAGCGATAAGGTAAACTCGGTGCACGAGGCGATGTATCGGACCTGCCGGGCGGTCGTGTTTCTTGCGATCCTCAACAAGCTCGGATTCGACCGGCTGGAGCTTGCCATATGCGCCGGCGCCCCGCTGCCGGCGGAAACGATGGCATTCTGGCAAATGCTCGGCATCAACCTCGTGGAGGCGTACGGCCAGACCGAGACCGCGGGGGGCATCATCACCGGGCAATCCGGGCTGTTTCCGAAGCCGGGCAATGTCGGCACCGTGCCGGCAGGCTGGGAGGTCAGGCTCGCAAACGACGGCGAGATCCTGGTGCGGAGCCCCGACCTGTTCGAGGGCTACTGGAACAACGAGGATGCAACGCGAGCCGTCTGGTCGCAGGACGGTTGGCTGCGCACCGGAGATGTCGGGGAATTGACTGCCGGGGAGCTGCGCCTGATCGACCGAGCGCGCGACTTCATCGTGACTTCCGGCGGCAAGACCATCTCACCGTCGTTCGTGGAAAACATCCTGCGCGCCAGCCCCTACGTCGCGGAAGCGGCGGTGTTCGGCCACGGCCGAAAATATCTCACCGCCCTCGTCGAGATCGACCCCGACACCGTCTCCGACTGGGCGCGCACGCACAATGTTGCCTATACCGGTTTCAACTCGCTTGTGCGCAGCCCCGCCGTGATCGGCCTTCTCAAGGAGGCGGTCGAGCGCGCCAACGATGAGCTCTCGCGGGTGGAGCAGATAAAGGACTTCCGTATCTTGCCCAAGATGCTCGATCCCTCCGAGGAGGACGAGCCGGTGACCCCGACGCGAAAGGTCAAGCGCGCTCTCATGTATGAGCGCTTCAAGCCGCTGGTCGAGGAGATGTATGATGACCGCGAGCAGCGGCTCATTGCCGAAGGTGCGGGCACGATGCAGCCGGCATGACCACAAACGGGAGGAAACAGATGTTCGAACGAATGCTTGCAGGGGCGGGAGCCGCAGCCTTGGCAATCGCGGCGCAAATCGCCGCCGCGCATGCGCAGGACACCTATGTGATCGGGGTCACGGGTGCATTGACGGGACCCTCCTCCAGCACCAACGGTCCGCCGATCGAAGGGCTGCGCCTCTATGTGGACAGGCTCAATGCCTCGGGCGGGATCAACGGCAAGAAGGTCCAGCTGAACATCCTGGATGACCAGGCCGAGCCTTCGAAAGCGGCCGCCAACGCCAAGCGGCTTCTGAGCCAGGACAATGTGAGTCTGCTCATTCTCTCCAGCCTCTCTTCCACCTACGCCCCGGTGGTGGCGGAAAGCAGGCGAGCGAATGTGCCGCTGATGTTCATGGGAGCGGTGTGCCCGAAGGAGGTGTACCCTCCGGCGGAAGCCCTTCAGTTCTGCACCACCGCCTATGCCGGCGGCTATGACAGCCGCGCGACCCTCGATTTCATCAAGGCGGCGGGAAGCGGACCGGTGAAACTGGGGCTCGTCGCCATGGCGATCCCGATTTCCCGCGGCGAGATCGACTATGCCGAGGAACGCGCGAAAACCATGGGCATGACGCCGGTGAACAAAGAGGTCATTCCCCCGCCGACGGCCGACTACACCCCGTTTGCCACCAAGCTGAAAGACGCCGATGCGAACTGGGTGTTCTCCTGGGCGCCGTGGGTGACCGAGGTGAAGACGTTCGAAGCCCTGCGGCGGCTTGGCTGGCAGGACAACTACATCGGTTGGTCGCACATCGAGGCCGAGAGTGAGTTGGCGCGGCTTAAGGACCCCAAACTGTATGTCATCGGTGCGAACTCTTTGTTCCAGGACCATCTGCCGGTGCACGTGGAGATCGCCGATGCCGTGAAGAAGGCGAGCGTACGTTATCCCGCCGAGCAGATGACGGAAGGCTGGATCGGCGGGCTCGTCCTGGAAGCCGCCCTGAAGAAAGCCGGCTGGCCTGCCGACGCCGGGAAGGTGCGCACTGCGCTCGAGAGCGTGAACGTCGATACCAAGGGGCTGCGCGGTGGTCCGCTCGAATGGAGCAAGGAAAACCACTTCCGGGCGCGCCAATATTATCGGGTCTATCACTGGGACGCGGCGAAGGGAGCCATCGTTCAGGCAAAGGACTGGACGGCATACGACGTCAAGTGACAGATGACAGATGACAGATGACAGACCGTCCTCTGACATCTGACATCCGAAATGCAGCTCGTCGTCAACGTCATCGTCCTTGCGTCGATATACGCACTGCTCGCGTGCGGATATGTCCTGATCTATCGCGTGAGCCGCGTCATGAACATGGCGCATGGCGAGTTGAGCATGCTGGGGGCTTATCTCCTGTTCGCGACCGCAACGCTGTTCGCGCACCATCCCATAGCCGCCCTCGCCGTCGCGATCTTGATGAGCATCACGGTAGGCAGTCTGGTCTACGCCGTGCTGATGCGGCGAATGACCGGTGAAATGGTGCTGGCCGCGATCCTCGCCACCATCGCGATGGGCATCCTGCTTCGCGGCATCATCGTGCTCGTGTGGTCGGCGGCGGAGCAGCACCCGCTGCAATCTCTCGGTCTCAGCAATCCATCGCTGCCGCTCTTTGCCGGAGCCCGCATCTCAACCTGTGCCGCGCTGATCGTGGTGATGACCGCCCTGGTCTATGGATCCCTGTTCTTATTCCTGCGCTTCGGCCGCTGGGGCGTGCGCATGCGCGCGGCCGGGCAGAGTCCGCTCCTGGCGGCGCAGCGCGGAATCAATCTGCATGCCATCTACGCCATGGCCTGGAGCCTCTCCACCCTGACCGGATCTATTGCCGGGATGCTGATTGCGCTCGATTCCGGGCTGGACCAGAGCATGGTGGTGATCGGGCTGAAGGCCTTCGCGCCGGCGCTGGTTGGCGGTCTCGACAGCCTCCTCGGCGCGCTCTGCGGCTCGCTCATTGTGGCCAGCTCCGAAGTTTTCGCCATTCACTATGTCGACCCGCTTCTGTCCGACGTGGTGCCGTTTCTGGTGCTCATTGCCATGCTGACCGTGCGTCCCTGGGGGCTGTTCGGCACGCGCGAGGAGCTGGATCGTGTCTAGGGCCCCGCGCGCGAGCGGCTATTTCCGCACGCAATATGTAGAGGACTATGCACTGCTGGGAACGCGGACGGCCCGCATGTGGGTGGCGCTGCTCTCGCTCGCGCTGCTGGCATTTCCACTGATCGCCTCGCCTTTTCAGCTCGACCTCGCCTGCCAGGTCTTTCTCGCCAGCGTAGGCTCGCTCTCCCTCATGCTGCTGACCGGCTACGCCGGGCAAATCTCGCTGGGGCACGCCGGCCTGATCGCGGCCGGCGCATTCACGGTCGGGATTCTCTTCCGTGAAACCAACGCGGCGTTCTGGGTCACCTTGCCGGCCGCGGCGCTGGTCGGGGCCTTGCTGGGAGTCATTTTCGGTCTGCCGTCTCTGCGGCTGCGCGGCCTTTATCTCGCCGTGAGCACGCTCGCGCTGCATTTTGTCGTGATCTATATCGGCGGCGAGTACGAGACGCGGCGCGGCTTCTCCACCGGCATCATGATCGATCCGCCGCGGGTCGGCGGGATCGAGATCACCGACGGACGTGCCTGGTATTTCATCCTGCTCGTCGCGGCCGCCTCGACCCTTATCGTCTGCCTCAACCTCCTGCGCACCCGCAGCGGCCGAGCCTGGGGGGCTATCCGGGCGCATGAGACGGTTGCCGAGACGCTCGGCATCCGGATCGCCGCCTACAAGCTGCTCGCCTTCGTCATCAGCTCGAGCATAACAGCCGTCGCCGGCGCGCTGTTCGCCTACTACCGCGGCTTTGTCTCCGTCGAGGCGTTCTCGCTGTTTCTCACCATCCAGTACGTCGCGATGGTGATCGTCGGCGGCATGGGCTCGCTGCTCGGGGCGCTGTTGGGCGCCGCCTTTGTTACGCTGTTTCCCTACGCAATCGAGAGCGCCTTGCTCGCGCTGCCGGGCGCACAGGGCTTTGCCAGCCTGCTGTTTGCGGTCAACTATGCCGCATTTGGCCTGGTCATGATTCTTTTTCTCGTGCTCGAGCCGCTCGGCCTCGTGGGCATATGGCACCGCATTCAGAATTATTTCCTGCTCTGGCCGTACAGGCATCGACCGGTCGCGGGAACGCACCAGTGACGCTGCTCGAGCTGCAAAAGCTGGAAGTTGTCTATCACCGCAGCATCACGGCCGTGCAGGGAATATCGCTGGAGATCCGGCCCGCCCGGATCGTCGCCCTGCTCGGCACCAATGGCGCCGGCAAGACGACCACGCTGCGAGCGATCTCGGGCTTCCTGGGGCTTGACGACGCGCGCGTCAGCGAAGGCGCCATCATTTTCAAGGGCGAGCACATCGAAAATGAAATGCCGCACCGTAACACCGCGCGCGGCATTGCGCTCGTTCCCGAGCGCGACAAGGTATTCCCCAATCTCACCGTATCCGAGAACCTGATCGCGCCCATTCCCCGCGGGGTCAGCGCCGGCGAGCAGCGCCGGCGCGAGGCGCTGGCCTATCAGTTCTTTCCGCAGCTCCGGGACCTGCGGAATCGGATCGGCGGGCTCCTCTCCGGCGGCGAGCGGCAGATGCTGGCCTTGGCCGGCGCCATCATGTGTGCGCCGGAATTGCTGCTGGTCGATGAGCTCTCGCTCGGTTTGGCCCCGGTGGTGGTCAGCGAGTTGCTGCAGCGATTGAGTGAAATTCGGCGCGAGCTCGGCCTGACGATCCTTATAGTGGAGCAGAGCGCTCCGGTCGCGCTGGAGATCGCCGACTACGGCTACGTCATGGAGAACGGACGTATCGTGCTCGATGGCAGCGCAGAGCGGCTGCGCACGCATCCTGATATTCAGGAGTTCTATCTCGGGCGCAACAGCGGCGCGCCGCGCAGCTATCGCGAGGTGAAGCAGTATCGTCGCCGGCGGAGATGGTATGGCTGAGGTCGAGGTCGACCGCCTGTCATTGCGTTTCGGCGGCCTTACCGTGCTCGACCAGGTCTCCTTCAGCATTCACAAAGGCGAATTGTTCGCGCTGATCGGCCCCAACGGCGCCGGCAAGACCAGCGTCCTCAACTGCATGAACGGAATATACCGGGGGGACGGCGCAATTCGGTTCCGCGGGACAGATGTCGCCGGGCGCCAGCCGCACGAGATCGCGCGCATAGGCCTTGCCCGCACCTTTCAGCACGGCGAGCTCTTCCCCCAGATGTCGGTGCTCGATAACCTCATGACCGGCCGGCACACCCGCATCCGCAGCAACCCGCTGTCCGAAATGCTGTTCCTGCCGTCGGTGCGGCGCGAGGAGGCGCGCAACCGCGAAGCCGTCGAGCACATCATCGAGCTGGTCGAGCTCGAGCGCTTCCGCCATGCGCCGGTTGCGGGGCTTCCTTTCGGTATTCAGAAGCTGGTCGGGTTCGCTCGCGCGCTGGCGCTTGAGCCCGCGCTGCTGATGCTGGATGAGCCATCGGCCGGGCTCAATCGGGACGAGCGCGAGGACCTGGCGCGATTCATCCTGCGCATCAAGCATCAGCTCGGCACGACCATGATCTGGATCGAGCACGATCTGCAGATGGTGGCCGATCTCGCCGACCGCATCCATGTGCTCGACTACGGACGCACCTTGGCCGAAGGGCCGCCCGCCCAGGTATTGCGCGACTCGCGCGTGGTCGCCGCTTACGTCGGCACCATAGAGCGATAGGGGCGACGCCCAACCGAATGTTAACGGTTCCTTGCTACGGCTCTGCTCGCTGCCTGGCCGGGAATACGGCCGCGGCGTGCGGAGGCGCGTGTGGCACTGACAGGATCCGAACAGATAGGCCGTCCGCGGCCGCGGCTCTCGCTCCGGGATTCCTGCTCGCAGCTCAAGGCATGGCTGCTGGACGCCGAGCACCTCCTGGCGCAACGCCTCGCCGGCACCGTGTTCCTGATCCGGGTCGCAAGCGCTCTCCTGGCCTTCGGCTCTCAGGTGCTGTTCGCGCGCTGGATGGGCAGCTTCGAGTTTGGCATCTACGTTTATGTCTGGACCTGGGTGTTGCTGTTTGGCCAGGCGATCGACCTCGGGCTTGGCACGGCGGCACAGCGATTCATTCCGGAATACCGTGAGCGCGGCTCGTTTGCGCTGTTACGCGGGTTCGTGTCGGGGAGCCGCTGGCTCGCACTTGCCACCGCGATCCTGATTGCGGGCATTGCCGCGGGCTGCGTCCGGCTGCTCGAGCCCTGGCTCGCGCCCCACACCGTGCTTCCGCTCTACCTCGCCTGCGTGACCGTACCCGCCTACGCGCTCGCCAACGTGCAGGAAGGGATCGCACGCAGCTACGATTGGGTGGGGCTGTCGATGATGCCGGTCTATGTCATCCGGCAGCTGCTGCTCACGCTGCTGATGGGCCTTGCTTATCTCGCGGGGCTGCGCATGGACGCGGTGACGGCGATGATCGTCACCGCGGCATCGATATGGCTGCCCATTCTCGCTCAGTTTCTTCTCGTCAATCACCGGCTCTCCGGCCGCGTCGCGGCCGGACCCAAGGCCTATGATTTCAAGACCTGGCTCGTCACCTCGTTGCCGATCCTGATGGCCGGCGGCTTCTACTCGCTCCTCGCATATACCGACGTTCTCGTGCTGCAGCTCTTCCGGACGCCGGATGAGGTTGCAGTCTACTATGGCGCGGTGAAGACCCTGGCACTGGTGTCGTTCATCTATTACTCGGTATCTGCCACGGCCGCGCACCGCTTCAGCGGTTATCATGTCAGCGGCGACCACGACGGCCTGTCTGAATTCATTTCCCGCTCGATCAAATGGACGTTCTGGCCATCGCTCGCAGCCACCGGTCTGCTGCTTCTGTTCGGACGGCCGATCCTGAGCCTGTTCGGGCCGAAATTCACAACGGGCTATCCCCTCATGTTCATCCTCGCGGTCGGGCTCTTGGCGCGCGCTGCGATCGGACCGATCGAGCGCCTGCTGAATATGCTGGGAGAGCAGCGCGCCTGCGCGCTCATCTACGGCTGCGCCTTCGCCGTGAATATCGGGCTGAGCTTCGCGCTCATTCCGTCGTTCGGGATGACAGGAGCGGCAAGCGCCACGGCGTGCGCGCTCCTGACCGAATCCGTTCTGCTGTTCCTTGTGACCAGAAATCGCCTCGGTTTCCACGTCTTCATCTGGGGACGCGCGGAGCGCTGACACCGTGCACGGCACCATCGAGACGACGTTCCGCGTCGAATGGCGCCCGCTTGCTGAGCTGCGGTCCCATACCGCGGAGTGGCGGACGCTCGCCGAGCGTACCGTCGAGCCCAACGTCTTCTACGAGCCTTCCTTTGCGCTTCCAGCTGCAGCCGTATTCGGCGGTAATGTGGGCGCCGGGCTGGTCTGGTCGCGCTCGACACCGAACCGCTTGCTGGGGTTGTTCCCCGCGCGCATAGAGCTTCGCCGATACGGCTTTGCACCCCCGGTGCTCGTGGGCTGGACGCACCCCTATGCTCCGCTCGGCTCGCCGCTCCTGGAGGCAAGCTGCCCCGAGGCGGTCGTCGATGCGTGGCTCGACTATCTGGCTGGCGAGGCCCGCTTCCCGAAGCTCATGCTCCTTCCCTACCTGCCGCTCGAGGGGCGGGTGGCGCACGCTTTCGACGCCGTGATCGCCCGCCGCGCCGGCAGGAGCGCAGATTTTGCGCGGCACGCGCGCGCCTTGCTTGCGCCTTGCGGTGAGCGCGCGAGCTATCTCGAGCGGGCGATCGACCGAAAGAAGCGCAAGGAGCTTCGGCGGCAGCGGCATCGGCTCGCTGACGACGGCAGCGTCAACATCGAGCTTGCGCGCAATCCGTCGGCTGCGGCAACTGCACTCGATGAGTTCTTCTCACTCGAGGCGCGAGGTTGGAAGGGCCGCGCCGGAACCGCCGCACGATCGAGCCGTCACATCGCCCGGTTCATGGAAACAGCCGTGCTTGCGCTGGCTGCCGAGGGCAAGGCGCAAGTCGTGCGACTATGTGTAGGAAGCGAAGCCGTCGCCGTCATTGTGACGCTCCGCAGTGGGGCGAATGCATGGTGCTGGAAGATCGCCTATGACGAACGCCATGCACGATGCTCACCGGGCGTGCAGATTCTCCTCGACGCAACGCAGTCGCTGCTGGGCGATGCCGACATCGCGCGCGCAGATTCCTGTGCCACTCCCGACCATCCCATGATCGACCATATCTGGCGGGAGCGACTCCATCTTGCCGATCGCCTGATCTCTCCAGGTCCGGCATCTGCCTCGATGTTCCGGCTTGCATGCACGCTGGAGGCTGCGCGGCGTGCCGCCTTGCAAATAGCCAAGGCCGGCCGTGACTTCGCCCGGCGGCAATGAACGGATAAAACTGCGCTTCGCCGATTTTCTGCTGGAGCACCCGCTGATGGAATCGCTGCCGAGAGGCGCAAACTTTGTTCGCGCCAAGACGCTTTGGGAGATCGGGCTGCATATCGCCGGCAATCCCGCGACGCCCTATGGGGGCAATCGGGATATGGTCATCAGCATCGGCAGCGGCTCCGACGCTCGCTTTCGGCCATGGTTGAGACTGGCCACGGGCTCAGCCATCCTCGCCGAGGAGGTGGCGAGCGGCGGCATTGAGGCCGCCTTCGTCAATCCCTCGGCCTGCTCACGCAAGCCTATCGCGGTGTCGGACTCTTCAGGACGGCTCTGCCGGTGCGCATCCTTGCCGTGTATCCGAGCTGGGATCGGTTCGTGTTCATGGTCCACCCGAAAACGGGAATCCGCTCGCTTGCAGACATCAAGGCGAAAAAATATCCGCTGCGCGTGTCGGTTCGTGAGGATCCGACGCATTCAACTCTGATCTTGATCGATCAGGCGCTCTCGCTGCACGGATTTGCCCTCAAGGACATCGAAAGCTGGGGCGGGCGGCTCGTCCTGTGTGGCTCACCCTTCGACGTTCGGCGCATGGAGCAGCTGCAAAAAGGCGATATCGACGCCGTATTCGATGAAGGCATCAAGACCTGGCTGGACGCGGCTTTGTCCTGCGGCCTTGCACCCATAGCGCTCGACACCACGGAATTCGAGCACTTGCGGCAGCTTGGATGGCGCCGCGTTTCTCTTCCCAGATCTCGCTTCCCGGGTTTGAGCAGCGACATGGACGCCCTCGATTTCAGCGGCTGGCCTATTTACGCCTCGGCGTCGCTTCCGCAGCAAGTTGCCTATGACATCTGTGGCGCATTGGCGGCCCGCACCAGCGAGGTGCCATGGGAGGCGGATACCCAGGGCGTGCCGCAAATGGGCCTGGAAACGGATGCCACGCCCATGGACGTTCCGCTGCATCCAGGCGCCGAGCGGTGGTATCGCGAACATCCGCCGAGCGGGAAATAAGGACCTTGCTCAAGCCTGCTGCCGCAACAGCCGTCGGATGACCTTCCCGGTAGTTGTCATCGGCATCTGATCAATGAAGGCCACTTCGCGCGGGTATGCGTGCGCGGAGAGCCGCGTCTTCACGAATGCCTGGATCTCGGCGGCGAGTGCGGCCGAGGGGGCATATCCGGTCTTGGGCACAATGAATGCCTTGACGATCTCGGTGCGCAACGGGTCGGGCTTGCCCACCACGGCCGCGAGTGCCACGGCCGGATGCTTGATGAGACAATCCTCGATCTCGGTCGGCCCGAGGCGGTACCCCGACGATGTGATGACATCGTCATTGCGGCCGATGAACTGGACATAGCCATCCTCGTCGGCGATGCCCTGGTCGCCGGTCGTCATCCAGTCGCCAACAAACTTCTCCCTGGTGGCGTCAGGCTTTCCCCAGTATTCCAGGAACATCACCGGATCGGGTCGCCGGACCGCGATCTCTCCCGCTTCTCCCGGCGCGCAGAGCGAGCCATCGTCTCGGATGACCGCGACCGTGTGCCCGGGGACCGGCTTGCCGATACTGCCCGCGCGCGACACCCCGATCTGCGCACAGGAGGCGAGCACCAGGTTGCATTCGGTCTGTCCATAAAACTCGTTGATGGTCAGTCCCAGGGCGGATTTCCCCCACTCGTAAGTCTCGCTGCCCAGGGCCTCGCCGCCGGATCCGACGGAGCGCAGCCGCACCTGCGCCGGCGGCTGACCCGCGGAGCGCATCATGCGCAACGCCGTAGGTGGAATGAAAGCGTTACGCACGCCCGCACGCGCCATCAGAGCAAACGCTTCCTGCGGGTCGAACTTGTCAAATCTGTAGGCAACGACGGGAACGCCGTAGTGCAGTCCGGGCAACAACACGTTGAGAAGGCCGCCCGCCCAGGCCCAGTCGGCCGGCGTCCAGAATCGATCCCCGGGCTGCGGCAGAAACTCGTGCGGGAGCTCGATCCCCGGAAGGTGACCCAGCAACACCCTGTGTGCATGCAGGGCCCCCTTGGGCGGACCGGTCGTGCCGGACGTGTAGACCATGAGCGCCGGATCCTCGCTCGTCGTAGCTGCATGGCTGAACTCGGCCGAGGCGCGCGCCAGCAAGGATTCGAAATCCTGCGCTCCATCGGCGGCACCATCCACCGACAGCACCAGCGCAAGATCGTGCAAGCGCTCGCACAGGGGAGCGAGTTTTTCCAGTCCTTGTTTATTGGTGATCAGCGCGTGCGCACCGGAATCTCCAAGCCGGTACGAGATCGCTTCCAGCCCGAACAGCATAGCCAGCGGCAGAGCAATGGCGCCAAGCTTGTAGATTGCGATGTGACTGGCGGCGACCGCGGGCGACTGCGGCAGCAGAATGGCCACCCGGTCCCCGCGCCCAAGACCGTGAGCAGCCAGCACGTTGGCGAGACGGTTCGAGGTCTCGCGCAGCGCGCCATAGCTGATCTCCTCCGCAGCCCCGTCCAGGCGAACGTTGAGCAGCGCTGTCCGGCGCGGCTCGCGCCCTGCCCAACTGTCGCACGCGCCGGCACCGATATTGTAGAGCTCGGGTATGCGCCAGCGAAAGAAGCGATAGAGCGTGCCGTACTCGCGCGCATCGGGGAGAGCATGCTGAGCGAACATCGCGCTCAAAATATTGGGCTTGCGCGGGGGAAACCAGCCGGTAAACACCATAGCGCCAGCGGGCTCGATGGGAGTCGGGACGGGAAACAGCCGGTCCATGATGGAGGAGCAGAGCGCGACCGCCGCCGCGCGCAACAACCTCGATTACCGTCTGCTCGTCCCTTTTCTGCTGCATGTGATCCTTGCCCAGACGCTCGTTCTGGTGATGCGGATCGCCACGTCGTACCGCACGATCGAGCTTGAGCTTCCCGTTCTCTGGCTCGGGCTCATCGCGGCCGGATTTGCCATCGTCCCGGCGTTTACCGCGCTTTACGTGGGCCGATGGATCGATCGCGGCAATGATGCGCGGGCGTGCTGGGCCGGCACGGCGCTGATTCTTGTCGCGTGCCTCGGTTTTTGGGCATGGCCTGATTCGGCATTGCAGCTCCTCTCCTTCAGCGTGCTTCTGGGCTTCGGCCACATGTTCTGCATGGCCGGTCATCAAATGCTCGCGGTGCGCGCAGGAGGCCCGCTCACTCGCGAGAGCGTGCTCGGCTATTACATGGTAGCTGCATCCGCCGGGCAGGGCTTCGGGCCGCTCGTAGTCGCTTGGCTGGGCGGCTCGGCGGCGCTGCCGCCGACACAGAAACTGTTTGGACTAAGCCTGCTTGCCGCGGGCGCGAGCGTCATGGTCGCGTTCCTGATCAGACCCGAACGCAAAGGCGCAACGCAGCCCGATCGCGCAAGGAAAGTGTCCATCGGACATCTGTTGAAGCTGCGCGGGTTTTCCGCCGTCATGGTCTCGAGCGTCGTAACCATAACGGCGCTCGATCTCCTCGTAATCTATCTGCCTCTTTTAGGAGCAGAACGTCAGATCGATGCAAATAATATCGGCCTTCTGCTGACCGTGCGCTCCATCGCCGCGCTCATCTCGCGCGCGGTTTACGCCAGGCTGATTTTCGGCATAGGGCGCGCACCGCTTACGCTCGCGAGCATGCTGGCAAGTGCCGCTGCGTTTCTCCTGCTGGCACTCTCGCTGTCACTGCCTGCGATGTACGCGGTTCTCACCGCTCTGGGCTTTGCGATGGGTATCGCCTCAACCCTTACCATCTCAGGTGTCGTCCATCTCGCCCCACCCCATGCCTACGGCACGGCGCTTACACTGCGCATGACCGGCAACCGCGTTGGGCAGATCGTGTTTCCGGCGCTGGCGGGCCTCGTTGCAGCCGCAACCGGGGTGGGCGGCATTCTGGTCGCTATCGGCCTTGGCCTTGCCGTCTCGGGCCTTGCGGTCGCGATGCGACGACCTGGGGCCGGTGCGGTCTGACTGAGAGCATCAGTGCATCGCCCTCGTTTGCTGCTTCCGCGACCGCTCCGTCCAAAGCTCGGCGATAACCACATTACTGCATAGACGCTTAACTACGCGTGGAGGGGCGACAAGACGCCTCCTTGAAATCCGGCAGCCCTTTCCTAGATCGTCGGCGGCGCGGCCTCCCCGGGGCCCGGCCCAGCCGGACTTGGGTGGCAATACTCGGGCGGCAATACTCGGGCGGCAATACTTGGGCGGCAATACTTGGGCGGCAATGACCCGGTGTCCGTTCCATGCTGGCCGGTGCAGGATATATGGCGATGCCGAATTCCCATCCAGCGAACGATGACTTCGATCTCAACGATCTGCTGCATCCGGCACAGGCGTTTGAGCACCCGATGAAGGTCGTGAACGATCCGGACCTTACGCTCGCGGAGAAGCGCGCAATCCTTGCCTCCTGGGCATCCGGCGGCTGCGTGGTCGAGGCAGCGCCGGCGCTGCGCCGCGCAACTGGAGCCGAAAAACCGGTTGAGCTCGATGACGTGATGGATGCGTTGCGAATGCTCGACCGGGAGCTTAAGCCGATCCCGCATTATCGCCGCGTGCTCGAGCACCGGCGGCCCGGCGTGTTCGGCCGCAAGCACGACTTTAGGGACGGGGGTGAGGGGCGATCGCTGAATTAACCAGGCATAAAGCATGTGGACCAGCTTGTTCACCAGCCGCATTCGTGTGCCTGAGCGCGGCAGCGTTGCTCGTGGGAGCCGAACCGGGCTGAGCGCGGCCCGCGCTCAGCTGCGCTTCTCATCGGGCGCTGCCAGTATGAACGCCCAAAACACCTTGTATTTCGACTTGGGCGCATAGACGGCTGCGATGCCCATGCGGGTTGCGCCCGCAAGCAGCATGTTTGCGCGATGGGGCGGGGAGTCCCGCCAGCCTGAGAAGGCTTCGGCGAGGGTGTAGTAGCCGGCGCTGATGCTTTCCGCTGCCACCTTCACGCGATAGCCGCGAGCCCTGAGCCGCTGATCGACGCTGTGGGCTGCGCCGTGGTCGAGCTTATCCCGGCTTGCCATGGCCTGCGCCTGCTCCTGCGCCAACTGCATCAGGTCGGGATCGATCGTCACCGAGGTGAGGCCGTTGTTCGCGCGATAGCCGGAGATCATCGACGCGGCAGTGGCACTGTCGAGTTGTGCGCCCGGCTCGGTCAGCTTGCGGTAGAAGCTGGGCTCCGCCGTAGACCCGTCGCGCCCCCCGGCACACGCCATCAACAGCGCAGGGAGAACCAGCGGCACGACACGCGCCCAGTACAGCGGAACCCGGCGAGCAACGATCATCGCAACGTTTTAGCCTTCCTGAGCCGTGCAATCAGCCAAGAAATCAGCCCACGAGATCAGTCCAAGAATCAGGTCATGACAGGCTTGGGAAGTAGCCTCGGGGGGCCGTGTCCATTCAGCGTGGCTTTGAGAATACCGCGGTGGAACACCTCAGATCTCGTCTGCCGCTCGCATCGCAGGCAGGCCATATCGGTGCAGATCGGGTCCGTGCACGTCGAGCCACACCTTGGCGCGCTCGTGTTGGGGACATACCCGTGTCACCAGCCGCCAGAAACGCAGGGAATGATTGAGCTCGAGGAGATGGCAGACCTCGTGAGCGGCAAGATAATCGAGCACGAAGGACGGCGCGAGAATGAGACGCCACGAGAAGGACAACACGCCCGTATTCGAGCAGGAGCCCCATCGGCTCGATTGGTCGCGCACTGAAATGCGCTTGATGGCGATCCCGAGCTCGCCTGCGTAGCGCCGGCTCGCCTCCTGCAGATCGCGCATGGCCTCGCGCTTGAGAAAGTCGTTGACCCGGCGATTGAGATGCGCCGGCTCCCCTGCAACGCAGAGCAGTCGACCGCCATCGGCTGTCCTCTCGATCCAAACCGTGCCGCGTTCGCCGCGGCGGTGCACGATCCGATGCGGTGCGCCACGCAAAGGCACATCGGTGCCGTCGGCAAAAGGCGCCGCGGTCGGCAGCCGCTTTAATCGGGTCGCGATCCAGGCGCCATGCTTTTGTGCAAACTCTCTTGCCTCCATGAGGCTGCCGCGCGGCGGCATGGTGAGAACCACCTCTCGCGCCGCTGCATTGATGCGCAGGGTATATCTTCGCGCCTGCCGGTGCCGGCGCAGGCGCACCAGATAGATTTCCTTGTCAAAAACGACCTGGAGGACCGAGGGCTCGCTCGATCGCCGATAGAGCAATGCACGCAGCGACATGGGGGCACCAGTTTCATTGCCGGGGGCGCAATGAAAATACTGCCACAGGGCGAGTCGCGTACGGAGGAGTCAAAAGAAAAAAGGTTTTGCCCCAAATTGTAGGAGCTCTCCCCCTCGGGTCACGCTATATGTAGCGGGTAACCCCTAGCGCCAAGGGGCGGCTTCGCAAGCCATCCGGGCCGGCGCTCGTCCATCCCGGAGCTACGCTTGTGCACGGTGAATATCCAAATGATTTCAGTAGCCTGGCCCCAAGCGCAGCCGACATGATTCGACGAATCAGCAAAAAGCCTGCGGAAATTATGCCTTAGGCGGGTACAGGCTTAGCTGGGGCACTCGTTGCCGCGGGCGCCGCCACCCCCGCCCGGCCGAATGGCTGCGACCCGTTGGTCGTGCCCGCGGCTGCTGTTTTGCCGCCATCATTGGACCTGCGGCGTGCCGCTCTGCTGTTGTTCGAGAGCACGAAATCGGAGATCCGCGGTACGATCTCGGCTCGGAATCGAGACCCATTGAACACCCCGTAATGGCCCACGGAGGGCTGCAGCCAATGCGCCTGGCGGTCCGCAGGTATGTTCAGGCATATGCGGTGTGCCGCCTCGGTCTGGCCAACTCCTGAGATGTCGTCGTTCTCCCCCTCGACCGTGAGCATAGCGACGCGACGAATTGCTCCCGGGTCGACACGCTCGCCACGATGAGTCATCTCGCCTTTGGGCAGCGCGTGGCGCACGAACACCGTATCCACGGTTTGCAGATAGAACTCGGCAGCGAGGTCCATCACGGCGAGGTATTCGTCGTAGAACTCGCGATGCTTTTGCGCGGAATCGCCGTCACCGCGCACAAGGTGAAGAAATAGCTTCCGGTGAGCCTCGATGTGCCGCTCCAGGTTCATGCTCATGAACCCATGCAGCTGCAAGAATCCGGGGTAGACATCCCGCATGAATCCAGGGTTCGGAAATGGCACCTTGGTGATGACGTGTCGCCGGAACCAGTCGGTGCCGCGCCTTTCCGCAAGCTTGTTGACCGCGGTCGGGTTCACGCGCGTATCGATCGGGCCGCCCATGAGGACCATGGAATGCGGCACGTACGGATCATCCCTTGCTTCCATGCGTGCCACTGCGGCCAGCACAGGCACAGACGGTTGGCAGACGGCCAGCACGTGGATGTCACCGCCGAGGAAATGCAGCATCGATATGACGTAATCGATGTAGTCGTCGAGATCGAAACGGCCCTGCGTTACCGGAACCATGCGCGCGTCGATCCATTCGGTGATGTAGACGTCGTGATTGGACAGGAAGCCCTCGACCGTGCCTCGCAGGAGCGTCGGATAATGACCCGACATCGGCGCCACGATGAGCAGACGCGGCTGCGGGCGTCGCGGCGCGTGGTCGAAGATGCGCTCAAAATGCACCAGTCGGCAAAACGGTCGCGCCCAAACGGTGGCGGCGCGCACGGGAACGCGCTCGCCCCCGATCACGGTCGAGTCGATGTTCCACTCGGGTTTTCCGTAGCGGCGGGTGGAACGCTCGAACAGCTCCATTCCAGCGGATACGCTCCTGCCATAAACCGTGTACGAGAGCGGATTGGCCGGGTTTTTAAAAAACAGCCGCGCCACGTCGGCCCAGGCGCGCGCAGGATTGAGAGCCGCCTGGCTCATTTCGTAGAGCCAATAGGCAGGCGCCGCGTACATCGGGCTGGTTGCCCCGGCAACAACCGGGGCGCCGCCAAACTCGCCGATCGCCATTGAGCCCCCCTCGCCAGCCCTGCTGCGCTGCAACACACTGTCCGGTTCCCAACCTCTAGTCAACATAGCTGTCGTCACTTTGTCATTCGTTACACCCCATAGATAAGGTGTTTTCCGCGGCATTGTAGCTTTTGCGCGACGCAGCCGTTCCGAAATCGCGGTCAAAGCGGCTTATTCGCCGGTCTGCAGCAGGGATCCGGCGCGTCTTGCGCTGTTGAGAAGCGCAAAAAAACCGAGCGCCGACGCGCCGATGTAAAGCGCATTGAGCGCGAAGGCCTCGATCATCAGATCGGCGCGAAAGGCATGCTGCATCACCAGCGCGCGCATACCCTCGAAGACATACGTTGGCGGCAGCGCCCAGGCGATGAGCTGGAGCGAATGCGGCAGCACGCTGACCGGGTAGTACACGCAGGTGAGCGGCATCAGCACGAACATTAAGGTCCAGGCAAGGCTCTCGGCCCCCATGCCGTTGCGCAACAGCACGCCCGCGACCACGATCCCGACCGCCCAGCTGGTCAGGATCAGGTTGATGAAGAATGCAACGAGCGCCAATCCGAGCGCGTACAGATTGAACCCAAAGAACGCGATCGCGAGGAGCGTGACAGGTATGACTCCGATCGCGAGTCGAATGAGACTCATCACCATCAGCGCGACCACGAACTCGACAGGGCGCAACGGCGTGATCATGACATTGCTGAGATTGCGCGACCACATTTCCTCCAGGAACGAGACGGAGAAGCCGAGTTGTCCGCGAAACAGGATGTCCCACATGAGCACGGCAGCGATGAAGACTCCGCTCGCCCGCGCAAAAAATCCGGAATTCTGCGAGATATAGAACTGCAGGAACCCCCACACGAACAGCTGGACCGCCGGCCAATAGATCAATTCGAGGAGGCGCGTCCAGGACGAGCGCAGGAGATAGAGGTAGCGCAGGACCATCGCGGCTATGCGATGCGGGGCCAGCACCAGCGTGTCTACGGTTCCAGCCATGATCGCAGATATCATGCGAGGCACTTCGACTTTGCCGTTCTACTGTGCCGCTTCGCGGACCGGGCCGCGTCCACGCGCAACGTCGAGAAACACCTGCTCCAGGGTGTCCCGGCCGTACCGGATCAGCAGCCGTCCGGGTGCATCGTCGTCCTCGATCTGTCCGCGCTTCATGATGATGACGCGCTCGCAGAGTCGCTCCACTTCCGCCATGTTGTGGGATGCGAGCAGCACTGTTGCATCCTGCTGCTTGCGAAAGTCCTCGAGCCGGCTGCGCACCCAGTCGGCCGTATCGGGGTCAAGCGAGGCAGTCGGCTCGTCCAGCAGCAGAACTTGCGGGGAGTTTATCAGCGCCTTTGCCAGCGCGACGCGAGTCTTTTGTCCAGCCGAAAGCTTTCCGACCGGCCGATCCAGCAGATCCGATAAATCCAGCTGCTCGGCGAGGGAGGCGATGCGGTGCGCAAGGTCCGGGACGGCATACAGACGTCCGAATACTTTCAGATTCTCCCGCACGGTCAGGCGATGTGGCAAGTCGACATACGGGCTTTCGAAATTCATCTTGTGAAGCACGCGATAGCGCTCGCGCGGCATGGCGGCTCCGAGCACCTTTATCGAGCCGGATGTGGGCGTCACCAGTCCAAGGATCATGGCGAGAGTGGTGGTCTTGCCTGCTCCATTCCCGCCAAGCAGCCCGGTGATTGAACCGGGCTCGAGCGCAAACGAGATGCCGTCGACGGCCCGCGTCGCGTTATAGATCTTTACCAGTTGATCGACGGCTATGGCGGAATCGGAGCGCATCGGGACCCGGGGTTGCGAAATTTCACATTTGGCAAGCTGCCCCCATCGGGGCAAGGGGCGGCCCGGATGGGTTCTGTCCAATGCCGGACAACGACTGGGTGGGCTGCACCGGCATCGCCACTCCCGCCAGCAGGGGTGGCGATGTAAATGGAGGGGGTGACGAGCCGAGAGGCAATGCCATCAGATCGGATCGGGCGCAGCGTGCGGCTGGACACCCTTGTCCGCCTGCGGTGGCTCGCGGTGATTGGGCAGGCGACCGCCGTCCTGGTGGTCTACTGGGGGCTTGATTTCGACCTGCCGGTTTGGGCGTGTCTCTCGATGATCGCGCTCGCCGCATGGCTCAACATCGCCATGGGTGCCCGATTTCCGTTACGGCAGCGCCTGGAGCCGGAGCGCGCGGGGTGGTTGCTCGCTTTCGACGCGACAGAGCTGGCCGTCCTCCTGTTCTTTACCGGCGGACTGCAGAACCCGTTCTCGCTCCTACTGCTCGGACCGGTGCTGATTTCAGCCGCCGCTTTGCCTCCCCGCCTCACGTTGCTGTTGGGCGCCTTCGCGATTGCATGCGCGACCGTCCTCATGTTCCTTCATTACCCGCTGCCGTGGGACAGCGAGCCCCCGCTGGAATTGCCGCCGGTCTACGTAACCGGCATTTGGTTTTCAATTCTGCTGGCTATTGCATTCATCGGGTTGCATGCTTGGCAAGTGACCGAAGAGTCGCGTCAACTTGCGGATGCGCTCGCGGCTACGGAGCTGGTCCTAGCGCGCGAGCAGCATCTTTCGCAGCTTGACGGCCTCGCTGCGGCCGCCGCCCACGAGCTGGGGACGCCGTTGGCTACAATCACGCTCATCGCCAAGGAGCTGCTGCTGGCCGTCAAGCCCGGTTCCGAGCACGCCGACGATGTGCGCCTGTTGAGCGAGCAGGCCAGACGATGCCGCGCGATTCTCGGGAAGCTCACCGAGCTTTCCACCGGCGACCCCTTCGATCGGATGAATCTGTCCACTCTTATCGAGGAAGTGGTTGCGCCGCACCGGCACTTCGGGATCGCGATCAAGGTCGCCATCGGGGCCGGCGAGCCACCCGAGCCGGCCGGCGGCCGGAATCCGGCCGTCCTTTATGGCCTCGGTAACCTCATTGAGAATGCCGTTGATTTTGCCCGCGGGGAGGTGGACGTCAGCACCTCCTGGAGCGAGCAGACCGTTTCCGTGATGATCGCCGACGATGGACCAGGATTTGCGCCTGAGATCATGGACCGGATAGGCGAGCCATATGTCACCACCCAGAGGCAAAAACGCCCGAATATGGGGTCCGCGCAAAGCGAGGTGGCCAGCGGGCTCGGCCTTGGGTGCTTTATTGCCAAGACCCTGCTCGAACGGTCCGGGGCCAACGTGGAGTTCGAGAACCGGGCGCTGCCTGCCCATGGCGCGACGGTGCGCGTGCAGTGGGCTCGTCAGGACTTTGAGAGCATGGCAGCCTTCCCGAAATGAGGAGGTCGTGGCCGCAGAAAAATTACCGTTAGGAATATGAACAGTTTTTAAGTTGCGGTCGCCGAATATTCTTCCTATGCTAGTTATATGAAATTTATGCGAGTGCGCTCTGGGCAGAAGTTGCCGTAATGGAGGCGTAAATGGCGATGGCCGAGTTCCGTGCGGCGGCAATGCCCAGCGACCGGTCGCTTTTGATCGTGGAGGACGACAAATCCTTCCTCCAACGGCTTTCCCGAGCAATGGAGGGTCGCGGCTTCGCGGTTACCATGGCGGAAACGGTAGCCGACGGGCTCAACAAGCTCCAAGCCAACTCGCCGGCTTTCGCAGTGGTGGATATGCGGCTCGAGGACGGCAATGGTCTCGACGTTATTTCCGCTCTGAAACGGCTTCGGCCGGATGCTCGTGCGATTATTCTGACGGGCTACGGCAATATCGCCACTGCGGTCACCGCGGTAAAGCTCGGGGCCGTCGACTATCTCTCCAAGCCGGTAGATGCCGATGACGTCGTGGCGGCGTTGCTCAACGGGGACAGCTGCA
Source organism: Xanthobacteraceae bacterium (assembly GCA_036557665.1). GTDB lineage: Bacteria > Pseudomonadota > Alphaproteobacteria > Rhizobiales > Xanthobacteraceae > VAZQ01. Next base: position 65,870 of record DATBHG010000002.1, on the reverse strand, counting down.
AAGCGGAGCTCCCCGTGAACCCGATGTCGGCCGACCGGGTGCGGTGGGAGCATATCCAGCGGATCTACGAGCTTTGCGGCCGCAATGTCTCCGAGACCGCACGGCGTCTGCACATGCACCGCCGGACGCTCCAGAGAATTCTTGCAAAACGCGCGCCCAAATAGCCTCCCGGTCTCCCGGTTCGTCCGCCCGAGTTGCGCTTGCAATTGCGGCTCTATTCCGCAGTGCAACCAAATCGTCGCGAGCGCGTTGCCGTGCGGGAACATCGGAGATTCTCGGCATGTATCCAAATCAGGATGCCATTCTCGAGCGCCTGGAGACGACCAAGCGGTTTGGACTGTTGTCCGATTATCTCGTGAGCTGGACCGGACGTCCGGGAAGGCTTCACGCAAAAGTAACAGTGTGGGGCAGGCACGGAACCCCTGCCGATGTCGTACAGGGATATATCGTGCGCCTCTTAAAGGGTCTTGTGACCGCTCGGCAGATTGTCATCGCCGATTAAAGAAGTCCGCGGTCGTTTGCCCCCTGCTCAGTCGCGCGCTCTGATGCCCCTGAGCGCCCGCCCCTCGCCGGCAAGAAAGGCCGCATAGCTGCGCTCGAGCCCCGCTCGCAACGCCGTTCGCGCACGCCAGCCCATCGCGACGAGTCGGCCGCTGTCGAGGAGCTTGCGGGGCACCCCGTCCGGCCGGGATGGATCGAGCACGAGCTTGCCCCTATAGTCGACGATCTCCGCCACCAGCCTGGCAAGCTCGGCGATACTCACCTCCTCACCGCTGCCGACATTGATATGCGCCTCATCCGAATAGTGCTCGAGCACGAACGCGCAGGCGTCGGCAAGATCATCTACGAACAGGAGCTCGCGCAGCGGCGTACCTGTTCCCCATACCGTAACCGAAGGAGCCCGATGGTGCCTGGCGTAATGAAACCGCTGGATCAGCGCAGGCACGACGTGGCTGTCCTCGGGATGATAATTGTCGCCGGGCCCGTATAGATTCGTCGGCATCACCGAGATGAAATCGGCGCCGTATTGGCGCCGATACGCCTGACACAATTTGATGCCGGCGATCTTGGCGACCGCATACCATTCATTGGTCGGCTCGAGCGATCCGGTGAGCAACTCCTCCTCGCGCATGGGCTGATGCGCAAGCTTCGGATAGATGCAGGAGGAGCCGAGGAACAGGAGCTTGCTTACTCCCGCCAGATGGCTCGCGTGAATGGTGTTGCGCGCAATTGCGATGTTGTCGGAAATGAACTCGGCCGGATAGACGTTATTGGCGTGAATACCGCCGACTCTCGCGGCTGCAACCACCACCACCTCGGGCCTGCGGGCAACGAGAAAAGCCTCCGTCTGGTCCTGCCGCTCGAGATCGACCTCGTCACGGCCTGCGGTCAACAGCTCGCAGGGCTGGCTTTTGAGGCGCCGCACAATGGCCGAGCCGACCATGCCGTTGTGACCGGCGACGAAGACCCGCTTGCCCGCAAGCTCGAACAGCTTGGCTACCATCAGCTGCCCGCTCTCTCCACCGTCAACATCATGCGAAACGCCATCCAGCGGCCGAGCACCGGTTCGATCGCCCGTTCGATAGCGAGCAGCCGGCGTGCTGCCGCGGGCCCAATGAGGCTCCACGGCTTGAAGCCGCCGCTGAGGGGATAAGCCGCGAGCGCAAACCATTCAACGCGTCCAATGCGAAGCTCCGGCACGAGCAGATGGAAGCGCGCGCGGTGGCGGGTGGCGATCAGGGTTGGGACGGCCTGGTTTGCATCGTAGGGGTCCCGTCCGGAGAGCGGGATTTCCTCAGCCAGCGGGTCGACCGAAGTCCGTACCGGCTCATGATGGAAAAGACGATAAAGCAGCGTGCTGCACCAGGTGATCGCCGGCTCGATCATCAGCACGCGCCCACCGCCCTCGAGCACCCGCGCCGCCTCGCGGAAAAACATCAGGGGAGACTGGAGATGATGCAGGACATCGACCATCACGATGTTTGCAATCCTGCCGGAGGCAAAGGGAAGGCGCTGCGCATCGGTTACGCAGTCGAGCCATGGCGCAGGCTGGATGTCGGTCGCAATCACATCCGTGAGCCGCTCTTTGAGATTGCCAATTCCGCCTCCGATCTCGATCGTCAGTCCGGGTCGGCAAGCCGCGGCAATTCGGTCGTAAAAACCATCGTACACGATCCGCAGCGCCGGCTTGCGAGCCCAGATCTTGCGGTAGCTCGCGAGCGGATCCGCTGACCTCGCATCCATCACATCGCCTTTATGCGCATGAAAGCGAAGAGCACCATCCGCAGCAGCATCACGCCGTGTCTGAACCGGGAGATCTGGGTTTTGCCATAGGTGCGGCTTGCATAGCGGATGGGCACTTCGACCGCTTTCAAGCCAAGCTTCGAGGCCCCGAAGATGAGGTCAAAGTCGCCGAAAGGATCGAACTCGCCGAAATAGCCGCGGCCCTGCTTGAGACGGACATAATCGTCGCGTCGCAGCGCTTTGGTCCCGCACAGCGTGTCGGTGAAGCGCTGTGAAAGGAGCCAGCTGAACAACAGCGAGAATATTCTGTTGGCTACCAGATTGAGGAACCGCATGGCCTGCTGCTCCATCGGGTAGACGAGCCGGGTGCCGTTGACGAGCTCACCCTTCCGTGACGCGATCGCCTCCCAGAACTTCGGCAGTTGCTCGGGAGGGGCGGTCAAATCTGCATCCAGGATCAGCAAGACATCCCCGCGCGCGGAATCGAATCCCGCGAACACGGCATCCGCCTTGCCCTTGCCCGGTTGCCGGAGCGCCTTGATGTCGCGATCCGGATAAGCGGCAACTACCCGCTGGATCTCCTCCCACGTGCCGTCGCTCGAGTGGCCTTCGACAAAGATGATCTCGAGGTCGCCGACAAAGCGCGGAATCCGCCTGACCGCCGGCTCGATGTTGCCGCGCTCGTTCCGGGCGGGGATTATCACGCTCGCCGAGGTAGGATCGGGCGCCCTTTGCCGTAAAGACCGGCACACCGTGTAATGGCGCAGACACAGGGCATTGATCAGCGGCAAGGGAGCGAAAAAACGGTTGATCAACCGGCCCAGCCCGAGCAGGCGCTCCGGCGCCAGCATGCGTCTTTCACCCTTGACCGGCTCGAAATCGGCGAGCGCCGCGAGCGCGCACACGTCGCTGGGCGAAAGGATGTTCTGCGGCGGCTGCGGCATCTTGAGCCCAGTCGCTTCGGCGAGCTTCAACGCCGGGTACCAAAGGTGCGAGAAATAACCGATCACCAGACGGGTTGAATGCGTGCACAAACAGTGCAGATGCTCGAACATGGCCTGACAGTCATCAAGCTCGCCTAGGGTATCGACGACGACGATGAAATCGAATGGGCCGGGCAGTTGCCGGACGAAATCCTCGTCCTCGATATCGCCTGTGAAGAACGTAAGAAACGGATGAGCCTTGCGTGCCTGCGCGATCATGCCGTCGCTGATGTCGACTCCCACCCCGTACGACGGCTTCAGGGCGGCAAGAAGATGCCCGGTACCGCATCCAAGCTCCAGCACACGAGATCCCTCCCCGATCAGGAATTTGAGATAGAGGAGGTCCTCCGAATGAAAGAAAGCGGCCCGCGCAATCCAGCTCCGGCGCTCGCACGCGCTCGCATCCGCGAGACGGCGGATCTGCTGCTTGCGGGCGGAGGTCGTGACCGGGGGAGGCGAGCTGACCTTGAGCATAGCCTCTGTCATTGCACCATGAGGTAGGGAGCGAGTTTCAAACCTGCTCCTCCGCGGCTCGCTGGCTCGGGTGGGCGCAAGCTGTTGTCGTCAGCCGTTGCGTGGGATAGGCCTCGGTTTTAGAGCGTATGAGCGAGGTGGTATCACACTTGGCTCGGCTCGCTGTCTGTCTCGATGCCGCCGCGACCGGCGCCAGCCTCAGCAACGAGCAAACCCGCTGCAAGGAGCCGTTAATGTCCTCTACCGCAACTACCTGGATCATCATCGGCGTGATCGTGGTTTTCACGCTTTGGATGGTGATGGTCTACAACGGCCTCGTTGCGCTGCGCCAGCGAGTGAGCCAGGCCTTCTCCGACATCGACGTGCAGACCAAGCAGCGCCACGACCTCGTCCCCAACCTGGTCGAGACGGTGAAGGGGTATGCCGCTCACGAGCGGGGCACGCTCGAAGCCGTGGTGCGGGCGCGCAATGCGGCCGTGGCGGCGCCAACAGGGGACGTACCGGCGCAGGCCGCTGCCGAGAATGCGCTCACGGGGGCGCTCCGACAGCTGTTCGCTCTCAGCGAGTCCTATCCCGACCTCAAAGCCAATCAAAATTTTCAGCAACTGCAGAGCGAGCTCTCGGACCTGGAGAACAAGATCGCCGCCGCCCGGCGCTTCTTCAACAATGCGGTCCAGGAATACAATACCGGGATCCAGCAATTCCCCGCCGTCCTTGTGGCCGGCTCCCTCGGCTTTGCCCCGAAGGAATTCTTCGATGTCGGGGTGGAGCAGCGCAAGGAGCTTGATCAAGCCCCACAGGTGAAGTTCTGAGGTCCAGCTCGCATCCTCATGGCCGCTTACGGGCTCTACACACACATTCAGGCGAACAAGCGCCGGTCGGTCGCCCTCCTCATCGGCCTGTTCTTTCTGGTGTATCTCATGGTCTATGCCGGCGCCATCGCGGCCGAGGCGATCGGCTCCGACGCACCTTTGGACCTCCTGCTGCGGCGTGCGTTCCTGGATGCGGTCCATGCGGCGCCGCTCGCGACGGTCGGAACGGTGCTGTGGATAGGGATCGCCTACAAATTCCATCAGAGCATGATCGACGCGGTGACCGGCGGACGCATCGTTACCAGGCAGGAGGCTCCCAGACTCTACAACCTGCTGGAAAATCTCTGCATCTCGCGCGGCATCACGATGCCCAAGCTCAAGCTGATCGCTGACGGCAGCCTGAACGCCTTCGCCACCGGAATGAACGACAGGCAATACTCCATCACCGTGACATCCGGCCTCGTCGAGAGCCTCGATGATGCCGAGCTCGAGTCGGTGCTCGGACACGAGTTGACGCACATTCGCAACGGCGATGTGCGCCTGCTGGTCATCGCGGTGATCATCGCGGGCGTCATCTCTTTCTTTGCGGAGCTCGTCTACCGTCTGCTGTTTCAGGGAGGATGGCGCTGGAGCGGCGGACGCAGCAGCAGCGATCGCAGGGGTTCCGGCCTTGGGCTCCTCATTGCGCTCGCGATGATCGCGGTCGCCTGGCTGCTCTCCATTGTCATTCGTTTCGCCCTGTCGCGCAGGCGCGAGTACCTCGCCGACGCGGGATCGGTCGAGCTGACGAAGAACCCGGATGCCATGATCTCCGCCCTGCGCAAGATCGAGGGCCGCGGTGAGCTTGCAGGTGCAACTTCCGCGGTCATGGAAATGTGTATCGACAATCCGCGCGAGGGCTTCTCCAACATTTTTGATACCCATCCCCCGATTGCCGATCGCGTGACGGCGCTGGTTCGTTTCGCCGGGGGCCATGATCCCGGTCCCCTGGCTTTGCCCGAGCCGGACCCGTCGCTTCTTCCCGAGAGCGAGATGCCGGCCGAGGCTGCGCCGGCGGGCCCGTGGGGGTCGAGCCAGGAACCGGCGGGGAATTCGCAGCCTTTCCTGCCGTCCCGACCGCCCGTTGAGCTCGGCCCCACCGAGCCGGAAGAGCCCGGCCCTTGGGGACCTCACCGCGGCTGAGCGCCGTGCAATCTGCTCCGAACCGGCCCCGCTGTAGCGAGTTGGCTTGCCCCAGCGATCTCTCCTGGGGCCTACGAGAGACATGCAGTCGAGCGCGACTGTGGATTGATGTGCAGAACGCCAACCCATGGCCACAAGCATGTCCTTCATCCGGCAATCTGTCATGGTTTTGCCTCAGCTTTGGTCAGCAATCATCCATCTGATTCGGGGGCAGCCAATGACGAAACCGGCAGTGATCATCGTAGGGGCGGACAAGGGCGGCGTCGGTAAGACGACGGTGGCGCGAACGCTGCTCGATTATTTCATGGCGCACCAGGTTCCCGCGCGTGCATTCGATACCGAGGCACCGCGCGGCACGCTCAAGCGCTTTCACCCGAACGTAACAGACGTCGTCGATATGACGCTGGTCGCGGACCAGATGAAGATCTTCGATACGCTCAATTCCTCCGACGCGGCGGTGACCATGATCGACGTGCGCGCCGGCCTGATGTCGCCGACGCTCAAGGCGCTGCGCGACATAGGGTTTATCGAAGCCGCCAAGAAAGGCCAGATCACTTTCGCGGTATTCCACATTCTGGGTCCCTCGATCGCGTCCCTCGATGAAATCCAGGAGACCGCCGCGTATCTCGGCGATGCCCGCTATTTCATGGTAAAGAACTACGTCAACAATACGCACTTCTTCGAATGGGACGAGACGACGCACTCGTCGTATTTCAAGCAGGGCAAGGACACGGCCGAAATCGTCATCCCCAAGCTCAACGAAATGGCGACCGAGCAGGTAGAGCTGGCTTCGGTCCCTTATGTCACCTTCGTCGCCAACAAAAAACAGAGCGGAGAGCCGGCGTCGTACTCGTTCGTGCTGCGGGGCTACGTGCGACATTGGCTCGGCAATGTGTGGGCGGAGTATGACCGCATCAGCCTGATCGACGTCGTAGGGGCAAAAGCTCCGGGTGCGGCCGTCCAGAGGATGCAGGCGCGCGGCTAGACCTCCCTCCGGCGGGGAGGCGCATGACTTGGACGGCACGAGCGCAGACTGACACGGGAAACGGCAAGTCAGGCTCTGCTGGCGGTGCGGAGAGCGCCCCGCCGGGCGCGCCCGCCCCTGCAGCCCCGGGCCGGACGCCTGTCTTCGTCATCGCCTCACCCAGGACCCGGGTGGGGAAGACCTTCCTGGGCCGCCTTCTGGTTGATTTCGTGCGGATCGACCGCGGCGATCCGGTCGTATTCGATGTCAATCCCGGCGGCGACGCACTCGCCGACTATTTCCCAGGCCTCGCTCGCCCGATCGACCTCGGCGACATCAGAGGCCAGATGGCGATGTTCGATCGTCTGATCCAGGCAGACGGGCGCCCAAAGGTCGTGGACGTGAGCCATGCCTCGTTCGAACGGTTTTTTGCAGTTTCCGAGGAGATCGGATTCTTTCGTGAGGCTCCGCGCCGCGCGATCGAGCCAATAATCCTGTACGCAGCCGACCCGCACCGGGTCGCGGTAAATGCCTACGCAGAGCTCAGGCAACGCTTCCGCGGCTCGCTGCTCGTTCCGGTGCTCAATGAGGCGATCTCGAAGCCGGCGAAGCTGCGCCGGGATTTTCCTTTCTCGCGCGCGCTCGAGGTCCCGCTGCTGATATCGATGCTTTCGCCCATGCTGAAGGCGCAAATCGAAAGGTCGCGCTATTCCTTCGCCGATGTTCATCGCAAGCATCCGGCCGGGATCCCTATCGGGCTTGCTTTTGAGCTGCGCGCGTGGACCCGCCGCACCTTCCTGCAATTCCGCGAGCTCGAGCTGCGGCTCCTGCTCGAAACCCTGCGCGCCTCGCTGCCAGGCCTCAGGTTGTGAGCATCAGTGTCCTTCGAACGAGATCAAAGTGCGCACCGGGACGTCGAGCTTGCGCAGCTTGTCGGCTCCGCCGAGATCGGGCAGATCGATGATGAAGCAGGCCGCGAGGACCTGCGCCCCCAATTGGCGCAAGAGCTTGACGGCACCTTCGGCGGTGCCGCCGGTTGCGATGAGATCGTCGACCAGAATGACGCGGTCGCCCGTCGTAACCGCGTCCTCGTGCATTTCCATTTCATCGAGCCCGTACTCGAGTGAATAGGCGATGGAAACACGCTTGTGCGGAAGCTTGCCTTTCTTGCGGATGGGCACGAACCCGGCAGAAACCTGGTGGGCCACGGCACCTCCGATGATGAATCCGCGCGCCTCTATCCCGGCAACCTTGTCGATCTTGGATCCGGCCCAGGGCTGCACCAGCTCGTCCACGGCACGTCTGAACGCGCGAGGATTGCCAAGCAGCGTCGTGATGTCACGAAACACGATCCCAGGCTTGGGGTAATCCGGGATGCTGCGAACCGAATCCTTGAGATCGTGCTCGAACTGGACGCTGACCATGCCAAGCTCACACCAGGTTGCACCTATTCCGAAATGCTTGCGGCTGCCGGCATTCCGCGGCCACACTGTGTCGGAGCATCGCCCTGCATGCAATAAGCTGTTTACGGCTGATCGCCAGGCACAGAAATAGTGCTCGGCCTGCCCCCCGTTGTGCCGGTCATAGGTGGAGGCCCCGCAGGGATGTCCTGCGCGCTCTGGCTGCGCAATTATGCGCTCCGCCCGATCATCATCGAAAAAGAAAGCGTCCTTGGCGGAATGGCCGAGCGCAGCCCCTATCCTGACGAAGGGCTGCTCGGACGGCCGAATGAGACGTGCTGCGAGAATGCCAGAGCGTTCGCCCGGCACATCCGGCAAGTCTCGATCGAAACCTGGCTGGAGGCGCGGCCGCAGCGCATCCGACGCGGTCCCGAGGGCAATTTCGAGCTGCACGTGGCCACTGCCCGGACCCAGGCCCCAGCGGCGCTGTCGGCAGCAGCATTGGTAATCGCAACCGGAACGAGATTTCGCGGGGCAGAGTGGCTCGACCGCGTCGCGAATGCGAGGCGGCTGGCGGATGCAGGGCGCGTGCATGTCGGCGCCCCCTGGGCGGGGCAGGCGCACGCCGGTGCAGGACAGCGCGTCGCGGTCGTCGGCGGGGGCGACAATGCATTCGACGTGTCGCGCATGCTGGCAGAGCGAGGCGTGCGCGTGACGATCGTCATGCGCTCGAGCTCCCCCAGAGCCTCGCCATGGATGCTCGAGCGGTTGCGCCGACACGAATCATCCGGGATGGCACAGGTCCTTTCCGAGCGGACCGTACAGGCGCTGGATGACTCCGGCTCGAGGATCTGCATGAGCTTGAATGCCGGCGAGCGCATCGAGGTCGATCATCTGATTCTGCTGTTCGGTTATCGGCCGAACACGGACGAGCCCTGGGTCGCGGAGCTCGCGATGGAGCGGGACGCTCAGGGCTATATTGCGGTTGACGGCAACATGGAAAGCTCCTGCGACGGAGCATTTGCAATCGGGGACGTGGCCAACCCACGCCATCCAAGCATTGCGACGGCGATCGGCAGCGGCACAAAGGCCGCGCGCGAGATCGCCCATCGGCTCTATCCTCGGTCAGACCGCTTGCGATGATCTGATCGGCTTACGCAGCACCCGGCCCGCGACCGCATCGAGCTTCTTGAGGAGCTTGGGATCGCGCGCCTCCGGGGCGGTGATGAGCGCAGTGTCGAGCGCACGATCCGACCCGACCGGGCAAGGCTCATGCTCGGCCGGGAAATCTCGGGCTACACGGGCGACGAGCGCCTTGGCCTTCTCCGCGTTCGCCGTAAGCACAGAGATGATGTCCTGCACCGTGACTGCATCATGGTCGGGATGCCAGCAATCGAAGTCGGTGACCATGGCAACGGTCGCGTAGCAAATCTCCGCCTCGCGCGCGAGTTTTGCTTCCGGGAGGTTGGTCATGCCGATCACGGAATAGCCAAGCCCTTTGTAGGTCATGCTCTCCGCATAGGTCGAGAACTGCGGCCCTTCCATGCAGATATACGTGCCCCCGCGCACCAGCCTGATGCCTTCGGCTGCTGCAGCCGCGGCGACGCGGTCCTGCAGGCGCGGCGAGACCGGATGCGCCATGGAGACGTGGGCCACGCAGCCTTTCCCGAAGAACGAGCCCGCCCGATTGAACGTTCGATCGATGAACTGGTCGACCAGGACGAAGGTGCCCGGTGGCAACTCCTGCTTGAAGGACCCGCAAGCGGAGAGGGAGATGAGATCGGTAACCCCGGCGCGCTTGAGCACGTCGATATTGGCGCGATAGTTGATGTCGGAGGGGGAAAGCCGGTGGCCCTTGTCGTGACGGGCAAGGAATACGATCGGCGTGCCCGCTATCTCGCCGAGTCGCAACCCGGCAGAGGGCTCGCCCCATGGGCTCTTTATCCGTCTTACCCGAGCTTTCTCCAATCCGGGCAGGTCGTAGATGCCGGAGCCGCCGATGATGCCGAGGACCGCCTTCGTCATTCGGAGCCGCTGCAGGTGGCGGCGTTTTTCCGGCTCGCGTTGGCCCAGGGCGAGGCACCTGCGCCCCCGCGCGCCACGGCTGGCATGTGCGAGCTCGCACACGCTTTGTTGCGCACCGATGCTTTGACGCAACCGGAGCTCGGGAACGTCTGACGACGCGCAGCCGGCTTCATGCGCTCGGATATTCTGTTGGCTGCCGTCCCCGCAGCTGTTCCGGATGCAGCTCGACCTGATGCCACACCCTCTTCTTGGTGAAGTACAGGAGCCCGGCAAAGACGAGGAGGAAGATGAACACCTGCATCCCGACACGTTTTCTCTGGACGAGATGCGGCTCCGCCGCCCACATCAAAAAGGCCGAGATGTCCTTGGCATATTGCTCGACCGTCATGGGAGCGCCGTCGGTATACTCGACTCGCTGATCGGACAACGGCGGGGGCATCGTTATCGCGTGCGGCGGAAAATACTTGTTGTAGAAAGTGCCGGGCGGGAGGGTGAAGCCGGCCGGCGGATTCTCCTCGAAGCCCTGCATCAAGGCTGTCACGTAGTCCGGCCCCTGCTCCTGATATTGCGTGATCAGGTCGAACACCCAGTAGGGGAAGCCTCGTTCAAATCCGCGGGCCTTGGCGATGACGGAAAAGTCCGGCGGCACCCCATTGAAACGGGCTCGCGCCGCCTGCTCGTTGGGGAAAGGTGCAGGAAAATGGTCAGCCAACCGGCCGGGCCGCTCGAACATCTCGCCTTGATCGTTCGGCCCGTCCTGGATCTTGTATTCGGCGGCGATCGCCTGTGCCTCGGCCGTGGTAAAGCCCGGACCGCCCGGAGCGGCCAGATCGCGGAAAGCGACCAGCTTCAGGCCGTGACAGGCCGAGCACACCTCGCGGTACACCTTGAAACCCCGCTGGAGCTGTCCCGGGTCGAAGATGCCGAACGGTCCGGCGAACGACCACCGGTTCTTCGGCGGCAAGGTCTCATGCGGCTGCTCTTGCGCTGTGGCCGGAGCAAACAGCGCGGCCGCAATGACGATGACTGCGAGCAAGCGCCCGAGAATCATGTCTTCAAGCCTTGTGCATGTCGGGCGCGGGCGCCGGGGTGCCGATCGGAACGCCCCGGCGCAGCACTGCTTCGGAAATCGACTTTGGCAGCGGCTTCGTCCTCTCGACCTTGCCCAGCACCGGCAGGATCACAAAGAAGAATGCGAAATAATAGATCGTAAAGATGCGGGCGAGCAGCACGTAGTTGCCTTCGGGCGGCTTCGATCCCAACCAGCCGAGCCCGACGCAGACGATGAAAAATACCCAGAAGAACTGGCGATAGAGCGGCCGGTAGCGCGCGGATCTCACGTTCGATGTGTCGAGCCAGGGCACCAGCATCAGCACGAGGATCGAGGCGGCCAGTGCCGTCACCCCCAGCAGCTTGTTCGGGATTGCGCGCAAGATCGCGTAGAACGGCAAGTAATACCATTCCGGCACGATGTGAGTCGGAGTCACTGCCGGATTGGCCGGGATGTAGTTGTCCGAGTGGCCGAGGAAGTTCGGGACGTAGAACACGAACCAGGCGAGCAGGATGCAGAACACGATCATCAGGAAAGCATCCTTTATGGTCGCGTAAGGGGTGAAGGCAACCGTGTCGTCCTCGGTCTGCGGCTCGATACCGTCGGGATTGTTCTGCCCCGCCACGTGCAGCGCCCAGACGTGCAGGACTACGACCGCGGCAATCACGAAGGGCAACAGGTAATGCAGCGCATAGAACCGATTGAGCGTGGGACCGCCCACGGCATAACCGCCCCACAACCATGTCACTACGGATTCGCCGACCAGGGGGATCGCCGAGAACAGGTTGGTTATGACGGTCGCCGCCCAGTAGCTCATCTGCCCCCAGGGGAGCACATAACCCATGAACCCCGTCATGATCATCAGCACCAGCAGGATCACGCCGAGGATCCAGAGCACTTCACGCGGCTCCTTGTAGGAGCCGTAATAGAGGCCGCGAAACAGGTGGATGTAGGCTGCGAGGAAGAACATCGACGCGCCGTTCGCGTGCACATAACGCAGCAGCCAGCCGTAATCGACATCGCGCATGATGTGCTCGACCGAATCGAACGCCTGGTCGGCGCTCGGCATGTAGTGCATCGCGAGCACGACGCCGGTGACGATCTGTACCGCGAGCATGAAAGTGAGAATGCCTCCGAACGTCCACCAGTAGTTCAGGTTGCGTGGCGTCGGATAGACGATGAACGACGAGTAGATCAGCCCGGCGATCGGCAGTCGTCGCTCGAGCCATCGCATGAATGCATTCGTCGGCTGGTAGCTCGGATGCCTGCTCATGCTCAGACCATCAGCCGATGCGGATTTTCGTGGCGGACACGAACTCGTAGGGAGGAAGCGCGAGGTTCAGGGGCGCCGGACCCTGCCGTATGCGGCCCGAGGTGTCGTAAACGGAGCCGTGGCAAGGGCAGAAATATCCGTCATACGGCCCCTGATCCGCCAACGGGATGCAGCCCAGATGCGTGCAGATGGCGATCAGCACCTGCCACTGCTCATGCCCCGGCTTGATCCGCGCCGAATCGGGCTGTGGATCGGGCAGCTTCGCCACATCGACGTTCTGTGCCTCCTCGATCTGCTTCTTGGTGCGATGATTGATGAAGATCGGCTTGCTGCGCCAGAACACCTTGATCACTTGCCCTTCCGCGATCGGCGTGAGGTCCACCTCGATTGGTGCCCCCATGGCAATCGTCGAGGCGTCAGGATTCATCTGCGCAACGAGAGGCCACAGTGCGCCGGCGGCGGCAACCACGGCAGCAGCTCCGGTTGCGATGTAGAGAAAATCCCGCCGGGACGGCTCGGCCGAAGGCATCGTGGTCACGGGTGCAACCCTTTTTGCGTACCGCGGTTGCCGCAGAGACCGCGGCCTAAACCCGGCCCGGTTCGAGCGCTCGCGACTTGTGCCCCCGACACGGCGACGCCGCCGGGCGGCGGCGCTTGTTCTGCGGGGGTTCTATTGGCACCCTTGCCTGAGTGCAAGTGGGGCGGTGTCGCATGCGCTCGGCGGCGCAAGCGGTTGCGGATCTGATTTTTCGGCTGCTTGCCCCGCCGCTGCCCTCATCCCGGGTGTTGACCTTTGCCCGTCCGGCTCGCGCTCTTCCAGCCCGACATTCCGCAGAACACCGGAACAATTCTGCGTTTGGCTGCGTGTTTGGGTGTCGAGGTCCACATTATCGAGCCCGCCGGCTTCCCCACGACTGATCGCTCATTTCGTCGCGCGGGCATGGATTATCTCGACCGCGCCGCCATCGTCCGGCACGCCAGCTGGGGCGCATTCCAGGTTTGGCGCAGTGCGGTGCACGCTCCACTTGTCCTGCTCACCACCCGTGCAAGCGTCTCATATCTCGATCATGAATTCGGTGCCGGGGATGTTCTACTGTTTGGCCGCGAGTCCTCCGGAGCTCCGGAGGAGGTGCATCGGGCGGCCGACACAAGGCTCGTCATCCCAATGCAGCGGGGCATGCGCTCGCTCAACGTTGCGGTCGCAGCCGCGATGGTGGTCGGAGAAGCACTGCGGCAGATGGGTCCGCGAGCAAAATTGGACGGCCGCGCGAGTTGAAGTCCCACGGCGCGAATGACGAGGCGGGTGAAGGACGTTCTCACGCCCCTGGGCGCTACCCCTCACCCGCCTCGCTCGCTGGCGCTGGTCGCCGGACCCGTTTGCCAATCCCCAAGCAAACGTAGGCGACAGCACACCCCCAGATCCCCCACACCGGCAAGCTCTCCTGAAACAATGGCAAAATATTGCCTCGCGTATGGAATTTTCGGTCCGTCCTCACCAAAATCAGCTCGCTCATTGTACGGCGCAATTATGCCGCGCGCGCTGTCGAGCAAAGCGACGGAGACCGATTGAATGCCGCTTGCATCGCCTGACTCTCGCAAACACCGTGCGCGCGCCTGGTTCGAGACGCTGCGAAATGAGATCTGCGGCGCGCTCGAAACGTTGGAGTGTTTCTTGCCGGCGGGCGCGCCTCACGCAGATCGAGCTTGCGGGCATTTTCTCCGTGCTCCATGGAGCCGCAGCGATCACACCGGAGGTCCAGGCGGTGGAGGCGAAATGTCGATGATGCGCGGGCGGGTATTCGAGAAAGTCGGGGTGCATGTCTCGACCGTGTTTGGTGAGTTCGCGCCCGAGTTTCGCAGCGAAATCCCGGGTGCCGAAACCGACCCGCGGTTCTGGGCTTCCGGCATTTCACTCATTGCTCATCCGCATAATCCGAACGTGCCGGCAGCGCATATGAATACGCGGTATGTCGTGACCAGCAGAGCCTGGTTCGGCGGAGGTGCGGACCTCACCCCGGTGCTCGGACGCCGGCGGCGGCAGGACGATCCGGACACGATAGCGTTTCATGCCGCGATGAGGGCAGCATGCGAGCCCCATTCCGCAGTAGCGCCTTATGAGAAGTACAAGAAATGGTGCGACGACTATTTCTTCTTGAAGCATCGCAACGAAATGCGCGGGATTGGCGGTATCTTTTACGACTATCTCGACAGTGGGGATTGGGAGGCGGATTTTGCCTTCACGCAGGATGTCGGCCGCGCGTTTCGCACGGTCTATCCGGAGCTGGTCAGAGGAAACTATGCACTGCCCTGGAGCGACGCAGAGCGCGAGGAGCAGCTGGTGCAGCGTGGCCGTTACGTCGAGTTCAATCTGCTTTACGACCGCGGGACGATCTTCGGACTGCGCACCGGGGGCAATACGGAATCCATTCTTTCCTCGCTTCCGCCGGTGGTGAAATGGCCGTAGTCAACCCGCGATCGCATTCCCGATCATCACCGCGCCGCCGATGATGACCACGGCATCGAGCAGTGCCGTGTGCATATGAATCGGCAGCCGCTTCACCAATGCCTTCGCGGCGAACGCGCCGGGAAATGCCAAGCCGCCGATCAAGAGCGCGATAGCGACGACCTGCGCCGTGACGACGCCGGCAAGTCCGAAGGTGGCAAATTTCGCAATGCCGATTCCGATGGAAACCACCGCGTCTGTGGCAACAACCGCAGCGCCTTCGAGACCCGTAGCCATCAACAGAGAGAGCAGGATGATGCCGGCGCCCACGGTACCGCCGGCAAGCGGGCCCCAGCCGAATGCCGCAAGTGCAAGCCCGCGAGAGGAGAGCGCAAACCCGCGCCGCCGCACCAGGCGGCGCAACGGAACGCTCGCCGTCAACATGCAGCCAATCACAATGAGCGCGCCTTTCCCGCTCAGCCTGGTATACCCCCAGGCCCCAAGGACACATGTCGGCACCGCGCTCGCAAGCACCACGAGTGCGCGGCGCCGATCGACCAGATGCCGGAATGCCGCCACGCGGCCGGTATTGGTGAGAAGGGCCGAGATTGAAATGATCGGAACCACGGGCTCGGCGCCGATGATCGGCACCAGAACCAGAGGCATCAAGGCTCCGGTACCGTATCCCGCCACCCCGCCGATAAGCGATGTGACCAGCGCAGTTGCGGCAATCATCGCGAGCTGTGCAAAAGACAGCCCCTCGAGCCCATACGACAATCAGCCCCTCGCACGGGCGCGGGTCGCCCACTCAGCTAGTCTTAGTCGGCCGTCGGCAGCCGCCTTACGGTGAACTCGATCCGATCGTCGGGCAATACCCGCCACGATTCGATCTCCGTCATGTAGGCCGCCTTGGGGAAGCGGCGAAACATCTCGCGCGCTTTCTCGCGTGCCGCTTCGCGTGGCAGCGAGAACGTTTCGCGGCGAAAGGCGTCCCGGGCCGGCCGGCTGGCTATGGCCCTGGCGCTGCGGCGCGCGATGTCGGCGGGACGGCGGGTGGCGATCATGCCCGGTTCTCTCGGCTTCAATCTAATGCCGAACCAGGCCGCGAGCGAGTCGTCTCACGGGTCCTCGTCTCACGGATCCTGCACGAAAGGGCCAAACCCGAGGGGGGTCACCCGCTTTCTGCTCTGGTTGCGGCGGCTGCCCGATCCGCGATCATGGTGAGCGAGCGACCATCGACGGGGAAGCCGGAGGCGGTCCATGCCTCCTCTGCCGTGGCAAGCGCCCTGCCGAGCTGCGGGCCTTTCTGCAGACCACGTTCGAGAAAGTCGGCTGCTCGCAACGGAAACTTGGGTATCATCCAGCGCTCGGGCAGCATGGCCATGGCAGACCAACGGTCGTCGGCGGCAGTTTCGGGCGAACGCGTCCAGGCCAGGAGCACCCGATCAAGATAACGCTCGCGTCCGAGCCGATAGAGCAATACGCGCGCACCTTGCTGATCCCATGTTGCGGAAATGTGCCACCAGTGATCTGCCATGGAGGCCAAGCGCTCGTATTCGACATTGGACACGCGCAGCCGTTGGCGCAGGCGTTCCACATCCTCGATGACCGAAACCCCGAGGGCACCGAGCCGACGGACATGGTCGGGCGGCACTTTGAGCGCGACCTCCACGTCGATCAGCTTGGAAAGGCTGGCCAGCAGCGGCACTCCCCCAAGTAGTTGGTCGAGCAAGCCGGATTCGGTCATGACCGCCAGCCCCTCCACGACGCGCCGGGCAAGCAGAAGCTTGCCTAATTCCAGCCGAATGCGCTCGCGCGATAATTGCTCGAGCCCAGCCCGCCCCGCGATGCAGGCGGCCACGCCATCGGCATCGGGCGCTCCCTTTCCATACTCGGCATGAAAACGGAAAAACCGCAGAATGCGCAAATAATCCTCGGCGATGCGGCTGGTTGCATCGCCGATGAAGCGCACTCTGCGTCCGGCAATATCGCCGAGGCCGCCCACGTAGTCATAAATCAAGCCGTCGCGTGTTGCCGAAAGCGCGTTAATGGTGAAATCCCGGCGCTCGGCATCACGTTTCCAGTCCCGGCCGAAGGCGACCTTCGCTCGTCTGCCGAAGGTCTGGACATCCTCCCGCAGCGTGGTGATCTCGAACGGTTGCCCGTCCGCAACGGCGGTGATGGTGCCGTGCTCGATCCCCGTGGGCACAGCCTTGAATCCCGCAGACTGAACGCGCTTGATCACTTCGTCCGGAAGCGCGGTGGTGGCGATATCAATGTCCCCAGGGGGACGGTCAAAAAGCGTGTTGCGGATCGCACCCCCCACGACCCGAGCTTCCTCTCCCGCACGGTCGAGCGCCGCGAGAATGTCGCGCAGCGGCGCGCGGCGGAGCCAGGGGGCGTCAAGCCGTTGCTGTCGCGCGATCTCCTGGCTCACCTGGTCTGCCCCGGCACGAACCTGCCATTCTCATAATGCGCGGGAACATAGGTGGATCCCGCCGGAGCTCCGCCCCATTGGGCGAGCACGACAAAGCTCCCGATCATCAAGACGAGCGCGCACATGAGCAGCCAGGTTATGCGCGGGAGCGTCCAGCTGCCCGGGTGCAATATCCCCGCACGCGTCGACCAGAGAAAGACGGCATAGGCGACGAACGGGAGAAGGAACAGGGCGACTTCAGTCAGTACCGGACGGGCCATCGCTCATCCTTGTGCTCAATCGGCTGAGCCGTCGCGAGCGAGTCAGGGGATGTAAATGCGCTCGTACAAATTGCGCAGGATACCCGCCGTTACGCCCCAAATGTAACGGTCGCCGAAGGGCATGGCGTAGTGCCGACGTGTAATCCCTTTCCACTCCCGGCTGTGCACCGCATGATTCTGCGCGTCCATGACGAAGGCAAGCGGCACCTCGAACGCGTCGGCCACCTCCGCTTCACATATCGAGAGCCGATAATCAGGCTGGACTCGCGCAACCGTCGGCAGGATGCGATAGCCCGAGAAAGTGAGATACAGGTCAAGATACCCGATCGGCTCGATGCAAGCCCGTGAGAGCCCGATCTCCTCGAAAGCCTCGCGCAAGGCAGCATCCGCGGGTGATTGGTCATGCGGATCGATTTTGCCGCCAGGGAACGCGATCTGGCCGGGATGACTGGGGAGCTGCGTGCGAAGCGTAAGCAGTATTTGAGGATCGGACCGATCGACGACCGCGACCAGGACCGCTGCCGGCCGGGTCGCCTGTACGCCTGCCCGCTGCCACAGAAGCGGATCAAGATCGAGATCGCCCCGTCTTGCTTCAGCGGTAATATCATTGAGGGCCGCGGGCACCTCGAGGCTCAAACGTGTGCGCGCGCGACTGAAGAATTCGCGGGATGAGAACGCCTTGAGATCCCGCAGCGTCATGTCCATCAGGCAAGGTCCTCCATGCAGCGGGCCGGTGCCATCGCGTAGAATCGTCCAGCAGACGCGACACCGAACATCCGCTCTCCCTCGACGTCGCGTACCTCGCCGAGCTCGACGAGATCATAGAACAGCGGACGCACAACCAGTGCCCAGAGGTTGCGCCTCACATGCAGATAAGGCTTGAGCCCGCCCGTCGCCGCTTGCAGCTCAAAGCGCAGCGCGTGATCCTCGTTACAGGCGACCCAATCATCCACATTGGTGCGAAAGTGAAGGATCTTTCCGGCATTGCCTGCCTCGGCCCTGAGCTCCACGGCAGTAAATGGCGCGTCCTCTACGACAATGCCGCACTTCTCAACCGGCGTGACGAGGAAATACCTATCCCCTTCGCGTTTCAGGACGGATGCGAACAGTTTGACAAGCGCAGCGCGGCCAATCGGCGAATTGAGATAGAACCAGGTCCCGTCCGCAGCGATGCGCATGTCGAGGTTGCCGCAAAACGGCGGATCCCAAAGGTGGACGGGCGGCAAGCCCCTGCTCCCGACCCGACGCACCTCCCCCGCAATGGCGTCTAGTCCTGAGCTCGGCCGGGTAGGCATCATAACGGACGGATCATGTGAGCGTGACCCGGGCAGATCTGCCCTGCCTTCGCCACGGTTTGATTGGAACCTGTCCCTGTAGCCGAATGTTTATCGGATCGTGACCGCCTGCAAGCTTTAATCCTTGCGGAAAAAGCGCGGATCGAGCGGAAAAGCAAGGTTCAATTAATTACGCCAATTGCGCCCCCTCTTGCCGGACCGATAAGCAGGCCTGCGCGAGCGCAGGGTCGCACCCAATGGAAAATCGCCTAGTCTGTACCCACTTCCGGCGCTTGGCGAGCGGACGGCAAATTGCGCGAGGCTTGGCTCGAGTTTTGCAGACTCGCTATTGCATCGCGATAGGTTAGCGGACTGCGGACTGCACTCAATGAATGGGTTGACAGGAGCGAATATGACGGCAGCCACCACCGAGAGCCTCGAGAAGCTCGAAGATGCCATCGTGCGCCAAGCCGAGTCGATAGCAGCGCAGGTGGCATCCGCCAAGACCGCGATCGGCGCTGTCATATTTGGCCAGGAGCCGGTGGTGGAGCAGGCGTTGATCACCGTGCTCTGCGGCGGTCATGCGTTGCTGGTTGGACTTCCCGGGCTCGCCAAGACCAAGCTCGTCGAGACCATGGGCATTGTCCTAGGCCTTGAGGCGCGTCGCATCCAGTTCACCCCTGATCTGATGCCGTCGGACATCCTGGGCAGCGAGGTGCTCGAGGAAAGCCCCGGCGGCGGTCGCAGCTTCCGCTTCATCCCCGGACCTATCTTCGCTCAGTTGCTGATGGCGGATGAGATCAATCGCGCGAGCCCGCGAACGCAATCGGCCCTGCTGCAGGCCATGCAGGAGCTACACGTCACCGTGGCCGGCAACCGTTACGAGGTGCCGCGGCCGTTCCACGTGCTCGCCACTCAGAATCCCATCGAGCAGGAGGGTACATATCCGCTGCCGGAAGCGCAGCTCGACCGATTTTTGATGCAAATCGACGTCGATTATCCGAATCGAGACTCGGAGCGAAAAATCATATTCGATACGACCGGCACGGAAGAAAGCAGACCCAAGCCGACCATGAGCGCCGACGAGCTCATTGCTGCGCAACGGCTGGTGCGAAGGCTGCCTGTGGGTGAATCGGTGGTAGAGGCGATCCTCACCTTGGTGCGTTCGGCACGGCCCGGCCCTGACACCGGCGACATCGGCAAGCTGATCTCCTGGGGACCCAGTCCGCGGGCGAGCCAGGCTTTGATGCTCGCGACGCGTGCGCGCGCGCTCATCGATGGACGGCTTTCGCCCTCCGTCGACGATGTCGCCGATATGGCTGAGCCCATTCTCAAGCATCGTATGGCGCTTACCTTCGCTGCCCGTGCGGACGGCGAGAGCATCGAAGCGGTGATCGGCAAGCTCAAGACACGGCTTGGATGACACGATGGCCTCGGCTCGCAGAGAGCAACGGCAGGAGATCAGGGCGACACAGCGCGCAAGCGGTGCGGCGCGCGTGCTTGCGGAGGACCTGCCACGGCTCATCCTCGAAGCCCGCCGCATTTCCGCAACGGTAATTCATGGGCTGCACGGGCGCAGGCGAGCGGGGCCCGGAGAGAACTTCTGGCAGTATCGGCGATTCTTCTCCGGCGAGCCGGCGCGTCGGGTCGATTGGCGCCGCTCTGCGCGTGACGAGCATCTCTACGTGCGAGAACGGGAGTGGGAGGCCGCCCACACGGTGTGGCTATGGCCCGACCGTTCGCCTTCAATGCTGTTCTCCTCGCCGCTCGCGCAGGAGTCCAAGCTCGACCGCACGCTGGTCATCACGTTTGCTCTTGCCGAAATTCTGGTGCAGGCCGGCGAGCGCATCGGCGTGCCGGATCTGATGCGACCAACCGGCAGCCGGAATGTCCTGGAAAAGCTCGCCAACGCGATCATTCACGACAGGAGCGAGCGACCCGGTCTGCCGTCCTCCTTTGCGCCATCGGCACTTTCGGAGATAGTGATCCTGTCGGACCTCTGGAGCCCCATCGCAGAAGTGCGAGCCGCGATCTCGCGGCTTTCGAGCAACGGGGCGCATGGACATACCGTCCAGATCGTTGATCCTGCCGAAGAGACATTTCCTTATTCGGGGCGGGTAGAATTCATCGAGCCCGAAGGAGCAGGGTCCATCACCGCTGGGCGCGCGGAAAGCTGGAAGCAGGACTACGAGGGGCTTGTCGCCCGCCATCGCGCCGCAATCCGGGCGCAGACGAGTCGGCTGGGCTGGAGCTTCACCATTCACCGCACCGATCACCCCGCGACCGACCTTCTCCTGGCGCTGCATGCGCGCTTGGGGGCGCCTCCTGCCGGTGCAAGGGTTGGTGCTGCCCGCAGCTTCGCGCAACCTATGGCGAGACCGGCATGACACCCTGGATCTCGCTGGGGTTTGCCGAGCCGCTGGTGCTGCTCGCGCTTCTTGCGCTGCCGGTTCTGTGGTGGTTGCTGCGGCTCATCCCACCTCAACCGCGGCGCATTGCCTTTCCGCCCACCCAGTTGCTGTTCGAGATCAGTCCAAAACAGGAAACGCCGCGGCGCACGCCGTGGTGGCTCACCGCTCTGCGTCTCCTTCTTGCCGCCCTGGTCATCCTCGTTGCAGCAGGTCCCCTGTGGAACCCGCCGGTTGCGACCTCCACCGCGCAGGCCCCTCTCGCTCTCCTCATCGATGACGGCTTCCCGGCGGCGGGGACTTGGGATCTCCGCGTGCGCGCCATGGCAGACTTGGTTGCGCGCGCCGAAACCGATCACCGCGCAATCGCGCTCATCCCCATGTCCGAGCCCGCGCGAGACTATTCATTCGAAACTGCGGCAGCGGCGCGGGTGCGGCTCAAGCAGATCAGGCCCAAGCCCTACGCCGTGCAACGTGCGGATATCCTGCCGGCTTTGGAGCGTTTCCTCGGCGCTGCGCCGCAGGTCGAATTGGTCTGGCTTGCGGACGGGGTTGATCTCGGCGGCGGGAGCGAGTTCGTGCGAGCCTTGGGGCGGCTCGTGGGACAGCGCCCTATTACAGTGGTGGAGGGCGGGCTTCCTGGTCCGCGAGCGCTTGCAGCTGCGGACAATGCCGCGGGCGGACTCACCACCGAGGTCTTGCGAGCGGGGAGCGCCGGCGAGGAGTCCGGGATAGTGCGAGCGCTTGATCTCAAGGGTCTGCCACTCGGCGATGCGACTTTCGCTTTCAAGGAGGGTGAGCGCGAGACGACAGCCGAGCTGACGCTTCCGGTCGAGATTCGCAATGACATCGCCCGGCTCGAAATAGTCGGGGAGCATTCCGCAGGTGCCGTCACTCTTCTGGACAAGCGCTGGCGCCGCCGCTCGGTTGGCGTGCTCACCGGATCGAGCGCCGACACCGCGCAGCCGCTGCTTGCTTCCACGTATTATCTTTCGCGCGCGCTCGGTCCATTTGCGGACGTGAGGCTGGCCGATCGCGGCTCGCCGGCACAGGCGGTGAGCGAGTTCATCGACCAGCATTTGTCCATGCTGGTCCTGGCTGACGTTGGAAATGTCACCGAGGCGCGAGATCAGCTTTCGCAATGGGTCGACGATGGCGGTGTCCTCGTGCGTTTTGCCGGACCGCGCCTTGCAGCGGGGGACGATGACTTGGTGCCGGTGAAGCTTCGGCGCGGCGGACGCATTCTGGGCGGCAGCTTGTCCTGGGAGCAGCCGCAGCCGCTTGCCGCTTTTCCTCGCGAGAGTCCGTTTTTCGGGATGATTGTGCCGACCGACGTTTCCGTCACCCGCCAAGTGCTCGCCGAGCCCGATGCGACGCTGACCGACAGAACCTGGGCCACCCTTGGCGATGGCACTCCCCTGGTGACCGCACAGCGGCGGGGGAAGGGCTTGATCGTTCTTTTCCACGTCACGGCCGACACCCGCTGGTCAGACCTGCCGCTATCCGGCACATTCGTTGAAATGCTCAAGCGAATCGTTGCCTTTGCCTCTTCGTCTCCCGCTGGAGATGCTGCGGGCACCCGCGGCGCGCGGGAAGTCTT
Organism: Xanthobacteraceae bacterium; assembly: GCA_036557665.1. Taxonomy (GTDB): domain Bacteria; phylum Pseudomonadota; class Alphaproteobacteria; order Rhizobiales; family Xanthobacteraceae; genus VAZQ01. The sequence continues at coordinate 43,040 of DATBHG010000002.1, read as the reverse complement.
GCCGCCAACCCGCATTCTCGACGGGTTCGGGGTTTTCGGGGCACCTCCGGCGAGCGCGCGATCGACCCCTGTCGGCTTTACCGGACGCGCAAGCTCGGATCATCCTCCCGGTTTCTACGGGCCTCCCGAGGGCTTGCTCGCCGTCAATACTCTCACGGGGGCCGATCGGCTGAATCCGCTCGATAGCTCCGCCCTCGATGCCCGGCGCGAGAGCTATCGCGTAAGCGAACCGCGAGATCTGCGCGGTCCGATTCTGCTGGCCGCACTTGCGCTCGCCGCGCTCGACGCGGTGATCGTCTTCCTGCTGGCGGGAGGAATACGGCAAGTCGCCCGCCGGCGCACTCCCGCCCCGGCGGCTCTCGTTCTGGCGATTGTTGCAGCGAGCATGCTGATGCGCTCACACGCGTTCGCACAAACGAGCGACGAGCAAGCGCTGAAGTCGACGCTGGAGACCCGACTCGCCTATGTGATCACCGGGGACGCCGAAACGGATCGTATCAGCAAAGCAGGGCTGCAGGGCCTGACATTGTTCCTGGCGCAACGAACGGCGCTGGAAGCGGGCGAGCCGATCGGTCTCGATCCCGGCCGGGACGAGCTGGCATTCTATCCGCTGATCTACTGGCCGATCGTTCCCAGCGCGCCGAAGCCGACCCGGGAAGCGCTCGAGCATATCGATGGATACATGAAGCAAGGCGGCACGGTCCTGTTCGATACGCGCGATGCGATCGAAGCACCGGTTACTCCCGGCGGCGCCACTCAGGGCCCTGGAATGCAAGCGTTGCGGGCAATCCTGTCGTCGCTCGACATTCCCGAGCTTGAGCCAGTCCCGCGCGAGCATGTGCTTACGAAGACCTTTTATTTGCTGCGGGAATTTCCGGGCCGGTTCAATTCCGGCCAACTCTGGGTGGAGGCTCTGCCTGCAGCCAGCGACGATGAGCCGACGAGCCGGCCAGCTCGCGCCGGCGATGGGGTATCCTCGATTCTCATCACGTCCAACGATCTCGCCGGCGCCTGGGCAGTCCGTCAGGACGGACAGGCGATGCTGCCGCTGGTATCTGCCGAGCCGCGGCAACGCGAGCTCGCCTTTCGCGCGGGCGTCAACATCGTGATGTACACGCTCACCGGCAATTACAAGGCAGATCAGGTCCACGTTCCGGCGCTGCTCGAGCGTCTCGGGCAGTGACGATGATGAATTTGGGCGTTTCATTCTCGCCGCTTGTACCTGCCTATATGGTTTGGACGGCGGCTGCCGTTGCGTTCGCAGTTGCACTGTTGCTGGCTGTCGGTCGCAGCCGCGGCGCCTTGGCGCGCGCCGTGGCGCTTGCCCTGTTCGTGCTGGCACTCGCAAACCCTTCGGTCACGCGCGAGGACCGCGAGCCGCTGACGTCCGTCGCTGCCGTAGTCGTCGACAAGAGCCCGAGCCAGGAGTTTGCCGACCGCACGAAGCAGACCGAGGAGGTGCGGGCGATACTAGCTGAAAGGCTTGCCCATTTGCCGGGGGTGGAAGTCCGGTTCGTGGAAGCCGGCCAGGCCGATGGCGAGACGGACGGCACGCGGTTGTTCACAGCGATGTCGGCGGCGCTCTCCGACGTTCCTCAGGATCGGGTGGCGGGAGCCATTTTCATCACCGACGGACGAGTGCACGACGCGCCCGATGACGCAGCCGCGCTTGGCTTTGCAGCCCCAGTCCATGCCCTGATTACCGGGCACAGCGACGAGCGCGACCGCCGCGTCGTGCTCACCGCCGCTCCCCGATTCGGGATCGTCGGCCAGACCCAGACCATCTCGTTTCGAATCGAGGACCAGGGCGGCGCGGGCGGCACCGCACGAGTGACGGTGCGCCGGGACGGCGAGACGATCGACACCCGCAATGTGCGAGTGGGCGCCAATGTGAGCCTCGATGTGCAGATCCCGCACGCGGGTCAGAATATCGTGGAGATCGAAGCCTCTCCGCTCGAGAACGAGCTCACCGCGATCAACAACCGCGCAGTGGTCTCCATCGACGGCGTCCGCGACAAGCTGCGCGTGCTGCTGGTCTCGGGCGAGCCGCATGCAGGCGAGCGAACGTGGCGCAATCTGCTGAAGTCCGACGCCAGCGTCGATCTTGTCCACTTCACGATCCTTCGGCCGCCGGAGAAGCAGGATGGTACGCCCATCAACGAGCTTTCGTTGATCGCGTTTCCGACGCGCGAGCTGTTTCAACAGAAGATCAACGATTTTCAGCTCATTATTTTTGATCGTTACGCGCGGCAAGGCGTGTTGCCGGTCATCTACTTCGACAATATTGCTCGCTATGTACGCCAGGGCGGCGCCGTCCTGGTGGCGGCCGGACCCGATTACGCCAGCCAGACCAGCATCTGGCGCACTCCGCTCGACGTTATTCTGCCAGCCGAGCCGAGCGGCCGTACGACCGATGCTCCCTTCTGGCCAAGGCTGACGGACCCTGGCAAGCGCCATCCCGTGACACGGGGGTTGGCAGGCTCCGAGGAGAATCCGCCGCATTGGAGCCGGTGGTTCCGCCTGGTCGACACGCGCGCCGCCAAGGGCACGGCGGTCCTGCAAGGCCCGAACGACAAGCCTCTTCTCCTGCTCTCGCGCGAAGGAGAGGGCAGAGTCGCACTCCTTTTGTCCGATCACATATGGCTGTGGGCGAGGGGCTATGAGGGCGGCGGGCCGCAAGTGGATCTCCTGCGCCGACTCTCGCACTGGCTGATGAAGGAGCCGGACCTGGAAGAGGAAGCATTGCGCATGACTGCGCGTGGTCGCGATCTGACGGTCCAGCGCCAGACCATGTCCGACACAGTCGAGGAGGTGACGCTGACGGCACCCTCCGGCAAGACTCGCAAATTGAGCTTGTCACCGGCCGAGTCGGGGGTGTGGCGCTCGACCCTCGAGGTCAACGAGCTCGGCCTGTGGCACGCTACGGACGGTGCCCTGAACGCGCTGGCAAATGTGGGCCCGCCCAACCCCCGCGAGTTCACGGAAGTGACTTCCACCGAACAGGTGCTGGCGCCGTTGGCGAAAGCAACTGGTGGGGATGTTGTCCGGGTAGAGAGTGCCGGCGGCACTGTCCACGTTCCGAGGATTCTCGGGGTACGGTCGAGCGACACCTTTCGGGGCGAGGACTGGCTGGGCTTGCGCATTCGTGAGGCGAGCGTGGTACGCGGCATCGGCGTCCTGCCGGTATTTGCCGGTCTGATCGGGCTTCTGCTCCTGATAGGAAGCCTCGCCGCGACCTGGATGCGAGAAGGCCGCTGACCGACCCTCTCGTCCTTACCTTCGATCACAGCCTCCTACTTTGCCATGACGCTTTCGGCGGCGGTCATCAAGCCGATCTTTGGGTTCTGCGCACAAAACGCGCTGAGCTTTTCGGCCTTGATCTTGAGCTTGTCCGGCTCGAACACGGCAGCATCCTCCTCGTCGGTGTAGTAGCCATCGAGCCAGACCGTGAGCGTCGCGATGGTCTCCTTCGAGAGGTCGATGAACTCCTTGCACTTGAGAGTGGCAAGATTGATGGTCTCGGCCCTGCACGGACTCGCGCTGGCGAAGCACGCAGCAATGAGAAAAATGCCAAGAAGCTTCAAGCGCGGCGATTCCTGCTGTGTAGAAGGCCGGATCGCGTGGGCAGAGCGCGAAGCTTGTTGCGCCGTAAGGCGGTCTCGAAGCATTTAGGCTGCGTCCCAGTCCGGTCGAACCGGTCCGGACACCTGCTCGAACGCCCCGTCGGAAAGCTCGCACACCAGCAAGCGGTCCGGATCGACCGGCCCCGGCATGATGGCACGGCCCTTTGCGATGCGCCGGAAGCCTGCCTTGGCATAATATGCCTCGTCGCCAACCAATATGACGAGTTGATGTCCCCTCCCTTTAGCCTCTGCAAGGGCGCGTTCGATCAGCGCATATCCGATCCCGCGGTCCCGAAACGGTGGCTCCACCGTAAGGGGACCGAGCAGGAGAGCGCTGAATTTACCCACACGAATCGGTGAAAGCCGCACTGAGCCGACCAGCAGAGTCCCTACCCGAGCGGTAAAAGAGAGCTCGAGCCGGTGGGGCACTTTTTCCCGCAAGCGATAAGCCGACTTCGCAAAGCGACCCGGGCCGAAGGTGCGCGCGTGCAGCCGCTCGACTGCCGGCGCGTCCTCCGCCGTTTCCGGCAGGATAGTCAGGGAGATCTCTGTCAACGAGTCTAACCCGCCGGCTCGTCATCAAGGAACGCCGCAATTTTCTCATCGGACTTGAGCCGGTTCAAATCCTCCGCCGAAGGCAGTTGGGGCTTGTCGCGCACCGCGTTCACCATGCACAAAAAACCGAGGGGCTCCTCGGTGCCGGCGCGGAACTGATGCCATGTCATTGGCGGGACGGCAATCAGGTCGCGCAGCTCGACTGCCGTTACCTCATTGCCTACGAGGCAGTGACCGCGGCCACGCAGGATAAGCACGGCATGCATGTGCTCGTGCCGCTCCAACGTCGAGTAGCCGCCCGGCTCGATCTCGAAATAGCGAAGCTCGCTATGGAGCTGCGGGTCTGCAAACAGGACCTGGCGGGTAATCGATTTGAACAGCGCGCGGCCATCCTCCTTATAGGGGAGCGTGTCTACGCCTTCCCACTGATAGGTATTTGCTTTGCGATGCACCAGCATTCTCGCTCAGCCCTCATCAGCCACATAGGAGTGACGGTGCACTTGCTCCACGAAGGCAGCCGTCGCTTCAATGAGGCGCGCGCCTGCCTCCAGCAAGGCGCCCCCAATCAGCAACATGGCCTCGGCGCCATAGAAATCAAGCATCTCGGCGACGCGGCCGGCGTGCATGCCTCCTGCCGGGACCGGCATGCAAGGCTCGAGATGCTCGCGTCTCGCCACGGCTTCGCGTGCCAATGCGCGGCATATATCGGGGGTGTAGCCGAAGCGGCCGCCATAGTTGGGGAATATCACCGCATCGGCTCCGAGCATCCGGAACAGCTTTCCGAGGAGGAGTGCCGGGGCAATGCGGGCGGCCCCCGCCATGCCGGGATGCGCGACGAAGGCGATCTGAGGATGCTCCCGCACAAGCCGATGGAAGTTCGAAAGACCGGCAATCATGGGAGCGACCATGACGGTATCAAGCCCAACGGCGCTGGCCGTCGCAATCTGCCGTCGCATCGTCTCGAGATCGCCGGATAAGCTCGGTACGTAGCGTGCCGAGGCGGATCGGCTGTCGATCTTTCGCAGCGCTTCCGCAATCGTAGCGACCCGCACCTCGAACGGCGCATATGCCTGATCGGCGAGCCCGTGGTCGTCCTTGATGAAATCGATCCTCCCCAATGCGTATCTCCGGGCGAGATCCGCCAGCCTCCGGGGGGAGAGACCTTGCGGCTTTAAAGGCGCGCACGTCAGCGCCCGGGCGCTGGCGCCGGCCCGGCGGCGCAAGCCGTGCAGCCCATGGCGCGGACCACCAAAGCATTGCTCGAGGCTCGATGGTAATTCGACATCGTACAATGTGACGTCATCGTGGAGAGAGCTGTTCCCGAACAGCATGTTGAGGAGCTGCCCGGGGTCGTCGCCCACGGTCTCCGACGCCAAGGCAATGCGGACTTCGAACTTGCCGTTTTCCTTCGGCGCGATTGCCTCGACCCGGCCCACTATCTCGGTCCGGACAAATGGGTCATCGATTGCAGCGAGGGGCATCTCGACGCTCTGCTCGACCGCGAGCGCCTGTGCACGCGTCTCGATCGCGCGCGCATCCGAATGAATGTGATAAGTGGCGCTGAGCCGAGGATGCACGAGCGGCCGAGCGGGTCTAGAGGCTGCCGCCTTGTGCCTATCCCGCCGCGCGCCGATCAACTTGATAGATCGGGAGGAGGCTGGGGATTTGCTTGTGGACCAGACGGAAAACGCCCAATCCCGCAGCAAATACGCCGACGAGCGCAAGCCCGAGGAGGACGATCGCGGATAGCAGAAGCAAAAGGAGCAAAGAGAACCCCGCGGTCGTCAGCACACGCAGGATCGCGCGCGCGGCCTCGAGCCAGATTGCAAGCTGCCGACGATGCGAGGCGCGATCGCCATCGACAAAATTGTCGTTCGCGGCTCTTCTTTCGGCAAATGTCACCCGCAGGGTTGGCATGTGGCGACCTTCCGATTTGGGCATGGTTGGTCAACTGATCGCCAATTCTAGCACCAAGGCCCTCTTTTAGCTCGGCAGCAGCCAACTGCAAACCACAACTATTTTTTACCACAGCTCCGCGACCGGAGACCCACCCAGCACCTCGGCCACGCGTGCCCGGGCGGCCGTCGAGGTGTCGCTCGGGAGCGCGTCCACGGCAAAAAAGCCGTGGGCAATGATCTCGTAATTCGGCGCCGGCATCGACGGTTGGCGAAACGCACGCACGACGAACAGGGCAACATGATCGCGCCGGGAAGCCCGCCGATTGAAGAAGATGCCGTGAAAATGCGGCGGCGCAGTCAAGTGAATGTTTCCTTCCTCGCGCAACTCGCGCGCGAGCGCCTGCATGAGGGTCTCCCCGGGCTCGACACCGCCGCCCGGCAGATGCCAGCCGCTGATGTAGCTGTGCCTGACCAGAAATATGCGTCCTTGGTCATCGATGACGAGAGCGCGGACTCCCACGGTCATTGCCCGGGCAAACCGCCAATAGGTGTGCAGCACCCGGCGAATGACGGGGGTCAGAGCCCGGCGGAGAGCCTCCAGAGCCATGTCGCCTCCATTCCCGTGACTGGTTTGCGTCAGCTGTTTAGAACCTGTCTAATATGGCAGGCTGCGGCCAACGAGGTGCAAGTTGAAGCGCTTTGCCGATCTTTCTGAACAGGAAATCCTCGCCCTCGCCATCACCAACGAGGAGGAGGATAGCCGTATATATCGCGGATTTGCGGAGGGCTTGCGCGAGCAATTCCAGGCGTCGGCCAAAGTCTTCGACGAGATGGCGGACGAGGAGGTGCGCCATCGGAGTATGTTGTTCGACCTCTATCGCACAAAATTTGGCGACTATCTCCCGCTGATCCGGCGGCAGGACGTCAAGGGCTTCATCCAGAAGAAGCCGCTTTGGCTGGTACGCCCGTTAGGGCTCGAGGAGGTGCGCAAGTACGCCCAAACCATGGAGTTCGAGGCGGCACGTTACTACCGCAAGGCCGCGCTCTCCGCGCGCGATGCCTCGGTGCGGCAGCTGTTGCTGGAGCTTGCCGAGATCGAGGACCGGCACGAAGGCCTCGCCCAGAAGCTCGGCCAGCAGATCCTCACGAAAGCGGCACGCGCCAAAGAGGACGAGACCGCCCGGCGCATGTTCGTATTGCAATACGTGCAACCTGGGCTGGCCGGCCTGATGGACGGATCGGTGTCGACGCTGGCGCCGCTATTCGCCGCGGCATTTGCAACCCACAACACCTGGGCAACTTTTCTGGTCGGGCTCGCTGCCTCGGTAGGCGCGGGCATATCGATGGGCTTCGCGGAGGCTCTCTCGGACGACGGCTCGTTGACCGGGCGCGGCGCTCCGCTGGCGCGCGGCACGGTCTGCGGCGTCATGACTGCCGTCGGCGGGCTGGGCCACACGCTGCCCTACCTCATTCCCAACTTCTGGACCGCAACGGCCGTCGCCGTAGGGGTCGTGGCGCTGGAGCTCGCGGTCATCTCCTATGTCCGTCATCGTTTCATGGATACGCCTTTCCTCGCGGCGGCGTTCCAGGTCGTCGTCGGCGGGGTGCTGGTGTTCCTCGCCGGGATAGCCATCGGCAGCTCCTAGCAACCCGCATTTCTGTTACCTTCGGCGCTGCGACAAGTTGCCAGCAACCCGGCGAAGCAGGCAACGTCGCGCACGGACCTGCCGTGGACTGCACTTCATGCTATGTTATCTAAATGAATGCTCAGGCCGCCATTGCCACTCTCCGCCAGTATGAGCACGCGTTGCGTGCGCGTGGCATCGGGCATGCGGCCGTGTTCGGCTCGACCGCACGGGGTGAGAACCGCTCCGAGAGCGACCTCGACATTGTCATCGATATCGACCCCGAGCTTCGCATGACAGTATTCGATTATGTCGGTTTGAAAGAATACATTGCTGGGTTGTTCGATGGACCCGTGGACGTGGTGAGCCGCCAAGGATTGAAGAGATATATCCGTTCTGCCGTGATGGCAGATGCGATCCGTGCCTTTTAGTTCCGTCGTTGCTGCGCTCCAGGACATTCGCCATCACATCGAGCTGGCGACGCGTTTACGGCAGGCATGGACCGCACTGCTTTTATAGAGGACCTACGTGCCGTTTACGCTGTCACCCGCTGTCTCGAAATTATCTCGGAAGCATCTCGGCGATTGCCAGACGAGTTGAAGGCACGGCATCCCTCAATTGAATGGAAGAAAATGGCCGCCGCCGGAAATGCATATCGTCACGATTATGAGTACGTAGCTGCCCAGTATATGTGGGACACGGTGCAGCTCGCCTTGCCTCCCTTGCACTCTGTCATCCGGCAAGAGCTTTTAAGCCTCGGGTGAGTCACGCTGAAGCAAGCATTTTCCTTCTCATTTAAGCAGGCGCGAACCTCTCGCTTCCGGCTTTGCTGATGGCTCTCCACACCTGCTCCGACGTCAGCGGCATGTCGAGGTCGTCGATCCCAAGCGGTGCAAGGGCATCAAGAGCCGCGCTCATGACCGCCGCCGGCGCGGCGATCGCGCCCGCCTCTCCGCAGCCCTTGGCGCCTAACGGATTATGGGTGCACGGCTGGCTCTCGTCGCACTCGGACAGAAAGCCGGGCAGCTCATCGGCGCGCGGCAGCACATAGTCCATGAATGAGCCGGTCACGAGCTGGCCGTTGCCGTCATAGGTGCAGCGTTCGAGCAGCGCCTGACCGACACCCTGGGTGATGCCGCCGTGAAGCTGCCCGTGCACGATCAGGGGATTGATGACGGTCCCGATGTCATCGACCGCCCAGTAGCCGGCGATCTCGATCAGCCCTGTCTGCAGGTCGATCTCCAACTCGCAGGCATGCGCGCCGTTGCTGAAGGCAAAGCTCGGCGGATCGTAAGCCGCCTGGTCCTGCAGTCCCGGCTCCAGACTTTCGAGCGGGTAATTGTGTGGGACATAAGCAGCCTGTGCGACCGCAGCGAAGGAGACGCGCCGGTCGGTACCACTCACGCCGAACCACCCTTGCGAAAACTCGACGTCGCCGGCAGCAGTCTCCAGCAGATGCGCGGCGATTAGTTTGCCCTTGGCAATGATCTTGTCCGTCGCGCGATGCAGCGCCGAGCCTCCGACTGCGATGGTACGCGAGCCGAAGGTGCCGGTGCCGTACGGCACCTGGTCGGTGTCGCCTTCGATCACTTCGACATGCTCCACCGGCACTCCCAGCCGCGACGAGATGATTTGCGCCAGCGTCGTGGCGTGGCCTTGCCCATGATTATGAGTCCCGAGCGCGGCACGCACCGACCCATCGGGCTCCACCCGCACCTGCGCCGTTTCGTAGAAACCCGCCCGCGCGCCGAGCGCTCCGGCAAAACGCGATGGCGCAATGCCGGAGGATTCAACATAACAGGCAAGCCCAATCCCGCGCAGGCGGCCGCGTCGCGCCGCTGCTGCGCGGCGCAGCTCGAACTCGTCGTATCCGGCGAGCGCCTGCACACGGGAAAGCATCCTGGGAAAGTCGCCGGAATCGTAGGTTGGACCGAGCGGCGTCTTGTATGGCATCTCGTCGCGGGAAATGAGATTGCGCCTGCGGATTTCAACGCGATCCATGCCCAGCTTCCGTGCTGCCAGGTCGGCAAGCCGCTCCAGCACGTAACAAGCTTCCGGCCTGCCCGCCCCGCGATAGGCATCGGTCGGTGTCGTATTGGTGAATACGCCGGTGCTTTCCACGAAGATTGCCGGGGTACGATAAACGCCCGCAAGCAGGCTCGTATAGATCGCGCTCGGTATCGCCGCCCCGAACGTCGACACATAGGCGCCGAGGTTGGCGCAGGTGCTTACGCGCAGCGCAAGGAAATGGCCGTCTGCATCGAGCGCGAGCTCCGTCTCGGTAACATGGTCACGGCCCTGGTTGTCAGCGAGGAAGCTCTCGGCACGCGTCGCCGTCCAGCGCACCGGCCGCTGCAGCCGGCGCGCCGCCCAGGCCATGATCGCTTCCTCGGGGTAGAGCTTGCCCTTGTAGCCGAAACCACCGCCAACATCCGGGGCAATGACCCGTATCGAGCTCTCCGCCACCCCGAGTTGCTCGGCCACCAGGCGGCGGATGTGATGCGGCACCTGGGTGGAAGTGTAGAGCGTGAGCTTCGCTGCGCCGCGGTCACAGAGTGCGAGGATCGCACGCGGCTCGATCGCCGCGCCGACAAGCCGGTTGTTGACCAGCTTGAGCGCAACAACATGGGCGGCCGATGCGAAAGCGTCTCGCACCCGAGCCTCGTCGCCACGCGTGAAGCGGAAGCAGAGATTGTCAGGAGCCTCCCGGTGCAGCTGCGGTGCTCCGCCCGCCTGCGCAAGCCGAGCATCGGCAACCGCGGCCAGCGCCTCGTAGCGCACGGCGACGCGCTCGGCTGCATCAATCGCCTGGGCGACGGTGCTCGCGATGACGGCGGCAACCGGCTCTCCCGCATGCCGCGCCAGGTCGCGGGCAAGCGCAAAGCGCGGCGGCTCGGCCATGAGGCTGCCGTCGGAGGAGCGAATGATCCAAAGCGGCCGCATCGGCTTGATGCCGTCCGCCGCCATGTCCTTTCCGGTGAACACCGCGGCAACGCCCGGGGCCGACGCTGCGGCGGCCGCGTCGACACCGCAGATCCGCGCGTGTGCATGGGGCGAGCGAAGAAGAACGCAGTGCAGCGCCCCGGGGGCCGGCACGTCGGCTACGAACAAGCCCCGACCCAGCAGAAACCGCCGATCCTCGAGCCGGCGAACGGGCGCCCCGATGCCTTGCCTATTTCCGGCGGAGCTCACGCCTGCTGCCCGGGAGGAGCATCATCGCGCGGCCATGCCCGGCTCACGGCGATTATTGCAGTTCCTCCCGCACCAGATCGAGCCGCTCGAATGCCGACTTATCCGTAACCATGAAGAGATCGGCATCCCCGCTCCTCGCCTCGTGACGCGCCCAGGTCCAGTGCGGAATGGTGAAGACGTCGTGCTGTGACCATTCGAAGATCTGGTCGCCGATGTGCGACCTCCCTTCGCCCTGCACGACGAGACAAACGACATTGTAGGTCGTGCGCTTGAGGCGGGTGACAGTGCCGCGGGTGAGCCGCGCCGCGTAACAATCAAGCGTCGGCATGACAGCGCCGCCGGTAGACGGGTTGACGTACCGGATCGTGCGCGCGCCGTCGCTGCCTGCGGGGACCGCGGCGAGCAGCCGCCGCGTCGCTTCGCCGGAGTAGCGGTATTTCGGCGAGCTCACCGGGTTCGGGGCCGCTCCTTCGACCAGGAGTCCCGCTTCGCTCCACAGCGCCTCCTCGCCCTCGTCCACCTGCCAGAACTGGTTGTTGCGAGGATCGCCTGGCTCGAAGAAATGCGCATCCACAGCGCGGATCAGCGGCATGTTGGCGGCATCGAACCAGATGATGCGGCGGTCGCTTTCATTGATGTGGCCGTGCCAGACCATGGGCGGGGTGAGGATCAGGTCGCCCTCTTTCATCGCGCAGCGCCGGCCGTTGACGATGGTGACTGCGCCTTCGGCGCGGGTGGCGAAACGGATCGCCGCCCCGGTATGCCGGTGCGGGCGAGCGCGGTCTCCGGGATCGAGCACCGTGAACGCTGCAAGCAATGTGCTGGTAGTCGTCGTGTCGGCTGCAAAGGCCGGATGCGCCAGGATCAGGGCGCGGCGCTCGATGTCATTGATGGATACTTCGCCGACCGACCGGTGCAGAAACGGCTCGACCTCGCTCCAGCGCCAGAGGAAGGGCGTATCCTGCGCTTGCGGCTTGATCGGCGTGATGCGCTGGTAGCGGTCCCACAAGGGATGCAAGTGTCTTGCCTCGAGCTCGGAAACAAACTCATTCCCGTGCCGCTGTTGGGCAATCGCAGCCTCAGCCATGGCACCCTCCTACAGCTCTCAAGTTTTCGGCAGCTTGGCATCCACGTTCGTGCTGTCGATGATGACGTGCTTGATGAACACGCGCGGCTCGACCTTTTCTCCTTTCAGGAAGCTCGCGAGCACGTCCACGCCGAGCCTGCCCCACTCCGCCGGATTGAGCTCGACCGTCATGGCGAGATTTTCCTCCTTCACCGCCCGCAACGCGGGGGGAACGCCGTTCATCCCGGTCACCAGTGTCTTGCCCTTGCGATTGGCGGCATTGACCGCCTGCGCCGCCCCGAGCGCCACGTCGTCATTGGCGGCGTAGATCGCCGCCAGATCGGGGTTCGCGACCAGCACGTCCTCGGCCTGCTTGACGCCGCGCTCGCGGGTGAGCGGTCCGTCGCTGCGAGAGACGATGTGAATATCGGGATATTTGGCCATCGCTTCGCTGTAGCCGTCTCCCAGATTCTTGAAAGTAGGTGCGCCGCTCGGTCCCATCAGCAGCGCAACCTTGCCCTTGCCGCCGAGCTTCTTGGCCGTCCATTCAGCGATGTCGCGACCGATCTGCTTCTCGTCCATGGCCACATGGATGGTCTGGTTGGGTGAGCTCGACCCACGCGCAACGGAGACGATCGGGATCTTGGCCGCTGCGGCGGCATCGTAGGCGGCATTCACCCCGACAGCGTCGATCGGTGAAATCAGAATGCCCTTGACGCCGCGCGCTATCAGATCCTGCACACCGTTGATCTGCTTGAGCTTGTCCTCGTTGGCGGAGACCGTTGCCACATCCCAGCCGAGCTCCTGAGCCCGCGCGCGAATGCCGCGCAGCATGGCGATGTAGAACGGGTTGTCGTCCTGCGCTAGCGACACTCCGATCGTGGTCTTCTCCTGAGCGGTTGCGCCCGGCGGTAACGCCAGCACGGCCGCGACCGCGAGACTGGCGGCAAGAACGGTGAAGCGGGGCTTGAGCATGCGAGCTACTCCTCCTCAGTGCTCTGAGCGTAGCCTCTCGGCGGCGGCCGCCGCAATGATGACCGCTCCCACGGCAACCCGCTGCCAGTACGAATCGACGTTGAGCAGGTTGAGAGCGTTGCCGAGCACGATCATGATGAAGACCCCGATGACGCTTTTGTAAAGCGTGCCTTCCCCCCCGTGCAGCGAAGCGCCCCCGAGCACGACAGCCGCGATCGCAGTGAGCTCGTAGAATTCACCGGCCGTGGGCTGTCCCGATTGCAGGCGCGCGGCCAGCATCACGCCGGCTATTCCCGCCAGGGCCCCACACCAGACATAAGTCGAGGCGATCACGCGGCGTACCGGAACGCCGGAAAGATAGGCCGCTTCCCGCCCACCGCCGGTGGCATAGACCCGCCGCCCATAGGGCGTTGCCGCCAGCACGAGCGAGAGCGTTGCGAGCAGCAGGACGGGCACCCACACCAGATAGTGCACACCGAACAGGCGGTCGGAACCGAATGCCACGAACTCGCCGGGTAGCCCCGTCTCGCCGCTCACCGGCGCGCCTGCGGTGATCAAGAAGACGATGCCGCGCACCAGCACCATGGTGCCGAGCGTGGTGATGAAGGGATTGACATTGAGGAACCCGATGATGACGCCATTGGCGAGGCCGACCAATGCTCCGGCGATGATTCCAGCAAGCACGCCCGCGGCGATACCGGCTTCCAGCATGACCATTGCTGCAACGCAGCCGGCGAGCGCCGCGGTCGAGCCGACCGACAGATCGAACCCGCCGCCGATGATCACGAACGTCATGCCCATGGCGATCACCGCCATGATCGACGACTGCACCAGGATATTGGCGAGGTTGAGCGGCGACATGAACCGGTCGGTCAGCAGCGCGGTCACCGCGCACAAGACGATCAGGGAGAGGAGCGGTATCTGTCCCCCAAGCCTCGGGCGATGGATCATGCTGTCTATCCGCCGATCGCAGCGCGCACCTTCCGCTCGTCCAAACCTTCCGCGCGATCGAGCCTGCCCACGATGCGATCGCGACGAACGGGAAGGATGGCATCGCACAGCAGCGCGAGCTCGCCGAGATCGCTGGAATTGACCAGCGCACCACCCCCGCGGCCTGCAAAGTCTCGGATTAAACCTTGGATCTGCGCCTTGGCCGCTACATCGATGCCTTGCGTCGGCTCTTCCATCAGCAGCGCGGCAATCTCGCGGGCCAGCCATTTGGCCAGGATCACCTTCTGCTGATTGCCGCCGGACAGAGCGTGCACCTTGAGCTCCGGCGCGCGCGGACGAATATCGATGAGCTCCATCACCGCCATGACCATCCGATCACCCGCCTTGCGGTCCAGCCAGCCGAGCCGCGAGAGGACGTCGAGATTGGGAAGCAGGATATTGTCGCGAACTGATCGGCTCATCACCAGTCCCAGCCTGCGTTCGCCCGGCACCATCCCGAGCCCTGCCCGGATGGCATCCCGGGGGTTCGTGAAGTATCGGGCACCATCCCGCGTCTGTGCTTCGATCGGTTGGTCGAGGCCAAACATGCGGCGCAGGATTTTGTCGGCGCCGCTGCCGAGGAGACCCGCAAGACCGACGACTTCGCCAGCCCGCACATCAAGCGCGGTTGTGTTGTCGGGTCGTGCCGACAGGATCACGTCGCCGCTCACCGCCGCCGCAGCCTGTGCCTGCTCCAGCGATCGCCCGGTCATGGCGCCGACCAGGTCGGTGACGGAGAAGGCACCCCGTCGGCTGATCGCCGCGACTCGCCCGTCGCGCAGCACCGTGCAGCGGTCAGCGATTGCCACGACCTCGTCCAGCTGATGTGAAATGAAGATGATCGCAGTGCCCTGCTCCTTCATCCGGCCGAGCACCGAAAAGAGGCGCTCCACCTCTCGCTTCTCCAATGGGGCGGTTGGCTCATCCAGAATGAAGACCCGGCAATCCCGGCGCAGGCCCTTGGCGATTGCGACAAGCTGGCGCTCGGCAAAGCCGAGCGAGGCAACCGGTCGGCGCACGTCGGTATGGAGGTCGAGCTGGTCGAGCACGGCGCGGGCTTGCTCGCGCATGCGGGCGCGGCTCACGACCGCAATCGGCCCCAGCCGGTCGACCGGCAAGTCGCCGACGGCGATATTTTCGGCAATCGACAAGGCTGGCACGAGGCGCAGCTCCTGGGGAATCGTCACGATCCCCGCTGCGATCGCCTCGCGTGGACTGGCGAATGTGCGGGGCTGGCCCGATACGAAAATTTGCCCGGCGTCGGGACGGTGCGCCCCGCCGAGAATGCGGATGAGCGTGGACTTGCCGGCTCCATTCTCCCCGACGAGGGCGTGAACCTCCCCGGGTCGCACGTCAAAATCGACCCCATTGAGCGCGACTGTGGCCTCGAACCGTTTGCAGACGGCGTCGGCCCGCAGAACGGGAAGGCCGCCGGGCCCCCCTGCCATTCCAACATCTCTGGCCAGCGTCACTGCAGATCAGCGCGGCACGAAGGCAACCTGCATCCTCTCGTCCGTGAGCTTTCCCTGCGCGATGATGACATCGTTGTCGAGGGTCACGGTGCAATCTCGCATCGGGACATCATAGTGCCCCTTGGTGGTGCGCTTGCCGCCACCTTGGGAGTTCGGCCCGGTGGAGAACAGGAAATTGCCGGCAAAACAGCGCGCGCCGGCATGGTGGCGCATCGGGTCTGGCCCATTGAGCGCGATCGCATCCCAGCGGCCTTGCGGATTGAGGCCCCAACCCAGGTGCGAGATCGCGTGTCCGTCCATATCCTCGGGACTGCTCTTGTTGCCTTCCAGCCAATCGTTCATCAGCTTGGCGTCGAGCCCGCCTTCGATGCTGCGGATGAAACCATCTCTGATATCGAGCCTGACCTCGTCCTGCACATATCGGCAATAGGGCAGGACGACGATGTCGCCGGGCTTGAACGTCACCGTCCCGGTGGCGGAGCCTTCGTTGGGAAACGTGTGCACGTGCCCGGCGCCCCAGTGATCGAACCGGCCAGGCGATTCGGCGAAGCCATACTGGATCATCGTGGGATATTCGCCGAGCTTGACCGTGAGGTCGGTCCCCCCCGGCCGCGTGATGTGCATGGTTTTGGCGCGCTCGAGCCTTGCACCCGCATGGATCGCCGCCTCTTTGAGACCAGGAGGCGCCATCAAGCTTTCGAGCTCGTCCGGAGCATCGATGACCATGAGCACCCGCGTGCCGGCATCGCGCGCTTCCTTCAGCCATCGGGTGAACAGCGGGATGTGAAGGCAGACCAGCATGTCGGCAGCCTTGATCGCCTCCAGTGTACCCTTGCAGCGTCCGACCGTCGCGACGCCGACCTTGGTCCATGACGGCATCGCGTTGACGCACATCTCGTAGGCATCGGCGTCCAGGTCCTCCGCTGCGGCAAATGCGGCGGACACGTAGTCACGGCGCGCGCCGAGATCGCTCAGGAGCACGATGGTCTCGCCCTTGCGGACGTTGCACAGCTCGAATTCCTTGCGAAAGAGCATGGCCAGCTTGGCGTGGTTCACGGCTTCATGCATGGGCGGCTCCTATGCAATGTCGAAATCTGTCGATTAGCCCGACGAGGCACAGCGACAGCATCAGTTACGCGTCGGAGGCAGCGGTCTCACCCGAATACGTGCGGGCTCGACCACAACAAGGTTGCCGAGCAGCTTATTTGCGTGTGTAGACACCATGTGTGCTACCAAATCGGCTTCCACGACATTTGACACGCCGTCGAGCTCCAAAGGATAATTCAGGGAATTTGGAGCCGTGGCGAATGACCAACTCGCCAAAGTCGCGATCCTCCGTGATCAGGATGCAACCTTTCGCATCCGCGGTTCCGACAACATCCGTGTCCGTCGCGCCCGATTTAGCTTCGCTGATGGATGGAACTTCAAGTGCCCGCGCCAGAACTCGGCCGATGACAAGCTTCGAAACATTTTCATCCGCCAGAAACCGCATCACTCGGCGGCGAGTACCGTCTCATGTTGCATGTAGTCTGCCGCGAAGACCAGGGCAGCCCGCAAATCGTCATCGGTCAAGTGCGGGTACGCTTCGAGCAGATCCGAAAATGAACGCCCCGCGCCCAGCTTGCGCAAGATCGGCTCTACGGTGATCCGTGTTCCTTTAATGCACGGCTTTCCCATCATGACAGCGGGATCGGCGGAGATGCGGGCGTGGGGCATTGCTTTGCTTTTCAGGTGTTGAATCGTGATGGCATCGTAGCCGGAATTTCAGCTGCATAAAACCGCTGCCGATCGCAATCTTTGCAACGTGTAGAGAGCTTGCTCGGCGCCGCCCAAGCTACTCCGCCGCCTCGCGCCAGACCGTGTGGTGGCCCTTGGGCTTGGCTTTGCGGCGCAGCTCCATCCAGTCCTGCCGCTCACGCGAGGAATTGCGGAACAGCTGCTCCTTTCCGGCGAGATATTGCGGCGGACAGTGGATCGCAGGCGCGTCATACCAGCCGGCCGCCCTCATGGTGAAATAGGGATCGACCAGGTGCGGGCGGGCAAGCGCCACGAGATCGGCGCGCCCTGCGGCGAGGATGGTATTGACCTGGTCCGCAGTCGTGATCGCGCCCACGCACATCGTGGCAAGCCCCGCCTCGTTCCTGATCTGGTCGGAAAACGGCGTCTGATACATGCGGCCGAAGACCGGCTGTGCGTCGGCCAGAGTCTGCCCGGTGGAGACATCGATCAAATCGCACCCGGCCTCGGCAAAGGCGCGCGCCACCTCGACCGCGTCATCACCGGTGAGCCCGCCTTCGGCCCAGTCCGTCGCAGAGATGCGCACCGACATCGGCTTCTCATCCGGCCATGCCGCACGCATGGCGCGGAACACTTCGAGCGGAAAGCGCATGCGGTTCTCCGGCGCCCCGCCGTATTCGTCCGTGCGCCGGTTCGTGAGTGGAGAAATGAAGCTCGCCAGCAGATACCCGTGCGCCGCGTGCATCTCCACCATGTCGAAGCCTGCACGATCGGCGCGTCGGGCCGCGGCGACGAAGTCCGCGATGACCGCGTCCATGTCGGCGCGCGTCATCTCACGCGGCACGGCGCTGTGCGGAAAATACGGAAGCGCCGAGGCCGAGATAATGGGCCATGCTCCCTGCTCCAGCGGCTCGTCGATACCCTCCCACATCAGCTTGGTCGCCCCCTTGCGGCCGGCATGGCCGAGCTGCATGCAGAACTTGGTACGCGATCGGGCATGCACGAAATTGACGATGCGTTTCCATGCGGCTTCGTGGGCGTCGCAGTACATGCCCGCACAACCCGGCGAGATCCGCGCCAGCGCGGCGACGTCGGTCATCTCCGTGAACATCAGGCCGGCACCGCCCAGGGCGCGCGAGCCGTAATGGACGAGGTGCCAATCGTTGGGCAGGCCATCCGCGGCGGAATACTGGCACATCGGTGAAACAACGACGCGGTTCTCCAGCGTCATGCCGCGCAGGCGCAACGGCTGGAACATCGGGGCGACCGGCCGCTCGATGTCAGCGGAGAAGCCCTGTGAACGTGCATCGCGCGCGACCACCCGGTCAGCCTGCTTGACGAATTCAGGGGCGCGCAGAGCAAGGTTGTCGTAGGTAATAGCCTTCGAGCGCGTCATCAGGCCGAAGGCGAAGCGGGTCGGATCCATGTTCCAGAAGCGGTTCACGTGCTCGAACCAGACGAGGGAGACGTCGGCGGAATGCTGCGTCTTCTCGACCTCCTCGCGGCGCTGCGCCTCGAAATGCGCAAGTGCCGCGCGCGCGTCTTTACCTCCAGCCGCACGGAATGCCTCGAACAGTGCAATACCGTCTTCCATCGCGAGCTTGGTGCCCGAGCCGATGGAAAAATGCGCCGTCGCCTTGGCGTCTCCGATCAGGACAACGTTGCCTGCGACCCAGCGCTCGCAGCGAACGGTCGGAAAGTTGCGCCAGATTGAACGGTTGGTGATGATGCGATGGCCCTTGAGCTCAGGCGCGAACAGCTTCTCGACAAAACGTGCCGACCCTGCCTCATCGAGCGCACCGAGGCCGGCGCGCGCGAAGGTCTGCGGATCCGTCTCGATGATCCAGGTCGAGCACTGCGGCTCATATTGATAGCAGTGGGCGATGAAAATGCCGTGCTCGATCTCGCGGAAGAAGAACGTGAAGGCATCGAACGGCCGGGTCGATCCCAACCAGGAAAAGAAGTTCGGGCGCAAATCGATGCTCGGTTGAAACCGGTCGGCAAAGGCCTCGCGAAACCGCGAATTGATGCCGTCCGCCGCGACCACCAGATCGGCATCCAGAATTGCGGGATCGTGCGGCGAGACTTCGGACTGGTATTTGATGTTGACCCCGAGCGAGCGCGCCCGGCGGCCCAGAATCTTCAACAGCGCGGCGCGCGAGCAGCCGCAAAAGCCGTTGCCGCCGATGCGGTGGACCGTGCCGCGAAAATGGATCTCGATGTCGTCCCAGTAGGCGAAGTGACCGATGATGGCGCGGTAGCTCTCCCGGTCGTAGGTCTCGAAAGTATCCAGCGTCTCATCCGAGAAGACCACTCCGAAGCCGAAGGTATCCCCCGGGCGGTTGCGCTCGAACACGGTGATCTGGGCCTGCGGCCACGCTTTCTTCATCAGGGCGGCGAAATACAGCCCGCCTGGACCGCCACCCACGATGTGAATTTTCATGGATACCTTCCGCAGCTCGGACGCCGCCAAATCGCGCCCGCCAAATCCCGCTCACCCATAATGCCAAGCCGGCCGCTCCAGGTCGTACATCGTGACACGGTCGCCGGTAACAGGATTTATTTTAGGCTTAAAATATCTCGGCGACAAGGTTGAAGCATGAAAATTTCAGGCCTAAAGTAATGTCCGAGGCGCCCGGACGCCCGACGGCACGCGGTTGGTATGAATCTCGACGGCAAGCATGCTCTGGTGACAGGCGGAGGGCGCGGCATCGGCCGGGCTATTGCCGCCGCGCTTACGCGGGCAGGGGCGCAAGTGACGGTGATCGGCCGCAGCGAAGGTCCGTTGCGGGAAGCTGTCGCGGCGGGCGACGCTGCAGGATGCGCGGCCGCAGACGTGACCAATCCCGGCGAGCTCACGCGCCAGATCAGCGGGGCCGAGGCGGCCAGGGGGGCAATAGCCATCCTGATCAACAACGCCGGCTCGGTGGAGAGTGGGCCTTTCGCCAAGGCCGACCCCGCGGTCTTCGCGGCGATGTGGAACGTTCACGTGATGGCCGCCGTTCACGCGACGCAAACGGTGCTGCCCGGGATGTTGTCGCGCGGCTTCGGTCGGATCGTGAACATCGCTTCCACTGCCGGTCTCAAGGGGTACCCTTACGTGACGGCCTACTGCGCGGCGAAGCACGCGCTCATCGGCCTCACGCGGGCGCTCGCGCTGGAGACCGCGACTGGCGGC
This sequence comes from Xanthobacteraceae bacterium, assembly GCA_036557665.1. Lineage (GTDB taxonomy): Bacteria > Pseudomonadota > Alphaproteobacteria > Rhizobiales > Xanthobacteraceae > VAZQ01. The sequence continues at coordinate 22,729 of DATBHG010000002.1, read as the reverse complement.
GTCACGGTCAACGCCGTCTGTCCCGGTTATACCGACACCGCCCTCGCCCGCGACAGCATCGCGCGGGTCGCAGCCAAGATCGGCCGGCCGCAAGCCGAGGTATTGCGGGAATACGTGAAGGATTCGCCGATCCACCGTCTGATCGAGCCGCAGGAAGTTGCGGCAGCGGTGCTCTACCTCTGCGCCCCCGAGGCGGGCGCCGTGACCGGCACGGCGCTCCCCGTTGCGGGGGGTGAAATTTGAGCCAGCGTATGGAAGAGCGCCTCATTCCCCTCGACGCCGAGACCAAGGTGGCGGAGCGCCCGCATGATCACAGGGACGAGCTGCGCCTGTGGCTGCGCCTGTTCGCCTGCAAGGAGGTGATCGAGAGCGAGGTCCGCCGCCGGCTGCGCGAGAGGTTCAACGTCACGCTGCCGCGCTTCGATTTGATGGCGCAGCTCGACCGTACCCCAAAAGGCATGACGCTCGGCGAGTTGTCGCAACGCATGATGGTATCGAACGGCAACGTCACCGGTGTCGTCGACCGGTTGGTCGAGCAGGGCTTGATCGATCGGCGGCCGTCGCGCACCGACCGGCGTGCGCAGATCGTCCGTCTGACCGCGGAAGGCCGCCGTTTCTTTCGCGCCATGGCCCGCGAGAACGGCGATTGGATCGGCGACATGCTCACCGACCTTTCGCAGAGCGAGATCGAGACTCTGCTGCGCCTGTTGGCAAAGACCAAGGCTTCGGCTCGCAAGGCCATCGCACGGGCATGCCGAGCATGACCATCGAGGAAAGCCTCAGTTGGCCGTTCTTCGCCGAGCACCATCGAGCCTTTGCCGCGGCGCTGGCGCGCTGGGCCGATGACACCCTGCCGGGTTTGCCCCATGGCGAGCGCAGCGACGAGGTCGATGCGGCCTGCCGGGCGCGCGTGAAGGCACTGGGCGAGGCGGGATTCCTCAAGGCGGTGGTTGGCGCCGAGCAGGGCGGGTTGCATTCCGGTCTCGACGTGCGAACGCTTTGTCTGGCGCGGGAAGTCCTCGCGGCCCGCGACGGCCTGGCGGATTTCGCGTTCGCGATGCAAGGGCTCGGCACCGGCGCCATCTCACTCTTCGGCTCGGCTGCTCTGAAGGAGCGCTACCTGCCGGCGGTGCGCGACGGCAGAGCCATTGCGGCATTTGCGCTATCCGAGCCCGAGGCAGGCTCCGATGTGGCTGCGATTGCTGCGACGGCGATCCCGGACGGCGCGTCGCACGCGCGCATCAGCGGGATCAAGACGTGGATCTCGAACGGAGGCATCGCCGATCATTACGTTGTTTTTGCTCGCAGCGGCCAAGCTCCGGGGGCGAAAGGCCTGTCGGCCTTCGTGGTAGACGCGGATTCACCCGGGTTGAACGTGGCCGAGCGCATCGAGGTCATAGCGCCACATCCCCTCGCCACGCTGCGGTTCAATGCGGTGCGCGTGCCGCTTGGGAACCGGCTGGGGCTCGAGGGCGAGGGCTTCAAGGTTGCCATGGCAACGCTCGATATCTTTCGTGCAACCGTGGGCGCTGCGGCGCTAGGCTTTGCCCGGCGGGCGCTGCAGGAGAGCGTCTCCCGCGCCGCAAGGCGCAAGCTGTTCGGGGCGCCGCTGGGAGAGCTGCAGCTGACCCAGGCCGCCATCGCCGAGAGTGCAAGCGAGGTCGATGCGTCGGCGCTGCTGGTCTATCGCGCGGCCTGGACCAAGGACCAGGGAGCGGCGCGCGTGACCCGGGAGGCGGCCATGGCGAAAATGTTTGCGACCGAAGCCGCGCAGCGGGTGATCGACCGCGCGGTGCAAATCCATGGCGGGCTCGGCGTCACGAAGGGCGCCGTTGTCGAGCGGCTCTACCGCGAGATCCGCGCTTTGCGTATCTATGAAGGTGCAACCGAAGTGCAGAAGGTCGTGATCGCGCGCGATCTGCTCAAAACCGAAGCGAAGCCAGCGGCGCTGGCCGAATGATATATTGAGGATCGAGAGCCATGATTTCCTCGGCGCACATCGATACCTTTGCACGCGACAACCTGCCTCCCTCCGCCCAGTGGCCGGACTTCGTATTCGTGCTGCCCGAGCTGCAGTACCCGGAGCGCCTGAATTGCGCGGTCGAGCTCCTGGATCGCTGGGTCGAAGGCGGGCATGGCGATCGGCCGTGTCTGATCTCCCCTGCCCAGACGCTGACCTATGCACAGGTCGCCAGGCAGGTGAACCGCATCGCCAACGCGCTCACGCGCGAACTCGGTGTGGTGCCTGGCAATCGCGTGCTGCTGCGGGGCCCGAACAGCCCAATGATGGTCGCGGCCTATTTGGCGGTCATCAAAGCCGGCGGGGTCGTGGTCGCGACCATGCCGCTGCTGCGAGCGAAGGAGATCGCCTACCCGCTGCAAAAGGCAAAGATCCGCCTCGCGCTCTGCGATGCTCGGCTGGCCGACGAAATGGAGAAGGCGCGCGCCCTGGCGCCCGAGCTCGAGCGCATCGTCTACTGGGGAAGCGACAGCGGCGACGCGCTGGAAGCGCGCATGGCAAAGCCGGGATACGAGACCTTCAGCGCCTGCGACACCAGGAGCGACGAGGTCTGCCTCATCGCGTTCACCTCGGGCACTACCGGAGAGCCCAAGGGGACCATGCATTTCCACCGCGACCTGCTCGCGACCTGTGACAGCTATGGGCGCCATGTGCTGTGCGCGCAGCCCTCCGACCGCTTCATCGGCTCGCCGCCCATTGCGTTTACGTTTGGGCTCGGCGGGCTTGTGCTGTTCCCCCTGCGCGTCGGCGGCGCGACCGTTCTGCTGGAGAAGGCCGCGCCGGAGGACCTCCTCGCCGGTATCGATAAGTTTGCAGCGACGGTTTCTTTCACCGCGCCGACCGCCTACCGTGCAATGCTGCCCAGGCTCCGCGAGCACGATATTTCGAGTTTGCGCAAGTGCGTATCGGCAGGGGAAGCTTTGCCGAAGGCGACATTCGATGCCTGGCTTGCTGCCACGGGCATCAAGATCCTCGACGGCATCGGCGCCACCGAGATGCTGCACATCTTCATCGGCTCGCCGGAAAACGAGATCCGCCCCGGGGCAACCGGCAAGCCGGTGAAGGGGTACGAGGCCCGCGTAATCGACGACAACGGAGCAGAGCTCCCGCCCGGCACGCTGGGACGCCTCGCCGTGCGCGGGCCAACCGGATGTCGCTACCTCGCCGACAAACGCCAGCAGCAGTATGTGCGCGACGGGTGGAACATCACCGGCGATACCTATGTCATGGATACCGACGGGTACTTCTGGTACCAGGCGCGATCCGACGACATGATCGTGTCCGCCGGCTATAACATTGCGGGCCCGGAGGTGGAGGCCGTGCTGCTCGCCCACTCGGCGGTCGCGGAGTGCGGCGTCGTGGGTGCGCCGCACGAGGAGCGGGGGCAGATCGTAAAGGCGTATGTGGTCCTGCGGCCCGGATACAGCGGCGACGCGACGCTGACCAAGACCCTGCAGGACTATGTGAAAGCGACGATCGCGCCCTACAAGTATCCGCGCGCCATCGAGTATGTGAGCGCGCTGCCCCGCACCCAGACCGGCAAGCTGCAACGTTTCGAGCTTCGCCGGATTGCGGGCGAAGCTCCCTCCCGCAAGCTCGCATCATGACGCGCCGCTCTCGCAACTGGGTACGAGGCGGTCATCCTCGCAGTGATACGAGATGAGTATGCCGGAGAGCGGGAGCGTTCCCCACAAAACATTGCAGCCGCCCGGATGGCCTCGGCCGAAGGGCTATGCCAACGGAATTCTTGCACGTGGCGAGATGGTATTCGTCGGCGGCATGATCGGCGCCGATCACACCGGCCGCCTTGCCGAGGGCTTCATCCCGCAGATGCAGCAGGCGCTCGCCAACATCCTCGCGGTGCTGGCCGAAGCCGGCGCATCGCCCCGGCACATCGTACGCCTTACCTGGTACGTCCGCGACATGGAGGAATATCTTGCGGATCTTGCCGCGCTGGGAGCGGCGTACCGGGCGGTCATGGGACGGCACTTTCCAGCGATGGCCGTGGTCGAGATCACCCGTCTGGTCGAGCCGCTGGCGCGGCTCGAGATCGAGGCGACCGCAGTTTTGCCGCGATCGTTCTGATCCATCTTGGCGCGCGGTCGAACGAAATGCGATCTGGAGCGTTTTTGGCAGCGTAGCGCTTGGTGCAAAGCGGCCGTCGAAGTTGGTCTGTCACGAGCAAACGCAGAGAGCTGCATGAGCAAATCGAGAGAACCGGCGCGAGCGGCGCCGGGCAACGCCTCGGCCATGACCGGTCGCGACGGAGCCGCCGACTTCGCCACCAAAGCGAGCGCGCCGGCGATATCGGAACAGGTGCAGACCGAGCGATTTAGCCGGGTTTTGGGCGATGCCGCGCTCGCGCTCTGGGGCGACCTCCCAAAGGTCGTGCAGGAGCAACTGTTCGAGCGCGCCGTGCTCCTGGGCCATCGGAGCGAACGCGATGAGATGCTGCGCGAGCAGCTGGCCAAGTTCCTGCACGATCATCACGGGCGGACGACGCACGAGGGTTCATAATCGGAAATCGCTGCCGCGGCGCTGCGGACCTTTCAGCGCGGCTGCGGGGGAGAGCCGCCGCCCCGACCGCTGGTCGAAGGGTCGGTGGAGGGAGCAGCCTGCCCGGTCGTGGTCTGCGGCGCGGGTGGTCGTGTCCCCGCGGCCGTCGCCGGGGCCGCCATGACCGCCCGGTGGTTGGCGACTTTCTCTCCCCTCTGATGGGCAGAGAAAGCGTAAAACGCGAGACCGAACGCTACCACGATCGCTGCCGCGATCGCCCAGCTCCAACGTGCCTGGGCCGGCGTCGCCCCGAGCTGCGGCGCGCTCCTCGGAACGTCGATTCTGTCACCAGGGTCAGCCATGGCCAACCTCCATTGCATCAGCTCAATGCATTCAACCCTATTCGCTCCGTCTGTGTTCCATTGCATTTTTTGATTGAAGGCGTTGCATCATTGCGGCTCACTTGCTGTCGAGCGCACACTGAAGCGTGGTCAAAATCACTCGGCTTCGCACAACTCCGGACCTTCCCGCTGTGGAGGCCTTGTTCGGTGATGTCAACGCAGAGGACTGCGATGTCTCGTTCCGGTTCGGCACCGAGCGCGGTCCCCTGTATGTGCCCGGCCCCTATGACTCGCCCGGGGAGATCAGACGGCGCGCAGCTCTCCTGCGCAATCGCGCAGCCTGATTTCACGCTGACGCCGCGTGATTTTCCAGCTGAGTTTAGCGCGCCGGTTTTTCGCAATCACTCCGGCGCGCCGGGGCGTTCCGCCTTATGCACCGGAGCCCAAGGTGAAACCCGCCGAGCCGTCGCGCTCGATGCGCGAGAGCAGGTCTACCTCCCACGCGAGATATTCGCGCATGGCGTTCTGGGTATCCGTTCCCCTTTCATAGGGCTTGAGCCACATATCCACCGGCTCGTCGGCCATGCGCGTCTCGTCCGCAATCAACGGACGGCCCGCCGCCCGCCAGGCTGCATTACCGCCCGAGAGATACCGGGCGGGCGCATTCGCCGGCGATGCCGCCTCGCGAACCGCGAGCGATGCCAGCGCGCCGTCCTCGGACGTGAGCGCCAATGTGCCTTGCAGGGGTATCTTTTTCAGCGCCGCGGGGAGCCGGGAGCGGATCGCGAACCATGCACCGGGAATATGCGCCTTGCGATATTCGCGGCTGAGCGAAAGATCGACGACGGTTGCCGCATTTCGCGCGATCAGCTCAGCAAGCTCGGCACAATCGAGGGACAGCTCCCGCGGCAGCGCAGGGCCCAGGATGTGCGCCGCCGGCTGTCCGGTCTCGTTTCCTGCCTCGGCCAGCACGAATACGTCCTTCCATCCCATCTGGCGGAGCCATGACGCCGTCATCAGCGCGCGCACTTCCAGGTCATCGCTGAGCACGACGCGGGCCCCGAGCGTACCGACATATTGGTCCGTGGCCTGCACCAGTTGTCCTCCCGGCGCCGAGAGCGCTCCGGGAAAGTGGCCGGCCTCGTATTCCTCCGGATTCCTCACGTCGAAGAGGTAGAGCGTGCGCGTGCGATCCCGGCGCAACGTGTCCAGCTTCTCCCGGTCGATGCGGGGAACGGCAAAGCGTCGTGCGAGCGCGTCGCTCGCCGACCTGGCCCAGCTCAGCGCTGCGGCGGAGACATGCGGCACACGCCGATTTTGGCCGCTGTCGCATTGATGCCCGGCCAGCGACCACCCCATGGTGCCGTTGCGCAGCGCGACCACCCGGTTCGGCACCCCGGCATTGCGCAGCGACTGCGCGCCGATGATGCTGCGGGTGCGCCCGGCGCAATTGACGACGACAAGCGTATCCGGCGACGGCGCGGCGTCGCGCACGCGCAGCACCAGCTCGGCGCCGGGCACGTTGACGCCGGTCGGAATCGAGATGCGCCGGTACTCGTCGAAGGGACGGCTGTCGAGCACCACGAGATCGCGGCCCGCGCGCATCATCTGATGGAGCTCATCGGCGGAGATGCTCGGGGTCGCACAGGCATGCTCGACGAGCTCGCCGAAGGCCTTGCTCGGCACGTTCACGCCCGAGAACAGCTCCAGCCCCGTGCCGGCCCAGGCTGCTGCGCCGCCCGCAAGCGCAAACAGGTCTTCGTAGCCGGCAGACGCGAGGACAGCAGCGGCGCGCTCGGCGAGCCCGTCCGCCTCGTCGCAGAGCACAATGCGAGTGTCGAGCCGGGGGACGAGGCGGGCAAAGTTGAGCTCCAGCCGACTCAACGGAATTGAGCGCGCATGCAGGAGATGCCCGCGCGAGAAGATCAGCTCCTCGCGCAGGTCGATGAGCGCGAGCTCGCCGCCGTCGGCGAGCATGGCGCGGACTTCGTGCGGGGCGAGGGGCCGCAGGTCATGCTTCATGTGCATTCGTTCTGTCACGCGGACCCGAGCGCGAAGCGAGGTCTGCGGAGTCCTGCGGCACAATTGCCTGCTACGTTGCCTGCTGCGGTGCCATCCGGTTGACCTTGCCGGTAGCAAGGTCGAAGCTCACGCGCGCAATCCTGTCCAGATTGGTGCCGGTGACCCGCACGAAGCGGGCATGGTCGGGATAGTCGATCGAGTGAATCTTGCCGTCCTGATAAATGCCGGCGTGCCCCGGCAGCAACCGGTATTTCTTGACCGGATCGAGCTTGGCCTTGCCCGGATCGCGGCCGTCGTCCTTGCGCTCCCATTCCGTCATCTCGGTGTAGTGGGTCGCCTGCCCATAGATCGCCCACGACGCCCCGTGGTCGTGCGGCGGCGACACGCGCGCCTTGTCGTTGATGTGGGCAAGCACCTGAAAGCCCAGCTCCGGGTCCTCGTATAGAACCTTGAGCCCGCGCGGCACCTGATCTCCGCAATGCTCCTCGACGAACTCCTTGTTGGTCAGCAGGCGCTCGAGCCGCGTGCGCACCTCCTCGCGCCCGGCGGGTCCGGGGTCGCGCTTGAGGATGGAGCGGCAATCGGCGACGAACTGATCGAGGTCGTAGGGCATGGCGTTTCTCTCCGTGTTGAGCTCGGCAATCGCCTTGTCCAGCGCGCGGCCTTCCTCGTCGGCAAGCGCGGCCTTGATAAGCCGGGCAAGCGCCGCCGCGGCATCGGCTCGCCCGCGCAGGCGGGGAAGCAGGACCATGAGCTTATCGAATTTAGCGCGGCCGCGTTCAAGCGTCTCGCCATAGCCCTTGACGAGGCCGCGCATGCGCGCAAGCTCGAGCGCGAGCGCATGACCGGTGAGCGCGGTGGTGGCAACGCAGTCGAGCCACTGCGCGATGCTTTGCTGCTCGCGCGCAAAGCGCAGCGAGCTCCGCCGCAGCGGCTTGAGCCTGGCCAACGCGTAGAGCAACAGGAAGCCGCGCACGGACGTCGTCTTGACGATCTTGCCCTTGCGCAGCAGGGGCTCGATGAGCGCCTGCGCCCAGCTCGTGCGCAGGAGCCAGCTCCCCGCGGCGGCGGGCAGGGTGTCGGCGATCTCCTGCAGGCGCGGATGAAAGAACTCGGCAATCTCCAGGATCTGGCCGGGCGCGAGCTGCGCCTCCTTGCGCACCCGGGCGAACCGGCTCGCACGGATCTTCAGCTCGGCCACACGCACGATGTCCTCGTAGCTCATGGCCAGCGCCAGCTGGCGCGCCACCTCGGCAACCAGTCGACCCGAGCCATCGCCTTGCTGCTGATCGATCTCCTTGAAGCGCGACAATCGCGCGAGGAAATCGCTGCCGTAATCCGCGTCCTGATAATCGGTCACGCGCTCGAGGGCGGCGGCGACAGTGGCGCGCGCTTGTCCGCTGTAATCGCGCAGGGCCGCGTCGCGCGAGGCGGCGGGCTTCTCATCAACCGCAGCATTGCCGGCCGGCGCTGCCGGACCGGCTGGCTCACCGCTCCGGGCGGCCTCGAACGCGGCGGCGAATGCTGCGAGGCTGCTGTTGACGCCGACCCCGCCGCGTCGGATCGCGGCCTCAAAGCCGGTGCGCTGGATCGGCAAAGCGCCGCTTCCCGCCAACGCCCCGAGCAGGACGGCGCTGACAACGCTGCCGGTGGCATCGGCGAGCGCCGCCATGTCGAAGGCGACGAGCTCGCGCGCAGCGCTGCGGCAGGCGGAGAGCAGCGCCGCTGCATCCGCGCGCCCATCGGCCAGGGCGATCTTTTCCGTCATGGCGAACACGCGGTGCGTCGAGGCGACGAGCAGCGTCCTGTCCGGCGTGACGAAACCGCGCTCCACGGCGCGGGCGGCTTCCATCAGCTCCGAGGCGAGCACCACATCGACATCGCCCGGCATGGGCAGCAGACCGAGCACCGGCTCGCGTCCTGCCGCCTGCGCCGCCGCCTTCGGGAAGAGCTCGAGGTAATAGACCGTTGCGCCCGTGCGTTGCGCCACGCCGGGCACCGAGGTCGCCTGGGCGAGATAGCCGCCATGCTGCGCGAGATCAACGATCCAGTCCGCCAGCACGCCGCCACCCTCCCCGCCCAGCGCCACGATGGCGATCGTGATCGGCCGAACGATGGTGACTTCTGCTCCGGCCGGGAGGGGTTTTGGAACGTTCTCGGGCGCGTAGGGGCGAGGCATGCCTCGCCCCTACACAACTGCGGTTCGGGGTGCGGTGAGACGGGGCTCCATCCGACGCTGCAGCGCACCGATGACGGCGCCGCGTATCCTCTCCTTCAACCTGTCCCAGCGTGTCGGATTGGCGATGATCGAGGCGCGGTAGAACGAGGGGCAGAGGACGGCCGCGTGCGCGACCTCTCCGCACAGGCCGCAGCCGACGCAGGAGTTTATCACCTTGGTCACCGGCTCGCGCCGCAGCGGGTCTGGATTGGGAGCAAGGGTGAGCGATGGGCAGCCGGACAGGCGAATGCAGGAGTGATCGCCGGTGCAGGTATCGGGATCGACGCCAAAGCGCTCGCGTATGGTCCGCGCGCCGCCTTGCATGCGCCGCTGCATGAGCGGACGCTCGCGCCGCTGCTTGTTGAGCATGCACTCGGACTGGGCAATGATGACCTTCGGCCCCTTGACCGCGGTGGTGAGCGCCTCTTTCAGGAGGTCGCGCATGCGCGCCACATCGTAGGTGCGCGTGACGGTGTGCACCCATTTGACGCCGATCCCGCGGAGCGCCTTCTCGATCGGGTTCCGGGTCGAACGCTGCGGGTTCTCCGACGCCGACGACGGCACGTCCTGACCGCCGGTCGCGGCGGCATAGCCGTTGTCGACCACGATCATGACATTGTCGCTCTTGTTGAAGACGGCATTGCCGAAGCTCGAGGCAAGGCCGTTGTGCCAGAAGCCCCCGTCGCCCACCATGGCAATGGCGCGCCGGCCCGGCACCGCATTGAAGGCGGCCGCTCCCGCGCCGCCGAGCCCGTAGCCCATCGTCGAATTCCCGATGTTGAAGGGCGGCAGCACGGAAAACAGGTGGCAGCCGATGTCGCCGCTCACGTGATGCGGTCCGAGCTCGCGCTCGACGAGCTTCATGGCGGCAAAGATCGGGCGCTCCGGGCAGCCGGTGCAGAAGGACGGCGGCCGGCCGTGCACCTTGCCGGCAATCGATTCCTGTGCACGCACTAGCGCGTCGGAACGCGAAGCGGCCGCAGGCTCTGCCGCAGCAAGGAGATCGGGCCGGTAGCTCGCGACGAGCTTGGCGATCCCGTCCTTCACCACCGCGCCGGTATATTCGCCGGCCATGGGCAACATGCTTTTTCCCTCGATCCGCGTCTGGAGATCCGCGCGGCGCAGGATGGTGTTGACCGCCTGCTCGATAAAGTCCGGCTGGCCTTCCTCGATGATCAGGATCGCCTTCTTGCCGGTGCAGAAACGCACGAGCTCGGCATCGACCAAGGGATAGGTGACATTGAGCACGTAGAGCGGAATGCGGCTTTCGCCGAACACGTCGGCAAGCCCCAGCACCGCCAGCGCGCGCAGCGCGGTGTTGTACATGCCGCCTTGCATCACGATGCCGATATCGGCGGCCTCGCCGTCGAAGAATTCGTTGAGCGCGCGCTCCTGGATGAAGCGGATCGCAGCCGGCCAGCGCTTCTCGACCTTCTCCTTCTCCTGCCGGTAGCTTGCGGGCGGAAGCACGATGCGGTCGGAATCGCGCACCGGACTGGCGAGCGCGTCGGCCAGACCAAACGCCGGTCGCACGTTGTCGCGCGCCGCGAAGCTGCCGTAGACGTGACAGGCGCGGATGCGCAGCTCGAGCATGACGGGCGTGTTCGAGGCCTCGGACAGCTCGAAGCCTTGCTCGACCGCGCGCACGATCGAGGGCAGGTTCGGCCTCGGATCGAGCAGCCACATCTGCGATTTCATGGCGAAGGCGTGGCTGCGCTCCTGCATGATCGACGAGCCCTCGCCGTAGTCCTCCCCGACGATGACCAGCGCGCCCCCGTTGACGCCGCTGGAGGACAGGTTGGCGAGCGCATCGGAGGCGACATTGATGCCGACCGGCGCCTTGAACGTCGCAGCTCCGCGCAGCGGATAATTGATCGACGCGGCAAGCGCCGCGGCGGCGGCGGCCTCGTTGGCGCTCGCTTCAAAACGAATGCCGAGCTCGGCGAGCACGTCGTCTGCGTCTGCGAGCACGTCGAGAAGGTGCGAGATCGGCGCGCCCTGATAACCGGACACATAGGAGACGCCGGACTGGAGCAGCGCCTTCGTGACGGCGAGGATTCCCTCTCCGCGAAACTCCTCTCCCGCTCCGAGCCGAAGCTTTTTCACTTCCTGCTTGAACGAGCGTTCCGCCATTGTGTTTCAGCCCTTGTGTTTGCTCTTGGGTCTGGCAGCCCGGGACGATGCGGGACCGCCACCGGCCGGGTCCATGCATCATATATTGCCCGCCGCTGTCGCCGCCATTATCCAGAGCACCCCAAGTTTGGGTCTGTCTGTTATATGGGCGGGTTTCAAATCCGCCCCTACGCCAATAGGGCGGCCTGTCGGTTGTAGGGGCGGGTTTGAAACCCGCCCCTACGTCCGAGAGGGCAGTGCTTATGGCGCTCCGAGCTCATGAGAGAGCAGGGCTGCTCGGGTTCGTTCGGCCAGGATCGGGCCCATTGGGCGGCGCTCCCGTGGGTCCGCTCAGCCCCTTTGTGCCGCGGCGGCGCCAGCGCCAAGGGTTCTTCTGGCCGAAATACTCCAGGTCGTTGCGGCGCGTATGGCCAAAACCGCGAGCGATCCGCCGCCACTCCTTGTTGGTCTCGGCGTATGGGTCGGGCGGACGGTAAGGGTCAGGGTAGCCGGGGTAGCCGGCTCGGTGACGCCCCGCCGGTCCGGTGCCGCTGCCCGGCAAAGCGCTTTCCAACAGCGTTGCAGCGGACAGGCAGTCTCGGTTCTCGTTGTGGGACGAGCGCGCAGATGCGGCATCGAGCTGGCGGATCGCGCGCTTTCGGCGGGCGAGAGCGCGGCCTACGTAACGGTCGGTCGCAACCAGCAACGCGAGGGTCTCTTCATCCAGGGGCGCCACAGCCAGGCAATCGGCGCGGGCGCGGCGCGCACGCCATACATCGACCTGCGCGCAAGCGACCCGGCAGGCGATCTCGAAGCGCTCGCTGCCGGCATCGGCGCCGGCAATGGCGCGAGCCAGGGCGGCAATCTGCTCGGCGAGCACGGGATCGAGGTCTGCGGGGCGGCTCAAGCCGTGGCGTAGGGCGTTGCGCGAGGAGCGCGCCTTGCCCGCGGCGGTTTTCGGACCGCGGCTGCGGCTGCCGTTGCTGCGGCTCGCTTCGCGCCTGGCTTCGCTGCTCATGCGGGCGGCGCTTCGGCGAGCCGCGGTGCGTCGGCCACGAGCTCGGCCTCCTCCACCTCCGCAATGGCGTGCCGCAGCTTTCGCGCCAGCGGCGCCCGGTGGCGATCGAGCTCGCGCAGAACGGCGCTGCGCCGCATCTCGACACTCAGCAGCATCCGGTCCAGCTGCTCGATGGTCTTGTAGCTGTTAGAGATCGCCTGCGCCAGCATCCCATCGATGGAAAGGCCTGCGGCGTCGAGCGCGCTCGTCACCTGCGCGGCGGCGTCCTCGTCTCCAGCCGACCATCGCCGGGCGATCCGGTCGGCTTGGCGGCCACGCAGCTCGCTTCCGATGCGTCGATGAGCATCCGCGGTCATGAGCCACGCCTTGGCGCGGCGCAGCCGGAAAGTTTCCCAGACCAGATCGACGATGTCGCGCGCCCAGATCTCCTCGAGGCTGTCTTGCGGCCGCAGCGTAGCGCAGATGCGCCCGAGCAGCTCGTCGTAGCTGCGCGCGTTCTCGCCTCGGATCAGAGGCGCCGCGCCGAGGAGCGGCGCGGTGGTCAGGGGCGGCAATTCGGCATTACTCGGCTCACTCGATTGGTCCATCAGCCGCCTCGTCATGGTTATGTTCTCTGTTTGTATCATATTCGTTCGAAAAAGTCAAGAGGCACTGCGTCGCAGCACGGCTGGCAGCTTGGAGGGCGACCCGGTGGATCGGCTCTGCGAGACTCCGGCCGGCGGATTCGCTGCGCTGCTACTTTATGGTTCCGGTTGCGGGATCGAGCCACGAGGGATGGCGCAGCGCGGCCGCGAGCGAATGCCGCTCCGGGTCGCCGCGCCTGCCGGGACGGCGCACCAGGAGATCGCCGTTCTCAGCAAGATCGCGTCTTATCCCCGGCGCGGGAGCAAGTCGCGCCAGATAGCTCCTCGCAATCTCCGCGAAGCCGTGCGCCTGCCAGGTGTCTGCCGCCGTCATGAAATGCCGGGCGAAGCTCTCGACCAGCCGGTCGGAGACGAGCGTGTCGAAACCTTCCTCGTTGAGCGCCGAGGACAGCGGGCGCAGCCCCGGCTCCTCCTCGCCGATGGCGACGGTGCGGATCATGGCCCCGAGCACCAGCCAGTCCGGCGGCTTCTCCTCGCTCGCGCGCGGCGGCCAGGCAAGGCGCGCGCCGCCCACGAGACCGCCTTCGATACGCACCGCATCGGGCCAGTCGAGGGTCAGCGCGCGCTCGGGCGGAGCATGCACCGCCAGCGCATCGGCGAGCGCGGCAAGCCCCGCATAGATCGCGCGGCGCGCGGTGCGCAGCGGCTCGTCCGGCTCCAGCACCAGCGCGACCTCTGCGAGGTCGAAGCGGCCCACATGGACCAGGGTGCCCGCCCCCTCCCGCGGCGCCACGCGGACGGCATGGGCGAAAGAATCCCCCACCTCGCGCAGGCTTATGAGCCGGAACGCGGGCGGCAGGTCGAGCGCGGGCCTGGCAGATGCTCGCACGCGGGGGCGTTCAGATGTCATTGGGGGGTTTTATACCTCCGTTTCCTGCGTCATTCCGGCCGAGCAAGCCGGGCCTTGCCCGGCGCGCGAGAGCCGGAATCCGCTAATCGGCGCTGTTTGTGCATTTACATTGTCCGTGGATTACTGGGTCCCGGCGCGCGCGAGCCCGGTTAAGCCGGGCTCGCTTGGCGGGGACGACGGCCCATCTGTTGTTGGTAGCCGCACTCGCAACCATCAGCGATGCCCGTTATAACGCAGGAGCCAGGGCTCAGGTCGGCACACGCTTTTAGCTCCATGACCCCTGTGGCGAGCGGCGAGTATGACGAAGCGCCGCGCAATTCACCCACGAGACAAAAGATGCCCGAGCGGGCGCCGCACATTCTGATCTGCTCGTGCGAGGACACGATGCCGCTTGCGGCCGAGAGCGTGAAGCGCGGCTGTCGCGCCGAGAACGTCACGACCGCGCGCCAGCTTTGCCGCGCCGAGCTCGACCGCTTTCGCGCGGCAGCGGCCGGCGAAGCCCCGCTGCTGGTGGGCTGCGTGCAGGAGGCGCCGCTGTTTTCCGAAATCGCCGAGGACCGTGAGCCCATCAGCTTCGCCAACATCCGCGAGACCGCCGGCTGGTCGAAGGACGCAGCCGCCGCGGGTCCCAAGATGGCAGCGCTGCTGGCGGCAGCGGGCGAGCAGGCTCCCGCTGTTCCGTTCGTGAGCTTTGCGAGCGAAGGCGTCCTGCTGATCTACGGCCGCGACGAGCAGGCGGTCGAAGCCGGGAGCCTGCTCAAGGACCACCTCGATGTGACCGTGTTGATCAGGCCCGGTACCGCGCTCGCTCCGGCGCGGGTCACCGCGTTTCCAGTGGTGCAAGGCACGATCCGCTCCGCCAAGGGTCATCTCGGCGCATTCGAGCTCACGGTCGACGATTACGCGCAGCCGGCGCCGTCATCGCGCGAGCAGCTGCGCTTCGGCGCCCCGCGCAACGGCGCAGTCTCACGTTGCGACCTTGTCCTCGACCTGTCCGGCGCCCCGGCGCTGTTCGGCTCGCCCGACCTGCGCGACGGCTATCTGCGCGCCGACCCCGCCGATCCGGCGGCGGTGCTGCGCGCGTTGCTCAAGGCGCGCGACCTCACCGGCACCTTCGACAAGCCGCGCTATATCGAGCTCACCGCCGACATCTGCGCCCATTCCCGCTCCCGGATCGTGGGCTGCCATCGCTGTCTCGATCTCTGCCCGGCGGGCGCCATCGCGCCGGCGGGCGATCACGTCGCCATCGACGCGCACCTCTGCGCCGGCTGCGGGCAGTGCGCTGCCGCCTGCCCGACCGGCGCCGCGGCCTATGCGCTGCCGCCGGCAGATGCCCTGATCCGCAAGCTGCGCGCGCTGCTTACGGCCTACCGCGAGGCGGCCGGCGCCCGGCCCGTGGTGCTCATTCACGACGGGGCGCACGGCACGCCGCTGATCGATGCGCTCGCGCGCTTCGGCGACGGACTGCCCGCCAATGTGCTGCCGGTGGAGGTGAACGAGGTCACCCAGGTCGGTCTCGAGGCGATCGCGGCATGCTTTGCCTACGGCGCAGCCGGCATGCGCTTTCTCGTTCGCGCCAGGCCGCGCCACGACATCGCCGGTCTCACCCAGACCCTCGCGCTGGCGGAGACGATCCTCACCGGCCTGGGTTTCGGCGAGGGCCGCGT
This sequence comes from Xanthobacteraceae bacterium, assembly GCA_036557665.1. Classification (GTDB taxonomy): domain Bacteria; phylum Pseudomonadota; class Alphaproteobacteria; order Rhizobiales; family Xanthobacteraceae; genus VAZQ01. The sequence continues at coordinate 7,341 of DATBHG010000002.1, read as the reverse complement.
GGCTGCCTTGGCGGTCGATGATCCCGACGCGCTCGCGGCTCTGCTGTGGGAGGCTTACCCCGAGGCGGCAACGTCGCAGCCCTCCGGCTTTGCGGCCGCAGGCGCAAAGCGCGACGTGATGCGGCTTGCGCTGCGGGAGCTGCATCGCGTGGCGCCGGCGCCGGTCCAGATCGTGCCGCTGCCGGCCGGGGCGCCGTTCGGCGCGGTCACCATCGATGCCGCGGGATGCACGCTCTGCCTCGCCTGTGTCGCGGCCTGCCCCACCGGAGCGCTGCGCGACAATCCCGAGCAGCCGATGCTGCGCTTCGTCGAGGACGCCTGCGTGCAGTGCGGGCTGTGCAAGGCGACCTGCCCGGAGAAGGTGATCACGCTCACTCCCCAGCTCGATTTCCGCGCAGCCACCGCAACGGCGCGGGTCCTGAAGGAGGAGGAGCCGTTCCATTGCATCGCCTGCGGCAAGCCGTTCGGGGTCAGGAGCACGATCGAGCGGGTAACGGCGAAGCTCGCGGGCAAGCACTGGATGTTCGCGGATGCGGCGGCGCGCCTCGATCTCATCAAGATGTGCGAGGACTGCCGGGTGATCGCAATCACCGGGCAGGAGCTCGATCCGCACGGCGCCCCGCCGCGTCCGCGCCCGCGCACCACCGAGGATTATCTGCGCGAGCGGGACGCGAGCGCGCCGGCGCGCAAGCCGGAGCGCTGAGCGCTCTGTCTGAAGCCCCCTTCCGGTCGCCGTTGCGTACGGCCCTCCAGCCGACCGTTGCGTAGGGGCGAGGCATGCCTCGCCCTGTTGCCGCGTGGCAGGAGGATGAAGGGCGACCCGGGTGGGTCGCCCCTACGAAACTCCGGTCGTCGCTTCGCAGGGACGAGACGCCTTCCCTCGAGTTGCGTAGGGGCGAGACGGGGTCCCCAAAAAACGCAAAGCGTTTTTTGGGGTGCCCCCGCATGCCTCGCCCGCTGAGTATCCCGGCTTGATGGAAAGTTGATCAGCAGCTAGTCGTGCGGTCCGCATGCCCCTTCTCGTCATCCCGTTTCCGGCGATCGATCCCGTCGCAGTAAATGTCGGACCGTTTGCCGTCCATTGGTATGCTCTCGCCTATCTGGCCGGGTTTCTCGGCGGCTGGCTCTATGCATCTGCCTTGACCCGCAACGACCGGCTCTGGGGGGACATGCCCCATCCCACCCCGGAGAGCATCCTCGATCTCGTGCTCTACGCCATGATCGGGACGGTCGTCGGCGGCCGGCTCGGCCAGGTGATCTTCTACGAGCCGGGCTATTACGCCGGGCACCCCCTGGAGATCTTTGCGATCTGGCAAGGGGGCATGTCGTTCCACGGCGGGCTGATCGGGGTTCTCCTCGCCATCGGATGCTTCGCCTGGCGCCTCAGGATCTCCGCCCTGACCATTGCAGATCTCGTCGCGACCGTCTGTCCGCTGGGCATCTTTCTGGTGCGGATCGGCAATTTCATCAACGCGGAGCATTGGGGCCGTCCCAGCGATGTGCCGTGGGCGATGGTGTTTCCCGATGCCGGCGCGCAGCCGCGCCATCCGAGCCAGCTGTACGAAGCCGGGCTCGAGGGACTGCTGTTGCTGCTGCTGCTCGGGCTCGCCGTCCGCAACGGCGCCTTCAAGCGGCCCGGATTGGTGACCGGCATTTTCCTGGTGGGGTACGCGCTCGCGCGGATCGCGATGGAGTTCTTCCGCGAGCCGGACTCGCAGATCGAGCAGCTTGCCCACGGCCTCACCATGGGCATGGTGCTGTCGCTGCCGATGCTGGCCGGCGGTATCGCGCTGATGCTGCACAGCGCGTGGACGCCGCGGCGGCTCGAGCCGGAGTGAAACGCAGCGGGCGACCCGGTGGGTCGCTCCTGCGAAACTCCCGCCGCCATGCCCTATGGCCGCCGTTGCGTAGGGGCGAGGCACCGCCTCGCCCTCCATCCGCTTGCACAACTGCGGCGCGAGGGCGACCCGGTGGGTCGCCCCTACGAAACTCCGTCCGGTGGCTGCGAGGCGTCGGGCTTTACGCGGGCCGGACGGAACTCGATAAGGCATAAGGCAAAATAATGACACATCCCGAGCTCCACCGCCGCCGCAGCCTGAGGCTCAAGGAATATGATTACGCGCAGCCGGGAGCATATTTTGTGACCCTCTGCGCGCACGACCGCATGTGCATTTTCGGCGTAATCGACCAAATGAAAATGCGACTGAGTGCAATCGGAGAAATCGTTGCATCTTGTTGGAAGCAGATTCCCCAACATTTTCCGGTATTATTGGATGAATGGGTGGTGATGCCGAACCATATGCACGCAATCATCGTGATGAGAGATGGCCCGGACCGTGTGGAACCCGTCAAGCGTCCGCTCGGGGTCATCATTGGGGCATTCAAGGCAGCCGCGACAAAACGGGTCAATGCGTTGCACGGCGAGCGAGCCTCGCCGCTGTGGCAGCGCAATTTCTATGAGCATGTGATGCGCAATGAGGCCGACCTCGGCAGGGTCCGCCAATACATCGTGGATAACCCAATCCGTTGGGCCGACGATCCCGAGAACCCCAACGTGATTGCTGGCGGCAATCATCCCTTTGCGTAGGGGGCGAGACGGGGTCCCCCAAAAACGCAACGCGTTTTTTGGGGTGCCCCGCATGCCTCGCCCTGTTGCCACGCGGCAGGCGGATTAGAGGGCGACCCGGTGGGTCGCCCCTACGAAACTCCCGCCGCCGTGCCTCCGGCCGGCGTGCCCTATGGTCGCCGTTGCGTAGGGGCGAGGCATGCCTCGCCCTGTTACCGTGGGGAAGGAGGGCGACCCGGTGGGTCGCCCCTACGAAACTCTCGCGCTGACCGCAATCGACTGCGCCGCCTTCTCGTACCACGGCGAAGATCTGAACTCGGCGCGGCGCGCGGGGCGCTGGGGCTTCGGCTTGACTACATTCTTGAGGAGGTGGCTGGCCGTCTTGCGGTCGGTTTTTTTTGACGCGTTGTGGTTCAAGTTGGTCTCCTTAGCGGGAAGCGCCCTGGTGTCTTATGTTTAGATCAAACCAAAGCGAGGACCGGTTCGTCAAGAGGATTGCGCTGCGGCGCGCGAGCGCGTGCGGCAGGATCACGCGCGCCTGGCCTTCTCGCGGCTGAACGGGCCGAAGCCGGGCCGATAGGACTTGTCGTCCAGGAACTGCTTCATGCCCTGGCTGCGGCTGTCCTCCTTGTCGACAAAGCGCAACGCATCGCTCTTGGCGTTGAGGTAATCCGCGGCCTGGGGCTCGTTCATGAAGCGCACCGCCCGCAGCGCCTCCTTGGTGTAGCGCAGCACCGCGGGAGACTTCTGCATGAGCTTCTGGGCAAGCCTGATGGTCTCGGCCCTGAGCGCGTCGCGCGGGAAGGAGAAATTGATGAAGCCCATCTCCCTGGCTTTCCTGCCGTCGAAGGTGTCGCCGGTGAGCGCGTAGTACATGCCGTCGCGGAAGTTGAGCATCTGCGCCACGTTCCACGACACGATGCCGCCCGGAAGGATGCCCCAGTTCACTTCCGAAAGCCCGAACACCGCATCGTCGGCGGCGACCGCAAGGTCGCAGGCGCAGACCTGGGTGAAGCCGCCGCCGAAGCAGTAGCCGTTGACCATCGCAATGGTCGGCTGGGGAAACGTCGAGAGCCGGTGCCATCGCCACTGGTTGGATGCGTGGCGTGCCTTGGCGCGAGCGGCGGGGTCGTCATCGTTGGCGCGGAAATAAAGCTTGATGTCCTGGCCGGAGCAGAATGCCTCGCCGGCGCCGGTGAGCACCAGCACCTGGGTCTCCTGATCGACCGCGAGCGCGGCGAGCGCCTCGTCCATCTCCACATGCAGCTGCGGGCTCATGGCATTGCGCTTTTCCGGCCGGTTCATGATCAGCCAGGTGATGCCGTCCTCCTTCTCGATCAGCACGGTCTGGTATTTCGGGGTCGGCATCTCGCTCCTCCTCGCAGGCACAACGGCGCGCAAATTTCATGAGCCTGCGGCGCGAATTCCGCAAGCTGCAAGAGGGCGACGCATACGGGGGCACCCCAAAAAACGCTTTGCGTTTTTTGGGGACCCCGCGTCGCCTCTACGAAAGCAAGGGGCGGAGCGGAGCGTCGTGGGAACCCCTCGCGGGCTTTGGCTTTTCTCGCTACAACCGCTCGGACGAGCCTCAGCTAACCAGCCCGACCGCCAATCGTTTGCATTCCCGTGAATTCGATCCCGATCGACCGTCGATCGCTGCTTGCGAGCGTCGCCGCGCTGGGGGGCACCCTCGCGCTCGGCTTCGAGCTCGGCGGCCCCCGCCTGGCGCACGCGCAAGCGGCCGGCACCCAGGCCGCCGGCACGGAGGTCAACGCCTGGATCCTCATCGCCCCGGATGATTCCGTCACCATCCGCGTCGCCAGAGCCGAGATGGGCCAGGGCGTGTTGACGGCCTTGCCCATGCTGGTGGCGGAAGAGCTGGAATGCGACTGGAGCAAGGTGAGGACCGAGCTCGTCGCGCCGCAAGACAACATGCGCCACCAGCGTGCGTGGGGGGACATGTCGACCGGCGGCAGCCGCTCCGTGCGCAGCTCCCAGCAGGCGCTGCGCAAAGCCGGCGCTGCCGCGCGCGAGATGCTGGTTGCCGCCGCGGCGGCACGCTGGGCGGTGGCGGCATCGGAATGCCGCGCCCGCAACAGTGTCGTCACTCATTTGCCGAGCGGGCGCACGGTGAGCTTCGGCGAGATCGCGGCCGCCGCGGCGCAGAGCCGCGTGCCTGTCGAGGTCAAGCTGAAAGAGCCCGGCGAATGGCGGCTGCTGGGCACGCCGCAGCGGCGGCTCGACGTCCCCGGCAAGGTGTCGGGCGAGACGACCTACGGCATCGACGTGCGCCTGCCCGGCATGCTCTACGCCGCCGTGCTCCAGGCTCCGGCCTTCGGCGCGAAGCTCAAATCGGTCGACGACTCGCGAACGAGAGGGCTGAGCGGGATACGCAAGCTGGTGACGCTGGACGACGCGGTCGCGATCATTGCCGAGGATTGGTGGCGGGCAAGAAAGGCGCTCGAAGCGCTCGAGGTGAGCTGGGATCTCGGCAACAACGCCGGCGTCTCCACGGCGGACATCGCCGCCTATCTGCGCCGCGGCCTTGCCGCGGAGGAAGCCGCGGCCGGGCGCAGCGACGGCGACTTCGCGGCGGCGTTCGCCGCCACCGATCGGCGCATCGAGGCGGATTACGCCGTGCCGTTCCTGGCGCATGCCACCTTGGAGCCGCAGAACACGACCGCGCACGTGCGCGGCGACGAGGTCGAGGTGTGGACACCCACCCAGAACGGCGAAGCCGCGCTCGTTACCGCCGCCCAGGCGGCGGGTGTCCCGCGCACCAACGTCATCGTGCACCGGACGATGCTCGGCGGCGGTTTCGGACGCCGCGATCTGATCCAGGATTTCATCGGGCTCGCCGTTCGCATCGCCGGCCACGTGCCGCAGCCGGTCAAGGTGGTGTGGACGCGCGAGGAGGACATGCGCCACGACTTCTACCGCCCCATGGCGATGGCGCGGATGCGCGCCGGCATCGGCGCCGCCGGCGAGCCGATCGCCTGGCACGTGCGGCTGACCGGCCCGTCGCTCCTTCCCATGCTGCTGCCGGGCCATGTGGACAAGCAGTTCCAGGAAGGCTTCGTCGAGGACATGCCTTACGACGTGGCGAACTATCTCGCGGATTATGCGATGCGTCCGACGCCCGTGCCGGTCGGCTTCTGGCGCTGCGTCAATCACACCCAGAACTGCTTCTTCCGCGAATGCTTCCTCGACGAGCTCGCCCACGCCGCGGGCGCCGATCCTTATCAGTATCGGCGCAAGCTGCTCGGCGGTCACCCGCGCGCGGGGAGGCTGCGCGCCGCGCTCGATGCGGTCGCGGACCGCGCAGAGTGGGGGAAGCCGTCGCCGGAGGGCTCTTATCGCGGCATCGCGCTCAACGAGGTGCAGGGCACCTGCACGGCCGCCGTGATCGAGGCCGCGGTGGCGGAAGGCGTGCGGGTCAAGCGCGTGATCAGCGCCATCGATTGCGGACTGGTGGTCAACCCGCGCACGATCGAGGCGCAGGTGCAGAGCGCGACCGTGTTCGCGCTCTCTGCCGCCCTCTACGGCGAGATCACGATCAGGAACGGCGGGGTGGAGCAGTCGAATTTCCAGGACTACGGCATGCTGCGTCTTGCGGACATGCCGGTGGTGGAGACCGTCATCATGGCGAGCGGCGAGCCGTGGAGCGGGGTCGGCGAGCCTCCGGTTGCCGTCGTCGCGCCGGCCTTGTGCAACGCGATCTTCGCCGCCACCGGCCAACGCATCCGCTCGCTGCCGATCAAGAACCACGATCTGAAGGGGTAAAGATGTCGTAGGGTGGGTTAGCCATGCAAGTCGGCTGCAGCCGACTTGCATGGCGTAACCCACCGCGACACGGCGGCGCACCGTCGATCGCGTGGTGGGTTACGCGCGCGAGCCGGTGGGGCCGGCTCGCACGCTAACCCACCCTACAACTTCCCGCACTCACGGCGCCGTAACCGGCGAAGTCTCGAACGCGGCGGCCTGCACCGCCATGGTGCCGATCAGGGTCGGGACGACGAGACGAATGGGCGCGAGCACATTCGTCCCTGCGATCGGCGCGAACGAGATCTCCATGTCGCGCCGGTCGGCAACGTATTTGACGATCATGCTGTTGGCGCGATGGCCGGCGATGGGATGCAGGATGACGTTGCAGACGAGGACGGGCCCGGGGAGCTTGACCTCGCGTACCTCCTCGATCCGTTTGAACGACAGGACGAGGTCGTAGCGCCGGCGCCCGTCGAAGATGGCGAGCGTGCGGTTGCAGCTCGCCTTGTTGGGCGCGCTGCCGCTGTCGGGCTGATCGGGGATGAGCAGCGCAGTCAGCGGGTCGGTCACTCCCGTCACATGCGACTGGGTCAACGGCACCCGGTCGGGCCCGGGAGGCGGGGCATCGGTCTCGACCGCGGTGACGACACCGTCGTCGAGGGTCATCTTCAGATCGGACTTCTCCCCCTCCTCGACCAGCTTCGCCGAAAATTCCACAGGCACCAGACGGCCGTCCTTGATGCTGCCCGAGACGCGGGCGGAGCCTTCCCCCCGCACCAGCACGCTCATCAGGTCGACGCTGCCGCCGGTCGCCGAGGCGGAGTAGCGGTCGGCTTCGATGCGCACCGTCCAGGCGCTCTGGCCGACGCGGATGCCGGTCATCGAGATCACGTATCGCGCCTCGAGCTTCTGGGCATGCGCGCTGCCGCCCGCGAGCGCTTGCGCCGATGCAGCCAGCACAGCGAGCCCGCAAAGCTTGCCGCGGCGGCGAGAGCCTGCGTCGCGGCGGA
>DATBHG010000001.1:0-55452 GCA_036557665.1 Xanthobacteraceae bacterium | reverse complement strand
GGGCCGATCTGATATTCTGTCTCCGCCAACATCTGACGGAGCGACAATTGACCCCATCGCTTACCCGCCGCGGCATTCTCGCCGGCATCGGCGTTTCCACGACGTTGCCGTTGCGCGCGGCGCGTGCCTCGCCCTATCCGGAGCGTGCGCTCACGCTCATTGTGCCGTTCGCCGCCGGCGGCTCGACCGACATTCTGGCACGCATGGTGGGCGAGCATCTGCGCCAGGCGCTGGGCCAGCCGATCCTCGTCGAGAATCGCTCCGGCGCTTCCGGCAACATCGGCACCGCGGTGGTCGCCCGTGCGGCGCCGGATGGCTACACCTTCCTGTTCAACACCATGAGCGTGCACACCATGAACCAGGCGCTGTTTGCCGCCATGCCGTTCAATGGCGTGAACGATTTCTCGCCGATCACGCTGCTCGCTTACGTCACCAACACCATGGTGGTGCATCCGTCCGTCCCGGCCGGCACGGTCGCCGAGCTCATCGCCTATGCCAAAGCCAATCCGGGCAAGATTACCTACGCTTCCGCCGGCGCCGGCTCGACCAACCATCTGTGCGGCGCGCTGTTCGAGAAGATGGCAGGCGTCTCCATGGTGCACGTGCCCTATCGCGGCGGTGCGCCGGCGGTCGCGGACACGGTCGCGGGCCAGACCCAGCTGTTCTTTACCGCCGGCACCCAGAGCCTGGCGCATGTGAAGGCCGGAAGGCTGCGGCTCCTCGCCGTGACCGAGGCCAAGCGCTCGCCGCTGTTGCCCGATGTTCCGACCGTGGCGGAAACCGTTCCCGGCTTCGAGATGGCGGTGTGGTATGCGGCCTACGGGCCGGCGGGGCTGCCGCCGGACATCGTCGCGCGGCTCAACGCCGAGATCGGCCGCATCCTGCTCCTGCCCGAGGTGAAACAGCGCATGGCGGACATCGCGGTCGAGACGGCGCGCTCGACCCCGCAGGAGCTCGCCGCATTGACCCATGCCGATGCGGACAAATGGGGCCGCATCATCAGAGAGCTCGGCATCGCGCCGACGTGATCGACATTCGTCATCAAACGCGCGTGTCCCGGGCGCAATGCAGTAGTGGGTCAGCGCCGAGATCGCTTCAGCGAGATCGATGCGCAACCCATCGCGGCGGCGCGTCACGCTCGCGGCTTGGCCGTCACCCCAACTACTCTTCCAGCACCTGCTGTGTCTCGGCTCGATCCTGACCGGGCACCGCGATCTTTTGCGGGGACAGCAGCCGCAACCTTCCGTGCGGCGCCAGAGCGAGTGTCTGAATGTAGAAATAGGTGGAAAGGTCGTCGGTAGCGTCCATGACCGGCGAGGGCGCCGATATGATCAGCAGGCCGGCACACTCGCCGATCCAGTCGATGTGCCGGTGGCCGTGCATCAGCGCGATGCGGCCAGCCATGGGGCGCAGCCGTCGAACGAACCAGCTGCCGTTGATCAAGGTCGTGCCGATACGCACGGACAGTGCCGGTGCGGTGCGGGGATATTCGACGGGATGGTGATGAAGCGCGATGATCCAGCATGCCCGCGGATACTGGGCGGTGACAATCTCGATACGCTTGATCTGCTCGGCCGAGATGAGGCCGAGCGCGTTGGTGAAGGAGAAATGCGTCTCCGCGTTCGAGTTCAACAGAATGATGCCCAGGCCGTCATCGGGATCCGGCGGCACTATCATCGGAAATACGCTTGCCCACAGGTCCGCCAGTGCGAGCGACAACATGAGGGCCCCGGCATCGGCGAATTGCATCATTTGCGCCCGATAAGGCTCGATCACGTCCGCAAGTCGGGCGCCCACGTGGCCGGCAGGTTGGTCCACCACCCGCACGCGAGTGCCCTGCAGCTCCGCCAGCGCGGACAGGGCGCGCATCTGCCGCAACCGCTTGGTCGGGCTGGTGGGAAGATCCAGCCGTGCGGGATTTTCGCGGTCGACGACATTGAGGTCGTGATTGCCCGGAAGCATCACAACGCGCTCCGCGAGGCGGGGATGGAGCGCCAGCACGTCCAGGAACTCGGCCCATTCGGCGGAACGGCCGGCGTCGGTCATGTCTCCGGTGATGAGCACCAGATCCAGCGGTTCCGTCGCGTGGAGCGCATCGAGCTGCGCGAGCAGACGCTTGAGCCGCTCGTTGCCGCGCGGGCCCGACCGGCCGCTCTCGATGCGAAAGCCGTAACGCTCCCCGACAACATGGAGATCCGACAAATGCGCCACTCGCCATCTGCGTCCGACATGAGAGCCCAAATCGAAACCGTGAAAATCGCGGGGCTGCGACATGGTGGCGTCGCCGATCGCCCAGACGAGCGCGCTCCCCGCAACATAGCCCGCAAGGAGAACCACGCTGTTGGCGGCGACCACGGGCACGAGCAGCAGGGGCGAGATCAGATCGGAGGCATTACCCACCCAGCGGGAGTGCGGCCAGGCCAACACCAGCACTAGGAGCGCCAGCGCACAGACTATCATTCCGGCCGCGGCAGCCGTCATGGCGCGCAGCCTGCCGCGCCGCGTCTTGCTGGTCTTGACGGAAAGCAGCTGGTCGACGAGTTGCTGGAGACCTTCGCGCGAGACCGCATAGAAGGGCTCGACCAGGAGCGAGTTCAACGCCCAGAAGCTTCGTTCAACGACACGGAACAGCGACCTTCCGGCGAACCAGCCCACGACGAGCAGTACACCGAGGATCAACAGCGGTCCGATACCGGCATAGGGCGACGCAATCTTGCCCGAGATCTTGCCGATCCACGCGGAAGCGATCAGGGGAGACAGCCCAAGCACGGCGCATGGCGCTACCAGCAGCACCGCCCAGGCAGCTATGAGCTTGGGGAAGCTGAGCTCAGAAACCAGACTGCCCGCGAGAGAGAGGAGCGAGCGGCGCTTGGGGCTCGATGCATCGTCCTCGAGGTCGCCGCGGCGAGGATCAATGATCGGCTTCATCAGCAGGTGACCGAAGCGACGGGCGTTCCTTTGCCGGCGAAGTGCGCATGGATCAGCCGGCACAAGGAGGGCGAAGCCGGGCTGCTCATTTGCTCGGTAACGGCCTTGGCACCCTACACGCGCCGCCGAGCCATCGCTCAGGCCCTGAGCTCGCTCGTATGCCCTTCCCGCCAGACCAGGGCCGGGGCAAGTGCCGCAAGCGCATGGTCGTGCAGCCGCACCGGATCGCGCTCTCCCTCGGTGGCAAGACGCAGGATGCAGCGTGCGAGCTCGTTCGCGCGCACCTTGTCGTTGCCGCTGGACTTGAGCGTCAACCAAGCCTCATCGAACGCTGCTTCCAGGATTGCGAGCGTCTTGGGATCAAACGATCCGCTGCCAAGTCCACGCATGTTCCTTCTCCGAAACAAAATCCTGCTGGAAGCGGGCCGACGTGATCATCCCCACGATATGGCCCGTATTGTGAAGCTCCACCCTGCGAGTTGCACACAAGCCATGCACAAGAGGAGGGTTACACAGCCGGCGAATCGCGCGGGCAGGCCTCTCGCTCTTGCAGCAAGGTAGCCGTGTCCCCACCGGCCGACAGTTTACGCCCGGAGCCTCAGATCGTCAGCGTCCCTGCGGTCGCAGCCTTGTAGCGCTCGCCCACCCGCGTCCAATCCACCGTGTTCCACCACGCCTTCAGGTAGTCGGGACGGCGGTTCTGATAGGTGAGATAATAGGCGTGCTCCCAGACATCGTTGCCCATCAGCACGCGCTTGGCATCCATCAGGGGTGTATCCTGGTTGGGCCTGGTCTCGATGCCGAGGTTGCCCTCAGTCGACACGGTTACGAACACCCAGCCGGAGCCGAACAGCCGAGCGCCGGCGGTGTTGAAGTCGTCCTGCAGCTTGTTCAAGCCGCCGAAATCGCGCTCGATGGCTGCGGCAAGATCTCCGGTCGGCTTGCCTGCCCGGGGCCCCATCACCAACCAGAACATCCTATGGTTGGCGTGACCGCCGCCGAAATTGCGCAGCTGGGTGCGGACGCTTTCGGGCATCTCTCCGAGCTTGGCGAGAATTTCCTGCAACGGCATCGAAGCGACGTTGGTATGGTCCTTCGCCGCGGCGTTGAGACCGCTGACGTAAGCCAGGTGATGGCGATCGTGATGGATCTCCATCGTCCTCGCGTCAATGTTCGGGGCGAGAGCATTGGTGGGGTAGAGCAAGGGATCGAGCTTGAACGGACCCGGGGGGGTGGGAGCAGGGGTAGCCCGGTGAACAGCCTGTGCATAAACCACGGCAGGCCGCGCGGCGACGGCGGCGGCAACGGATGCAGTCCCGGCGATCAGGTTGCGGCGAGTGATGAGCACGGCTCTTTCCTTCTGCGGGGCTAGAATGAGGCGGCCCGATCATACCGCCCGACCCTGCGGGCTCAACCCCATTGTCGGGCGTCGCCTGCGCACATCCTTTTGATCAGCTTCACCGGTCAGGGCCGGCGGGAGGGGGGCAGCTGCATGCCGCATGTCGCTAGCGCGGCATCAGCACCCAGTAGTCGAGATCGAGCAGGACGGCGGGGTGATCGTCGTTGCCGGACTTCAGCGGGAAATCGGCACAGGGGTGGTCCGCAGCCGCGACCGTGCGCAGGCGCAGAGCGCCGACATCGCTTCGTCCCGGCAGCTCGGCCTTGCCCAGGACCTGCGACCAGGCAAACACCGTCATTCCGGCAAACAGCGGCCCAACATGCCTGCCTGCGTTGATGGCCGCGACATGAAAGGCGTTGGCAAGCCCATTGAAGGACAGTGTCCGTGCGAGCGATATGACGTGCCCGCCATAGACCAGGCGGCGGCCAAAGCGCCCCTTGCTCTCGTTGAAATGATTGAAATGAATTCGCGCCGTATTCTGATAAAGCCGGGTGGCGATCTGATGCTCGGCTTCCTCCACCGTAATGCCGTCGACGTGATCAATCCTCTCCCCCACGGCATAATCGTCGAAGCGAGAGGATCCGCCGGCCAGCGCAAAATCGTAGCCCTTCAGGTCGATCTTGGGGCATGCCAGGCCGAGCGTTGCGGGAGCCACCGACTCGGCCAGGCGGGGCACGCGATCGCCCGGGGCGGGCGCCTTCTCATCGCGCTTGCGCACCATGACCCAGCGCGCGTACTCCAGCACCTTGCTGCCGTCCTGCTTGCAGCCCGTCGAGCGCACATAAACGATGCCGGTCTTGCGGCTCGAGTTCTCTTTGAGGCCGATAACCTCCGAGACTGCGTTCAAGGTGTCTCCCGGATAGACCGGGGCGAGGCAGCAACATTCGGCGTAGCCAAGATTGGCGACAGCGTTGAGCGAGACGTCGGGCACGGTCTTGCCGAAGATGACGTGGAACACCAGGAGATCATCGATGGGCGAGCGCGGATACCCGATCGCGCGGGCGAAAGCCTCCGACGACTGCGGCGCAAAGCGCGGGCCGAACAGGGCGCCATAAACTGCCACGTCACCGACCGTGAGGGTTCGCGGCGTAGCATGCCGGATCACCTGGCCGATGCGGAAATCCTCGAAAAAGTTGCCGGTTCCCGTCTTTACCATAAGCAGCTCATAGCGTTGCCGGTCCGCAAGTGCACGATAAAATAACCGGCCAAGCCGGGTAAAGACGACACGTTGAACTGAAACAGACCGCCCGCCGAGGCTGTTATCACACCAGCGTGAATAAAACGAAACGCGGTTAGCCGCAGTCCTTCTTTCGCTTATGTCGATTGAAGCAACGCACGATGGCAACCTGGCCCCGGCCGTCCGGGGGCCGGCGCTCGTCCACCCGTTATGGGTGCGGCTTACCCACTGGATCAACGCTGCTGCCGTTGTCGTGATGGTCGGCTCGGGGTGGGAAATCTACAACGCGTCCCCGCTGTTTGCATTCGTCTTCCCGCAACCGCTCACGCTCGGCCACTGGCTCGCAGGGGGGCTGCTTTTGCACTTCGCGGCCATGTGGGTGCTGGCGGTGAATGGTCTCGTTTATCTCGTTCTCGGCGTGGCAACCGGCCGGTTTCGCCGCAAGCTCCTTCCCATCCGTGCTTCGCAACTGCTGGCCGACGCCCGAGCAGCCATGACGCGGACGCTCTCCTACGATGACCTTTCAGTATACAATGCGCTGCAGCGTCTGCTCTATCTGGGCGTCATTCTCGCAAGCATCGTCGCTGTCCTCTCCGGACTGGCGATCTGGAAGCCGGTGCAGCTGCAACAGCTCACCGCAGTCTTCGGCGGCTATGATACTGCAAGGTACGTGCATTTTTTCGCCATGGCGTCCATTGTAGCGTTTGCCCTTGTTCACGTGACCATGGCGCTGATCGTGCCGCGAACGCTGCGCGCCATCATCACGGGCCGTTGAGGGACGCAAGGGACGCAGGCGACACCAGGGTCCAGGTCTTCTTCGCGTCCACCAGACCGCCGACGTGGAGCTTATAATCCTCCCCCTTCACCTCGGGCGCGTCCTCCTCGGGGTAATAGGCATTGAACGGGAACGGGCGCGTGACGGCGCTGTCGGGATAGGTCGGTGCCAGCTTGTTCGGGTCGAACAGCCAAGCCTGCACGCGGTCATTGAAATAGGAGATCTGCATCAGGGCCCGCTCCGCCGACGAGCCGTCCACGATGTCGCAGCCCGCCAGGAACGCCAGCGCGCCCAGGCTCGCGCTGCCGCGCAGGAACAAACGCCGCGCCGGGTCAGGCATGAGCTTTGCCGCATCCCGGATCAGGAGGGCCGGATCGACGCCACTGGGCGGCCTGCGGTTGCGCGGCAGGACGAGCTTCGCGCGCTGCCACAGGAGATGCAGATCACCCGCCATATCTGCGTGGAAGGCTGGAGCGCGATCGGCAAGTGGACGGGAGCGTCGCTGCGCGACTTCCTTCGCCGGGTCGGCGCCGACACGCGGGCCAAATACGTCTGGTTCCGCTGCGCTGAAGGCTATTCGACCTCGATCGACATGCCCACCGCGCTACATCCTCAGACCCAGATGACGCTGCAATTCGATGGCGAGGCGCTGCCTCGCAAATACGGCTTCCCCATGAAGATCCGCATCCCCACCAAGCTCGGCTTCAAGAACCCGAAGCACGTGATGGAGATGGCGGTGACCAACACGTATCTCGGCGGATACTGGGAGGAAGGGGGTTACAACTGGTTCAGCGGGAGCTGAATCGGCTTACCGCGCCCGAGCGATTGCGGCGCGCTCGGGAGGATCACCATAGCGGGGGCAGATCTCGCACATGCCCCATGCCGGATATCTCGGCCGCATGCGGCGCCGAATAGAGGGAGGCGCGATTGACGAGAACCGTGCCGCCAAAAGCCACAGCACAAAGCAGCAGCAACAGCGCGAGCTTATTGTAGGTGAAATGGCCAAAAGGGCGAGTCACAAAAGGGCGAGTCATGGGGCCGCTCTCCTCTTCTCGTTGCCGGAGCCCGAATCGCAGCGCGATCGCCGCATCCGGAATGCGTGTGAACCGAATCGATTCTGTCGAGTAGGAAGCCCCAGTTAAGCTATTGGCACCTTTTGGCAATTCACGTTTTTGTGCAATGCAATATTGCACGCGCCCACGGCGCTCGTGCATAGCTCCATGCAAATGAAAACCCGCCGAGGATTGCTCCTGGCGGGCCCGTATCGTTGCGATTGCCGCCACCAGTACATCCGTGGATGACAGCTCGTCGCAATCGACGTGCATACCCTAGCGCGAATTTGTGACCCCGCGATGACGCCAAGGGGGCGTTCCGCTGGCAGCGGGCCACCTCGCGAGCGGGGTCGAGGCAGGCAGATCGATCGCAATCCTCTACGGACGCGGCTCGACTACCATTATGATGGCGCACGGCAGCGACCTGCGGCTCCCGGCAATCATTCGGAAAGGCCTCCTTGCCATGCCTACTTACACGCTCCTTCTGCTTCCCGGCGACGGCATCGGTCCGGAAGTCATGGCGGAAGTGAAGAAGCTCATCGCCTGGATGCGCACGCAGGGAATGGGGAGGTTCGAGTACGAGGAGGAGCTCGTCGGGGGTGCCTGCTACGATGCGCATGGAGTGGCGATCCACGATCAGGCGATGGCAAAGGCGCATGCCGCCGATGCCGTGATCTTCGGCGCGGTGGGCGGGCCGAAATGGGAACGGATCGCATTCGACGTGCGGCCCGAGTCCGGGTTGCTGCGGCTGCGCAAGGAGCTCGGCCTGTTCGCCAATATCCGCCCTGCGATCTGCTATCCCGCGCTCGCCGATTCATCCAGCCTCAAGCGCGACGTGATCGATGGGCTCGACATCATCATCGTGCGCGAGCTCACCGGCGGTGTTTATTTCGGCGAGCCGAAGACCATTACCGATCTGGGTAATGGACAAAAGCGCGCGATCGATACGCAGGTGTACGATACCTATGAGATCGAGCGCATCGCCCGGGTCGCTTTCGAGCTCGCGCGCAAGCGGCGCAACAAGGTCACCTCGATGGAGAAGCGCAACGTGATGAAGACCGGTGTGCTATGGCACGAGGTCGTCGCCGCCCTGCACGAGCGCGAGTTCAGGGACGTGGTGCTCGAGCACCAGCTCGCCGATGCCGGGGGCATGCAGCTGGTGCGCTGGCCCAAGCAGTTCGATGTCATCGTCACCGACAACCTGTTCGGCGACATGCTCTCGGATGTCGCCGCCATGCTGACGGGCTCGCTCGGCATGCTGCCGTCGGCCTCGCTGGGGGAAGCCGACGCAAGGACGCGAAAGCGCAAAGCGCTGTACGAGCCGGTGCACGGATCGGCACCCGACATCGCCGGAAAGGGCATGGCAAATCCCATCGCCATGCTGGCGTCGTTCGCCATGGCGCTGCGCTATTCGTTCAACATGGGCAAGGAGGCCGACCTGATCGAGAAGGCAATTGCCGGCGCGCTCGCCCAGGGTCTGCGCACCGCCGACATCAAGTCCGAAGGCGCCTCGACGGTGAGCACGGCGCAAATGGGCGACGCCATCATTGCCGAGGTTGCGAAGCTCGCAAGCTGATGCGAGCCGCTTTCGGCGTCGAGGTTGTCATGGCCGGGACGGGAGCCCCGCCGCGCTCGCGCGGCGGAGAGTGCGTTGCGCGCGATGACGGGTGAGAGGCAACGCCATGGCTGAGCAACAGCAGCTGACGAGCCCGCAGGCACGAACGGCTTCGTTCCTCCTGAGCTTTGCCGCGGGCTACGTCGACAGCTGCACTTTCATCGCGCTGTTCGGCCTGTTCGTCGCGCAGGTGACCGGAAGCTTCGTTACTGTCGGGGCGCAGATCGCCCGCGGCGAGCACGCTTTCATCCTCCCCACCTTCGGCATTCCGATCTTTCTGGTTGCCGGGGCAGCGACGACGCTCCTCGTGGCGTTTGCGGAGGAGCGGCGGCTGTCGGCACTTCCCTGCTGTCTGGTGCTGGAATGTGCGCTGCTTGCGGGATTTCTGGTCGCCGGAATTGCCGGAGCACCATTCGCAGCCCGAGGTGCACCGCTGGAGATCGCCGCCGGGGTGCTCGGTCTGTCCGCCATGGGGGTGCAGAGCGCAATGGTGCAGCTGGTCATGCGCGGAACGCCGTCAACCAACGTGATGACGACCAACACGACGCAGCTGTCCATCCTGGCAACACAGACCCTGTTGTACTGGCGCCTCCGGCGGAGCACACCGTTCGACCCCCGCGCTGCCCGGCTCGCCTCGACCCGCGATCGGCTCGGCAACGTGCTGTGCGTCGCGGTCGGCTTTTTGATCGGAACCGTTGCCGGCGGGCTTGCTTACGGCGTGGTCGACATGTGGTGCCTGCTGCTGCCGATCGCGGTCATTTTCAGCTTTTTCATCTGGTCACTGCGATCTCCACGATTTGCCGCATAGGGCGGAGCAAAGGTGCAGCCCGCAATTCGGGGAGCGCTACGCCTTGGCGACGAACAGATCGGGGGCGCCAGGCTCGAGCACGACGTAGCAACGCCGCCAAGGCTGATCGTCGATCAGCCGCCACTTGTGGCCGCTGCCGGCGTCGTCGGTCCCAACAAGCACGTCGCCGGGTCGCAGAATGAAGGTTTCCCCGTCGCGCGTCGTGAACTCCAAGGTCCCCGAAAGCGAGATGACGTACTGCTGCTCCGGGGCGTCGTGCCAATCAAGCGCAGCATGTGGCGGGGATTCCTCGAAATGGACCGCGATCACGTCGGTGCGTCGGTCAAGGGTGACTGTCCCTTCGGCAACGTGCGAAGCCTCGTCGCAGCCGGTGTAGAGCCTGAAGGCGTGCATCATGGGCGGCCATGTCCTCGCTTATTCGCCCAGCCATTTCTGCTCAAGGCGCGCGAGCACCCCCTTGTCGCGCAAGGTCTCGATTGTCGCGTCAACGGCAGCACAGAGGTCGGCGCGATCCTTGGCGTAAGCGATCCCGAGCCGTTCGCGGGTCGGTACTTGCAGCGCGACCGTGAGCCGCGGACGGTCCTTCACCAGCCAGGAGATGACCGGAAACAGCTTGATGACAAGGCCGATGTGCCCGGCCTCGAGATCGTCGAGCGCTGCGGCAATCCCATGGTACGGATAGTACCGGATTCCCGCGATGTGGCCCTGTGCAAGCAGATCCTTTGCGACCCGGTCCGAGGTGTTCCCGGACTGGATCCCCGCGGTGAGGCCGCGCAGGCCGGCGGTCGAGGTGACCTGCGGTGTGCGTGTGCCGTTAACCGCGATCCCCTGGTTGAACTCGAGATAGGGCTTCGAGAACAGGACGACGGCGGAGCGTTCCGGCGTGATCGTCGTACCGGAAATGACCGCGTCGCACTCTCGCTTCACCAGCGCATCGAAGATGCCGTTGAAATCGTCCCCCGCATAGGCTACCGGCCGCAACGTGAGGCGGAGCTCGCCGCAGACGGCCCGCATCAGCTCAATGTCGAAGCCCGTCGCCGTCCCGCTCTCCATGATGTCGAACGGCGGATCGGGATAGGCCGAGTGGACGACCAGCGTGCCGCGGGTCAGCGTGAGCGCCGGCATGCCAGGGCTATCCTTCTGGGCTGTCGTCCGCGTCGGTGATGAGCGCCACTGTCGGCGTTCTTCTAAAGGAGCTCGAGCCTGGGCTCAATGTCGAGATCGCAGGCAGCGGAGAAACCATGAGCGCCATCCGAAAAGAAAGCGACAGCCACGGCGACGTCGATGTTCCTGCCGACAAGCTCTGGGGAGCGCAGACCCAGCGCTCGCTCGAGTATTTCAGCATCGGCAAGGACCTGATGCCGCGCGAGATGATCCATGCCTACGCGATCGTGAAAAAGGCCGCTGCCAACGCAAACCATGCCGGCAAGCGACTCGATGGCCTGCGCCACAGGCTGATCGTTCAGGCCTGCGACGAGATACTCGCGGGCCAGCATGACGACATGTTCCCGTTGCATGTGTGGATGACCGGGAGCGGGACGCAATTCAACATGAACGTGAACGAGGTGATCTCGAACCGCTGCTGCCAGCTTGCGGGCACCCCGCTCGGCAGCAAGGCTCCGGTTCACCCCAACGACCATGTCAACATGGCGCAATCTTCCAACGACACGTTTCCCTCCGCCATGTACGTCGCCGCGGCGGTGAATGTGAAAGGGCGACTGATACCGGCCGTGAATGCCCTGCACGATGCGATCGCAGCCAAGGCGGCGGAGTGGAAGGATATCATCAAGATCGGCCGCACCCACCTGCAGGACGCGACACCGCTGACGCTCGGACAGGAATGGTCCGGCTATGCGGGGATGCTCTCGGACGCTCTCGAGCGGATCGAGGCCGCGCTGCCCGGCGTCTATCGCCTGGCGCTCGGCGGCACGGCGGTAGGCACCGGCATCAACGCGCCGCCCGGTTTCGCCGAAGCGGCGGCGGCCGAGATTGCGAGATCAACCGGGCTGCCGTTCGTCACCGCCCCGAACAAGTTCACGGTGCAGGGGGCTCACGACGCGCTGGTGCAGCTTTCGGGAACGCTGCGCACGCTTGCGGTGTCGCTCTACAAGATGGCCAACGACATCCGGCTGCTGTCGTGCGGGCCGCGCGCCGGTCTCGCCGAGCTGCAACTCCCGGAGAACGAGCCGGGCTCCTCGATCATGCCGGGCAAAGTCAACCCGACCCAGGCCGAGGCGCTCAGCATGATCGCGGTCCAGGTCATGGCGAATGACCTGGCGGTGGGGTTAGGCGGAGGCGGCGGACATCTCGAGATGAACATCTACAAGCCGCTGATGATCTTCAATCTCATGCAGTCCATCACGATCCTGACGGACGGGTGCACCAATTTCCGCAAGTTCCTGGTGGAAGGCACGCGGCCCAATCTCAAGAAGATCAAGGAATACGTGGACCGTTCCCTGATGCTGGTAACGGCGCTCTCCCCGGTGATCGGCTACGACAAGGCTGCCAGGATTGCGCACTACGCCATGGACAACGATCTCACTCTCAAAGAGGCGGCGCTGAAGCTGGGCTTCGTGAGCGAATCCGAGCTCGACCGCATCGTGGATCCCGCGAAGATGCTCGCGCCATACCTCGCAACCAACGAATAACCAGGCCGAATTACTATTGTGCCTTCGGGGGCGCGGTCAGATAGGTGCCGCGGCCGCTCGCAAGGAGCTTGCCGTCGAGATCGAGCACCTGCGCTTCGGATGTGGAGAACTGGCTGCCCATGCGCACGATCCTGCCGCGAATGCTCAAATCGCCGGGCATGGCCGGGGCGTGGTAATCGACGTGCAGGCTGATGGTGGGAACGCCGCGGCCGAGCTTGCTCACCATCGCCCAGTCCGCGCCTAGATCGACGAGGGTGGCGAGCACGCCGCCATGGGTGTAACGCCGGTCCGGGTTGACCACCCACTCCTCGCGCCAGGTGGCCCTGAGCTCGATGCCGTCCTCGTGCACGGCAACGACTTTCAAGCCGAGCCACTGATGATAAGGACCGCGCGTGACCAGCGCCTGCACGCGCGCGAGAGTGATCTCCGCGCTCACGGCGTCACCACGACCTTGCCGATGACCTCGCGGCTCTCGATCAGTCGCAGGCCCTCACGCGCCTGCTCGAGCGGCAGCACGTTGTCGATCACCGGGCGCATTTTGCCCTCGGCAATCAGCTCGAGCAGCCCCCGCAGGTCGTCATCGTAGAAACTGTTCGAGCCCATGATCTTGAGCTCGAAGCTCCAGACATAGCGCAGATCCTCCTTCGGGTCGTAGCCCGCGGTGGCTCCGCATACGAGCAGCCTGCCGCCGCGCTTGAGGCAGCGCAGCGAGGGATGCCACGTGTCCCCGCCGGTGAAATTGATCACGACATCCACGCCGCCCGCGTAGCTGCGGCGCTGCGGCTTGCCGTACCTCTCGATGGCCCACTTGGAGAAATCCGTCTCCGTGACATTGATCGCTTCATCGGCGCCCAGCTGTCTGAGCCTTTGCATCTTGCGCGGGCTGCTGGTGCAGGCAATGACCTCTGCGCCGAGGTGCTTGGCAAGAATGATGCAGCCGGTCCCAACCCCGCCGCTGGCGCCGAGAATGAGCACGCGGTCCTTGGGCTTGACGGTCGCATGCGTGATCAGCATGCGATGCGCCGTGCCGTAGGCGACGGGGAGCGCAGCCGCCTCCTCGAAGCCGACGTTCTCGGGAACGGCAACCAGCTGATCCGCGGCGACTCGACAGTATTCGGCCATGCCGCCGTCCAGCATCTCGCCCATCAGGCCTTTGCTCTTGTTGAGCGGATTGACCAGCACGCGGTCGCCTGTATTCCAGCCATCGACGCCAGCCCCGACATCCGTGATCTCGCCCGCCATATCCAGGCCGATCACCACCGGCAGCGGCACCTTGATCCCCGGCATGCCGCGGACGGTGAACACGTCGTGATAGTTGAAGGAGGAGGCGCGCACGCGGATGACCACATGCCCGGCGTCTGCGATCGGCCGTGGATGGTCGCCCACGACAGCGAGCTCATCGAGCCCGCCATGCCTGCGCAGCACAAGCGCCCTCATCGTCTTGCCGGTGCTCACGCTCTCACACCTCTGCTCGGATTTGCTGTCCTGTGGGATGGGCAAAGCCGCACATCACATGGCATTTCCGCGCGGCCGGAACCGTGCCCTCGCCGTGCCCACCAATACCGCCGGGAACGCGTGGGCGCGGCGCAGTCCAAATTGCGCAGACTGGGCAGCTTGTCTGCGCGCGCGGCTTTGCCCACCCTACCGTTCCGCTCGGGATTACGGATGGATTGTCGCTCCATGCCGGTCTAAGTAGCTTACGCCACATCTGACAACAACCGGCTACCCGCCGGCATTCGGAGAGCGTTGATGCAGGAAAGCTTTCGCCAATTTCTCGATCGGCTGCGCCAGAAGGGCGAGCTGGTGGACCTGCATCAGCCCATCGACATCCGGCACATTGCAACCCTGGTCGACCAGGCCAAGACCGCGCTCTGTTTTCACAAGGTGATCGGTTACGAGATGCCGGTAGTATCCGGCCTCATTCGCACGCGCGAGCGCGCAATGATCGCTCTCGGCTGCGAGAGCTATCGCGAGATCGAGGACAAGCTCAGGCAGGCGATCGATCGGCCGATTGCACCGAAATACGTCAAGACCTCGCCCACGCGTGAAGTAGTCCTCGCCGGTGATGAAGTCGATCTCTACAAATTGCCGATCCCGATGTCGTCGATATACGACGGCGGTCCGATGATCACGGCCGGCGTGGTGATCGCACGCGATCCCGAGCTTGGCTTCAACAGCGGCATCTACCGGTTCATCGTCAAGGAAAAGAGCCTCACCGGGATCGACATCGTCACGCCCAACAACATGCGGGTGTTCGCGCAGCGGGCCTGCGAGAAAGGACAGCCGCTGCCGATCTCGATCAGTATCGGCACCCATCCGATCGAGATCACCGGCTCCGGCTACCGCGCGCCGCTCGGAGTAGACGAGATGGCGATCGCCGGTGGACTGCGTGGCGCGCCGGTGGAGCTCGCTCCTTGCGTCACCATCGATCTGCCGTACATCGCGGATGCCGAGATCGTGCTGGAAGCGGAAATCCTGCCCACCGGCTGGACCTGGCCGGAGGGCCGTTTCGGCGAGTTCACCCGCCTGATGGGAGGGCTGCACTGGAACCCGATCGTGCGGATCAAGGCCGTCCTGATGCGCAAGGACGCGATCTATTACAACCTGCACATGCCTTGGGAGAATACCTGGCTGGCGGCGCCGACGCGCTACGCCGCCATTCGCCAAGCGTTGAGAACTGCCGGGGTGCAGGTCAAGGATATCAACGTGACGCTTGGGGGGTGCGCGTTCTGGCACGCCGTGGTCTCCATCAAGAAGCAGCCGGGCGAGGGCAAGAATGCGCTCCTCGCGGCGCTCTCCGTCATGGATCTCAAGCACGTCGTCGTGGTCGACGACGATATCGACGTGTTCGATCCGACCGAGGTGGAATGGGCGATCGCGACGCGGGTGCAGGGGGATAAGGACGTGATGATCGTCGCCAACGCGCGCGCCAAACCGCTCGATCCCAGCTTACCCCAAGGCTACGGGGTAGTCCCCACCGGCGCCAAAGTCGGCATCGACGCCACGATGCCGGAGGGGATCCCGCGCGAATACTACGAGCGCATCACCTACGCCTATGCGGACCGCGCCAGAATCGAGGACTACGCCAACGGCAAGTCCGACGAGCCGGGAAAAGCCGGTGACGAGATGGATGTGGCCAGCTTGGCGGCAAGGATCCTGGAGGCTATCGGCGAGAGCCCTCTCTACTACACCGATATCGCGGAACGCTTCATCGCATTCGACTTTCGCACGGTTGCCCGCGCGCTGGGCCACCTGCATGCGACCGAGAAGCTGTGGCAGGACGCACGCGGGCGCATGTGCGTGCGCGGCTCCCAGTTTGCGGCCCAGCCGCCCCGCCGTTAAGCGGCTGGAGAACGAAGCGAGGAGCGGCCATACGCCTCAGTCGTCCAGCAGCGTGATGGGATCGCCCCGGCGAATCGTCCCCCCCGTCTCGATCCAGCAATTGAGCCCGGAGCGATTGAGCAGCGGCAGGTAGACCGGCAGACCCAGCAACTTTTCGAGATACTTGCAGGGAAAATTCAGGCGTCCGCCCTTGAGCACCGCCTCGCCGATCTTGAAGCGTTTGCCCACGAGGTGATTCAACGGCACGCCCAGCGTCGTGAGGTTGCGGCGGTGTGCCCCCGGCGCCAGCGCGACCTTGGCTCCCGGAAACGGGGGATCGCCACGCGCCAAGGCGTCGAGCACCTCCATCTCGATCAGGCTGACCTCGCGCACATCGGGCTTCGGCGAATAGGTGCCGGTTCCATTGAAATAGCGGTCGCCTTCGATTCCACGGCCGGCAACAAGCCTGGCTTCGTCCAGCTCCTGCATGGTCGTCGATGCTTTTTCGGCGATGTGGATGTGCAGCAGGCGGCCCGTCCAGCTCATCAGCCTCATCCCCCGGCGGATCTCAAGGGACTCAAAATGAAGGGACCGAATTGCCGCGTCAAGTCGCGCAATACTCTCTGTCGCGCAATACTCTCCCACAAAAGCTGTCTGATTTTGACCCCGTTACAGACTGCTTACGGCCGAGACGAGATCTCGATCGGAAAGTCTCGAATCTCGGCGTTCATGGCATTTCCATTGACAACGAGCTCTGCCATGAGCGTGAATCGGCCCGGCGGCAGCGCATTACGAAGGTCGATGTAAAAACGTGCATCCGTGCCGATAGCAGCCTGGCCGGCAAGCGCGGCGCGGCCCTCATGATCGATGACGATATAGCGGCACTCGGGGGCGGCGCGCTTGATCACCTCCGCGGATAGGGATTGCAGCGGCCGGCGCACGAGGTCGTAGCTGCGCATGTGCTTTTCGAGCAATTCGATATCGCCGAAGATCCTGATGCCGCCGTTCGCTTGCTCGATCTTGGTGATGAAGCCGCGGCGCGGCACGGCATAGGCATCGAACGAGCCCACCCCGAGCGGGTAGCTGAGATCGCGGAACGCTTCGACGGTCGCACTGTCCTCCGACCAGCGCTTGAGCCGATAGGGACCGTTGGTGACCAGGAAATGTCCGTGCTCTTTGTAGAATGCCGTCAGCGCTGTCCATCGCTTGCGTGCGTCCTCCGCGGTCACCAGCGGCTCGAGCTCATTTGGGCGATATCCTTCCCGTTTGAAGGTCTCCACCAGCGCGGCCAACCGACTGTTCAGGCTCTGCGAGCGCGCGAGATCGAGCCACTCGATCCCGCGGCGGCGGGCCTCGACCTCGGAGAAGGCCGCCCAGCCGCGCGTGGCGGCCTCCTCCATCAGCACCAGCAGATGCCAGGGAACGGTGCCCCACGGCGGAGCCACGACGGCATCCTGCTCCGGATCGAGCGGAGCGACCGATGTGTAGACCTCGACCACCAGCAATTCACGAATGTATTCGAAGTCGCCGAAGCGAAAGGATTTGGAGGCGGTGTCGGTGCCGACCACCCGCACCCCCAGGAGGCGCTCGCGCATCACCGCGCTCGCAGCCGCAACGAGCGCATCCGTGCGCGCAGGGTCGTCTCCGCTCCAGCGGTAGGCGAACATATAGGAGTAGAGGAGGTCGGCGGCAGTCATGCGCGTGCCGTCGTGAAAGGCGGAGCCGAGCACGCGATAGGTCAGCTTCTGCTTTGCCATCTTGTCCGCGCCGACGGGCTGCAATCTGCCGCTTCCGAGCTGCGGGATGACCGCGTCGTTCGGCACGCTGATCTCGTGCACGACGGCGAGCGGTTGCGCAGGCGCGCGGCGCTCGGCCATCGGCTCCGCGAGAATGCTCAGGCTCACGAAGGTGTAGACCACCATCAGCGCCGTGAGCGGAAGCTGCGAGCGCAGCGCAGCCGCGCGCGTGTCCAGGACCGCCATCGCCTTGACATGGGCGAGATAGACAGCGGCCATATGGCCCAGAAGGATGGCCGTCACGGCCGTGTACCAGGCAAAACGCGCATCCACGATGCCGATATCGACACGGTAAGACGCGGTACCGAGCAGGTTCCAGCCAAATCCAAACGGATCGGATGCAAGCGGAATGATGTATTGGCCCTGGATCAGCAGAAATGTCAGATAATGTGCGAGGTGATAGCCGATTGCGATCGGAACGAGGGTGAAGGCGAAATTGCGTGCGAGCATGAAAGGGCGCGAGCGGCCGCCAGCGGCAGCGCCCATGGCGGCGCTGATTGCCAGATACGTGCCGAAGAACAGGAGCCAGAACACAATGAGACCCGCCGTCCGAACGATCATCAACTTGACGTCGCCGAAGGCGGAAATGTGAGCCGCAAGCGTGCTTTCCAGATTGCCCCATTCCGGCGTTGTCAGCGCGCCGTCATAGAGGACGCTCGCAAGCAGAAGCAGCACGAATGCCACCAGGGAATTGGAGACCTCGCCGCTGTCGAGGAGGCCGACCCCGAACGGCCGCAGCGACAACTGCGGGCGAGGCCGGACGCGGACATCGAGCGGGGCAAATCGCGCAAAAGTACCGAACACCAGCGTGAAAACCTCGCCGCGCTCCAACCATGTCTCGCAGCCGAACAGGAGCATGCCGGTGAAGGTGAGGACCGAATAGGCGACCGCCAGCAATGCAAGAAAACGCGGTACCGCAGGGTTGGGATAGATGAGCTCGACCCATGCGAGCGCAAGAAGGAGAATGACCGCGGGCCAGACACCGAGCGCTGCCGGATAGCGCAGGTGCAGGGAAAAATCGCCACGCCCGGTGACGGCGCGGGCGATCCTCTCAGCCGACCGGAACATCGTTCGCCAAGGATCGACCAGGATCCACAGATTGCCGATAAAGGCCGAAACATAGGCTACGCCTACCCAGCCGATGACCCACACCAGGGTGGGCGCAATGTTCTTGTAGGGATTCTGGTCGCCGACGAAGCCGGCAGCGATGGCAACCAGGAATATGAGCAGCGCCGCGGCCTTGAGACCCGCCAGCACCGTGCCGTTGGCGATCAGTCGCCCGAGAGGACTGGCGAGCAGGTCGATGCGAGCCTGATCATGCGAGCCCTTGGTGTCGCGCACGAGGAGGCCGACAATGACAAACGTGATCACGACTGCCGCGGCCGCCCCGAACAGATAAAATGAGAGCGGAAGGGGCAAATCGTAGCGTTGCCCGAAACCATGCGCGCCGGCCGGAGCCGCGAGCCATGCGCTCGCGGCGACCGCCGCTAACGCCCGCAACGCTGCCGCCGCGGCGTTTTGGGCCGCAGTGCTACGGATAAACCTCGATGATGACAAGGACTTCGCCGTGCTCGTGGCCGCCAGAGGGAGTTTTGCCGAGATGGGGCTCGATCGTGAAGCGGCCGGTCGCGCGAGCGGTGAAGGTCATGTCGGTGACCGCGCCTGGGACAATCTCCTTCTCGATGTCGTAGCCATGCAGATGAATGGTCATGGCGCGATCGGTGCTCCACTCCAGCTTGACCACGTCGTTGCGCTTGACGCGGATGAGCCGCATGTTCTCTGCCACGCGCCCGTTTTCCACCCGCAAGGCGAAAGCGACTTCGGCGGCGCTTGCGCCTTCCAGCGATAACGACAGGAGTAGCAGCGCTGCACTCGTCAACCTCACCCTTTGCTTCATTGTTGGCGATCCGGGGAAAGATCTGCGATTCGGTTGAGCATCCACCCTGCCTCGTATGGTGACGGAAGCAACGCGGGGTCGGTGACGGCAAAGCCCATCAGGCGCCCAAACGCATCGGTCATGCCGCCGATCGGATTCCAGGCAGAGCCGGCCCTATCTCGGATGCCCAGCGCAAGCCAGCCGTTCCACGGAAAATCCTTGAGCTTCACCGTGCGGATGAACATCGGCGATGCAAGCCCGGTTATGGCGTCGTATCCGATATTCTCGATCCCGGCCGAGTACTCGACATTGACGTACTCCCGCTTGACCGTATAGCCGACCATCATTGTTTGGCAGCGGCTCGTGAGCAGCGCCACGAGATCACGCTCGAGATTGATGCGCTCGGAAAGGGCGTTGAAATCGCCGGTCTGCAGGCGCCGCACGACAGTCGCGGCAGCCGCCTGCGCGGCGGGATCGCTCAAGCTGTCGCCCAAAAGGCGTTCGGCGTTGAACCAGCCGGCTCGCACCCAGGGCGGGCCGAGGCGTCCGTTCACCGAGTGCATGTCAACCGCTACCCCTTGGGCGGCATCGACCTCGCTGACCTCGACGTCCCAGTCCGTGTCGCCGCCGGCCCAGTCGGGGCGACGCTGGGCGAAACGCGCGCTCGCTTTGATCTTGGGGTGAGGAGCTTCACTTGTGAGCCGGGAGAAGCGCGCCTTGGCGGCAGCTGCGAGATCGGCATGATAGAGATAGTCGCCATGGAACGGCGTCACCGGATAGGGATGCAGGATGAAGCCGTTTCCGGGGCTGATTTCGGAAACCGCGGCGCTCACGATGTCGCAGGCCGGCATCCCGGACGTCCGCAGGGACGATGCGGGATTGATGCGCGCCATGACGAACGACCCGAGAGATTCGATTGCCCGAATTTGCTCCGTGGCGGTCCCGGCGAGGCTCAAGCCTTCGCCGACATAGGCCTGGATCGCGCCGCTGCGCAATTCATTGGCGGCACGATCAGGCGAGAGCGTCCTGATCTCGATCTCGTGCGGATAGTAGGATGGATAGACCGGCAGCTCGTGTCCGCCGCGCGCCGCGGTCACCAGCGCCGCCGCCGCGCCGGCAACAAGGACGAATGCAGCCTTGCCTCTCATGTCGCAACCCGTCCGGATGAAGATCGCGATTGCGCAGCCGCAGGGCAGCCGTCACCCCCGCAATGTGCGCATCACCGTCTCATTCGCCAGCGCGTCCTGCGGAGCGCCGTGGAAGATGATCTCGCCGCGATCGACCACGTAAATCCGATCCGCGATAGCCGCCGCGCTGGTGAGGTTCGATTCTGCGAGCAGAAGCGCGATCCCGAATCCCTTGATCATCATGACTGCGTCGCGGAATCGCCTCACCACCACCGGAGCAAGCCCTTCAAAAGCCTCATCCAGAATCATCAGCGACGGTGCGAGCGTCATGGCGCGGGCGATGGATACCATTTTTTTCTGACCGCCGCTCAGATTGAGCCCCGGCCGGTCGAGGAACTTGCCGACCTCGGGAAATACCTTGAGTGCGCGCGCCTCGGCATCGCCGGCGCCCCCGCCATTCCGGCCGGTACCGGAGAGCCAGTGGCTGATCATCAGGTTTTCCGCCACCGTGAGCTCGGGAAAAATCCCGGAATTTTCCGGTGCGTAGCCGATGCCGCAACGGGCGCGGCGGTGCGGCGGCAGGCGGGTGATGTCGCGTCCGCGGAACACGATCCTGCCCGAGCGCACCGGCAGCAAACCGGTGATGCTTTCGATGATCGTGGTACGGCCCGCCCCATTGCGCCCGACCAGCGAGACGACCTCGTTCTCCGCAACGGTGAGCGAGACGCCGCGCAGGATATGCGCGGGGCCGCGGAATGTATTGATGGCATCGACCTCGAGCAGCACGTCCTTTTCCGTTTTCCAGCGATCAAACCGAAAGCGGGGCGCCGAGGAGAATGCTGGCGACCTCGTTGTTCGCCCTGATCTCGTCGGGGGTCCCGTCGGCGAGAAATCTGCCCTCATGCATCATCACGATGCGGTCCGAGTAGCGAAACACCACGTCCATGTCGTGCTCGATGACCACCGCGGTCACGGTGCCCGCGCGCACCACCGAGGAGACGGTATCCATGATCTGTCCCTTGTCGCGCGTGCTCACGCCGCTCGTGGGCTCATCGAGCAACAGCAACTTGGGCCGTAGCGCATAGGCGACGGCGACGTCGAGGAGCTTGCGCTCGCCTTGCGCCAGTCCGCCTGCCAATACCCGGCTTTTGTCGCTCAGACCGAACTGACCCAGGACGTCGAGACTTTCCTCGCGCACTTCGCGATCGTGCTCGGCAAGGGATGCCATGTTCGCAGCCTTGCCTTTGCGCGAGAAGATGGAAAGCGCGACGTTGTCGAACACGGAAAGTCCATCGAACAGATTGACGATCTGAAAGCTGCGCGCGATCCCCGCCTGGATCCTCTCGGGTATGGTGGTGGCCGTGATGTCCTTGTCCTCGAACAGGATGCGCCCGCTATCCGGAGTGAGCTGCGCGCTGATGAGATTGACGAGGGAGGTCTTGCCGGCGCCGTTCGAGCCTACGAGCGAGAGGAACTCGCCCTTGTTTACGACGAAATTCACTCCGTCGCAGGCACGGGTCTCGCCGAACTGCTTCCTCAGATCGATCGTGCGCAGAAGGATCACGGTACCTTCTCCTTCGTGCGCAATCTTTGCGCGCCTGCGACGAGAGCGCCCACGATGCCGGTCGGCAGCAGCAGGACCAGGAGAACGAGGACGACGCCGAGGAGGAGCTGCCAGTATTCCGTAGTCGCGACTGCATAGGTCTTGAGATAGGTGAAGACCACGCCCCCGACGATGGGTCCGGTGAAGTTGCGGAAGCCCCCGAGCAGGGTGGTGAACACGATCTCGCCCGAGAACGTCCAATACAGCACTTCGGGGGTGGTGAGCCCGTTGAGCGGCACCCAGAGGATGCCGGCCAATCCCGTGAAGGCTCCAGAGATCAGGAAGGACAGCCAACGAAAGCGGCGAATCCGCACGCCGAGGAACTGGGCGCGCGTCTCGTTGTCTCGGACTGCCTGCAGGGTCTTGCCGAACGGCGAGTGAACGATCACCCACATGATCACGACCGCGATCGCGAATACCGCAAGCACATAATAGTAGTATGCTTGAACGAAACGTTGGTATGAGCCCCCGCCGGTGAAGCTCAACAGGCCGGCGAGAAGAGTCGGCCGGGCGGCCCGCAGGCCGTCGGTCCCGCCGGTCACCCAAAACAGCTTGAGAGCCAGGCTGTACAGCACCTGGGAGAGCGCCAGCGTGAGAATGCCGAAAAAAATGCGAGTATGGCGCACGCAGATATAGCCGAACAGCGCCGATGTAAGGGCCACGATCGGAAGGCCGATCAGAATATAGAGCTCCATGGATCTGATGCCCGCGTCGCGCAGCAGGAACGCGACCGCGTAGGCGCCGATACCGAAAAACGCGGAATGGCCGAACGACAGAAGGCCGGTATAGCCGAGCAGAAGATTGAAACCGAGCGCGGCAATCGCCGCGATCAAACCGTAGGTCAGGAGCTGAACCTGATAAAGCCCGACATACAGGGGCACCAGCGCAAGAGCGATGAGTACGGCAATCGCTGCGGCTCCCAGTATCAACGTCGACCGATAGGAGATCTGGACGATATCCGCCTTCATTACGCGCTTCCGAACAGCCCGGTGGGCTTGACCAGCAGCACCAGGGCCGCGATCAGATAGAGCACGGCAAGCTCGATCTCGGGAAAGAACTGAATTCCCGCAGTCCGCACGAAGCTCACGATCAACGCTCCGACGAGCGCGCCCTGCAGGCTGCCGAGCCCGCCAATGACCACCACGACGAAAGCAAGAACAAGTGCCTCGATCCCCATTCCCAGCACCGCAGCCTGACTCGGAACGATGATGGCGCCGCCCAGGCCTGCCATGAAGCATCCGATTGCAAAGGCCGCGACGTAGACCAACCCGACATTCAAGCCGAGCGCCGAGGCCATGCGGCGATCCTGCGATGTCGCACGCAACATGACGCCGAACTTGGTCCGGTAGATCACGAGCCAGAGCGCGACTGCGGCGGCAGCGCCTACTCCGATCACCACGAAATTGTAGCCGGGGTAGACCAGGCCGCCGATGTGGATGCTCGGCAGCACGTCCATCACCGGATCGGCCGACAGCGGCAATCCGCCCCACACGAGCCGCACCACGTCCTCGATGATGAGGAGCAGACCGAAGGTGACGAGGAGTTGGTATTCCTCGGCGCGCCGATAAAACGGTCGCAGGAGCACGGGTTCGATCGCGGCCCCGATCAGCGCGACGGCGACAGCCCCAAGAGGAATCAGCGCGAACAGCCAGAAGGAAGCCAGGCCGAGCCCGATCGCTTGCCCGACCAGCCACGCCGTCACATAGGCGCCGACGCCATAAAGGCTGCCGTGCGCCATATTGACGATGCGCATGACGCCGAAGATCAGGCTCAAGCCGGCCGCGATGAGGAAGAGAACCGAGGCATAGAACAGCGAATTGAGGACTTGGATGATCAGGATCGACACTGATGCGTCCTCTTCCGCCGCTCGCTGCAGTAGGCTGGGGTCACGTCGTCAGCGTCAGCCGTGCCGTGGCCCGCATTCGTTGCAACGGTAGCAATGGCCGGCTCAAAACCAACCGCGCCCGCAAGGGCGGGCGCGGTCGTGCGAATAAACGCGGAGCTTCAGCCCATCGCCTTCGGCCAAGTCTTCTTGATCCAGTCTGCCGCGGCAGTGGACTCGTTGTGACCATGGCCCGGCTTCGGCCAGTTCGCGGGCGCAGTGATGTTGCGGATCGGAATGGTGATGATCCGCTCCGGGTCCCAGACCGGGAACGGGTAATCCGGGAGGTTCTTGCTGAACCCGGTGACCGTGTCCTTGTAGCCCTGGTGATTGTCGGGCCGGATGTAGAGATATCCCGACGGGGTATCCATACCGAGGCCCTCGAGCTGGCTGATGATCGCGTCCTCCTCCGGCCACCCGCCGGCGAGCTTATTGGCGCGCTCGATGGCGGTCTTCAACATGTGCAACGCGGTGTAGGCGCCTTCGGACTGGAAGTTCGGATACTCCTTCCATCGCTCGAAGTATTTCTTCACGAAGGTGGCATTCTCCGGCCAGCGATTTCCACCCGGATAGGTGAAATGATAGTTCGCGTGAACGCCGGCGAGCGCCCCCTCGGGATGGTCTTTGCCGTTGGCATGAGGTGCCACGCCGAACGCGAGCGTGGTGGCGAGCTTCATCTTGTCGAAGAGGCCGTAGCGCAACGCCTGCTTGTAGAAGGCGATATAGTCGCCGCCCCAGAGTGAGCTGTAGAGCAGGTCGGGCTGAGACGACAGGGCCTTGGTAATGTGAGCGGTGAAGTCGGTGGTGCCGAGCTTCGGCCAAGCTTCCGAGACGACCTGCGTGCCGGGCAGCAGGCGCTCGATTGCAAGCGTGAAGTGCTCGGCCGCGTTGCGACCATAGCTGTAGTCCGGATGGATATGCGCAATCTTGCGCACATGCGGCCACGCCTGCGCGGTGCCGATTGCCGCCGTGATCCCATCCGCCGACTGAATATTTGTGACGCGGAACACGTATTTCGGATTCGGATCGGCCACATCGAAGACGAAGTCGGTGCAGCCATCGGTAAACATGGTCAGGCAGCCCAACTCCTCGGCGACCGGCGCGAGTGCCGGGCTATTGCCGCTCGAGATGACGCCGGTAAACAGGTCGATCTTGCCTTCGAGCTTCATGCGGCGAAGCTCCTTGACATTGGCATCGGTCCCGGCAGCCTCGTCGGCTGTTATGGTCTCGATCTTGCGCTTGCCGAGCAGCCCGCCTTGGGCGTTGATTTCTTCCGCCGCAAGAATATGGCCCTTCATCGATGGTTCACCGAGCACCGCTGCCGGACCGGTCAGGAAAGTCATATGCCCGGTTTTAAATGGGGTGTCGGGAATCCTCCCTTTGGCAGGCTCGCTGGCGGCCTTGACCAAGCGCGGCCCGGCGACGAGACCGGCGCCCGCAAGCCCGGTGCCGCCGACAGTGACGCCGAGCGCGCTGAGGAAGTTTCGGCGATTGACCGGTGCAGGTTTTTCCATGGGTTCATTTCTCCCTTCTGAAGCCCTTTGCGCGTGGCTTTATGAATGCCACGCTATCTTAGCGACGTTATCTTAGCACGGAATTGCAACGGGCGCGACCATTCCGGCAGGACCAAAAAAGGCTTGGCGGCCATAGGATATTCCCCATTCAAGTCTCTGCACAAGGACTGGGCTTTTGCCTATTTCGAGGGCAGCACGGTGATTACGCGGTTCTAGGCCTGCACTGCCAAGGCCGGAATCAGCCTAGCCGTCTCGTGACTTAACCCCCTCGAGCCCTTGGCATGCAGCTTGCGATTCCCCTCCCGCGAACGGATTTCCCTCCGTTTGCGCGTCAAACAGAAGGACATCGCGATGCAGGCACTCATTGGCGCGGTCGCGGAGCGACCGGTCGCCCGTCGTTGGCTTGGCAGCACGGCGGCGCTCGCACTCGGACTGACACTCGGGTTGGCGGCGGCCTCTCCTGCCGCCGCCCAGGACACGATCAAGGTCGGAATTCTCCATTCGCTCTCCGGCACGATGGCGATCAGCGAGACGACGCTCAAGGACGTCATGCTCATGCTGATCGACGAGCAGAACAAGAAAGGCGGCGTGCTCGGAAAGAAGCTCGAAGCGGTCGTGGTCGACCCTGCCTCGAACTGGCCGCTGTTCGCGGAGAAGGCCCGCGAGCTCATCACCAAGGACAAGGTTGCGGCGGTGTTCGGGTGCTGGACCTCCGTGTCGCGCAAATCGGTGCTGCCGGTGTTCAAGGAGCTCGACAGCATCCTGTTCTATCCGGTGCAATACGAGGGTGAGGAGAGCGAGCGCAACGTGTTCTACACCGGGGCCGCGCCGAACCAGCAGGCGATCCCGGCGGTCGATTACCTGATGTCGAAGGACGGCGGCGAAGCGAAGCGGTGGGTGCTCGCGGGCACCGATTACGTCTATCCGCGTACGACCAACAAGATCCTCGAAGCCTATCTGAAGCAGAAGGGCGTGGCGGATTCGGACATCATGATCAACTACACGCCGTTCGGGCATTCCGACTGGCAAACGATCGTATCGGACATCAAGAAGTTCGGTTCGGCGGGCAAGAAGACGGCGGTAGTCTCGACCATCAACGGTGATGCCAACGTGCCCTTCTACAAGGAGCTCGGCAATCAGGGCATCAAGGCGACCGACATTCCCGTGGTGGCATTCTCGGTCGGCGAGGAGGAGCTGGCGGGCATCGACACCAAGCCGCTGGTCGGGCACCTTGCGGCCTGGAATTACTTCCAGTCCATCAAGGCGCCGATCAACCAGAAGTTCATCGCCGACTGGAAGGCCTTCATGAAAAACCCGAAGAAGGTCACGAATGACCCGATGGAGGCCCACGTCATCGGCTTCGCCATGTGGGTCAAGGCGGTGGAGAAGGCGGGCTCGACCGACGCCGACAAGGTCATCGGTGCACTTCCCGGGATCGAGGCTCCCAATCTCACCGGCGGGACGTCCAAGATGCTGCCCAACCACCACATCACCAAGCCGGTCTTCATTGGCGAGGTGCGCGGGGACGGGCAATTCGACGTGGTCTGGAAGACGCCTGGTCTCGTCCCGGGCGAGGCCTGGTCGAAATATCTGCCCGGCTCGAAGGACCTGGAGGCCGATTGGGTGACGCTGAAATGCGGCAATTACAACAAGGTCACGAAAAAATGCGGTGGGGCATAGCCGCATTTCCCGCATGAATCGCGCGGAGGGCGGCTCGAAAACTGAGCCGCCCTTCTTGCAAATGCGGCAGGTCGAGGTCGTCCTCTCTCGAGCTGCTCGGCCATTCGTCTTGCTTGCGGCTGGGGATCCGTCTTGCTTCCGGCGAAATAGACGTGGATGGGAAGAACAAGTCCGGGCATGATGGTTATGCCATAAATGCGCTCCATCCGAGATCGTGGTCTTTTGCTGCTGCTCGCGGTCGCGCTGTTTGCCATCGCCGCAACGGGAGCGCGCGCCGACCGCTATGCCGACGCCCTCGTTCATTTCACCGCGGACAGTTTCGACGAGACTATCGAGGGCATCAATGCCGTGGCCGCCAGCGGCAATCGGCTCGCTGCCACCGTCGTTGCGGCACTGCAGGACGGCCGCCTGCTGTTTAGTGCAGAAACCAAGGACGTTTTCATTCGCGGCCAGCTGGACCAACTCATAGATGCCAGAACCGGCCAGCCGGAAGCCGGAAGCCCACCCGCCGATCTCGCTCCAGTACGGCTGAACAACCGTTTGCGCCGCATTATCGAGGCAGCGCTCGGCAGCTTGACTTTGATGGCCCCCGATCCGGCAAGGCGCCTGGACGCGGCACAAGCCGTATTGCGGTCCAAGGACGTCAATGCGCTGCCCGCGCTCGAACAGGCGATGGCCAATGAATCCGACGCGCAGGTGAAAAAGGCGCTCATCGAAGCCCGCGCTGCGGTCATTCTCTATCGCGATAACGCCGCCGAGCCGGACAAGCTCGCTGCGATCGCCGTGATCCGAGACCGGGGTGATCAGGACGCGCTGGCTCTCCTCGGAGGCCTTCCGACAACTGTCTCGCCCGCGGTCAGCACGGCGGCGAAGGAAGCCATCGAGTCGATCGAGAGCAATCTCGCCATCTGGGACGCGCTGCAGAACGCCTGGTACGGCGTGTCGCTCGGCTCCGTGCTCCTGCTCGCGGCCATTGGCCTGGCCATCACCTTCGGGGTGATGGGGGTCATCAACATGGCGCATGGCGAGATGGTCATGCTCGGCGCCTATACCACCTTCCTGGTCCAGGAGGTGATCCGCGCAACCGATCCCGCATTGTTCGACTATTCGCTCGCCCTTGCGCTGCCATTGGCTTTCGCGGTCGCGGGCTGCGTCGGAATTGCGATCGAGCGCGGAATCATCCGTTTTCTCTACGGGCGCCCTCTGGAAACCCTGCTCGCCACCTGGGGGCTGTCGCTGATCCTGCAACAGGCCGTGCGCACTGCCTTCGGCCCGACCAACAAGGACGTGGGCACGCCGTCGTGGATGAGCGGTGCCTTCGAGCTCGGACACCTGACGATCACGTACAACCGGCTGTGGATCATAGTGTTCACGCTTCTCGTGTTCCTGGGTCTGCTTGCATTGTTGCGCTTTACCCGCTTTGGGCTGGAAATGCGCGCCGTGACGCAGAACCGGGCCATGGCAGCCTCCATGGGAATAAGGACCAGCCGGATCGATGCCCTCACCTTCGGGCTCGGCTCGGGTATCGCCGGGCTTGCCGGCGTTGCGCTCTCGCAGATCGACAATGTCAGCCCAAATCTCGGCCAGGGCTACATCATCGATTCGTTCATGGTCGTCGTGTTCGGCGGTGTGGGGAATCTCTGGGGAACGCTGGTGGGAGCATTCGCGCTCGGCATTGCGAACAAGTTCCTGGAGCCCTATGCCGGCGCGGTGCTCGGCAAGATCGCGATCCTGGTGCTGATCATATTGTTCATTCAGAAGCGGCCGCGAGGCCTGTTCGCCCTGAAGGGCCGAGCGGCCGAGGCATGATGCGGGGGCTCATCATGCGCTCGCTCGATCGCGGCGCAGTTGCATTCCTGGCCGTGCTGGCCGGGATCGGGCTGCTCGTACCGGCTCTCAATCTACTGATCGCGCCCTCCTCGGCGATTTATCTCTCGTCCTACCATGTCGCGCTGTTCGGAAAGTACCTGTGCTACGCGCTGCTGGCGCTCGCGATCGACCTCATCTGGGGATTTTGCGGCATTCTTTCCCTCGGCCATGGCGCTTTCTTCGCGCTCGGCGGCTACGCGATGGGCATGTACCTGATGCGCCAGGTCGGGACGCGCGGCGTTTATGCACATCCGATCCTCCCCGACTTCATGGTCTTCCTGAATTGGCCGGAGCTGCCGGTCTACTGGTACGGTTTCCAGCACTTCGCTTACGCCGCTCTCATGGTGCTGCTCGTGCCGGGCGCACTTGCGTTCGTGTTCGGCTGGTTCGCATTCCGCAGCCGTGTGACGGGGGTCTACCTTTCCATCATCACCCAGGCGCTTACCTTTGCGCTGATGCTCGGCTTCTTCCGCAACAATTTCGGCTTCGGCGGCAACAATGGCCTCACGGACTTCAAGGACATTCTGGGCTTCAATGTGCAGGCAGCAGGCACGCGCGCGGCGCTGTTCATGGCATCGGTGCTGGCGCTGATGCTCGGATTCGCGATCTGCCGGGTGGTCGTCAGCTCGAAGCTCGGGAAGGTTCTGGTCGCCATTCGCGATGCGGAGGCACGCACGCGCTTTCTCGGCTACAGGGTCGAAGCCTACAAGCTCGTTGTATTCACGCTCTCGGCCTGCATGGCGGGGGTGGCCGGCGCGCTCTACGTTCCCCAGGTCGGCATCATCAACCCGAGCGAATTTTCTCCAGCCAACTCCATCGAGGCGGTGATCTGGGTCGCCGTAGGCGGGCGCGGTACGCTCACCGGAGCGGCGCTTGGAGCGGTGCTGGTGAACTACGGAAAGACCTATTTTACCAGCGGAATATTCGCGCCCTATTGGCTGTTCGTGCTCGGCGGGCTGTTCATCGCAGTGACGCTGCTGCTGCCGCGCGGCATCGTTGGGACCCTCCGGCACTGGTGGGAGGAGACGCGGGGAGGGGCGCGCGCCGGTATCGTGGACGAGAGCGGACCGCTGCGACACGCCGCCGTGCGGCCCGCGGAGTGAGCATGGACCCGCGCACCACCACCGCTCTTCTTTATCTCAGCGGAGTGACGGTGTCATTCGACGGCTTTCGCGCGCTCAACAATCTCTCCTTCACCATTGATCCGGGTGAGATGCGCGCGGTGATCGGCCCCAACGGCGCCGGGAAGACCACGATGATGGATGTGGTGACCGGCAAGACCCGGTCCGATGCCGGCGAGGTCTATTTCGATGGATCCTATGACCTGTCGCGTCTCGACGAGACCGAGATTGCGCTGCTTGGGATCGGACGCAAGTTCCAGAAGCCCACCGTCTTCGACATGCACACCGTGGAGGACAACATCGCTCTCGCGCTCAAGGGGGACCGGCGCGCGCGCAAGACGCTGTTCTGGCAGGAGAGCGCCGAGGAGCGGCAACGCGTCGCGGCGATCCTCGAGGTCATTCGATTGACCCCGGTGCGCCGCCGAAAGGCCGGGCTGCTCTCGCATGGACAGAAACAGTGGCTCGAGATCGGCATGCTGCTGGCGCAGGAGCCGAAGCTCCTTCTGGTCGATGAGCCGGTAGCCGGCATGACCGATGTCGAAACGCAGCAGACCGTGGAGCTGCTCAGAGAGATCAATCGCGAGCGTACCGTCATCGTGGTGGAGCACGACATGGCTTTCGTGCGCGAGCTCGGCGTCAAGGTCACCTGCCTGCACGAAGGCTCGGTGCTGGCCGAGGGCACGATCGATCAGGTCTCGCAGAATCAACGAGTGGTGGAAGTGTATCTGGGACGCTGAGATGTTTCGAGCGGACAGAATTGGACATCGTCATGGCCGGGTCTGCCCGGCATGGCCTCGCCATCCACGCCTTTACCGCCGCAGCAAAGATGTGGATGCGCGGGACAAGCCCGGGCATGACGGTGATACAAGCGAGCGGAATGCGCCCTGACATCCATGCTGCAGGTGAATGCCATCGATTTGCACTACGGCGCCGCGCAGGCGCTGCGGGGCATTTCACTGGAGGCGAAACCGGGCAAGGTGACGTGCGTGTTGGGGCGCAACGGCGTGGGCAAGACGAGTCTGCTGGAGGCGCTTGCAGGACAGCATTCGGTCAGCAAGGGAACGATCGCGCTCGATGGAGCCGATATTACCCGGCTCAGCGCCAGCGAGCGGGCACGCCGCGGCATTGCCTATGTGCCCCAGGGCCGTGAGATTTTTCCGCTGCTCACGGTCGAGGAAAATCTCAAGACCGGATTTGCGCCGCTGAAGCGGGAGGAGCGCAGCATCCCGCCCGATGTGTTCTCCCTGTTTCCCGTTCTCAACGGTATGCTGCGACGGCGCGGGGGCGATCTCTCCGGCGGCCAGCAGCGGCAGCTTGCGATCGGCAGGGCGCTGGTCATGCGACCGCGGCTGCTGCTGCTCGACGAGCCGACCGAGGGCATTCAACCTTCCATCATCAAGGATATCGGCCGGGCGATCGCGTATCTCCGCAATCTCGGACAGATCGCCGTGGTGCTGGTCGAGCAGTACCTCGACTTTGCACGCGAGCTCGGCGATTTCTTCGCCGTGATGGACCGCGGCGCGATCGTCTATTCCTGCAGCCGCGAAGGCATGGACGCATCGGCGCTCAAGCGCGCCATGGCGATCTGAGATTTGCGGCATGCGCGCTGCAGCTCACTCGGCGAACGCGGTCTTTGCCGCGAACCGTGCTGTCGGACGCATCGCGCTCACGGTAAAGGCCGACGGCGGCGTGACGCGCCGATCCCGCGTCCGAGAGGAAGGTCCCCTGCGCGTGCGATGCCCCGGCCAGCCGTCGGGCGAGCTCGAGGCCGTCATTGTGAATACTGCCGGCGGCGTCGCAGGCGGCGACCGTTTCGGCCTCGACGTGTCGGTGGCGCCGCAAGCCCGCCTCCTCGTGACCTCCGCCGCGGCGGAAAAGATCTATCGTGCCCTCGATAGCGACGCGGTCATCAGCATCGGCCTGAAGGTCGATGCAGGTGCTGCCCTCGCATGGCTGCCGCAAGAGACTATTCTGTTCGACGGCGCGCGATTGGCGCGCACCATTCGCATCGATCTCGATCGCGATGCGCGACTCATTGCTTGCGAGGCCATCATCTTCGGCCGCTCGGGCATGCGAGAGACCGTCCGGCATGGCCGGCTCATTGATCGCTGGCGGGTCTATCGCGAGGGACGCATCCTTCATGCTGAAGCCACGCGATTTGAGGACGATATTGCCGCGACACTGGCCGCTGCCGCAGTGGCCAACAAAGGCGCGGCGATTGCAACGGTCCTCATCGTGCCTGACGACCCATGGTTGCTGATGAGCGTGCGTGCCCTTCGCTTTGCCGGCGAGGTTGCCGCCTCCGCCTGGAAAGGGTTG
The DNA here is from genome assembly GCA_036557665.1 of Xanthobacteraceae bacterium. Lineage (GTDB taxonomy): Bacteria > Pseudomonadota > Alphaproteobacteria > Rhizobiales > Xanthobacteraceae > VAZQ01. The sequence goes on along the minus strand of DATBHG010000001.1, from coordinate 22,942 downwards.
TTGGCGATCCGCTTGTGTGCGGCTGACGGCGTGACGCTCCGGCATGACCTTGTTGCAGTATTGAATGTGGTCCGCCGCGGAGCACTGCCGCGGCTATGGCTCAATTGAGGGCGTGAAAACATGAATCTGACGCCGCGCGAAAAAGACAAACTGCTCATTTCGATGGCCGCCATGGTGGCGCGCCGCCGGCTCGATCGCGGCGTCAAGCTCAACCATCCCGAAAGCGTCGCCCTCATCACGGATTTCATTGTCGAAGGAGCAAGAGACGGCAGGACAGTGGCCGACCTGATGGAGGCCGGAGCGCACGTGCTCACCCGCAAGCAGGTGATGGAGGGAATTCCGGAGATGATTCACGACATCCAGGTCGAAGCGACATTTCCCGACGGCACCAAGCTGGTGACGGTGCACGAGCCCATCCGGTGAGAGGTGCGGGCCATGATTCCCGGAGAGAAGCTGATCAGGGACGGCGAGATCGAGCTCAACGGCGGACGCAAGACGGTGACCCTGACTGTCACGAATGCCGGGGACCGGCCCATCCAGGTCGGCTCCCATTATCATTTCTTCGAGACCAACCCGGCGCTGAAATTCGAGCGCAGCAAAGCGCGCGGCATGCGGCTTGATATTGCGGCGGGTACCGCCGTGCGGTTCGAGCCCGGCCAGACGCGCGAGGTGATACTGGTCGCGGTCGCCGGCAAGCGGACAATCTACGGCTTTCGCCAGGCCATCATGGGCAGACTTTGATGCGGCGGGCTGGGATGTTGCGCACCAAGCCTGGACCGCTCTCTTGACCAGGGCCGGCATAAATAAGCAGCGGGCAAGCCGAAACTTGCCCGCCGAGCTCAAAGGTCCGCTGTGGAAAACAAGAAGCCTTCGTGAACTTGGCCGCGTCGATTGCTTGCACAATCAGCTCGAGCCGAGCGTCTCGAGGCAGCCACCTGTTACCGACGTGAACGCTACGAGCTGGTTTGATCGTATCTCAGATCGCGCATAATGCAATCGGCGCGCGCTCGCAGAGCCTGTGGAAAACGGGGAATAGAGCATGAGCAAAATCTCCCGCAGCGTCTACGCCGACATGTTCGGTCCGACCACGGGCGATCGGGTGAGGCTCGCCGATACCGATCTCGTCATCGAGGTCGAGCGGGACTATTGCAGCTACGGCGAGGAGGTGAAATTCGGCGGCGGCAAGGTGATCCGCGACGGCATGGGCCAAAGCCAGAGCAGCAACAAGCAGGGGGCAGTCGATACCGTCATCACCAACGCCTTGATCCTCGACCACTGGGGCGTGGTGAAAGCCGACGTGGGGCTGAGAGGGGATCGCATCGCGGGGATCGGCAAGGCCGGCAATCCCGACATCCAGCCGGATGTGAGCATCGTTATCGGCCCCGGCACGGAGGCGATTGCGGGAGAGGGAAAAATCCTGACCGCCGGCGGCTTCGATACGCATATCCATTACATCTGCCCGCAGCAGGTGGAGGAGGCGCTGATGTCGGGGATCACCTCCATGCTCGGGGGCGGCACCGGACCGGCTCATGGCACCTTCGCAACCACCTGCACGCCGGGGCCATGGCACATCGGACGCATGATCCAGGCAGCCGACGGATTGCCGGTGAATCTCGGCTTCGCCGGCAAGGGCAATGCGTCGCGCCCGGCGGCGCTCGAGGAGATGATCAAGGGGGGCGCCTGCTCGCTCAAGCTGCATGAGGATTGGGGGACGACACCCGCCGCGATCGATTGCTGTCTCTCGGTCGCGGATGACTACGACGTGCAGGTGATGATCCATTCCGACACGCTCAACGAATCCGGCTTCGTCGAGGACACCATCGCGGCGTTCAAGGGCCGCACGATCCATGCCTTCCACACCGAGGGCGCCGGCGGCGGTCATGCGCCCGATATCATCAAGGTCGCAGGCCTGAACAATGTGCTGCCGTCCTCGACCAATCCGACGCGGCCCTTCACCAGGAACACCATCGACGAGCATCTCGACATGCTCATGGTGTGCCATCATCTCGACCCCGCGATTGCCGAGGACCTTGCATTTGCCGAAAGCCGCATCAGGAAGGAGACCATCGCGGCAGAGGACATCCTGCACGATCTCGGCGCGCTCTCGATGATGTCGTCGGACAGCCAGGCCATGGGGCGGCTCGGCGAGGTGATCATCCGCACCTGGCAGACCGCGGACAAGATGAAGAAGCAGCGCGGGCGGCTGGAGGAGAAAGGCGACAACGACAATGCTCGCGTCAAGCGCTACATCGCCAAATACACCATCAATCCGGCGATCGCACACGGCGTCTCCAAGCACATCGGCTCGGTGGAGAAGGGCAAGCTCGCCGATCTCGTGCTCTGGTCGCCGGCGTTCTTCGGGGTCAAGCCCGACTGCATCATCAAGGGCGGCAGTATCATCGCCGCCCAGATGGGCGATCCCAATGCATCCATCCCCACCCCCCAGCCCGTGCATTACCGTCCGATGTTCGCGGCGTTCGGCAAGGCCATCACCGCATCATCGGTCGTCTTTACGTCCAAGGCGGCGCTGCGCGGAGGACTGCGGGCAAAGCTCGGCATCGAGAAGAAGCTGGTCGCGGTGGAAAATACGCGCGGCGGCATTTCGAAGAGGAGCATGGTGCACAACAGCGCGACACCACATATAGAAGTCGATGCCGAAACCTACGAGGTGCGGGCGGACGGCGAGCTTCTGACCTGCGCACCGGCCGAGACTCTGCCGATGGCCCAGCGGTATTTTTTGTTTTAGGATTGCATTATGTCCGATACGGAAACCAAAGATCGCCGAAACACCCTCTATGAAACTGATTTCTATGTCTGGACGCAGGAGCAAGCGCGGCTTCTCAGCGAGCGCCGTTTCGACGATCTCGACCTGGAAAATCTCGTGGACGAGGTGCAGAGCGTGGGGTCATCCGAGAAGCGGGAGATTCGGAGTCGTCTCGTTGATCTGATTGCACATTTGCTGAAATGGAAATTTCAGCCCGGAGGACGAGGCTCAAGTTGGATCGAGACGGTCTTTGAGCAACGCCAGCAGATTGCGGACAGCGTTGCAAGCAGCCCAAGCTTGCGCAAATATCAAGAAGATCAGATCAGTAGAGCGTACCGAGCCGCTCGCCTGGCCGCAGCGAAAGAGACCGGAATTGCCTTCGGGACATTCCCCGCGGAATGCCCATTTCATCCAAACGAGGTGCTGGACTTCGAGTTCTTTCCCGAGGATCGGGAATTTGAATAAAAAAGCAAGCGCGACCCTCTCAGATGTCCGACACACATACGAAAACGCATCGCAACCAGCTCTACGATACTGACTTTTATGCCTGGACGCAGGAACAGGCACAACTGTTGCGCGAGCGCCGTTTCGACGATCTCGACTTGGACAATCTGGTGGATGAGGTGCAGAGCGTAGGATCGTCTGAGAAGCGAGAAATCAGGAGGCGACTGCGAATTCTGCTCACACATTTGCTCAAATGGAAGTTGCAACCTGGTATGCGAGGCAACAGCTGGCGCAGAACGATTCGAGAGCAGCGGGAAGCCATCGCAGAGATCGTTCAGGGGAGCCCAAGCTTGCAAAGCTATGTGCTCGATGCGGTGCATGCAGCTTACATCGCCGCGACGGTGGCTGCGAGTGAAGAGACGGGTCTCGCTATCGGTATCTTTCCAGAGGAATGTCCGTTCGATCCGCACAACGTGTTGGGTCTGGAATTCTTTCCCGAGGACCGCGAGCTTGAATAAGCCGCTCCTGCGTGCATCCTCGGTTCGCCGCGCGGATATCCTCGATCGATCGCGCGTCATCGACACTGTCGTGCTCGACGCCGATGAGCGCCATCGCCGCCGGGTGCTGCTGACGGGCAAGGGGGGCACGCAGGTCCTGCTCGATCTTCCGCACGCGACCGTGCTGCACGATGGCGACGGTCTCGTGCTCGATGACGGGTCCGTTGTCCTGGTAACCAGCAAGTGCGAGGCGCTGGTCGAGATTGCGGCGGCATCGACGCAGGAGCTTGCCCGTCTCGCCTGGCATATCGGCAACCGTCACATCGAGGTTCAGATCGTGGGCGAGCGGCTGCGGCTGCGGCGCGACGGCGTGCTGGAGGAGATGCTGCGCGGCCTGGGCGCTCATCTTACCGTCGTGGAGGCGCCGTTCGAGCCCGAGCCCGGCGCCTATGGGCGCGACCATGCGCACAGCGCTTCCCACCATCATGGCGTGTGAGCAGTCTGGGCCGGGCGACTGCGGGAAAACCGCGGGAGCGCTCACGCCCGGCGCGCTCTACCGGCTGATGACGTGGTTTTCTCCCGGCTACCCCGTCGGCGCATTCTCCTACTCCAGCGGCATTGAATGGTCGGTCGAAGCGGGGGACATCGGGGATACGGCGGCCTTGCGTTCCTGGGTCACGTCGATGCTGGCCGAAGGCAGCGGATACTGCGATGCCGTGTTCTTCGCCCATGCCTGGCGCGCGGCAGCCGGCATGGATGAGAGCGCGCTTCGCACAGCAAGCGAGCTCGCCATTGCTTTTGCGCCGTCGGCTGAGCGCCATCTCGAGACCACGGCGCAGGGCAGAGCGTTTCTCGACGTCACCCGCGCGGCATGGCCGTGCCCGGCGCTCGATCGGCTCGACTGTATTGCCAACGGGCCGCTCGCGCTACCCGTTGCGGCTGCCGTCGCTTGCGCAGGCCATGGCATTGCGCTTGCGCCGGCGCTGCAATGCTATCTGCAAGCGCTGGCGACAAACCTGGTTTCGGCGGGGATGCGGCTCATTCCGCTCGGCCAGTCCGACGGACAGCGCGTGCTCGCTGCGCTCGAGCCTGTGGTCGCCGCCACCGCAGCGCGCGCGCTGACCACCCCTCTCGAAGAGGTCGCGAGCTCGGCCATGCGCGCCGACCTCGCCAGCATGCAGCACGAGACGCAATACACCAGGCTGTTTCGATCATGACCCATCCGCATGGCCCGCTTCGCGTCGGCATCGGCGGCCCGGTCGGGTCCGGCAAGACCGCGCTCATGGATCGGTTGTGCAAGGAGTTGCGCGAGCGCTACGAGATCGCGGCGATCACCAACGACATCTACACCAAATGGGATGCCGAGTATCTGGTGCGCTCGGGTGCGCTGGCGCCGGAGCGCATCGCGGGAGTGGAAACCGGTGGCTGCCCGCACACGGCCATTCGCGAGGACGCCTCCATCAACCTCGCTGCCGTAGCGCAGATGCAGAGGAAGTTCCCCGCTCTCGATCTCGTGCTGATCGAGTCCGGCGGCGACAATCTCGCCGCAACCTTCTCGCCGGAGCTTGCCGACCTTACGATCTACGTCATCGATGTTGCGGCGGGCGACAAGATTCCCTCCAAGGGCGGGCCCGGTATTACCCGCTCCGACCTCCTGGTCATCAACAAGGTCGACCTCGCGCCCCATGTCGGGGCATCCCTCGAGGTCATGGAGCGGGACGCACGGCGCATGCGCGGCAGCAAGCCTTTCGTGTTCACCAATCTGCGGATTGGGGATGGGATTGCCGCCGTTACCCGTTTCATCGAGGAGAAAGGCGGTTTAGGGCGGTAGATGTTGCCGTATGGGCTGTCGCCTGAGTTTGGGCACTTCTCGATCGAGCAGAATCGGGGGCTTTCGGTGCCGAGCGCCTTCGCCCCCGGCCAGGGCCCGCATTTATCGATGGCGGGATTCCTCAACGAGCGCCGGCAGAATGCGTTCACGAGCGGCTTCATGGGGGTGCTGGTCGCCGCGGTTGATTAAAATTACGATGCCAAGCCTCCTCTCGGCAACCAGCCCGATATACGCGGACGTATTGTTGAGACCGCCCGGCTTATCGGTGATGGCGGGGCCGCCGTAGTCGTTGATCTCCCAGGCGAGTGCCTGCGAGTGATGGGCGTCTATGGCGAACACGCCGCGCTGTGTCATTGCCATGGCATCGTGCATGACAGCATCGATCGAGAGCTCGCCGAGCTCGGCGGCAAGAAGAACCGCGAGATCGCGCGCTGAGGAGAACATCTGCCCCGTGCCGGGAAAATCGAAATAGCCCTGCTGATCGCCAAGTGTGCCGATCGGGTCGCCATCCGAGGAATAACCCTGCACAGCGCGGCGCATGAGCTCCGGCGCAAGCTGTGCGCGTCCATCCGTGCCGCGCTTCGGAATGCTGGTGGAAGAAAGTCCAAGCGGCTTGAGCAGCCGCTGCTCCATAAGTTGCGCAATTGGGGTTGCGAGCCGGCGCTCGAGCGCCAGCTGCAACAAAACATAGCCAGCATGAGTATAGGTGTGTTGTTTGCCAGGCTCCTGTCCTTGAGTTGGAGTCCAGGTGTTGAGCGCGCGCAAAAAGTCGGCTAGGCTGTAACGGTAGCGCGGCCAGGGCGGATGGTCGGTGGGCAGCAACAGCCCCGAAGTATGGCTCGCCAGCTGCCCTAGTGTTACGCGGCTGATGTACTCTCCTTCCCGCAACTCGGTCACGTAATCGGCAACTCGATCGCTGAGCGAGAGCTCGCGCAGGTTGACGGCCTCGGCCAACAGCGTGGCTTCGAATAACTTGCGTATCGAAGCAACGTTGAAAAGCGAGTCGGACGTAACCGGACGCTTGTTTGCTCGATCTGCCCAGCCGTAATTGAGAAGGATGGTTCGACCATCCATACGCACCGCAACGGCCGCGCCGCCGACGTCATCCACCATCGGCGCTATTTCGCGCCCGACGAGCCGCTCAAGCGCGACGTCGCTCATGGCAGCACATGTCCCGCTCATGCCGGCTAGGAGCGTCGCGACCATCGCAGTCAGGGTTGTTCGCATGGTACTTAGTGCAGTGAGGTGTCAGGCTCGACCTCCACGTTATAGAAGTCTCTGTTGACAGTGAGGCTGGCCATTGAGCCCTCCCGGAATAGGAGTGATCCTCGAGATCCATAGCGATAAGAAAGGCGCCAAATCCGTCATGGTTCCCGCCCGCCCGATCTCGACCACGCCCGATATACGCAGCAGTCCTGACTGCGACTGTAAACTTACCGTAAACGGAGTGCTCTGGTGGGCTGCCTTTTTAGGCTTACATCAACAGCAGAAGGAGAGCTTAGGTAGATGATGTGGCGTAAGCATTGGTCGTGTCTGCAAGCCCGTCACGTCGCAGCCAAAATTTCGGAGTGCAAGCAGGCTATCGAGCTGAAGGCCTATGCCATGTCTTTAATTTGAAGCAGGCGCGCAGACACCACTCGCGCCAAGTATTTCGATAAGGTCACGGAGCCTCATGCAGCAGCCCCTGCGGACCAGTGCTTCGATGCGGATAGCAGTTATCGCGGCGACACTGTTTGCCGCCGTCCCGGCGCTCCCGCATTCATGGTATCCACTGGCCTGCTGCGGCAATATGGATTGCTTTCCCGTCGCCTGCGATCAGTTGGTGGAGACAGTCTCCGGCTGGGTTTACCTTCCTACAGGAAACCTGTTCACGCACGAGCAGGTCCAGCCCAGTCAAGATCACCATTGCCATGTGTGCGTCGGGCATGAGCGCGATCACCGCTCGATCTGTGCGTTCATCGTACCGAATGTGTAGCGAGCTATCGCCCCAACTGGAAACCGTGGCGCTCCGAGCCGCGCCGTAAGAGTGCGTGGGTTATTTCTTCTGGTTCAACCTGAGACGTTTCGCGTGACCTGACTTCGTCTGGGCGACATGTCAAGTCAAAGGCGGCGGCAGCTCGATCTCGATGTTCAAATAGGAATCCACCTCCGCGTGCTGCCCGGGGTAGAGCACGGTAGTGGAAGTTTTTTCCTCGATGATGGCCGGTCCCTCGATCCTCATGCCCGGGGCCAGATCCATGCGCTGCCACACCGGTACGTCGCAGGCTTGCGTCGCCCTGAAATGCGCTCGCCTGACGCGGTGCGGGGTTGCCGCGGTGCGCTGGGACGCTCCGGAGGTCTTGAGCCGCGGCTTCGGAATCGGAGCGAAGGCGGTCACGTGGAAGTTGACGATCTCGACCGCTTCCGCCTGTGCCATATGGCCGTAGCGGCGGGCATGCGCCGCATGGAAGCGAGCGATCAGATCGGACAGGTCGTGCGGTGCGGCCATGCTGCCCACATCCACGGGCACCTCGTAGGACTGTCCGCGGTAGCGCATGCCGGCGCGGCGACGCGTCCACAGGTGCTCGCGCGGGAAATGCTCTTGCATCAGCTCTCCCCGCGCTTGCTCTTCAAGCCCGACAAAGATGGCGTCGAGCTGTGCAGCGTTTGCTTGATCCAACGGCAGGATATGCGTCACGGTCTTGTAATGCTGCACATCGGTCGCCAACATGCCGGAGGCACTGAAGGTGCCTGGGTCACGCGGTATGAGGATTCGTGCAATCCCGAGCTCGGCGGCGATGATGCCGGCGATGGCAGGACCCATGCCGCCGAATGGCAGCAGCGTAAACTCCCGCGGGTCGTAGCCGCGCTCGACGGTGATGGTGCGCATCGCGACCATCACGTTGGTTGCAAGGACACGCAGCACGCCCCACGCCGCTTCGATCTCGGAAAGACCCAGGGGCGTCGCGATGCGCACGGCGACGGCTTCGCATGACCTTGCGCTCGCAATGGGCATGTCGCCGCCGAGAAGCGCGATGGGATTGAGATGCCCCAGCAGCACGAGCGCATCGGTGAGCGTCGGCTCCGTCCCGCCGCGGTCGTAGCAGGCCGGTCCCGGATCCGCGCCCGCGCTCTGCGGTCCGACCTTGAGCACGCCGCCAAGCTCCACAGAGGCGATGCTGCCGCCGCCCGCCCCGATGGTCTCGATGTCGATGGCATGGATGCGCAGGGGATGGCGGGCAATCCGCAGCTCGGACTTGAAAAGCGGCGCACCGGGAAGCACCGCCATGTCGGAGCTTGTTCCGCCCGCATCGAAGGTGATGAGCTTCTCGATTCCCTTTGCGTCGCCGAGATGGCGCGCGCCGATAACGCCTGCTACCGGCCCCGACATCACCGTCTGGATCGGGGTGCGCGCCAGCATTCTCGCGCTCGCCGCGCCTCCGTCGGATTTCATCATCAGCGTGCGGCAGCGGGGGAAGCGTTTGCGCGCCAGCGCGTCCAGCGTGCCGAGGTAATCCGAGACGGGCGGACCGATATAGGCATTGGCCACGGTCGAGGCGGTGCGCTCGTACTCCCGCCATTCCGGGTTCACCTCGTGAGACAACGAGAGATAAAGCTGCGGGGCGGCGCCGCGGATGATCTCGGCCGCCGCTCTCTCATGCTCCGGATTGGCGTAAGCGAAAAGAAAGCAGACGGCGATTGCTTCCACGCCCTCGCCCGCCAGCTTTGCCACGGCACGGCTTACGTCCTCTGCCGCAAGCGGCTCGATCACCTCACCGCGCGAGCCGATCCGCTCCCGTATCTCGAAAATACGGTCGCGCGTGAGCAGCATTTTCGGGGCGGGTGCGAAGAGGTTGAACACATCATCGCCGCGCCATTGCCGGCCGATCTCATAGACATCGCGAAAGCCGCATGTGGTGAGCAGGCCTGCGCGGACCCCTTTGCCCTCGAGCATGGTGTTGAGCGCGGCAGTCGAGCCGTGCAGTATCAGAGCAACGGCCTCGTTTCCAAAGTCGCGGGCCAAATCCGCGGTGATCCGCTCCATCACAGCCGCGGGCCGTGCAGGATGGGAGAGATATTTGCGAGCGGCTACGAGCTCGCCGCTGTCCTCGTCGAAGGCGCTGACATCGGTGAAGGTGCCGCCGACGTCGATGCCGACGCGCAGTTTCATGCGCGCGCCTTTTGCGCGCGCAGTCGCGCGGTCGCCCCGGCATCTATGGCAAGCTCGGGCGTGAGCGCTACGCCGTAGTCCTGCCGTGCGCAGTCACGGGAAACATAGTTGCGCGCGACATCGACGCGCACGCGCTCCGGGTCGCGCTCATAGGGGCTGCCCCAGCCGCCGCCGCCCGCGAATTCCACGGACAGGAGATCGCCTTCGTGCAGGCGCAGCCCCGCGACTTTCGATGTAAGCGGCCGCTCCGCCGGGCTCCCCGGATTGAGCACGGCTTTGGACGCGCGCGCGGGCTTGGCGCCGGAGATTCCGGGCGACGCGAACTTGAAGCGGTCCATGCGCAGGTTGACGATCGATTCCTCCGCCAGAATGCGCCACTGCCGCCGGACGCCGAGCCCGCCGCGGAATGTCCCCGGTCCGCCCGAATCGGCGGCAAGCTCGTAGCGCTCGACACGGACGGGAAACTCTGTCTCGATCGCCTCGACCGGGGTGTTCATCACGTTCACCACCAGCTCGTCCATGGCGCTGACGCCATCGCTGCCGGGACGTGCGCCGGTGCCGCCGTTGAGGATTTCATATTGCGAGTACCAGCGCCCCGATGAGGGATGGCGCCCCGCGCTCGACAGCGACCCCCCCGCCGCGCTGCCGGGCGCCGGCACGCGCCCAGGCAGCGCGCGCGCGAGCACACGCAACAACACCGATGTCGTGACCTGGCTCGGCCGCACATACATGTTGACCGGCGCAGGAAACCGCGGGTTGAGCAGCGAGCCTTCCGGCGGATAGGATACGCGCACCGGCCGCGAGAGCCCGTCGTTGACGGGCAGCCGCGGAACGAAAATCATCTTGACCAGGCATTCGATGAAATTGCGCGACACGCATGGGCGAAGATTGATCGGGCCGCGCGCCTGCGCATCGCTGTCGAGAATGAAATGCAGCGTATCGCCGCTCACTTCGAGGGAAGCGGAGATGCGGTGCGGCCTGGCGAGGTCTACGCCGTCATCGTCGAGATGATCGGTTTCCGGGCCGTAGCGTCCGTCCGGCACCGCCGTGATGGCCGCGCGCAGCTCGCTCTCACAGAGCTCCATCCATCTTTGCCAGCAGGCAAGCACCCTATCGAGGCCGTGCTTTGCGAACAGCTCGTTGAATTTGTGCAGGCCATAGGCGTTGGTGTTGACCTGTGCTTTGACGTCGCCCCAGGTGACCTCGGGCGTGCGGGTATTGGCGCTGACCAGCGCTTCCACGTCGGTATTGAGCTCGCCGCGGCGAAGGATTTTGAGCGGCGGAATTAGAAAACCTTCCTGAAACACATCAGTGGCGTCGCCGCTGTTGGTGCCGGGAACCTTGCCGCCCAGATCCGGCTTGTGGGCGATGTTGCCGATGAAGGCAACCAGCCGCCCGCCGGCGAAGACCGGAGAGATGACGGTCACGTCGGTCGCATGGTTCTGGCAGGCCTGGTAGGGATGGTTGACGATGAAGGCATCGCCGGGGTCGATCGTCCCGGCAAAGCGCCGGCGGATCTCGCCTACTTGCGCCGCAAGCGGACCGATGTGCAGCGGCTGCGGAATGCCCTGCGCAACCATGCGCCCTTCGCCGTCGAAGATTGCGAAGGTGAAATCCTGGCTCTCCTTGATGATGGTCGAATAGCCCGTGCGCAGCATGTTGACGGTCAGCTCGCGGGCGATCTGCAACGTGGACTGATAGATGATCTCGAGGTCGATTGCGTCCAACTATTTCTTCTCCAGCCCGGCGAGATATCCATTCTGCTCGAGGCCCTCGATGATACCGAGATCGAGGTAGTCCCTGACATTGCGACTTGACAGAGCGAGCGAGCTGGGTGCACGGGCTGTACCGTGTGCCTGTTGCTCTGCCTGGGTGCTTGTCCCCACTATCTCCTCGAGCAGGCCGGCATGAACGAGCGCTTCAATCTGAGCGGCCGCAGCGTGGTGATTACCGGCGGCGGCAAGGGCATCGGTAAGGTTTACGTCGAGGAGTTCGCCAAGGCCGGTGCTCGAGTCCTCGCTGCCGACGTAGACGGCGCAGCTGCCAAATCCGTCGCTGCGATGTTGCAGGGACAGGGATTGCAGGTCGTTGGACTGGAAACGGATATCGCAAGCGCGGATGCCACCACGGCCATGGCCAAGGCTGCCCTCGATCATTTCGGCAGCATCGAGGTGCTCATCAACAACGCCTCGCTCATGAGCGTTCTTGCGCGCCGCTCCTGGCTGGAAATCCCGGTGGATGAATGGGACCGGGTGATGGCGGTCAATCTGCGCGGCATGTTCCTCTCCTGCCGCGCGGTGTTTCCGGCGATGCAGCAACGCGGGCGCGGCAAGATCGTCAACATCTCGTCGTCGCGGGTATGGGAGGGGACTCCCAACCGGCTGCATTACACGACGTCCAAAGCCGGCGTGATCGGGTTTACGCGTGCCCTGGCGCGCGAGGTCGCCGAGTTCGGCATCACGGTCAATGCCGTCACCCCCGGAATGACCCAGAGCGACACTCAGGCGGCCTCCTCCTCGGGGAATTATCTCGCCGCCCGGATTGCCGGCCGCGCCATCGAGCGCGTGCAGGTCGCGGCCGATCTCGTCGGCGCGGTCATGTTTCTGTCGGCGCCGGCCAGCGACTTCATGACCGGGCAGACCATCAATGTCGATGGCGGCAAGGCCATGCATTAGACATGATACCCCTCCCTCAGGCGCGGGTCGGCCCCGCGCATCCTTCGTGAAGGCGCCGTCATGAGGCTGGCAAGCTATATCGCCGATGGAAGGATGGCTTTCGGAGCGGTGGTCGCCGAAGGCGTTATTACGCTCGGCGAGCGGCTGGGCAGCAGATATCCCGGCTTGCGAGATGCGCTTGCGGCCGACGCTGTTCCAGAAATGAAGAAGGCAGCCGATGCAGCAAAGCCGGACCATGCTTTCGAGCAGATCAAATGGCTGCCGCCGATACCCAATCCGGAAAAAATTCTCTGTGCCGGGATCAACTATCGCGGCCATGCCGCCGAGACCGGGCGCGATCTGCCGAAGCAACCCAGCATGTTCATTCGGCTCACGAGCACGCTGGTCGGGCATGAGGGCGAGCTGATACGTCCGTTGGTATCGCAAAAGTTCGATTTCGAGGGTGAGCTGGCCGTCGTGATCGGACGCGCCGGGCGGCATATCCCGGTTGAACGCGCGCTCGACCACGTCGCCGGGTATACCTGTTTCGTCGACGGCAGCGTGCGCGACTATCAGCAGTTTTCCGTGGCTTCCGGCAAGAATTTTCCCGGTACCGGGCCCATCGGTCCATGGATCGTCACATCGGACGAGATTCCCGATCCGACCCGCTTGACCTTGGTCACCCGACTCAACGGAGAAGTCATGCAAAAGGCCGCAACCGATCTCTTGATCTATTCGGTGCCGCAGATCATCTCGTTCTGCTCGGATTTCACCTCGCTCGCCGCGGGTGACATCATTGCCACCGGAACTCCGGAGGGCGTGGGGCATCGGCGCAATCCACCGGTCTGGATGAAGCCGGGCGACGTGCTGGAAGTGGAGATCTCCAGCGTCGGAACCCTGCGCAGCCGGGTGGTGGACGAGCCCGCATGAACGTTAGATTAAGACAGCGGTTTTGCGCGCGCTCGCCAGATTGAAAACTCATGCATCCCGTGCTACATAGCAGACGAACCCACCTACAGCTTGCTGTAGGCTCAAAGGCCGCAAGGGAGCAATCCCGAGCGGTCTTTGCTTATATGATCCGGCTCCTGCATGCGCACCGCGTTTTATATCGACGGGTTCAACCTGTACTACATCCGCCTCAAGGGACAGCGGTACTTCAGGTGGCTCAATCTCAAGGCGCTTGCCGATGAAATTCTTAAGCCTCCCGCATTGTGAGCGTCGTCAATTATTACACAGCCTATATCTCCCACAAGGAAGATCCAGCATCGCTGTGAAAGAGGCGGGCAAGTCCATCATCCTTCTGTCTCCCCTGCATCCCAATCCGAAACCCGACCCCATAACCGGCCGCAGGCCGTCACCCGCGAAAAGCTTGCGCGATGTTGCGTCTTCCGTGCTTCACATCCACAACAGCCATCTGCGGCGCGCGCAATTCCCAGACCGTATACGCGGGTTGGCAAATCCCGACATCGTGAAACGTCCAACTTGGGCTTGAGAATCGCCGGATTGGCCGTGAGTTCCACGGCGCGCGGGTCCTTGGCTCGCGGTGCCGGCCGGCGCGGGTTCACCGGAGAAATATGACGGCGGTTTGACGCCGGTCTTTCCTCTCGCCACTCGATCTAGCCGGTCATTTCCATTACTCTGCGGGCTGCTTCGCGGACTTCGCTTTGGTGGAACGAGCATCGCACCCATGCCGGCAAATACCGTCGATATTCATGCCCATATCCTGACCGAAGAAACCATCCGGCTACTCCAGCGCGAAGCGCCCAAGATCGCTCCGAAGCTCTCGCAGACGGATGAGCAGTTCGGCACCCTCGACGTGGCTGGAAGCGTGTACCGGCACTTCCCCCGGGGCGGGTGGGACCTGGAACGGCGGCTCAGGGACATGGCGGCTTCCAAGGTCGATGTGCAGGTCGTCTCGGCGTGTCCGCAGACCTTCCTCTACAGCCAGCCCCCGGCGTTGGCGAGCGTGTTCGCGCGCATCCAGAACGAGCAGCTCGCCAAGCTGGTAAAGGCGCGTCCGGAGCATTTCCGCGCCATTGCCACGTTGCCGATGCAGGCGCCGCAACAAGCCGCCGATGAGCTTCGCCATGCGGTGACCGCGCTCGGGCTTGCCGGGGCGCAGATCGGCTCCAACGTGGCCGGCAAGAACCTCGATGACCCCGAGCTCGAGCCGGTCTGGGCGACGGCCGCGGAGCTCGACGCGCTCGTATTGGTGCACCCCATCAATGTAGCGGCGGCCGATCGGCTTTCGTCCTACTACCTCACCAATCTCATCGGCAACCCGCTCGATACGACCATTGCTGCCGCTTGCCTGGTCTTCAGCGGCGTGCTCGAGCGCTATCCTACGCTCAAGATCTGCCTTGCCCATGGCGGCGGCTTCCTCCCGTACCAGGCCGGCCGGCTCGTGCATGGCTGGCAAGTGCGCGACGAGCCAAAGCAGAAACTGCCCAAGCCGCCGACCGATTCTCTCAAGCGGTTCTATTTCGATACCATCGTTCACTCGAAGGAGGCTCTCGCCTTCCTGGTCGGCAGCGCCGGCACGGACCGCGTGCTGCTGGGCAGCGACTATCCCTTCGACATGGGAATGCCGGACGGAGTGCTGCAGGTGCGCGGGCTGTCCGTCGGGGCGACGGGACAAGCATCCATTCTCGGCGAGACCGCGCAAGGGCTGCTCGGGCGCGTGGCCGCCAAGCCGTCCGCACGCGCATTTGCTTGAGCCAGCTCCGCTCGCGGACTCGACGGCAGCAACGCAGGAGAACAGGAATGCCGGATCAAGCCCCCGCCGCGCGGACCCCTGGCGCGAAGCGCGCCGGCAACGGCGAATATCTGTTCGACCTCGCGAAGGTGAACCATATTCTCGGCGGGCCGGACTATTCCACCGCCGAAGGGGCATGCGTGGAAGGCGAGCGCATGATCGTCGGTTTGATGCGCATGGCTGCGGGCACCGGCGCCGAGCCCCATTCCCATCCCAATGAGCAGTGGATCTATATTCTGCAAGGCACCTTCCAGGCGAGGATCGGGGACAAACAGCTGGAGGCAAAACCGGGGTCCGTGCTCTACGTTCCGGCGAATGTCGTGCACTCCGGCAAGGCGTCCCCGGATGCGGATGTCGTGTTTTTCACCTGCAAGGATGCATCGCACAGCCTGCACGGATTCAAGGCGGCGTAACAGAAAAGCAGCTGCTGGCTCACGGTATGGGAGGGTTTGCGTGAAACGCTTCGGAATGCTTGCTGCCTTGCTGTGCGTTGCGCTCGGAGCGGATGCCGCCTGCGCGCAGGAGAAATATCCGGCCAAGCCGGTCAAGATCGTGGTGCCCTACGCTCCTGGAGGCGCGACAGATATCGTCGCCCGCATCCTGAGCGAGCCGCTGCGCCAGAGTCTCGGGCAGACCTTCGTCGTCGAGAACAAGCCGGGAGCCAATGGAATTGTCGCGATCAATGAGCTCGTGAACGCTCGGCCGGACGGCTACACCCTGATGATCGGGAACGTGACCACGAACGCTATCACTCCCGTGGTCACCCCCGGCAAGGTGCCCGATTACGACAAGAAGGTCGCGCCGGTCACCAGCCTCGTGGATATTCCTGCATTCCTGCTGGCGACCACCACGAATTTCAGCGTGAAGAGCGTTCCCGAGCTGCTCGATTATGCCAGGAAGAATCCAGGCAAGCTCCGCTACGGCACCGTCGGGGCGGGGAGCTATCCGCACTATGACATGGCCTATTTCGCCAAGAAGGCCGGCGACCTGGACATGGTTGCGATCCACAACAAAGCGGGAGCGGCGGGCATCATCAACGACATGATTACCGGCGATACCCAGGTGGCGTTCCTCAACGCTGCTTCCAGCGCGGCTCAGATCAAGGCCGGCAAGCTGTATCCGCTGGCGGTCGTAAATCCGCGGCGCTTGCCCGACTACCCGAACGTGCCGACGATGCAGGAGGCAGGCTATCCCGGGGTCGGAACCATCGCCTGGCAGGCGCTGTTCGCACCTGCGGCTGCGCCGAAAGACCTAATGGAGACGATATTCAAGGCGGCGGTGGAGTCGTTGCGGGCGCCGGCCGTGATCGACGCTTTCAGCAAACAGAACTTCATCATCATGCCCAGCCGCTCGCTCGACGATGCCAAGGCGTGGCTTGCCGGACAAATCGCGTCCTGGAAGGACATTACAACCGCGGTGAAGATCGAATCCGCGGAATGAGCGGCGCGACTATCGAGAGCGCGCGCCTTGTTCCGGCGTAAAGACGTCCTGGCAGGTCTGCTGTTCGCCGGCGTCGCCATTATCGGACTGTATCTCTCCCGCGGCTATCCGATAGGAACGGCGGTGCGCATGGGCACGGGCTACGTGCCCCGCTTGCTGTGCTGGGTGCTGCTGGGCCTGGGTTGCCTGGTCCTCCTCCGGGGATTGTTCGAGCTGCAATCCGAGCGCGCGGCCGCGGCTTACGGCAGCTCGGCATGGCGGCCTCTCGTGCTCGTCACGGCGAGCCTGGTGATCTTCGGCTTGAGCATCGAGCGGCTGGGGCTCGTCGCTTCGATCTTCCTGCTCATTGCCGTAGGCGCGGCGGGAGCACGCGGTTTGCGCCCGCTCGAGACAATGGCCGCGGCGGCGGTGCTCATCGCTCTGTCGTGGGGCATTTTCATCGTCGGGCTCGGGCTTGCCATCCCGGTGTGGCCGGATTGGTAGATGGAGCTCGCCCACAACCTTGCCCTCGGGTTTGGCATCGCGCTCACGCCTGCCAATCTGCTCTTTGCGCTTGCCGGCGCGCTGGTCGGCACCTTGATCGGAGTTCTGCCCGGCATCGGCCCGATCGCGACGATCGCGATGCTGCTGCCGCTGACTTTTCATGTCGAGCCCACGTCCGGGCTGATCATGCTCGCCGGCATCTTTTACGGCGCGCAGTATGGCGGCTCTACCACCGCGATTCTGGTGAATCTCCCCGGCGAGACGTCGTCCGTGGTCACATGCATCGACGGGCACCAGATGGCAAAGCAGGGCCGTGCCGGCGCCGCCCTCGCGGTGGCCGCGCTCGGCTCGTTCTTCGCAGGCTGCGTATCGACCTTGTTGATCGCGACGTTTGCGCCGCCGCTGGCGGTGGTCGGGCAGTCGTTTGGCGCGCCGGAATATTTCTCGCTCATGGTGCTCGGGCTGATCGCGGCCGTGGTGCTTGCCCACGGCTCTGTGCTCAAGGCGATCGCGATGATCATCCTCGGGCTGCTGATCGGTCTCGTGGGCACCGATGGCAACACCGGCGGCACCCGCTTTACCTTCGGCGTTACCGAGCTCACCGATGGAATTGATGTCGCCACGCTGGCTATCGGAGTGTTCGGCCTGGGCGAGATCATCACCAATCTCAGCAGGCCGCAGGAAGCCCGCTCTCTGGTGGCGCAGAGGATCGCGCGGCTATGGCCGACGCGGGAGGACTTCCGGCGCGCCTGGCCGGCGGTGCTGCGCGGCACCTCGCTCGGCTCGATCCTGGGAGTGCTTCCCGGAGGCGGGGCGACGTTGAGCTCGTTCGCGGCCTATGCGTTGGAAAAAAGATCATCGCGGTACGCGGCGCAATTCGGGCAAGGCGCCGTCGAGGGAGTGGCAGGGCCGGAATCCGCCAACAATGCCGGCGCGCAAACCTCGTTCATACCCATGCTGACCCTGGGCATTCCGGGAAATGCGGTCATGGCGCTGATGATCGGGGCACTGACTATCCACGGCATCCAGCCGGGACCACAGATCATGACGGAACGCCCCGGCATGTTCTGGGGCATGATCGCCAGCATGTGGATCGGAAACCTGATGCTGGTGATCATCAACCTCCCGCTGATCGGCATATGGGTGCAGCTCCTGAAGGTACCGTACCGATTTCTCTATCTTGCCATCCTGCTGTTCTGCGCAATCGGCGTTTACACCGTGAGCAACAGTCCTGTGGCTGTGCTCTTGGCTGCAGGGTTCGGCGTGATGGGCTTTATCTTCGCCCAGCTGGAATGCGAGCCCGCCCCGATGATCCTCGGTTTCGTGCTGGGCCCTCTCATGGAGGAGAATCTGCGCCGGGCCATGCGGATCTCGAGCGGCGACCCGCTGATATTCCTTCGGCGGCCCATCAGCCTGGGGCTATTGATGGCGGCGGCCGCGTTATGCGTCCTGGTCGCGCTGCCGGCGATCCGGAGCAAGCGAGAGGAAGCGTTCCAGGAGGGCTGATCGCGCTCTCAGGAAGCCACACCGGCCCGGTGATATTTGTCTCGCCCCGCGCCGAAAGCAGGGTTGGTCAAACGAGCGGGACCGCTTGCCGGAATGAAGATGGTCTCCAGGGCTTGTCTTTGCACCGGCTTCTTGATCACCGGCATAGAGCCGAAGCGCGACTCGATGCTCTCGACCCCATAGCCGGTCACGAAAACGAACGGGATGTTGCGTGCCACGAGCACGTCCGCGACCGGATAGACGAACTCTCCCCCAAGATTGACGTCGATGATGCCGGCGTCGATCTCGTCGTGAACGGCGGCGACCATCGCCTCGGAAAGCCTGCTGAACGGACCGATGACCGAGAATCCCAGCTCGGTGAGCGTGTCCCGCATCATCATGGCGACAAGGATCTCGTCCTCGACCAGAAGGATGCTGTTGCCGTTATCGAGCTTGATGGGAAGAGCCGAGCCTTCGGCAGCGAGCCTGCGGCGCGCGCTGTCGTGACGTACCATCACTTCGATGTTGTCGCGGCGCGGCACCGTGAGGACGCAGTGAAGGCCCTCGGGGAGCCATTGGAAACTGGCTTCGCCCTCGAGCTGGCGCTCGAGGCTGGAGCTGATCACCTTGATACCGAAACCGGCCGATGGCGGCTCCTGCGTGGAGGGCCCGCCCGTCTCGATCCAGCGCAGGATCATGCGTTCCGGTTGCAAATCCCAGGTCAGCTCTACGCGGCCTGACGCCACCGACAGGGCGCCGTATTTGGCGGCGTTGGTCGAGAGCTCGTGCAAGGCGAGCGCGAGCGTCTGCGCCGTGCGCGGGTCGAGTGACACGTCCGGGCCGCTTGCGGCGATCCTCTCGGCGTCGCCCATGCGGTAGGCGGCACGCTCTTCCTCCACGAGCCGGACGAGGTCGGCTCCTTGCCAGCGGCTGTGGGCGAGGAGAGTGTGGGCACGCGAGAGCGCCGCGATCCTGCCTTCGACCGCCGCGATGTAGGATTTGATGCTGTCAGCCCGGGTGAGCCTGACGATCGATTGCACCAGGGCCAGCGCGTTGCGCGCGCGATGGTCGACCTCGCGCGCGAGCAGCCCTTGACGCTCCTCGGCTTCCTTGCGCTCCGTGATGTCCACGGTGACGCCGGTGATCCGCACGACCTGGTCCGTGGCGTCCACGGTGGCGACCGCCGTCCCGATGCACCAGCGCAGCTCCCCGCTCGGACGGCAGACGCGAAACTCGCTTTGGAACGAGGGCGTGTTCGGGGTGGCGGGTTTGATCGTATTCTGAAGATGCTTCCAGTCGTCGGGGTGCACCAGCGAGCGCACGTTTTCGATGGTCACCTCGAAGCTATCGGGGTTCACTCCGAAGATGCGGTATTGACCGTCATCCCATTGAAAGCGGCCGGTAAGCGGGTCCCATTGCCAGGATCCCATCTGGCCGGCTGCGAGCGCCAAGCTGCGGCGCTGCTCGCTTTGCAGAAGCCGGCTGGCTGATGCCTCGAGCTCGGCCGTCCGCTCGGCGACCCGGCGCTCCAGCTCCGCATTGAGCTGCTCCAGCTGGCGTGTCTTGCGATAGAGCTCGGCGAAAATCCGCACCTTCGCGCGCAGGACTTCCGGGATGACCGGTACCGGGACGTAATCGACGGCGCCCATCTCGTAGGCGCGCAGCCGGTCGACATCGGTGAGGTGAATCGCGGATATGAAGATGATCGCAGTCTTCTGAAACCGCGGGTGCTCGCGGATCATGGCGGCCAGCTGGAAGCCATCCAGGTCCGGCATGCAGACATCGACCAGCACCACTGCAATTTCCTGCTTCAGCAGCTGCTCCAGAGCCTCGCGCGCGGAAGCCGCCTTGATGAGATTCTCGCCCAGACTGGCAAGAATCGTCTCATAGCTGAGCAGCTTTCCCGGTTGGTCGTCGACCAACAGGATGTTGAGCTTACCGTCGGGGATCATTGCTGTCCTCGGGCGCTGGAAGTCATCGGTGCAGCCACATGCGCAGCGCCGAGAGCAGCTGTTCCGTGTTCACGGGTTTTGCGAGGTAATCCGAGGCGCCTGCCTCCAGACATTTCTCCCGGTCGCCCTTCATGGCCTTGGCCGTGAGCGCGATGATCGGCAGGCGACGGTACGCCGGTTTTGACCGGATCACCTGGATGGTCTGATAGCCGTCCATCTCCGGCATCATGATATCCATGAGGACGATGGCGATCTCCGGCGTTGCCTCGAGCAGGGCAATCGCCTCGCTGCCGGTGGTCGCGGTCAGCACGCGCATGCCGCGGCGCTCGAGGACGCTGCTCAAGGCGAAGATGTTGCGCGCGTCGTCATCGACCAGCAGCACGGCTTTCTCGACGAGATCCTCGTCCGAGCTGTGCAGCCGCTCGAGCATGCGCTGCTTGGGTTCGGGCAGATCGGCCACCACGCGGTGCAGGAAAAGCGCCGTCTCGTCAAGCAGGCGCTCCGGCGATTCGACACCCTTGACCACGACGCTGCGCGCCATGGTGTGGAGCTGGGCATCCTCTTCGGGCGACAGCTCGCGGCCGGTGAAGACGACAACCGGGATGTCGGAGAGTGCGGCGTCGTCCCTGATCTGCTCGAGCAGCTCGAAGCCCGACATGTCCGGCAGCCTGAGGTCGAGGACGACGCAATCGATGCCGCCCTCGCGCAGCAGAGCAAGACCGGCGGCGCCGGTCTCGACCGTGACGATGTCGATGTCATCGTGGCCCAAGAGCTGGGTGATGCTCAGGCGCTCGGCGGCGCTGTCCTCGATGACGAGGAGCCGCTTGCGCCGCGGCTTGGTGTAGTCCTTGATCCGCGACAGCGCGTTCTCGAGGCCATCCTTGGTGGCCGGCTTGGTCATGAAGGAGAATGCACCGCGCGCGAGCCCGTGCTGACGGTCCTCGTCCATGGTGACGATCTGCACCGGGATGTGCCGTGTCGCCGGATCCTGCTTCAACTGGCTCAGCACGGACCAACCCAGCATGTCCGGCAGGAACACGTCAAGCGAGACGGCGCTCGGCCGGTACTCGCGGGCCAGCGCCAGCGCATCACCGCCGCGCTGCGCCACCAGCACCTTGAGCCCCGAATCGTGCGCTAGATCGACCATGATGCGGGCGTAATGCGGGTCGTCCTCGACGATGAGTAGCACCGCCTCGCCGGGCTGCACCGTGTCGCGGTCGTCCGGAATCGCCTCGACCGGAATCTCCGCCAGCCGCGCAGTGGCTTTGCCGGTGGTGATGGCCAAGGTGGTCGGCACCGTGCCGGTCCGCACTGCCGCAGTCGGGCCGACGTATTTCAGCGGCAGATAGAGCGTGAACGTGCTGCCCATGCCGGGGGTGCTGCGCAGCTGGATCTCGCCGCCGAGCAGGTTGGCAAGCTCGCGGCTGATGGCGAGGCCGAGCCCGGTGCCGCCGTATTTCCGGCTGGTGCTGGCGTCGGCTTGCTGGAACGCCTCGAAGATGATCCTCTGCTTTTCCGGCGGGATGCCGATGCCGGTGTCGGAGACCTCGAAGGCCACTACCGCCGGCGCCTGCCGCAAGGTCGGGTGATCCGGGTTCCAGCCGCCCGGCGCCGCGCTGATCGACAGCCGCACGCCGCCTTGCTCGGTGAACTTGAAGGCGTTCGACAGCAGGTTCTTCAGGATCTGCTGCAGGCGCTTTGCGTCGGTGATCATGCTGCGGTCGAGCCGCGGATCGATCTTGGTGTCGAAGGTCAGCTTGCGATTGTCCGCCTCGTGGCGGAACGGCCGCGCCACCATGTCCAGCAGGTTGTTGAAGAAGACCTCCTCCGCCTCGACGGACACCGTGCCGGATTCGATCTTCGAGAGGTCCAGGATGTCCGTGATGAGGTTGAGCAGATCGGTGCCGGCCCCGTGGATGGTGCGCGCGAACTCGACTTGCTTGGGCAAGAGATTCCGCTCGGGGTTGTCCGACAGCTGCTGGCCGAGGATGAGAATGCTGTTCAACGGCGTGCGCAGCTCGTGCGACATGTTGGCGAGGAACTCGGACTTGTATTTCGAGGTCAGCGCCAGTTCCGCGGCCTTCTCTTCCACCGCGCGCCGCGCCTGGTCGATTTCCTGGTTCTTGGCCTCCACCTCCACGTTGCGCTCGGCCAGCTGCTGAGCCTTCTGCTCCAGCTGCTCGTTGGTCTGCTGCAGCTCGCGCTGCTGCGTCTGCAGCTCGGCGGCGAGCTGCTGCGACTGGGTGAGCAAGCCCTCGGTCTGCATCGTCGCCTCGATCGAGTTCAGCACGATGCCGATCGAGGCGGTCAGCTGCTCGAGGAACCCGAGCTGCAGCTCGGTGAACGGGGAGAGCGAGGCGAGCTCGATCACCGCCTTGACCTGACCCTCGAACAGGATGGGCAGGACGATGATGCTCTTGGGCGCCGCCTGGAACAGCCCGGAGCTGATCGGGTGCAATGTCGTCGGCACGTCGGAGATCAGGACCT